>CAJFVX010000027.1 GCA_904420585.1 Candidatus Howiella intestinavium | reverse complement strand
TCGTTAGTTTGGGTGTGGTAGCTTTATTCTAACGTTCTCAATCGCTTTTTTCTATCCCCTTGGTCTCACATCTATTGTAACGCTACATTTATCGAAAATTTTCTCAGACAAATTGTAAGAGCACAACACAAAAGATATCGTTTGAGTACTCCCCTTGACAAGGCATGTAAAGAAATAAGGTGAGCTGGGTCAGCCCTGGAAGACAACAGGAGACCGGTAACCAGATATATACTTCCGGAAGCCGCACTGGATGGGAGCATGGAACTGTTGGCCAGTCAGTCCACGCAACCCCACAACTGTCCCAGCCAGATGCCAAGGCGGAAATAAAGCCAATCCGGGATATGCACTGCAGCTCTGCCATCAGTACTGCGAAATTTATACCGAAGCAAGCAGCGAGGCTATACCTGCCGCCTGGAGAGACTGTTCCGGGGATGTGTCAACAGACCTGTTTCCACTGGCCAAGAAGAAAGGAATCTACATGTCATCCCCATGAAGAAATGAACTCTCTCCGGCGACATATCCAAGTGGATGCGAAAGCAAAAACCTTTTACCCGTATATGCTCTGCTATAATATGTTTCAAATGAGAATTTTTACAAAATCGTCAGCGCCTTGGGGGCCGCCGTCAGGTTTTCGCAGCCCCCCGGCGTCAGCCAGACCATGTCCTCAATGCGGACGCCGAAGCGGCCCGGCAGATAGATTCCCGGCTCCACCGTCACAATCTGCCCCGCTTCCAGCACTGCCTCGCTGCGGGAGGTAAGGTTGGGGTATTCGTGGATCTCCAGCCCCACCCCGTGGCCGGTGCTGTGATTAAAATATTCCCCGTAGCCGGCCTTCTCGATGACCTCCCGGGCCGCCCGGTCCCCTTCGGCGCAGGGCAGTCCCGGCCGCAGGACCTCCAAGGCGGCTGCCTGGGCGGCCAAGACGGTCTCATATACCTTTTTCATCTCGTCGGTTGCATATCCCACCGCCACAGTACGGGTCATGTCGCTGCGGTAGCCGCCGTATACGGCCCCGAAGTCCATGACGATGAAATCCCCCTTCTGCACCTGGACGTCTCCCGGCACCCCATGGGGCAGAGCCGACTTGGGGCCGGCCACGGCGATGGTGTCAAAGGCTGTGTCCTCGGCGCCCTTTTTGCGCATGCGGTAATCCAGTTCCAGGGCTATCTGGGCTTCGGTGACACCCGGCTGAATCAGTCCCAGCACCTCCTCCAGCGCCGCTTCAGCAATGCGCTGGGCCCGGCGGATGCAGTCGGCCTCCCCTGCCGATTTCACCGAACGGATGCTTTCCAGGGCCGCCGTAAGCCCTTCCCTCGCCTCCACCTGCAGATTGGGCAGAAGCCGCCGCAGGCCCTCCAGTTCCCGGATGCTTATTTCGGTCTCGGTATATACCTTTTGTATTTTCATCCGGCCGGCGGCTGCCGCCAGCTGTTCGGATAGTTTGCGGGTCTGCTCCACCTGGATGGAGGCCGGCACCGCCTTGCTGCCGGCCTCAAAATACCGGCCGTCCAGAAAGAGAACCGCCTCTTCCTTTCCTATGAGCAGATAGCCCAGGGATGAGGGAAAGCCAGTTAGATAACGCCGGTTGACCGGCGTTATGACCAGATACCCTTCCCCTGCAGTAAGTTTCCCTTGCAGGCGTTCGATTGCCGTCATGCCTTTTCTCCTCTTTCCAATATCCCTGCCAGGGCCTCTAAAGCCAGCAGGTAGCTGTCCGCCCCGAAACCGGCGATAACGCCGGCGCAGACAGGGGAAATCACCGAGTGATGCCGGAATTCCTCCCGCTTGTGCACGTTGGACATGTGTACCTCAATAAAGGGCTTTTCCACCGATGCGATGGCGTCCCGGATGGCATAGCTGTAATGGGTATAGGCGCCTGCGTTGAAAATGCAGCCGTCGTAATCGGTCAGGCAGGTGTGGATTTTATCGATAAGGGCCCCTTCCCCGTTGGACTGGAAAAAGTCGCAGGAAAGGCCATTTTCCGCCCCTCTGGCGGCTATCATGGCTTCAATGTCTGCAAGGGTCTGCCGGCCGTATACCTCCGGCTCCCGTTTTCCCAGCAGATTCAGGTTGGGGCCGTTGAGCACCAGTATTTTCTTCGCCATCTTTTACGCCTCTTTCTTCATAAACGCCCAGTAGGCGTCTTTCATGGTCTTGGCATCCTCAGCCTGGGTACCGGCGGACTCGCAGATAACCGTGGCATCGCATCCCTTGCGGGCCAGCAGTTCCATCACCGGCTCATAGTCCGGGCCGAAAACCGTATCCGCAAAGGTTAAATGCTGCTTTTCCCCGCCGGCCGTATACTCAATTTTAGAGAAATGGGAATGGAATTCCTTCATGCGGGAAGTGCCCAGCCGGTTTTCCATTTCATCAAAAATACCTGCAAAGTCCTCCATGGTGCGCAGAGAACCGTGGGTTCGGGCGTTTAAATGCCCGAAGTCGATGCAGGGCAGCAGGCGTTCGTCCAGCTCGCACAGGGTCAGCACCTCGTTCAAATCCCCCAGCTGATTGATTTTTCCCATGGTTTCCGGGCAGACCCGGATGTGGGAAAGGCCGGCTTCATCCAGGGCCGCCAGGGCCTTTTTCATGGTGTCCACCGCAAGCTCCAGGGCGCGTTCCCGCGTCAGCTTGCCGCAGGAGCCCGAGTGTACCACAATGCGCTGACCTCCCATCCAGTCCACTGCCCGGGCGCTGGCCAGGATATACCCTACCGAATTGTCCCTTTTGGCCTCCTCCAGAGAGGACATAGAGATATAGTAGGGCGCGTGGAGGCTCAGGGCCACCCCCTGCTCTGCCGCCAGGGCGCCCAGCTGCCGGGCTTTCTCCTCCCCGATGTTGACCCCCCGGCCGCACTGGTATTCAAAGGCGTCCAAACCCATTTTCACAATATATTCCGGCACCTGCAGGCTTCCTTTATATCCCATCTTGGCAAAGCTTTCCGAATTGCCCGCCGGGCCAAATTTCACAGCCATATGATTCTCCTCTCTCCCCCGCTATCTTGTGGGGCTTTTTATGCATCCTGTCCGGGACGGCGGATTTCCCGGCGGGACAATATTTTTTTCTCCCATTTTCTGCGCAGCCGGAAGCTTCGCCCATTCTCCTCCAGGATGGGGTCCGCCAGGATGGTGGTCACACCCGCCATGCGGCCGCCTAAAATATCCGTAAACAGCTGATCGCCTACGATGGCCGCCTGCCTGCGCTTAACGCCCAGCCGGCGAACGGCCCGCAAATATCCCATAGGCAGAGGCTTGACGCTCAAAGCTTGATAGGCCAGCCCCAGCTTCCCTGCAAAGGGCGCCACCCGCCGCCTCTTGGCATTGGACAGGATAAGAAGCTGTACACCCGCCTTCCGCATTTGGGTAATCCAGTCCTCCAGTCCCTCCAGCGGGGTTTGTCCGCCGTGGGTGGACAAGGTGTTGTCCACATCCAGCAGCAGGGCGGCAATCCCCTTTTTATGCAAAAATGCCGGCGTCAGTTCGGTGACGCGATGGACCCTGTAATCCGGTAAAAGCATCTATATCTCCTTAAAAAGAAAAAGCGGCTGTATGCCAACAGCCGCACCGTAGGTATAATACAAGGGACAAATTTTCCGCCGCCAAAGCGTCAGACGCCTGGCCGCGTCCCGATACAGAGAAAGCGGCTGCCGAAACAGCCGCTTTCCAAGATACCGGTACTCCGGCCCTTAACGATATTTACGCTTGCGGGCGGCTTCCGATTTCTTTTTGCGCTTTACAGAAGGCTTTTCATAATGCTCCCGTTTCCGCACTTCCTGAATCACGCCATCACGGGCGGTTTGCCTTTTAAAACGTCGGAGTGCATTTTCCAGAGACTCATTATCCTTGACGCGAACCTGGCTCATCTAAATCCCTCCCTCCGCAGGAATGCAGGGGTAAAAACAAATTACCATCATATTATACTATGCAGGTTCCCTATCTGTCAAGCCCTTTTGTTTATTTGGCGACTATATTTACCAATTTTCCAGGGACGTACAATTCTTTTATGACAGTTTTGCCTGCTATCTCTGCCGCAACCTTTTCCTCGGCCTTGGCCAGTGCGATGGCGTCGGCCGCACTGATGCCGGCATCCACCGTCAGACGGCCCCGGGTCTTGCCGTTTACCTGCGCCACAATCTCCACTGTGGCTACCTTGCACTTGTCTTCGTCGTAGGCAGGCCACTGGGTTTCATTGAGCATCCCCTGGAAGCCGGCGCGCTGCCAGAGCTCCTCGGTGATGTGGGGAGCAAAGGGATTGAGCAGGATAAGCAGGGTGCGGTACTCGCCCTTGGTGATGGAGCCGGTGGCCGTCACACTGTTCAGCAGGGCCATCATGGCGGCGATAGCCGTATTGCACTTCAGCTCGTCGATATCGGTGGTGACCTTCTTGATGGTGCGGTGGAATTCCCCTTCCAGCTCGGGACGATAGCCTTCCCCGTCGGTCAGGATGTCCTGCAGCCCCCAAATGCGGTCCAGGAACCGCCCGCAACCCTTGATGGACTTGGAACTCCAGGGCGCGGCCTTCTCAAAGTCGCCGATAAACATTTCGTACAGGCGCATGGTATCCGCCCCGTAGTCCCGGACGATGTCGTCCGGATTGACCACGTTGCCCCGGGATTTGGACATCTTCTCCCCGTTCTCGCCCAGGATCATACCGTGGCTGGTGCGCTTGGCGTAGGGTTCGGGGGTGGGGACAATGCCGCAGTCATACAGGAACTTATGCCAGAAGCGGCTGTAGAGCAGGTGCAGGGTGGTATGCTCCATACCGCCGTTGTACCAGTCCACCGGCAGCCAATATTGCAAAGCTTCCGGAGAGGCCAGGGCCTCGTCGTTGTGGGGGTCGCAGTAGCGCAGGAAGTACCAGGAGGAACCGGCCCACTGGGGCATGGTATCGGTTTCCCGCTTGGCCGGGCCGCCGCAGTGGGGGCAGGTGGTGCTGACCCAATCGGTCATCTTGGCCAAGGGGGATTCACCGGTTTCGGTGGGTTCATAGGAGTCCACCATAGGCAGCTTCACCGGCAGCTGGTCTTCCGGCACCGGCACGTAACCGCACTTTTCACATTCCACAATGGGGATGGGCTCGCCCCAGTACCGCTGGCGGGAAAAGACCCAGTCCCGCAGCTTATAGTTGACCTTTTCATGACCCACGCCTTTTTCGGTCAGCCACTTGACAATAGCCTTCTTGGCCTCCTCCACCGGCAGGCCGTTTAAGAAATCCGAGTTGACCATGACGCCGGTTTCGCAGTCGGTAAAGGCTTCCTTTTCCACGTCCCCGCCGGCTACGACTTCAATGATGGGCAGGTCAAAGGCCTTGGCGAAATCCCAGTCCCGGGAGTCGTGGGCGGGAACGGCCATGATGGCGCCGGTGCCATAGGAAATCAGTACGTAATCTGAGATAAAGATGGGGATTTCCTTCCCGTTGACCGGATTGACAGCCCGTACCCCGTCCAGCTTCACACCGGTCTTTTCTTTGGCCACCTCGGTCCGCTCAAAGTCGGACTTGCGGGCAGCCTCTGCCTGGTAGGCCCGCACGGCGTCCATATTGCCGATGATGCCGGCCCACTTCTCAATCAGGGGATGTTCAGGGGAAATAACCATATATGTAGCGCCGAAGAGGGTATCCGGCCGGGTGGTGTAAATGAGCAGATCGTCGCCGGTGGTGGTCTTAAAGGTGACCTCGGCGCCGGTGGAACGGCCGATCCAGTTGCGCTGCTGGGTCTTGACCCGTTCGATGTAATCCACATGGTCAAGCCCTTCCAAAAGCTTTTCGGCGTATTCGGTGATTTTCAGCATCCACTGGCTCTTGACCTTGCGGACCACTTCGCTGCCGCACCGTTCGCAGACGCCGTTTACCACCTCTTCATTGGCCAGCACACACTTGCAGGATGTACACCAGTTGACGGCCATTTCCTTTTTATAGGCCAATCCCTTTTTAAAGAGCTGGAGGAAAATCCACTGGGTCCACTTGTAGTAGGACGGGTCGGTGGTATTGATTTCCCGGCTCCAGTCGAAGGAAAAGCCCAGGGACTTTAACTGCGCCTTAAAATGGGCAATGTTCTGCTCGGTGACGATCTCGGGATGGATGTGGTTCTTGATGGCGTAATTCTCGGTGGGCAGGCCGAAGGCGTCCCATCCCATGGGATACAGGACGTTATAGCCCTGCAGCCGCTTTTTCCGGCTGACAATGTCCAGCGCGGTATAGGACCGGGGATGGCCCACATGGAGTCCCTGGCCGGAAGGATAAGGAAATTCCACCAGCGCATAAAACTTAGGCTTATCCGACTGGTTTTCCGCCCGGAAGGTTTGCTTCTCATCCCAAATGTCCTGCCATTTTTTCTCTACTGCCTGATAATCGTATTTCAAATTCTGTCACCCCGAATAATGGATTTCTGATATGGAAAGATGCCTTACACCTCGGCTGTGCCCTCCTCGGCCAGCAGGCCGCTGAGATCGTAGGGAACGCCGTCGTTCCAAAGGCGTTCCAGCTGATAAAAGTCCCGGCTTTTCTTATCGAAGACATGCACCACCACGCTGCCGTAGTCCAGCAGAATCCAGCCGGTGGCCCGGCCCTCGATGTGATGGGGCTCTACGCCCGCCCGGGAGAGCATCTCCTCCACCTCATCGGCCAATGCCCGGACGTGGGTGGAAGAGGTGGCGGTAGCCAGCAGGAAAAAGTCGGTGATAATGGTCAGGTCGCCGATTTCGATGGCCTGCACATCCAGGGCTTTTTTGCTGTCCAGCGCCTTGGCTGCTATTTTTAAGATTTCCCGTGTTTCCACACAAACCCTCTTTTCCGATTTTGATATTTTAGAATCGTGCCAGGGCTATTCTGTATCCACCTGGCTGTTGTCGTCGTTGATTTCACTTAAAGAACCGCCCTCGTTGGCCACGCTGGACTCATATTCGTCGCCGATGGCCGTATGCAGCTCCCGGATCCGGATGTCGTCCACCGTCAGCGGGTCGCCGTAAGGATTAAAATACTGGTTGAACAAATCTACATATTCCTGCTTATGGATAGAATAATAGGATATTTTTTTATACGTACAGAACTGGCCGGGCACACTCTTCATAATTACATTGTCCAGGCTGATATTCTGCAGCTCCCTTGCATACCCCAGCATTTCGCCCAGAGACATGCTGGTGCCGATCTGGTCATAACAGGTGGTAGCGATTTCAGTAATTTGGGACATGCTCATGCTCTTGAGCTTCTCGGCCAGGGCGGCATAGAAAATCCGCTGCTGCTGCACCCGGCTGATGTCCCCCAGTTCATAGCCGGGATCCATGTGGGAGGTCTGGTACCGCTTGCGCACAAAACTCTCGGCCTTGTGGCCGTCCAGATGGACCTCGCCCGGGCCCATGATGTAATGCTCCCCAGTGGTGAAATCCTCCACGTCAATGCCCCGGGGCTGGGTGATGACAATGTCTACACCGCCCACGGCATCCACCACGTTCCGGAAACCCTCCAGGGTAAAGGTGACGTAGTGATCAAGTGGGATGCCCAAATGGCTGGACAGCTTGCGCCGCAGGGCGTTGATTTTGGCTTCCCCATCTCTTGCGCTGCCGTATACCGCATTGATTTTCCCGGTAGGCACGTTGGTATCGATAAAGGTGTCCCGGGGGATTTGCAGGATATTCATGGTGTCCTTTTCATGGTCAATACAAGCCACCATAATAACGTCCGTGAGGCTCTCACTGTTATCCACACCCACTATCAAAATGTAGCTGCTCTCCTTGTGGGCGCTGTAGATCAACGGCTCCAGCCCACTGGCCGTCTCCTCGATATTGTCCCCACCGGCGCCAAGCGGACGCAGCCCCAGCGCCAGCATACCGCTTAAGGCAACAACAGAGAGAATCAGCACAAAGCTGCAGAGAATATTCATAGCGATGCGGAATTTATTCCGCCGCTTTCTGCGTCCTCTCGTACGCATGGAGGACAGATCCACCATATCCTTCCTGGAATTTTTGTTCATATTCGTCACTCCCGTCTCAATGGATGCCCTTGTCCTATTCCCCGTTTTCTATCGCTATCTCTTCCAGGGTGCCGCCGCCGTCTTCCACGCTGGGCTCGTACTTATCGCCCACCAACCGATGCAGTTCCTCAATCTGAATTCCGTCCACCGTCAGCGCCTCACCGTAGGGGTTGAAATATGCATTGAACATTTCCACATATTCCTTTTTGTGAATGGAATAGTAATCCAGCCGGTACTCCTCCCCGTCCAGACGGGTTTCACAGAACTGGCCGGGCACGCTCTTCATGAGAATATTGGACATATCCACCTGCTGCATTTCCTGGGCATACCCCAGCATTTCACCAATTGACAAATCCGTGGTGATTTCTTTATAGCACTGGGTGGCTGCGCTGGTGAGCTGCCCGAGGCTCATGCTCTGCAGCTTTTTGGCCAGGGCGGCATAGAAGACACGCTGCTGCTGCACCCGGCTTACGTCGCCCAAGGCGTATCCCTTATCCATATGCTTGGTCTGATACCGCTTGCGCACAAAGCTTTCGGCCTTGTTCCCGTCCAGATGCACAGGGCCGGGACCCATAATATAATGCTCACCGGTGGTAAAGTCCTCTACGTCGATGCCGTCCTCCTGGGCGATGTTGATATCCACCCCGCCGATGGCATCCACCATATTCCGGAAGCCCTCCAGATTAAAGGTGACATAATGGTCAATGGGAATGCCCAGGTAAGAACCCAGCCGCCGGCGCAGGGCGTTGATTTTATTCTCGCCCTTCCTGGCATTGGCGTATACCGCGTTGATTTTGCCGGTAGGAATATCATCGCCGATATACAGGTCACGGGTAATCTGCAGGAAATTCATGGTGTTCTTTTCATGATCCATACAGGCCACCAGAATCATGTCGGTCAGCCCGTTGCTGTTGTCGGTGCCCAGCACCAGAATATAACTGCTGTTATGATGCATGCTGGTGGGCAGCGGCTCCAGGCCGCTGGCCGTCTCTTTCGCAGGATGGTCCGGGTCGTTTTCCTGCAGAGGATGCATCCCCAGGGCCAGCATGCCGGTCAGGGCCAGCGTCGATATGATGAGCACCAGGCTGCACACCACATTTACCGTAATGCGGAAGGGATCGTGCCGCCGGGTTTTCCGCCGCACAAATTTTTTCTTTGACAGGTTCTTTTTCTCACGCATTTCTATCTAAACTCCCTTCTCCGGCCGCGCCGGATGAAGCGGATGGATATTCGTACATAAAAGGCGCCTAAGCCTCCGCCTTCTGCAGCATAATCTGGTTATAGGCCCCGATGGTGTCCGGATGGATGGCATGGCCGGACTGGGCCAAATCCACAATGGTAAAGGTCAGCGCCTCGGTCATAGCCCTCTCCAGCCCCGCATCCACAGCCTTTCGCATATCCTCCACGCCGGGATAGTCCCGGTCGGAAGAGGTAAAATCGGCCAGGTAGAGGATTTTCTCCAGAAGGGACATATCCTTCCGGGCAGTGGTATGATACCGGATGGCCCGGACAATTTCCCCGTCCTCAATGTCCAGCTGCCGGCGGACAAAGCAGGCGCCGGCTATGGCATGCCACAATTTTGGGGAGGATTTTTCAATATCGGTTAGTATTATACCAAACCGTTCTATAGTTTGCAACATTTCTTCTTTGGGCGCGTCCTTCATGCAGTCGTGCAGCAGTCCCGCAAGATAGGCCTTATCCGGGTCGGCGCCGTACTTTTTTGCCAGCCGCACCGCTTCATCGGCTACGGCCAGGGAGTGGAGATATCGCTTTTCGGTCAGCCGCTCCATTAAAATCCGCTTATATGCATTGATTGTCATATTCTATCCGCGCCCTTCTTTTCATATAGATGCCGCTCTCTTATATACAAAAGCACTGCAGGAGGCGTCAGCCCCTCCACAGATTCTCCCCGTTCCAACCGTTCCCGAATATCGGTGGAGGACACCTCTATCCCCTTCTGTTCGATGAGCAGCACACGCCCTCCATCCCGCCGGATGCGGGCGGCAGCCGCCTCATAATCCCCTTTATCCGTCCCGGGCCGCCAGACCGCCGCCACCTGGGCCAGCTGCAATATTTCCTCATATCGCCGCCACTGCCAAAGGGTCACCAGCATATCGGCCCCGCAGACGAGATACAGTGCCGCCCCCGGATGGGCCTCTGCCAAGGCTCCCAGGGTATCCACTGTGTAGCTGGGGCCGCCCCGCTGCAATTCCATATCCGAAACCGACAGCTCCGGATGACCTATAACCGCCAGGCGGCACATTTCCAGCCTGTCCGCCCCGTCGATAACCCCTGCGCCCGACTTATGGGGCGGCAGATAGGTGGGGACGAGAAGGACCTTTGCGCCGGTGGCCCGGGCGGCGGACAGGGCCAGCGCTATATGGCCGTTGTGGATGGGATTAAAGGTGCCGCCAAACATTGCAATGCGCTTCACCTGCCGCATCCCTGCCTTCCTGTCTATTTTACCAGGGTAATCTGCTTATTATCCTCGCTTTCCCGATATAGGATAAACCGGGAGCCGATAACCTGCACCACGTCGGCATGTACGGCTGCAGCCAGCTGGTCGGCCGCCTCCCTGGCCTTACAGGGCGAGGTCTCCAGTACCCGGACTTTAATGAGCTCCCGTGCCTCCAGCGTCTCGTCGATCTGCCGGGTCAGCTGGTCGTTAATTCCGCCCTTTCCCACCTGGAAAATGGCGTCCAGCCGGTTGGCCAGCCCTCTGAGCTGGGCCCTTTGCTTACTTGTCAACATGTATTGTCCTCGTTTCTATATAATCTTTATTTATCCAAGCGGGCCTTTAAGGCCTCTGCGAACTGCCGCAGCGCGGCTCCCCGGTGGCTGACGGCGTCCTTCTCCGCCGGAGAAAGCCGGCCGAAGCAGCCCTTTTCGGTGAGGAACAAGGGGTCGTAGCCGAATCCGCCGTCTCCTTCCGGCGCAAAGCCGATATGGCCATGGCATTCTCCCATAGCCGTAATCTCATCGCCGTCGGGAAAAACACAGCAGATGGAGCAGACAAACCGGGCCGTGCGCTTCTCCATGGGCAGGCCCTCCAGCTCCTTTAGCAGCTTGTCATTATTGGCCTTGTCGTCCCCATGCCCGCCGGCGTACCGGGCAGAATACACCCCCGGCGCACCATTCAGCGCATCTACGCACAGGCCGGAATCGTCGGCCACGGCGGCCATACCCGTGGCCTGACAGGCCGACTGGGCCTTCAGCCGGGCGTTTTCCAAAAAGGTTGTCCCGGTTTCCTCCACCTCGGGCAGCGGCGTCTCCAACTGGGCTTCGGAGAGCACCTCCACGCCCAGAGGCTCCAGAATCCGCCGCATTTCGGCCAATTTTTTCTGATTCTTGGTAGCTAACAGCAGTTTCATAGTTTCTCCTCGTTTTCAAACATGGCCCTTGCAAAGGCGGCCGCATCAAAGGGCTGCAAATCGTCGATCTGCTCGCCCACGCCGATATATTTCACCGGGATATGCAGTTCGTCGTGGATGGAAAGGACCACGCCGCCCCGGGCGGTGCCGTCCAGCTTGGTTAAAACGATGCCGGTAATCTGGGCCGTGGCGCCAAACTCCCGGGCCTGGTTGACAGCGTTCTGACCGGTGGTGGCGTCCAGCACCAGCAGGTTTTCCCGGGAGGCCCCCGGCAGCTCCCGGTCGATAATCCGGGAAATCTTGGCCAGTTCGTCCATCAGGTTCTTTTTGTTGTGCAGCCGGCCGGCGGTGTCGCAGATAATCACATCGACATTCCGGGCCTTGGCGGCGGCGATGGTATCGTAAACCACCGAGGCCGGGTCGGAGCCCTCGGCCCCCCGGATCATATCCACTCCCGCCCGGTCGGCCCAGACGCCCAGCTGCTCGATGGCGGCGGCCCGGAAGGTATCGGCCGCACCCAGCAGCACCTTTTTGCCCTGGGCTTTCAGCTGGGAAGCCAGCTTGCCGATGGTGGTGGTTTTGCCCGCACCGTTGACCCCGATGACCAGTATCACCGACGGGCTGGTTTCCAGATTCAGCCCTTCCGAATCGGTCAGCATTTCGGCGATGCTGTCCTCCAGCATGCCCCGGATAGCGGCCGGGTCGGTCACCTTCTCCTCCTTAACCCGCTCCTTCAGCCGGTCGCAGATGCGGGTGGCTGTAGCCACGCCGATGTCCGACATAATCAGGATTTCCTCCAGCTCGTCAAAGAGCTCCTGGTCGATTTTGGTAAAGCCGCCCAGCATGCCCGTTACGGCGCTGACCAGCGAATCCCGGGTCTTCTTAAGGCCCGCGCTGATTTTACTGAAAAATCCCATCCAGACTTTCCTTCCTTCCTGCCTTGGATTGCAGTAAATTTATTGCAGATTGAGCTTTTCGGCCAGTTCGCTGACATTGAGGGCCAGCAGCTTGGACACGCCCTTTTCCTGCATGGTCACGCCGTAGAGCATATCGGCGGCTTCCATGGTACCCCGCCGGTGACTGATGCAGATAAACTGGGTGGCCCCCGACATCCGCTTCATGTATTCGGCGAACCGGTCCACGTTGATGTCGTCCAGAGCGGTCTCCACCTCATCCATCATGCAGAAGGGCGGCGGGTTGACCTTCATAATGGCAAAATAAATGGAAACGGCAATAAGGGCCTTTTCCCCGCCCGACAGCAGCTCGATGGAAGATACCTTCTTGCCTGGCGGCTGCACCAGGATGTCGATGCCGCTCTCCAGCACATGCTCGGGGTCGGTCAGCCGCAGTTCGGCCGTACCGCCGCCGAACAGCTCGGTAAAGACGTCGGTGAAGTTCCGGGCGATTTTTGCAAAGCCCTCGGTGAACATCCGGCGCATATCCCCGGTGAGCTTCTCGATTAAATGATACAACTCATCCCGGGATTTTTCAATATCCCCGATCTGCTCCGACATAAATTCGTACCGCTGGGCCACCTCTTTATACTCCTCAATGGCCGCTACGTTCACATTGCCCAGGGCGCGGATTTTTCCCTTTACCTGGTTGAGGGAGGCCTTGGCCTTGACCGGATCCTCGATGCGGATGCCGGTGGCCTCCGCCTCGCTGCGGGTCAGTTCATATTCGTCGAACAGCCGGCGGATGATGTCGTCGTACTCGGCCAGCATGGCATTTTTCCGCTCGCTTAAGCGGGCCAGCTCCCCGCTGATTTTCTCCCGCTCGGCGGTTTTGTCCCGCTCTTTCTGCCGCAGGGACTGGGCCTTTTTTTCAGCTTCATCCCGCTGCTGCCGGAAGCCTTCCACCTGGGTCGCTGAAGCGGCCGCCTGCTCCCGCAGGCCCGACGCCTTTTCCTTCAGGGCGTCGGCTTCGGCCTGCAAGGCCTCGTTTTTCTCCGCCAGTTCAGCGAGTTCCCTTTCCAGTTCCTCCCGCCGGCCGGCGCCGCCGGCAGCGGCCGCCTCCAGCTCGGCGGCCTCCCGTTCGATGGCCTGCTTGTCCTTGTCCGCCTCCATCATGCGCAGCCGCAGGGCGGTGACCGACGCTGACAATGCCTCTCGGCGGTCGGCGGCGCTGTCCCGTCCGCCGGCAGCGTCGTCTATATCCTTCTGCAGGGCGGCCTGCTTCTCCTCCAGCCCCCGGATATTCTCCTCCGCCTCGGCCGACTGGGCTTCCAGTTCCTCCCGGCGGGTCTGGGCGGCGGCCTGTTCGGCCTCTAAGGCAGCAGCGGATTTTGCGGCCGCCTGCCGCTGTCCGTCCACCCGGCGGATTTCCCCTTCTACCCGGATGTGATCCTCCTGGGCGGTGGTCAGTTCGCCCCTGGCGCCGGCCATATCGGCCTCCACGGCCGCCAAGTCGGACTGGGCCGCTTTATAGGCGTTGGTGTCCGCAGCCAGCTGCTTCTCCAAATCCGCCGCCTTTTCCCGCAGCCGGCGGATTTCGTCCGCCCGGCCCAAAAGTCCCGCGTTTTTCGCAAGAGAGCCGCCGGTCAGGGAACCGCCGGCGTTGACCACCTGGCCGTCCAGGGTTACAATCTTAAATTTATACCCAAAGCGCCTGGCTATGGCCACGGCCGCGTCGATATCCTCGGCCACGGCCGTCCGCCCCAAAAGGGATTGGATGACCGGCCTGTATTTTTCATCGCAGCCGGCCAAATCCACGGCCAGTCCTACAAATCCGGATTGGCTGGCAAGGGCCGGTTCTTCTAAGCGCCTGCCCTTTACCGATGTAAGCGGCAGGAAGGTGGCCCGGCCGGCTTTCTGGGATTTTAAAAATTGGATGGCCCGTTTGGCGTCCTCCTCGGTGTCCACCACGATATTCTGCATGGCGGCGCCTAAGGCGATTTCGATGGCGGTGGCGTAGGGCTTGTCCACCTGGATTAAGCGGGATACCGGGCCGTGTATCCCCCGCAGCCGGCCGCCGTCGGCCGCTTTGACAACCGCCTTGACCGAGTAGGCGAAGCCCTCCATGTTCCGCTCCAGGTCTTCCAAAATCTGGGCCCGGCGGCCATGCTCGCCGATGTCCAGCCGCAGCCTGTCCAGTCCCGCTTTCAGTTCCTCCGCATGAGAAGCCCGGGAGGCCTTGCGCATCTCATATCCCTTCAGGGCGTTGGTGCAGGCGGTAATCTGCTCCTCCAACCGGGCCTTGTCCGCCTGAAGGGCTTTAGCCTCAGCTTCCAGTTCGGCCAACTCCTGCCGGCGGACAGCTATGTCACTTACAACCGCCCGACCCCGTTCCTCTAATTCTCCCAAGGAAGACCGGGCCGTGACCATCCGCACCCGCTCCTCGGCACTTTGGGCCGCAAGGGCATTCTGGGCGGCCGAGAGTTCTTCTATTTTCCTGGAATACCGTTCACTGTGGCTGATAAGCCCCTCCAGCTCGCTGTTGAGGCCGGCCAGTTCCAGGTTCATCCGGGCGGTGTCGGCGGCCTTAGCCTCCGCCTCCTCCCGCTTGCGCCGGGCATTTTCGGCCGCTTCCGCCGCCGACTGATCCAGGGACTCCAGCTCCCGCCGAACGCGCTCCATGGTCTCGCCGTTGTGGAAGATGGTATTCTCCTTTAAGGCCGCCTCCCCGTCGGTGCGGACGGCCTCCTCCTCCAGGGAGGCAGCCGCCCGGCGGATGTCCTCGATTTGGACGGTTATGCCCTGGGTTTGCAGGGACAGGTTGTCGATGTCCTCCTCCAGGCCTTTGAGAGCCTCCCCTGCCGCGCTGTACTGGGTTTCAGCCAGGGTGATTTTATATTCCTGCTCCCGCAGCGCATCCTTGGAGGTGTCCAGCATATGCAGCCAGAGGCCTATCTCCAAATCCTTCTTTTCGGCGGCGTAGGCCAGGAATTTTTCGGCCTTTTCGCTCTGTTCCTTTAAGGGGCCTACCCGCCCCTCCAGCTCCTGCAGAATATCCCGCAGGCGCACCAGATTTTCCTCTGCCTGGGTCAGCCGGCGTTCGGCCTCCTGCTTGCGGTAGCGGTAGCGGGAAATGCCCGCCGCCTCCTCGAAAATATCCCGCCGCTCGCTGGATTTTGTGCCCACGATGCTGTCGATGCGCCCCTGACCTATCATGGAGTAACCGTCCCGCCCCAAGCCGGTGTCCATGAAAAGCTCATGGATATCCTTCAGGCGGACCGAGGCGCCGTTTAACTGGTATTCGCTTTCCCCCGAACGGTAATACCGCCGGGTGACCGATACGGTATCGTTGTCAAATTCCAGGCCCCTATCGCTGTTGTCAATGGTCAGGGTGACCTCTGCAAAGCCGAGAGGACGGCGGGCAGCTGTGCCGCCGAACACCACGTCTTCCATCTTGGAGCCCCGCAGGGTCTTGGTGGACTGCTCCCCCAGCACCCAGCGGATGGCGTCGGATATATTGCTCTTTCCGCTGCCGTTGGGCCCCACCACGGCTGTGATGCCCCTGCCGAACTGCAAAGTGGTCTTGTCGGCAAAGGACTTAAAACCCTGTATCGTCAGGGATTTTAACAGCATGGCGTCTCCTCCTCTCTTTCTCTATTTCCCAAAAATTTCTTATTCTCTTTTCTCCGCCCTTACGGCAAAGGCCGAAAGCGCGGCATCCTCCCGCACCCTGCAAAGGTAGCCTGCTTCTGCCAGCGCATCCAGATTCCGCCGGTTCTGGCCAGCCATGCGGGAGGTGTTCTTCCTGCCGACATACAAAAAATAGGCGCCGGCGGGCCGTCCTTCCAAGGCCCGCCGGGCCGCATCCAGATAGATATTCCCTTCACAGATTTCCCGGAAGGCCGGGTGCCAGGGGCCGGCCATATACCGCGCCTTTTCTATCTCGTGCAGCCCCAGCCGGATAACCGGCACGCCAGCCGCGTTGCAGCGCATAAGCAGCCGGCCGCAGAGGGCCGCCGCCTCCTCCACCGTCTGGGGGCGGTATTCCCCCTGCCGGTAGAGTTCGGCCAGCCGGGTGCCCTCCAATACGATGGTGGGATAAATCCGCAGGGTGTCGGGATGCAGAGCCAGCAGGGCCTCCAGGGTGTCCATGGCCCCTTTATCGCTGTCGCCGTAAAGCCCGGTCATCATCTGCAGCCCCAGTTCCAGCCCCGCCTCCCGGATACGGGCGGCCGCCTGCCGCACATGGGCCGCCGTATGTCCCCGGCCGTTGGCCGCCAGCACCCGGTCGTCCATGCTCTGGGCCCCCAGTTCCACCGCCGTCACGCCCCGGGATTGCAAAATCTCCAAGATCCTCTGGTCGATGGCGTCCGGCCGGGTGGAGATGCGTATGCCATGGAACCGGCCGTCGGCTACATAGGGGTAGGCCGCGTCCAGCATCCGGCGCATTTCGGGTTCGGGGATGGCCGTAAAGCTGCCGCCGAAAAAGGCGATTTCCGCCTGCCGGGCGTCCTCTCCCAAGGTGCGCAGGGCGGTCTCAGCCGCCTGCCGGATATCCTCGTCGCCGGGCAGTCCCGCCTGTCCGGTAATGGCCCGCTGGTTGCAGAAGCTGCACTGGTGGGGACAGCCGGCGTGTGGGACGAACAGGGCCACATTGGCCCGCCGCAGGCCGGGATTCATATTTTCTCGCCCATCAGTTCCAGCGCCTGGCTGGCGGCGGCCTGCTCGGCCGCCTTCTTGCTGTGCCCCTTGCCCACGCCGATGACGTTGGAATTCAGCCGCACTTCCACGGTAAAGGATTTGTCGTGGTCCGGGCCCGACTCATCCACCAGCACATACTGGAGCAGTTCCTCCGGATTCTGCTGGATAATCTCCTGTAAGGCGGTCTTATAGTCCTTAAAGGCCTCGGGACCGCCGTGGAGTTCGGGCTTTACAAACCGCAGCACAAACTGCCGGGCCTGTTCCATGCCGCCGTCCAGATAGATGGCCGCCAGCAGGGCCTCGAAGGCGTCGGCCAAAATGGAGGGGCGCTCCCGCCCCCCGTTCTGCTGCTCGCCCTTGCCCAGCAGCAGATAATCCCCCAGCCCCAGCTGGCGGGAAAAGCCGTAGAGGGACTTTTCGCATACCAGCGATGCCCGCAGCTTGGTCAGCTCCCCCTCAGGCAGGTGGGAAAAGTGCTTGAAGATATAGTCCGACACCACAATGGACAGCACCGCGTCCCCCAGAAATTCCAGCCGCTCGTTGGAACCCTCGTGCAGGCGCATTTCGTTGGCGTAGGAGGAATGGGACATGGCCCGCTGCAGCAGCTTGGGATTTTTAAAGGTGTAGCCGATGGCTTCTTCCAGTTTTTTCATTGCTTCAACCTGACTTCCGGATAAATTTTACATGGGAACAGGGCCTTATGCCTGCTGTTCGGCCGCCTTGCTGGCTGCGGCAAACTTGGCGAGATCCGCGGCGATGGTCCCCACCATATCCCCCTCCACCGACCGCTTGGCCTGGCGGATGGCGTTCTTGATGGCCAGGGCGTTGGAACTGCCGTGGGCCTTGATAACCGGCTTGGATATGCCCATGAGGGGCGCGCCGCCGATGGTGGCGTAATCCATCTTGGATTTAAGGCTCTTGAGCCCCGGCATGACCAATGCCGCGGCGAGTTTGGACTTAAAGCCCTCCATAAAAATCCCCTTGACCATGCCGAACATGGTGCCGGCCACCCCTTCGGTCAGCTTGAGCACCACATTGCCGGTAAAGCCGTCGGTCACCACGATGTCGCAGACGCCGGCGGGGATGTCCCGGGCCTCCACGTTGCCGATAAAGTTCACCGGCGCCTGCTGCAAAAGGGCGAAGGCCTGCCGCTGCAGCTCGCCCCCCTTGCTCTCCTCCACGCCGATGTTGAGAAGGCCCACCGTGGGATTTTCCATCCCCTGCACCTGCTTCATATACACAGAACCCATAACCGCAAACTGCACCAGCATCTCAGGCCGGCACTCGGCGTTGGCGCCGATGTCCAGCAGCAGGAAATGGCCGTCCCTGGAGGGGATAAAGGAGGCCAGGGCCGCCCGTTTTACCCCCCTCATCCGCTTGACGATAAAGGTGGAGCCCACCACCACCGCGCCGGTGGAGCCGGCGGATACAAAGGCGTCCCCCTTATCCTCGGCCAGGGCCTTCAGCCCTACGGCCAGGGAGCTGTTGGATTTGGACTTGATGACCTCCCCCGGCTCATCGTGCATGGTCAGGATGTCCGGGGCCTGGAGGATTTCCATGCGGGCAAGGGAAATGCCGTTGTCCGACGCGCATTTGCGGATAGCCGCCTCGTCCCCCGAGAGAAGGATGTCCACATCCAGTTCCTTCACGGCCATCTCGGCCCCCTTCAGGATTTCCAGCGGTGCATTGTCGCCGCCGAAGGCGTCCACTACGATTTTCATATGTATCCTCTCCCTTTTATTCCTTAGCAGGTTCTGTCTTTTCTCCCGGCAGTCCCGCCTGGTCGAACCAGGCCAGGGAACGGGCCGCAAGGGCGCCGTAGCGGGCCTTTTTATCCCGTATGCGTTCGGAAAGCGGCGGCAGTACGCCGAAATTGGCCCCCATGGGCTGGAAATCCTTCACGGACGGGTCGCTGATATACCGGGCCAGGGCGCCCATCATGGTGTATTCAGGCGGGAAAAAGGGCGTCTGCCCGGCTATATGCCGCACCGCGCCGATGCCAGCCAGGATGCCTGCCGCCGCCGATTCCATGTATCCTTCCACCCCCGCAAGCTGCCCGGCGAAAAAGAGGCCGGGGCGCTCCCGCATGGAAAAATCCGGCTGCAGAAGCCGGGGGGAATCCAGAAAGGAATTGCGGTGCATGACCCCGTACCGGGCGAACTCGGCCTGTCCCAATCCCGGAATCAGAGAAAACACCCGTTTTTGCTCGGGAAATTTTAAATTGGTCTGAAAGCCCACCAGGTTGTACATACTGCCGGCGGCATTCTCCCGCCGCAGCTGCACCACCGCCCAGGGGCGTTTTCCCGTGCGGGGGTCCCGCAGGCCTACCGGCTTTAGGGGCCCGAACCGGATGGTATCCGGCCCCCTGCGGGCCATGATTTCTATGGGCATGCAGCCCTCGTATACCGTCAGCGGCCGGTCAAAGTCCTTGAGAGGGGCCTGCTCGGCCGTGACAAGAGCATTATAAAAGGCCTCGTATTCCTCTTTGTTCATGGGGCAGTTGATATAATCCCCGCCCTCCTCTTCTCCCCGGCCGTATCGGGAGGCCCGGAAGGCGAGGGACATGTCGATGCTGTCATACATGACAATAGGGGCCGCCGCATCGTAAAAGCTGAGGGTATCCAAACCGCAGACTTTTTTAATGTCTTCGGCCAGGGGGCCGTCGGTCAAAGGGCCGGTGGCCACGATAACCGTCCCCTCCCGGGGAATGGTTTCCACCCGCTTCTCTATGACCCGGATGTTAGGGTGACTGCGGATAATTTCGGTGATATAGCCGGAGAACTGCTCCCGGTCTACGGCCAGGGCGCCGCCGGCGGCCACGCTGCTGCGGGCGGCGGCCTTCATACAGACCGAGCCCAGCCGCCGCATCTCCTCTTTCAGCAGGCCGGCGGCCGATTCCAGCCGGGCCGCTTTCAAAGAATTGGAGCAGACCAGCTCGGCCAGCAGAGGGGAATGGTGGGCCGGCGACATATGGGCCGGCTTCATCTCATAGAGCTCCACCTGTGCGCCTCTTTGGGCGGCCGCATAGGCCGCCTCACAGCCGCACAGACCCCCGCCGATTACGGTTATCTTCATGGGGATTACTCCTTCTCCGCCGTCTTTTTGGCCGTGGATTTTGCCGTCCCGGTCTTGCCGGAGGCCGCCTTTGTGGTCTTTTTCGCCGTCGATTTGGAGGCGGTTCCTTTTTTCGCGGTGGATTTGGCCGCCGTTTTCTTTGCGGCGGTCTTGGCTGTGCTCGTCTTCTTGGCCGCCGTCTCGGGCAGGTCGTCGTTGAGTTCCGCCGGGGCGTTTTTGCGGCTCTTGCGCTCCACCTTGGTCTGGTAGCCGCAGGCTTCATCCAGGCAGACCAGCAGGCCGCCCCTGCGCTTAAACAGGGTCTTGCCGCACTCGGGGCATTTTTCGGCCGTGGGGTCGTCCCAGGTCATAAAGCCGCAGGTGGGGTTGTGCTCGCAGCCGTAGTATTTGTGTCCGTTTTTGGACTTCTTCTGCAAGATTTTCCCGCCGCACACCGGGCAGAGACCGGGGGTCTCCTTGACGATGGGCTTGGTGTTTTTGCATTCGGGATAGCCGGGACAGGCCAGGAATTTGCCGAACCGGCCGGTCTTGATGACCATTTTCCGGCCGCAGAGCTCGCAGGTGATATCGGTCTCGATGTCCGGCACCTTCAGACGCACGCCCTCCATGGCCTTTTCGGCCTCGTCCAGGGTCTTTTCAAACTTATCGTAGAATTGTTCGATGACCTTGACCCAGTTGAGCTTGCCCTCCTCGATGGTATCCAGTTCCTTCTCCATTTCGGCCGTAAAGCCCACGTCCACAAAGGAGGCAAAATGGTCCATGAGCAGCCCGGTGACCGTCTCCCCCAAGGGGGTGGGCTTTAAGGACTTTTTCTCCCGCTCGATATATTCCCGGTTGAGGATGTTGGAAATAATGGGCGCATAGGTGGACGGCCGGCCGATGCCGTACTCGTCCAGGGCCTTGATGAGGGTGGGCTCGGTGTACCGGGCCGGGGGCTGGGTGAAATGCTGGTTGCCCGTCATGCTCTTGACGGTTAAGGGATCCTTTTCCGCCAGCGGGGGCAGGGCGCCGCCCGTCTCCTCGTCCTCCTCGTCCTTGCCCTCTTCATAGAGCACGGTATATCCGTCGAACCGGACGGTGTAACCGCTGGCCTTGAAGAGGTAGTTGTCCTCCCCTTCCGCCGTCTCGGCCAGAATCCCCGCCGAGATGGTATCCTGTACGCAGGCAGCCATGAGGCTGGCGATAAAGCGCTCCCAAATCAGGCGGTAGAGCTTATACTGATCCAGCGTCAGGCTGTCCCGCACCTGGTCGGGCGTAAGGCTCGCAATGGTGGGACGGATGGCCTCATGGGCGTCCTGGGCGCCGGATTTGGTTCGGTAGTACCGGGGCTTCTCGGGCAGGTAATTCTGCCCGTAGCGTTCAGTGATATAGGCGTTGCCCGCCGCCCGGGCCTCTTCGGAGATGCGCAGGGAGTCGGTACGCATGTAGGTGATAAGACCGGTGGTCCCCATGCCGGGGATTTCCACGCCTTCATAAAGCTGCTGGGCCGCCCGCATGGTCCGCTGGCCGGTAAAGCCCAGCTTGCGGGATGCTTCCTGCTGCAAGGTAGATGTGGTGAAGGGCGGGGCGGGCTGTTTATTGCGCACGCCCTTCTTTACCGACTGGATCGAATAGGCCGCCCCCTTCAGCTTGGCAAGCAGGGCATCGGCTTCTTCTTTGTTATGGATATCCAGCTTTTTCCCCTTTTCCGGGCCGTGGAATTTCGCGGCAAAGGAACGGCCGGAAGGGTGGGTAAACAGGGCGTCGATGGACCAGTATTCCTCGGGCTGAAAGGCGTTAATCTCCTTTTCCCGTTCCACAATCAGCTTTAAAGCCACCGACTGCACCCGTCCGGCCGAAAGACCCCTGCGCACCTTTTTCCAAAGGAAGGGGCTGAGTTTATAGCCCACAATGCGATCCAGCACCCGGCGGGCCTGCTGGGCGTCCACCAGATTCAAATCGATTTTATGGGGGTTGGCCATGCCGTTCTTGACGCCGGTCTTGGTGATTTCGTTAAAGGCCACCCGGTTGCATTCGTCGGTATTCAAGGCCAGAAGCTGAGCCAAATGCCAAGAAATAGCTTCCCCTTCCCTATCCGGGTCGGTGGCGAGATATACCATATCGCTCTTGGCCGCCGCGTTCTGGAGGGATTTTATCAAATCCTTCTTGTCTTCCATCTCCACGTACTGGGGGATGAACCCGTGTTCAATATCCACGCCCATCTTGGACTTGGGCAAATCCCGGATGTGGCCCATGGAGGCCATGACCTCGTAATCCGGGCCTAAGTATTTCTTGATGGTCTTCGCCTTCGCAGGCGACTCCACGATTACCAGTTTGGACATTCTGCAACGCCTACCAATCTATCTAAAATCCTTATTGAAGGGGTATTCTGTTTCTATTGTATGGCTTTCTTCCGTATGCATGCCGCTCACGCTGCCTAAACCTTTTTATATCGGCTGCCGGGCAGGGCTTCCAGCACGCCGTTCAGCTCCAACTCGGTCAAAGCCCGCATGGTCTGCGCCGGATCCAGGCCGCCGGCAGCGGCCAATTGGTCGAATCCGCAGACATCTGCCGGCATGTGTTCATACAGCCGTCTGGCATCGTCAGACAAGTCCGCAGGCAGGACTGCCTCTTTGGCCGGCTCCGGAGCCTTGATGGACGCCGGCCGGCGTCGGGCAGCCGCGGGTTTTGGTGTCGCGGCCTGCACCGGTGCAGCAGGCGGATTATTATCTTCCTGCAGACCGCTCTTAGCCGGTTGCTTCCCCGTTTTCTCCCGGGCCTCGGCCTCCAAAGCGTACCTCACATCCAGTTTGTGCGGATACCGGGCCGCGTATTCCTCCAAAATATCCAGAGGGGAAAGCAGCGGAATGGCGCCGTCCCGCAGCAGGCGGTTGGAGCCTGCATGCTGCGGCGACCCCACATTGCCCGGCATAACAAAAATATCTTTTCCCTGATCCAGCGCATGGCCGGCCGTCAGCAAAGCGCCGCTTCGCTCGCCTGCCTCCACTACGACGACACCCAGGCTCAGGCCCGCCAATATCCGGTTGCGTACGGGAAAATGGAAGGCCAGAGGTTCGGTACCCGGCGGATACTCGGAAAGCAAACAGCCGTGCCCGGCAATCTCCTTTCTAAGCTCCGCATTCCCCTTGGGGTAGATTTGATCCAAACCGCCGCCCAGCACAGCCACCGTCTTGCCGCCGGCCTTCAGCGCGCCTCTGTGGGCCGCGCCGTCAATTCCCATGGCGCCGCCGCTGACAAGCAGGCAGCCGGCCCGGGCCAACTCGCCGGCCATGCGGTAGGCCGCCCGCACGCCATCCTCTGTAGCCCGGCGCGGCCCGACGATGGTAATGGCTACCTCCTCATCTATATCTGGCAGTTCTCCGCATACATAAAGGGTAAGGGGCGGATTAAAAATCCGCAGCAGCCGTTTGGGATAGGATGCGTCATCAGGTGTCAAGATGCCGTAGCCGCTCTGACGACAGGCTTCCATAATTTCTTCCGCCGGCCTAAGATCCCGGCGCAGAAGCTTCTGCAGCTCTGCATCCCGGAGGCATCCGGCGTGGCGCAAGGCCGCTTCATCGGCCTCGAAAAGCGCTTTAGGGCCGTCAAAGCGGGACAGCAGGGCCTGCAGTTTATTGCTGCCGGCGCCTAAGGTTTCCTGCAGCCATATCCAATGGACAGTTGACATATCCCGCTTCCCCCTTTATCCCTGATTCTCCCGCAGCATTTCCCACATAAGGATAGCCGCCGCAGCCGCCGCGTTTAGGGACTCGGCCCGGCCGCCCATGGGGATGGTCACCGGCTGGCAGCGGGAAATGGTATCCTCCGTAAGGCCGTTCCCTTCGTTTCCCACAGCCACCGCACAGCCCGGTCCGAAATGCAGTTCGGTAATTTTCCGGGCATCCTGCCGGGGCAGGGCCGCATAGAGCTGGATGCCCTTTTCTCGCAGGCAGTTCAAAGCCTCCGGGAAATCCCGGGTCAAATATAAAGGCAGGCGGAAGAGGGCCCCCATGCCCGCCCGGAGGGATTTGGGACTGTAGGGGTCGCAGCAGCCGGGGGACAGCACCAGCCCGCTCAGTCCCAGGGCCTCGGCCGTCCGGGCCATAGTTCCCAGATTGGCCGGGTCGGAAATCTGTTCCAGCAGCAGGTACCTTCCCGCCGCATCCAGTTCTTCAACAGCAGCCCGGGGCGGGATGCCGCACAGGCAGAGCACCCCCTGGGGTGTGGCGGTGTCCGATATTTTGGAAAAGGCAGCCGGCGCCGTCTCGTAAATCTCCCCGGCCGCTGCCGACAACTCCCCCACTGCTTCCGGATACCGCTCTTTTGCGGCGGGTGTGTAGAAAAGAGAGACGACAGAAAGGCCGGAACGCAGCGCATCCATACACAGCCGGACGCCCTCCACGACAAATAAGCCGTCTTCCTTCCGGGAGCGGCTTGAAGCGGCCAGCTTGGCCGCATGTTTTAGCTGAGGGTTGTCCCGGCTGGTCAGGACGCTGAATCGAGACATGGAACACCTCCGCAGAAAAGCAAGGATAGAAGAAATTTTGCCCGCACCCGCAGGCCAGGGTAAAAAAAGCACGCCCGAGAATAAGCCCCGGGCGTTCTCTCTTATTTACCTAAAGCAGCCTTAGCCTGCTCGGTCAGAGCGGTGAAGCCGGCGGCGTCGTTGACAGCCAAATCAGCCAGAACCTTGCGGTTCATCTCGATACCGGCCTTCTTCAGGCCATTGACAAAGGTGGAATAGTTCATCCCGTTCATCTTCGCGGCGGCGGAGATACGGGTGATCCAGAGCCGGCGGAAATCCCGCTTCTTCTGCTTGCGGCCGATGTAGGCATAGTTGCCCGACTTCATAACCGCTTCCTTGGACATCTTAAACAGCTTGGACTTGGCGCCAAAATAGCCCTTGGCCAGCTTAATTACTTTTTTTCTTCTCTTGCGCGTCATCATTGCGCCTTTTACACGTGC
This sequence comes from Candidatus Howiella intestinavium, assembly GCA_904420585.1. Classification (GTDB taxonomy): domain Bacteria; phylum Bacillota; class Clostridia; order Oscillospirales; family Acutalibacteraceae; genus Howiella; species Howiella intestinavium. The sequence continues at coordinate 23,433 of CAJFVX010000027.1, read as the reverse complement.
CATCTATCGCTACCTCCGTTTATTCGTTGTTCAAAAGAGCCTTTTATTTGTAAGGAATCATCTTCTTGACCGCTGCGGTGTTGGTGACGTCGGCCACGACAACCTTGCGGAGATTCCGCTTGCGCTTGGTGCTCTTCTTGTTCAGGATGTGGGATTTATAGGCATGTGCGCGCTTTACCTTACCATTCTTGGTCAGCTTGAAGCGCTTTTTAGCCCCACTGTGCGTCTTAATCTTGGGCATTGTAAGTCCTCCTTTGTGATTGTGAACCTTATTTGGCAGCCTTGGGAGCAAGGAACATCAGCATATGCCGCCCGTCCATCTTGGCCGGCTTCTCCACATTGGCGTATTCCTCGCAGAAAGCGGCGAAACGCTTCATGGTGTCGTAGCCGATTTCGGGATGGCCCATCTCTCTGCCACGGAAACGAATGGAAACCTTTACCTTGTTGCCGCCCTGCAGAAAACGGATCGCATGGCCGCCCTTGGTCTCGAAGTCATGGGTGTCGATGTTCAGCGAAAGGCGGATTTCCTTCAGCTCAACAACCTTCTGGTTCTTTCTCGCTTCCTTCTCCCGCTTGGACTGCTCGAAACGGTACTTTCCGTAATCCATAATCTTGCAGACCGGGGGATTGGCGGTCGGGGCAATCTTCACAAGGTCCAGATTCTGCTCAAAAGCCTTGTCCAGCGCGGCCCGGGCCGACATGATCCCTAACTGGGAACCGTCAGCGCCAACCAGACGCACTTCCTTGTCCCGGATTTCCTCGTTGATGGAAAGTTCCTTGTTGCTAATGGGTATGCACCTCCAAAGCTAAAATGCAAAGCGCGGACAGAATTTCTTCCGCCCGCGCAATAAGTCATATAAATGCACCGGCACAAGGTCCCGGCGCAGACCTATTGACCTCAACAGACGAAACCTTGAGGTGAGAACGGAGAACCTGTTCTGCTTTGTTGTCTAAAATAGAATACCACAAGAGGGGCGTTCTGTCAATAGGTTGTTTTCAATTTTTTGCATATCCCGGTTTTCAATTTTTTGCATATCCCGGCTGGGACGGTACGCCCAGCCGGCGCAGTATCCGTTCCATGGCCTGGCAGAGCAGATGGGCTGCGGCCAGCTTCAGCACGTCCACGGGAAAGAAAACCGCATTGGAGAGAAAGCCCGCCCAGAAGCCCGAAAGGCCGATGCCGTTGTAAAGGGAGAGCCAGGCAGCGCCGCAGGCATAGCACAGCACCACGCCCAGGATACCGGCTGTCATAAAACCGGCGACGCGGAGAAGGCCCTTGTGACGCCGCCCTGCCAGCTTGGGTTCCACCTTATCCCGCCAAAGCCCCACGGTCAGGACAATAAACAGCCAGCCGACGATATAACCGGCCGTAGGCTTTACAAAGGCGGCCGGGCCGCCGGAAAATCCGCTCATCATGGGGATACCCACAGCCGTCATAAGAAAAATAGTCCCCAGGACGGTCAGGCCGAATTTAAATCCCAACAGCCCCGCCATCATGGCCACAACCAGCACCTGGAAGGTAATGGGCACGCCCGGGATAACGGCGATGGGCGGCAGGATATTGCTGGCCAAAAAGAACAAAGCACAGAAAAGCCCGCCCAGGCTCAGATAAAATACCGGCATACCTTTGGATTTTGCGCGCATTTACAATCACCTCTACATTACAGAACGCCTATGGGCAGAGACTGCCTTTTAGCTGTTGGAGCCGGCATCGGCTGCGGCCGACGTGGTCGTCTCGGGAACGTGGCCGCCGTTCTGCAGGTAGACCACATACTCCTCCAGGCACATGCCCAGCTCGTTCATTTTCGCCGCATGTTCCGGCGTCACATACCGGTAGTGCCAGGGTTCGTATATAATGCCGGTCAGGTCGGACTTATCCTCCGGGAACCGGTTGACAAAGCCATACTTTTCGGCGTTCTCCTGCAGCCATTTGCAGGCTTCGGTATCCTCAAAATACTGCTCGGCCGCATTGAAGTCCACAGCCAGGCCGGTGTTGTGCTCGCTGGTGCCGGGATAGGCCACCTCTGCGGCCGCGTTCACCAGCGCGTCCTCCCGGCTCTGTCCCTGGGTCATGAGGCGGTCGACCTTGTTGTTGTATAAGGATTCCTGCTTGGAAATGGAGCGGTAGGCCGAGATGACCACCAGGGACACGCCGTCGGCCTCCGCGTCGGCGCACATCTGGTTGAGAGCGTCCACCGCCCGGCTGTCAAATTTCAGCCCGCTGGGGTTGTACCGCTCGTTGATAACCGTGAGTTCGGGATTGTAGTCCCCGGTCAGGACATTGTCTTTGTTGACCAGCTTGAGATACCACTGGTCAGCCTCGGCCATCAGGGCCTGTTCTTCCTCGGTTGGCCCCTGGGAGGTAACCGGCGGCGCACTGCTGGAGGGCAGGTCCGCCTCCCCGTTCTGCAGAGGGCTGCCCACAATGAGCAGCACGATGATGGCCGCCAGCAGCAGCACGATAATGGCCGCCATCACCAACATACCCTTATTGCTTCCCCGCTTATATCCCCGCTGGATCCTGTCATATGCCATGTCGTCTTCCGACCTTTCTTCTATATAATAAACGCCCTGCGGCTCCTTCTATGCGACTTTTTTTATTGTACCGTCTGTCCGGCGGATTTGCAAGGGTATTTTCCTTACAATCCCATTACGATTGACAAGGGCTTCCAAAAAGAATAGTATAAGGAACGAAAGCAGTTTTATTAAGGAGGCCTGTCCCATGGAAAAAATTCTTTCGAATCTGACCGAGGCCGTTGGCAATACCCCCCTGCTGCGCCTTTCCCGCTACGGCCGGACGGTGGGAGCCAGGGCCGAAATCCTGGCCAAGCTGGAGGGCATGAATCCCCTTTCCTCGGTCAAGGACAGAGCGGCCCTGCAAATCATCGAAACCGCCGAGGCTGAGGGCCGCCTGCGTCCCGGCGCGGTCATCATCGAGGCCACCAGCGGCAACATGGGCATCGGCCTTGCCTTTGCGGCGGCGGTCAAGGGCTACCGCATGGTTATCGTCATGCCGGACAGCATGAGCGTGGAGCGCCAAAAAATCATGGCCATGCTGGGGGCGGAAATCGTCCTGACCCCCGGCGCCAAGGGGATGCAGGGGGCGGTGGACAAGGCGGAGGAGCTGGCCGCCTCCACGGAAGGGGCCTTTATCGCCGGCCAATTTGAAAACCCGGCCAACGCCGAGGCCCACCGCAAAACCACCGGTCCGGAAATTATCCGGGACACCGACGGCCGCCTGGATATTTTCGTGGCCGGCGTAGGCACGGGCGGCACCATCACCGGCGTGGGGGAAACCCTAAAGGCCCACATCCCCGGCGTGCAGGTGGTGGCGGTGGAACCCAGCGACTCCCCCCTGCTGTCCGGCGGGCAGGCCGGCCCCCACGGTCTGCAGGGGCTGGGGGCCAACTTTATCCCCGGGGTGCTCAATACCGACGTATACGACGCGGTCATGCAGGTGACCACCGAAGAGGCCTACGCCGCCGCCCGCCTGGCTGCCCGCACCGAGGGGCTGCTTGTAGGCATATCCGCCGGAGCCGCCCTGCACGCGGCCACCGAGCTTGCCTGCGCCCCGGAAAACGCCGGTAAGCGCATTGTGGTTCTGCTGCCGGATACGGGGGAGCGCTACCTCTCCACCCCCCTTTTCGATTTGCCCGAATAGTACGGACATCCCGCTATGCAAACAACGCCTGCTTGACGAGAAAGCAGGCGTTGTTTATTATAGAACCGGCTCTATCACAGCCCGAAAATAGCGATCCAATTCCTCCGGCGTCTGTTTCATACGCGCCTTAATCCACCACAGCACCATTTCCACAAAGCTGCCGGAAATGTGGTTGACCAAAAAATCCTGCGGTATATCCTTATTCGTCTTTCGGTTTTGGCTTACAAACTGATCCTTTATAAGCGCGTTTAAACTATCCTTGAAATAGCGCAGGAAAATTTCACTGCTTTCGCAGGAAAGCAGCCCCAGAATATTGTTGTCGTTTTCCTGCAAATGCTGCAGTAAATGGCAGAAAACGGACGTAGGCTGGCCTTCCCCTGCATACAGCCCATGGGTATGCGTACAATCTGCGGCACTGCCGATAATATGTCCAAAAAGTTCTTCGCATAAGGCTTTCAGCAGATCGTCCTTTGTTTCAAAATGGGCGTAAAAGGTCGTTCGCCCCACATTGGCCTTGTCAATAATCTCCTGCACCGTAATTTTGCTGTAGCTTTTCTCTGCCAGAAGGCTGCCAAAGGCAGAAAAAATGGCCGTCCTTGTTTTTTGCTGCCGTCTGTCCATATGGCTTTCCCCCGTACAAATCTGCAAAAGTGTTCCGTAAGAAACATGCGGATGGAATCATCCGTTGCCAACCTGTTCTTTCCCGCTTACAATAATAGCGAACAAAGTGTTCCAAAACAAATTTATTGTACCGAATCTGCCCGGGCTTGTCAAGGTGCAGCGTATTGGGCAGGCGGTACGGATTGGAGGAAACAGGATGGTAAAGAAAATCATCGACTTTCTGGCCGGGCTTCCCATGACCATTGCAGCCGGTATTTTCCTGCTGCTGGATTTAATCCCCCATCTGATAGAGGAATGCGGCGGAGGGACGGTTGCCCTGCCCTTTCTTCCCTTTGACCCCGCATGGATTACCGTCATCATCAGCGGCATCCCGCTGCTCTATCTGGCCATATGGAGGATCCTGCACAATCCCGGCATCAGCAAGATTTCCTCCGCTCTCTTAATTTCTATCGCCATGTTTGCGGCCATCGCAATCGGCGACCTGTTCGCGGCCGGCGAGGTGGCGTTTATCATGGCCATCGGCGCCATTTTGGAAGAGGCCACGACCAACCGGGCAAAACGGGGGCTGAAAAAGCTCATCGGCCTGGCGCCGGTAAAAGGGCGCAGGCTGCGGGACGGCAAAGAGGAAATGATACCGGCGGAAGAAATCCAGCAGGGGGACATCCTCCGCATCCTGCCCGGCGAAACCATTCCGGTAGACGGAGAAATCGTCCATGGAGAAACATCCGTCGACCAGTCGATTATGACGGGGGAATCCCTGCCGGTAGACAAGGGGCTTGGGGATACGGTTTTCTGCGGCACTATCAACCGCTTTGGCGCCATAGATATTGCGGCGACAAAGGTGGGCGAAGACAGTTCCCTGCAAAAACTCATACGCATGGTAAAGGAAGCGGAAAACAAACAGGCTCCCATGCAGCGCATTGCCGATAAATGCGCCAGCTGGCTGGTGCCTGTAGCCCTCTTAATTGCCCTTGCCGCCTATATCGCGACCCGGGATATTGTTACGGCTGTTACGGTACTGGTGGTTTTCTGCCCCTGCGCTCTTGTGCTGGCCACGCCTACCGCCATTATGGCGGCCATCGGCCAGGCCACCAGGCAGGGGGTAATCATCAAGTCGGGCGAGGCCCTCGAAAAAATGGGCAAGGTGGATACGATTGCTTTTGACAAGACCGGCACCCTGACCTACGGCCGCTTGGATGTCAGCGACATCCTCTGCTTTGACAAATCCGTGGACCAAAGGAAACTGCTTTCCCTGGCCGCTTCGGCTGAGGCCAAAAGCGAACATCCTCTGGGAAAGGCGATTGTGGCCCACGCCAAGGCAAAAACAGTACCTATAATGGAATCGGTCAGTTTTCAAATGACGGCCGGCAGGGGAATTTATGCAGAGGTTATGCACCGAAAGCTGCTTTGCGGCAGCGAAAAATTTCTTGCGGAAAAGGGCGTCCGGATTACAGGTGACGTGCAGACCACCCTGGAAGGGCTTCGTACACAGGGAAAGGCTTCTGTTCTGATAGCGGATGCGGAAGGGTGTATAGGCGTCATTGCCCTTTCCGACGTGCTGCGGCCGGAAGCGAAGGAGATGGTTGCCCGCCTGTCCGCCATACATACCCGGACAGTGCTGCTCACCGGGGACAATCGAAAAACGGCGGATTATTTTGCCGGACAGGTGGGCATCTCTCAAGTCCAGGCGGAACTGCTGCCCGAAGAAAAAGTGCAAAACATTGAAAAATTGCAGGCGGAAGGGCATACGGTCTGCATGATTGGAGACGGCGTCAACGATGCGCCGGCCCTGAAAACCGCCGATGTCAGTGTGGCCATGGGGAGCATGGGCAGCGATATTGCCATAGAAGCCGCCGATATAGCGCTCATGAGCGACGATATTTCAAAAATCCCCTATTTAAAGCGCCTGTCCAACGCAACGGTCCGGACCATCAAGGCCAGCATCACCCTGTCCATGTGCATCAATTTTGCGGCCATTGTCCTTTCCCTGCTGGGGCTGCTCAATCCTACCACCGGCGCGCTGGTGCACAATGCCGGCTCCTGTTTTGTGGTGCTGATTGCGGCGCTGCTGTACGACAGGAAGTTTGCGTAAGTTTTTCGGAATCCGGCAGTGAGGAAAATGCCCTGCTCTTTTTTAGGGCACAAAAAGCCACCGGCCGTCTCTTCTTTTTCGAAGGCTGACGGCCGGCGGTTTTTGTATAGATTATTTGGACAGCAGTTCTTCTGCCAAAGCTTCCATGGCGGGCAAATCCGCATCCTTATAGGCCGATTTGACCGTGACCATCTGCTGGCACAGGCGGATATCCTTCATTTTGGAAAGGATTTCCTTCATGCACTTGCCGGCCGACGGGGCCCAGGTGCCGTTTTCCAAAAGGCCTACCGCCCGCTTCTGGTAATTCTTCCCCCGCAGATGCAGCAGGAAGGTTTCCATACAGGGGAATACGTCGGCATTGTAGGAGGCGGCGGCCAGCAGCAGCCGGTCATACCGGAAGGCCTCCGAAACCGCCAGAGCCATGTCGTCCCGGGCCAAATCCAGCACCTTGACCTGCCGGGCTCCCTTGGCCTCCAGGATTTCGGCCATCTTTTTGGCCGCCTGCATGGTGTGGCCGTGAATAGAGGCGCAGGCGATGAGCACACCCTCTTCTTCGGGGGTGTAACTGCTCCAGATATTATACTTTTCAATATAGTGCGGCAGGTTCTCCTTCAGGATGGGGCCGTGCAGGGGGCAAATCATGGCGATGTCCAGGGCGGCCGCCTTTTTCAGCAGGGCCTGCACCTGCAGGCCGTATTTCCCCACAATGTTGATATAGTACCGGCGGGCCTCGTCGTCCCAGGGCTCCTCGGTATCCAAAGCGCCAAACTTGCCGAAAGCGTCGGCGGCAAAGAGGATTTTCTCCTTCTGCTCATAGGCGACCATGGCCTCCGGCCAGTGCACCATAGGGGCCATGACAAACTGAAGGGTATGAGCTCCCAGAGACAGAGTATCCCCTTCCTTGACCGTCACCATGCGGTCGGTCAAATCCAGTGCAAAAAACTGCTGCATCATGGTGAAGGTCTTGGCGTTGCCCACGATTTTCATATCCGGATATTTATCCGCCAGGATTTTCAGGCTGCCGGAATGGTCGGGCTCCATATGCAGCACCACCAGGTAATCCAGAGGCCGGCCGTCCAGGGCGGCCGTCAGGTTATCCAGCCAGCCGGCGGTTCCCCGGGCGTCTACCGTATCCATTACTGCGGTCTTTTCGTCCAGAATCACATAGGAATTATAGGAAATTCCGTTGGGTACCGCATACTGGCTTTCAAATAAATCGATGCTTTTGTCGTCCACACCGATATATACTATCGAATCGGTCACATGCTGATCCATTGACTTCAACTCCTTTTCCGTTTTCCTGGGAAACCGGCTGACACACCGGCCTCAAAAGTTTGTTATAAGTATAACATACTCCCGATTGACCCGTCAATTTACCAAAATAAACAACAGCATAGCGCTTGCCACCTGTATTTTGTGCGGCGTGTCTCTTTTGTTCCCGAATCGGCGCCAGCCATGGCAGTCTATCCACCGTTATGGCGGTTATTCCATCTTCTGTATAATTATGGTTATGATTACCGAAAAAAGCACAAATAAACCTTCTGCAGCAGGCTCTGCAATAGACTTGCTGCTTTCCTTCATTCTCTCCCTGTTCAAGATGTTTGACAAACCTACAAAGGATTGCAGATGCTTTTGCAGAAATCTCTTGTAACCCCGTATACGCATGTGTTATAATATATAAAATTCACAACAACTCCTCGATTTATTTAGGGGGTATCGAACATGACGGTCAAAGATATAAAAGAAATTCTGAAAGCTGAGGTTATTTGCTGCGAGGAGCTTCTGGACACCGAGGTGCATACTGCCTGCGGTTCAGACATGATGAGCGATGTGCTCGCCTTTGTAAAGGATCAGTCGGTACTGCTGACAGGTCTCATTAATCCTCAGGTTGTGCGCACGGCGGAAATGATGGATATGCGCTGTATAGTATTTGTGCGCGGAAAGGTCCCCGATGAGTCGGTGATCGATTTGGCGCGTGACCGGGATATTGTCCTTATGAAAACCCCTTACAGAATGTTTACGGCCTGCGGTTTGCTTTATGATAATGGCCTGCGAGGGGGCTGCGATATCTGATGGCGGATATAATTAAGCTGCATTTTGACGTTCCCGGGGACGATTTTACCCGCGCAGGCGAAGCCTCCGGGCAGACCAAGCGTACCCTCAAAAAAATCGGTTTTTCCTCCGACACGGTCCGCAGGGTTTCCATTGCCATGTATGAGGGTGAAATCAACATGGTCATCCACGCCGGCGGCGGAGAAATTGACGTGGAAATAGCGCCGGACTGTATCCAGATGTGGCTGCGGGACCACGGTCCGGGTATCCCCAATGTGGAACTGGCCATGCAGGAGGGGTATTCCACCGCTCCGGATAATGTCCGTTCTCTGGGGTTTGGCGCAGGGATGGGCCTGCCCAATATTAAGAAGTATACCGACGATATGAAAATCGATACCGAAATCGGCGTGGGTACTACGGTATATATGGCGGTGCAGAATCGCTAATCTCCCCTTTTCGGTTTTTATGGGTTTCCGTCGTCTTGGAAAAGTGGTGTTTCAGGTTGGATTTGAGTTTTCATTCGGTTACGCTGGACAGCGACAAATGCAAAGGCTGTATCCACTGCGTCAAGCGATGTCCCACCCAGGCCATCCGGGTGCGCAATGGGAAGGCCGTTATCCTGTCTGAACTGTGTGTGGACTGCGGCGAATGCATCCGCGTATGCCCTCATCATGCCAAGAAGGCAGTATATGATCCGCTGCAGATGATCGAGGATTATACATATAAAATTGCTATGCCCGCCCCTACCCTGTACGGGCAGGTCAATAATTTGGATGATATTGACTATGTGCTCACCGCCCTTAAGCATATGGGGTTTGACGATGTATTCGAAGTTTCCCGGGCAGCCGAACTGGTTTCGGAGGCCACCCGGCTGAAAATGCAGGAGGGTTCCCTGCAGTATCCCATTATCTCATCGGCCTGCCCGGTGGTAGAACGCCTGATCCGTGTGCGTTTCCCGGAGTTATGTGAGCATGTTCTTCCCCTGCTTTCCCCCATGGAAACGGCCGCGCGCATGGCCCGGCAGGAGGCTATGGAAAAAACGGGACTGCCTACGGAGGAAATCGGCATATTCTTTATCTCCCCCTGCCCTGCCAAGGTCACGGATATCAAACGGCCTATCGGCTGTGAAAAGTCGGCGGTGGACGGGGCGCTGGCCATCAGCGAAATCTACCCCAAGCTTATCAGCTGTATGAATAAAATCGACCAGCCGGAGCCCTTGGCACGCAGCGGGCTTATCGGCGTCAGCTGGGCCGGCAGCGGCGGCGAAGCGGCTGCCCTGCTGGACAATCACTATCTGGCGGCCGACGGCATGGAAAACGTTATCAAGGTTTTGGAAGAGGTGGAAGACGGCAAGCTGGACGATGTGCATTTTATCGAACTGGACGCCTGTGCCGGCGGCTGCGTGGGCGGGGTTCTGACGGTGGAAAACCCCTATGTGGCCAAGGCCCGGATTCAGCTGCTGCGCAAATACCTCCCCGTATCCGAGAACCATCTGTCCACCGGTCGTGTGCCGGAGGAAATGTACTGGAGCGAACCGCTGGAAGAAGCGCCGGTCATGCGGCTGGCGGATGATCTGAACGAATCCATGCGCATGATGCGCGAAATCAGCGCCATTCATGAGCGGCTGCCGGGGCTGGACTGCGGTTCCTGCGGCGCGCCCACCTGCCGCGCCCTGGCCGAGGATATTGTGCGGGGCGTAGCCAACGAAAATGACTGCGTATTCCGCCTGCGGGAGCAGGTACGCGCCCTGGCCGCTTCCCTGACCGGCCTGGATGCGGTGGAAGACTATAGAAAAGAGGAAGCGGAATGACGGTTGCGGAACTGGCGGAAAAGCTGCATTTGGAAGTTTTGGTTTCGGAGGGGGACGACCGGCAGGTAACCGGCGGCTACTGCGGGGACTTGCTCAGCTGGGTTATGGGCCGGGCCGCTGAGGGCGACGCCTGGATTACAGTGATGGGAAATCTGAATGCGGTGGCGGTGGCGGTGCTGGCGGACGTAGCCTGCATTATCCTGTCGGAGAGCGCGGCGCTGGACGACGACGCAAAGGCCCGGGCCATACAGCAGGAGGTTCCCGTTTATCGAAGTAAAGAGGATACCTTTACCCTATGCTGTAAGCTGGGCGCTCTGCTTTAAGGCGTAAAAACCAAGTTTGGATGCAATCCGCTCCTTGGGGCGGATTGCATGCGTTATAAAGGAGCTTCCCGGGCCTGTCCGGGAGGAAAGGAGTCCTTTTATGCAGCTGTACTACGACTTTCACCTCCACTCCTGCCTGAGTCCCTGTGGAAGCGAGGACATGACGCCTTATAACCTGGTACAGATGGCTGCTCTGCAGGGAATGGACGTTATCGCCCTGACCGACCACAACACCTGCTTAAACTGCCCGGCCGCCATGGAGGTAGGCAAAGAGGCGGGGATTGCTGTGGTGCCTGGTATGGAACTGACCACCTCGGAGGAAGCGCATGTGGTCTGCCTCTTCCCTGCCCTGGAGAATGCCCTGGCCTTCGACACACTGGTATACAGCCGGCTGCCGGCCATAGATAACCGTCCGGATATTTTTGGGGAACAGTGGATAATGGACGCCGGCGATGGGATAACCGGAACGCTCTCCAAGCTGCTTATCAATGCCGCTGATATCAGTCTGGCAGAAATTGTGGATTTGCTGCGGGACTATGACGGATTCTGTTTTCCGGCGCATATTGACAAAAATGCCTACAGCATCCTGGCCAGCCTGGGAGATTTCCCGCCGGAATTCGGCTTTCAGGCGGCTGAAATATCCGCAAACGGAAATGCAGAGGAACTGGTGGCCCGTTATCCCGTTCTGGGCAGTATGCCGCTTTTGTGCAGCTCAGACGCGCACTACCTGGAACAGATCCGTCCGGCCGGACCCTGGATAGAAGCTTCGGACAATTCACCGGCTGCCATTATAGAGGCCCTGCGAAACGGATGCACCTGGAGCCGTGCGCAGGATGTGTGAGAAAGGAAGGATATATTTTGACCAATCAGGATATTTGGCGGATTGCCCTGGGGCAGTCGGCAGTGGACAGCGGCTGCCGGCCGGAGGACTTTTTGGAAGAGACAAATAAAATTGTTATATCCAAACCGCACCCCGATGCCAGAAAATATCTGGCCCTTCCCTTTTCCTGTGATTTGGTTTCCTACGGGCGCAATATCGTTGCCTCCGTGCAGCCGGAAATCATCCCGGCAGTCCAAAAATATCTGGATACCTATACCGTCCCCCATTGCTTTGAAACCCCCAATCTCCACGTTCTGGACGAGTCCCTGCGGAATTTCGGACTGCGGGTCTGTTTTATGGCAGAATATTTTCTGCCGGATGTAAACCATCTCCGGTCGCTTGCCTGCCCCTATGAAATTCGTCTGCTGCATCCGTCGGATTTTGCAGAGCTATACCTTCCCGCCTGGTCCAACGCCCTGTGTGAAAAACGAAAGGAATTGGACGTCCTGGCTGCCGGCGCCTACGACGGAGACCGGCTTGTGGGACTGGCGGGCTGCTCGGCCGACTGCGCGGATATGCGGCAAATCGGCATAGACGTTCTGCCGGATTACCGCCGGCAAGGGATTGCGGCGGCGCTGACCAGCCGGCTGACGCAGGAAATCCTGGCGGCCGGCAAGGTGCCTTTTTACTGTGCGGCCTGGTCCAACCTGCCGTCGGTGCGCAATGCTTTAAAATGCGGCTATAAGCCTGCCTGGGTGGAAATCACCGCAAAGGAATCGGCATTTGTGGAAAAAATGAATCTGGGATTATAAAGCCGAAATACTGTACGCGAGGGCCCCCGACTGCACATACAGCAATCGGGGGCCCTTCTGTTACACTGCCGGCTGCACAACGGTCTTTCTGTCCAGGCCGGTTTATTTTGCATTATTGGCGGCGATAAGCCGGCAGATTAACATAATGTCCTGAATGTCAATCTTCTCATCTTCGTTCATGTCCACAGCCGCCAGTTCTTCCGGGTCTGGCAAATCTCCCGTATTCGAGCGGGCCAGAACACGGCAGGTAGACATGACATCTACAATATCTACCCAACCGTTTCCGTCGTAATCACCCTTGATGACAACAATTTCACTTCCCTCTTCCACTACCAGACGGACATCTTCAGAGGCAAGATGTGTGTCAGACGCCTTGACTCTGACATAGTAGGTCCCGGCAGCAAGCCCGGTGATCTCCGTACCGGTGCAGGCTGTATATTCGCTCTGCCCTTCTGCCCGGTATTCCATGGTTTCATCCACGCCGGTAATTTTTCCATCTTTAGCGCCAGCGGCAGAAGTGGCTACAGCCACAAGGCCGGTGGGCGGATCGGCAGGCTGTATCTCCCCTTCCAGCACGATCTCTTCGGATGTGGCAAAAACACGGGTTCCGTTCAGCGCATGCATGCGCAGGTAATAGGTCTGGCCGTCGTCCAAACCGCTGATGGAGGTTTTATCCATCTGCATGCCGTTGGGCTGCAGGTCGTACACCGCATGGGTATAGACACCGGGCTCTGTGCCGTATTCGATAACATAGGTGCCGGATCCTTGGGTGGGATAGGTCACCTGGGCGATTCCCTTGGAGCGCTCGGCGGTAATAGCAAAGCTCTTGGGGCTGCTATCGGCAAGCATCAATTCCTTTTCTTCATCCGTCAGGGGATGCACCGAGAAATTATCAGCGGTAAAGGGCTGCTCATAGGAACGAAGCCCAACCGTGCCGGTGGAATAGGTCTTGTCGTTCATAGCGTAGATAAGCTCGCCGTCCACGTAGAACTGCATATAGGTACCGCTGACGAGAACCTTTACATGATGGCTGTTTTCATTGGAAATGGCCACCGTCTGTAAGGGCATCCAGCCGCCGTCGGCACGGCCTATTAGAGCCCATCCGTTCTTTACGCCGATGTAATATCCATTGTAGCTGTCGGGGCCGGCGCTGATATTGGTAGCCCGGAAAATGATGCCGGCATTGCTGTTGTCGCCTTTTTGGGCTGTGACGGTAATGTCAGCTTCTACAGCGTAATCCTGCCAGGTTTCCCCGCCCGTGATAGCCGCCTTGGTCTGGGCGTCATCCCCGAAAACAAACATACCGTCGGTGAAATTTTCCTTGTCTACAGCACCGTATTTCTGCCAGATGGTTTCCGAATATTCCGGGTCGGAGAAATCGTCGGCAATTTCCCTGTCAGGCTCTACCCCATCTCCTAAGGAAGGTGTAGATTCGCTTTCCACCGTCACGGTTTGTTCCTCGGTTACCAGCTTTTCTTCGCCCAGCAGAGCCGTAATGCGGAAATAGTAGGTGCCGGCGGCAAGACCGGTGATGGTAGCATCGGTACCGTGGAAGCCGGAGGCCGTGTGGGTGTATTTTCCCGGCTCCGTGCCGTATTCAATGGTATAGGGAGCGATTTCCCGGGTCAGGTTGGTGCTGACCGTAAAGGCCCCCGCCTTCGGGATAACAGAGTTTACCGTGATTTCATCCACTGCATCCACCGGTGTGATAACCACCCGTTCGATGGTTACCCGCGGCTCTCCGATAAAGCGGATATTGTTGTAATGCTCGCCGGTAAACTGGAAGCTGCTGTCGGAAATCAAGGCTTTCAGCCCGGTGACGGTATACTCACCGGAGCCATCCAGAGAGACCGCGCCCTGTTCCTTGTTGTTCAGGCGGAACTGTACTTCCCCGCGGCCGGAATAATAAACCGTCATATTATATTCGGCGGCCTCCGGCACGATAACGTTTGTAATCTCCTGCACGGTATCGCCGTCCAGTTCGAAGGTATGCACCTCGTCAAAGACGATATTTTCCGTATCGCATTTCCCGATTTTTGGGAACTGGCTGATGCGCAGCCGCCCGCAGCCAAAGGGAATCAGCTCGATTTCCTCCACCAGGGATTCATCATAGGCAATGGCGCCGTATCCTAAGGTGCTGGGAATGTTGCCGTCCAGCGTCCATTCGGGAATCAGCTGTCCCTGGGCCTTGAGCACAACCGGCGCTGTGTCCACATCAAAGGGCTGCTGGGCCAACTCGGTGTTGTTTTCCACTACCGTAAAGGAGGATTCCGGATTCTCTTCGTCCACAATCAAGCCGTAGTTCCAGTCGCTTAAGGGATAAACCTCCCGGTTTTTCAGACCGCCCTGGGGCGTGATGTTAATGCCCCGCATGCTGTTGGTTTCAGGGGTGTACTCCCGCCACTCCTGCTCGATTTTCAAGGAGTAAAGCAGGGGGCCGCGCTGTACCGACAGGGCGTTGTGATACTCTGTATCCACGTCAATGGTCATGGGAAATTCGATTTCGATGGTATCGCCTTCCGTCCAGTCCCTGTTCAGGGTGAAGTAGGAACCGGATACCATACCGGTCTGCTCTTCCCCGTTCACCCGGATTGCCGGATTCTCGCACCATGCGGGGATGCGCAGCTGTACAGGGAAAGAGGCGTCCTCGCCGGCATAGGTGATAACGATGGCCTCATCGAAGGGATAGGTGGTATCCTGCTGGAAAACGGCGGTCTTATCTCCCGCCACCTGGGCCGTCACCCTATTGGGGCCGTAGGCCAGCACCGCAAGGCCGTTGTCCGGCGTGGCCATCCACATGCTCTGCACAAATTTAGGCCAGCCCATGTGGTTGTTGGGGAAACAGCATTCGTATCCGCTGGGGGCGCCAAATGAAGCGTCGTCGCCGTGATCCTGCTCGAACTCATGCCGGCCGGCAGTGGCCATGACCTGGTTCTGGGGCACGTAATAGGCGTTGCCCAGATAGTCAGGGGCGTAGGCGGCGGGCAGGGAGTTATAGGCCAGCACCTCCAGCCGGTCACCTAAAGCAGCGTCGCCCAGGATGCGGGCGGCGATTTCGGTGGACAGCATGGATTCCACAATGCTGCAGGTTTCGGTGCCCCGGGTGGGATTGTTATCCCGCGCGCCCTCGTCGGCGTTGGGCATATCGTCAATGCGGCCGTGGTCAATGCTGATATTCAAAAGGGCGTTGGCAAAGGCGTTTTTATCCTCGATGTCCCCCGTCTGCTGGTAATACAGCACCGGCTGCTTCAGAGACTGGGAGGTGTTGACCACATGCTGCCGCACGGTGGTGTTGGTCAGGGCATCGGTGATAGACTGCCCGCCCATCTTGCACTGGCTGGCGATAAGGGTGGCCAAATCCAGCAGCCAGTCGCTGTCCTCCGGGTTGGCGGGATCGTAAGTCTTATTGTAATACCAGTAGAGAACCTCCATATTGTCGCCGCCCCGGGCGGAACCCCAGGCAGCATCCAGGGGATTGCCGGGCAGCTGCTCTAACTGATAGGCAAAGTATTTCTCGAAGAAGGGCAGTACCCGTTCGTCCGGGCTGCCTTCCAGCTCGGTGGCCTCGTAGTAGTCCCGGATGGCCATGAGCATGGGCATCCGCGCCCACCAGTCGGCATTATTCGCCGGGCCGAAAAATCCATCTTCCCGCTGGCTTTCCAAAGACCAGTCGATCCACTTCTGGGCCTTCTGCTTCAGTTCGTCGTCGTCCAGGGTATAGGCCAGGGCCACAAGGCCGCGGACATAATAGGGGCCCTTTTCCCAGCTGTCCCCCGTGCCGCCCAGCCAGCCGCTATTGGAGCCGTAGGTTTCGTATTCCTCCATGGCGCCGGTGATGCCGTCCCGCTGCAGCTCCAGCTGATCCCGCAGCCAGCCGGAGGGCTGAACGGCGCCCAGCGGCAGCGTCTCAAAGGATTCGGCCAGCAAATCCCCCTGGTTGGAAACATAGTAATCGTTCCCGGTGCGTTCGGCCGCAAGCACGGCACTGACAGGCGCCGCGCTCAGCAGCAGCGCCGCCGACAATACAGCCGACAGGCACCTGCGCGTCCATCTCTTGCCGGTATGTTTTTTCTGCATGTGGAACATCCTTTCTCCCTGTGATGTAAAGCTGGATTTTCTCCTGTGCATGTCCCTGAAACAGGGGCATATTTCCCAGTAAAATTTACAGCTTTCTTGATTTTTCCGGCCGTCTATACTACAATATACATAGGCAACCGGCGAAAAACAATTCAAAAAACATTATAAAAAGTGAGATTTTCCGATATGTTCAACATGCAAGATTTTTTGAACGCACCCCTGCACGTGGTCTCGGCCGGCCTGTTTATTTCGGACGGAAAATGGATTCACCCCACCCGCGTCATCAACAGCTTTGAGCTGATTTTTGTCATGCAGGGCAGCTTTCAAATCGCCGAGGAAGAGACCGTTTATACCCTGCGGCAGGGGGATGCGCTCTTTCTGCGGCCCGGAATCGAGCACCGGGGCCTCTCCCCTTCCACAGAAAAGATTTCCTTTTACTGGGTGCATTTTGACTTTGAAGGCCCACCGCCCCCAAAGACCGCCTCCTCCCGAGCCGCGGTTTTAAACGACAGCAATATGCGCATCCTTTTCAAGCAGCTGCTTCATTACTGCAATACCCCCACCTATCCCGCCGCCTGCCAGGGCTATCTGCTGCGGCTGGCGGTTGTGGAGGTTCTGCTCTCCCAGTCCCAGAACAGCGGAAAGGGAAGCGCCCTGATAAAGGAAATCCAGGAATGGATCCGCGTCCACTACGACCGCCCTATCACGCTGGAGGACATCGAGCAGCGTTTTGGCTACAACCGGGATTACCTGACCCGCATTTTCAAAAAGGACTGCAATATGGGTATCAAAAAGTACATCGATACGGTCAAAATGAGCAAGGCCAAGGCCCTGATTCTCAGCGGGGACTATCCCTTAAAGGCCATCCCCCCCATGCTGGGAATTGAGGATTACAACCTTTTTTTGAAGATGTTCAAGTACCACGAGGGCATCACGCCCCGGCAGTACCGGGAGACCTATGTCAATATCCATACCAACAAAAAGTAAATATCTGCGAAAAAATCCCAGCCGACGGAACCGCACCCCGGTTCATCGGCTGGGATTTTGTTTTGCGTCGGTACCGGCGGCAATTACTGGCCCGCCGCCTCCTCAAACTGGATGTCGGCAATATGCACGTTGACCTTGGTCACGGCGTTGCCGGTCATATTCTGGACGGTTTCCTTGACGTTTTTCTGCACCGCCTCGGCCACATCGGTGATGCGCACATCCCGCTTGACCGCGATGTACAAATCGATGACCACCTCATTGTCCTTGGTGGAGACCCTTACCGCCTTGGGAGGCACAACCTTGGACAAAATGCCGGTTTTCTCCGCCGGCAGCGCGGTCATGCCCGCTACGCCGGCCACCTCCAACGCCGCTGTGCTGGCCATTTTGACCAGAACCTCCTCGGTGATAATAAGCCCGCCTACGCCCTTGGTGTTTTTCATCTGCATGGCTGCACCTTCCTTGCTCCGGCTGTGTGCCGGCAAAATACATACATGCGTCGGTATGTATTTCTATTATACCACAATCTGCCGCCGGCACAACTATTTTACCGAAACAATTTTAATATGATCCAGTTCCACATCGGTCTGGGATTGGACGGCGTCCTGAATCTGCATGGTCTGGCTGCTGATAAGCTCCCCTTCGGCCTTGACCACCACGTTTACGTCGCTGTCCCCTATCATGACCAGGGCGTCGGCGAAATCCTTGGCCTTGAGCAGATTCTCAATGGCGGCCTCCTTATCCATCCGGCTGGCGATTGCCGCCGCCTGCTCCACCGCCTGTTCCTTGGCGGCCGAATCGGCCTGGGCGTCGGACAGGGTATCCTGTATCAGCTCCAGGGCCTCCTTGCGGGTGTTTTCCCGGTTTTCCCTAGCTTCGGCGAAATAATCGTCCTCGGCCGCAGCGGTGGTCTGGGCCGTGGATTCCCCGTCTGCTGCGGAGGTTGTGACGCTTTCGGTGGATTGCTCCACGCTGGCATTGTTGACGTACTGGGCATCCCCCAGGTATTTGGAGGAATTTAAGGCGCCGGTGACGTCGAAGCCGCCGTCGGTGGAAGCGTATTTCATATTCAGCCAGACCGCAACGCCCAGCGCCGCCACCAGTACAGCCAGGACAATCTGGCGCTTTCCTATGATAGAACCCTTTTTCATTTTTGGTTTCCTCCTTTGTTTCGTATGAATGTAACCTTGGGTTAGGATGCGGCCCGGCCGGTGACGCAGACCCGCCGGGAGGTAATATGCAGGGCGGTGGTGATGGCGTCGGTTATCTTCTCGGCCACCTCGGGCCGATCCCCTTTATCGCAGACTACCGTTACCCCCTGTACCTTAGGGGTGCGCTCGGTTACCAGCAGGGCGGTCTGACGGCCGTCGGCATCCTCCACCAATATATAATTCTGCTCGGTGCTGTCCTTCTGCTGCACCTTTTTGCCGCTGTCATTCTGGGTATCCTCCACCACGTCGGTGCCCTGCTTGATTTCGTTGGCGTAGACATATTCCGTACCCGATTCCAGCGTTACAAAAACCCGCACGTTGGGGCTGGCCGTGATGTCCGCCACCAGGGCGCTGAGTTCTTCTTCCAGCATGGTGCTGTAATCCTCGGCTGCGCCCGCCGCATCGGATTCTGTCGCCGTTTGGGTGGTTTTTTCGGGTGTGTCCTCCAGGAATGTGGAGAGGAAAATCAGGACAATTCCCACAATTCCCGCGATTATCAGGGCTTTTGCAGCTTTCTCTCCCTTAAACAGCTTTTTGATTCCGCAAAATACATGGTCGAATCCCATAAAAGCGCCTCGCTCTCCTTTATTTTATCTCTCCGTCCCCATACACCTCCGCTTCTATTCCCAAGCTGTCCCGCAGGCTCACCTGCACCGCCTGGGGATCCTTTCCCGTTCCGGCCGGCAGGTAAACCTCTGTCTGCCTAATAGATATGCGGCCAGCCTCGTCAATATCCATGTCCAGGACAACTTCCGCGCCAAAAATGCCCAAGCCCTCCAGCATCCCCGTAATCTGCCCGGACAGGGTATCTTTTACGACCTGCAGTTCCTGGTCGGCCACCGTCTGGCTAAGGGCGGAAGCAGCTGCCTCCCCGTCGGCCGACGCGGAGGCTGGCAGGCTCCAGTTGATTTCATCGGCCCCCATAACCGGGGAAAGGACGGCGGCGATTAAGAAGAAGCCCAGCAGCATACGCATAACCTTCTCCATTTTCCCGTTTGGCAGGAGCATGGATACAACCCCCGCCGCCACAGCCGCCCCGCAGAAGGCCATGGCCATACTTTTTATGGCATCCATACGGTTCCTCCTTTCAGCCGGCCAGGGCCACTACAGCCGCCGATATGATAAATAACAGCCCTACGCACAGGCAGATGGCCGTCAGAAGCCCTGCAGCGCCGCTGACCGCCCGCAGAAAGGCAGCGGCGGCCCCCAGTCCGAACAGGTCGCAGAGAGAGGAAAGGACATACAGCGCCAGCCGCCATATACACAGTTCCAGCAGCACCGGCAGCAGCAGGCAGGCCAGGGCCGCCACGGCGTAGATGCCCACCGTGGATTTCAGCACACCCAGGCATGACTGCACCGTCCCAAGAGCCTCGCTGACCGACGCGCCCACCACCGGCACAAAGGTGCCGGCCAAAAAACGGGAGGTCTTCATGGCCAGGCTGTCCGCCGAGCCCTGGATGGCCGTCTGGATACCCAGCAGGCCGGTAAAAAGGGTCATGGCCAAAGAGAGGCTCCAGGTGACCGCCTTGCGCACGCCTTCACAGAGCCCTTCGGTTTTCAGCCCCGGCGCCACGGCCGAGGCCATGCTCACCGAAAGATAGACGCCGGTGAGAGGGGTCAGGATAAAGGCAGCGGCCTGCCCCACCACCTGGGAGGCTCCCAGCAGCAGCGGCTGGAATCCGGCGGCGGTCAGCGGCTTTCCGGCCGATATCAGGATGGCGGCATAGACGGGCACAAAGGCCAGCATGAAGACCGAACAGCCTTGAATGGCGCTGATAGTTCCCGTAATGGCCGTTAGCATGGGCCGCAGCACAATGCCTCCCACGGCCAGGGTGGAGACATAGGAGAAGGTTCCCTCCATTTCCTGGCCCCGCAGGCCGCTGCCGGCCCCGCTGAAAAGGGCGCAGAGCAGGATGACAGCTGCGGCGGCCGCCGATGCGGCCAGGGGCTTCTGCCCACCCTCTGTCACAAAGCTTTTTATCATTTCCCAGGCGTTGCCCACCGACAGGCCGGACGCCGACGCGGGGTCGGAGGGGTCCAGGCCCCAGCTTTCCAGCCATTCCCGCGTCTCCTCCGGAAGGGCCTCCTCCAGCTGATCTGCACCGCTGGCGTCGTACTGTTCCGCGTAAATATCGGCAGGCTGCCTGGATTCGGCATCCGTATCCGCCCGGGCAGTAAAGAGCGGGCAGAAAAGGACCCAGGCCAAGCCGATGCATACTACAATCCACCTTTTCACAATCCAGCCCTCCCGGCCGTTTTTCCCCTTCATCCTATTCCAAAAGGGTGAATATCCATTCGGTTATGTCCATGGCCACCGGAAGGGCCAGCAGCACCACCGACAGCTTGCCGGCCAGCTCCACCTTGCCGGCCAGAGAGGTTTGTCCCGCGTCCCGGCATAGATCTCCTGCAAACTGGGACAGATAGCATATCCCCAGCCCTTTTAACAGGATTTTGAAATAGGCCATGGAGAGACCGGCCCTCCCCAAAAGGGCTTGCAGCTGTTCGATGGCCGGGGAAAAGGCCGACAACAGCAGAAACAGAATCCCGCATCCCGCCCCGGCGGCCAGCAGCATGGCGTATTCCGGCTTATATTGGTGCAGAATCACCGCCAGGAAGGCCGCTATCAAGCCGAAAGCGGTGATGACGGCTATGGAAACCCCGCCCATGGCTACAGGTCGAAGAGAGATTTGATGGTGTCAAAAAGGCTGCTGATTTCGGTGACCACCATCAGCAGTACCACCACCAATCCCGCCAAAGTGGTCATCATGGCCTGCTCTTCCCGGCCCGAGCGAATCAGTACCTGGTTCAGTACGGCCACTATGATGCCGATTGCGGCGATTCGGAATATAAAATTCACATCCATCCTGCTTCACCATCCTATCCATAACCGGCTTAAATAAAAAAGAGCACCAGGGCCGCCCCGGCAAAAACACCCAAGAGGCTGTAAAGCCGCCCCTTTTCCGCGTAGGCCCGTCTGGCCTCTTCCAGCTGCCGTTCCAGCCGGCCGGCCGAAAGGCTGCAGAGCCGGATCTGCCCGTCCCGGTCGCTGCATCCCAGCTGGCCGGCGTAGGAAAGCAGGATGTCCCGGTCTCCCTCTGCCAGCCGGTCGGTCAAAAAGCGCCGCTGCCGGAATATGGCTTCCAGGGCCGTGCCCGCCGACTGACCGGAGGCCGGCTGGCAGGCTTTGGCCAACGCCGGCAGGAACCACAGGGAACGGTAAGCCTGCTCCCCCGCCATTTTTTCCAACAGGGCGGGTATGGGAGCGGTGGTATATCGGATAGCCGCTTCCATATCCAGAATCCACAAACGCGCCGCTTCAAGCTGTACGGTGCGCATGCGCAGCCGGTCGGAGAAGAACAGCCCTGTGCCCGCCGCCGCTGCGGCCAAAGCCAGCAGTCCCAGCCATTTCAGCATAGATATCCTCCTTACTAAGGAAAAGGGGCGCTTGTCCCACACCCGGCAAAAAGGCCACCCGGTTGACAGCGCCGCTTCGGAACAGCTGCAGCGCCTGGGGACGCCGGGCCAGGGCGCCGGGGCTGTCGGCGTGTATGGTGGCCAGAGCCGCCGCGCCGGCGTGCAGACAGCGGCTGACGGCCTCCGCCTCTTCCCTTGTACCCAGCTCGTCAAAGGCCACAATTTCGGGGGACATGGAACGCACCGCCATCTCGATCCCCAAGGCTTTGGGGCAGCCGGTCAATATATCGGTGCAAAGTCCCAAATCATTTTGCGGGATACCCTCCCACACGGCACCGATTTCCCCACGCTCGTCCACCACCGTGATGCGCAGCGGCGTTCCCAGAGCGCCGGAGGAGAGCCGGCGGACAAGATCCCGCAGCAGGGTAGTCTTGCCGCTTCCGGGCGGCCCCGCCAGCAGCAGCCCTTCCCGCAGTACCCGCAGGCCGCCCGCCGCTTGCATCCCCTGCAAAAGCGGGGCGGCGGCGTCCTTGACCTCCCTTGCGATTCGAATGTTGACGGCGCATATCTCCTGAATGGAACGCACCTGTCCTTCCTCTATCACGGCCCTGCCGCAAATCCCCGCCCGATGGCCGCCCCGCAGGGTGACAAACCCCTGCGATACCTCTTTTTCATGGGTGTAAACGGAATATTCGCAGATGCGGCGGAAGGTTTCTTCCAAATCCTCCCGCTGAGCATATAAAAGCCCCGGCCGGGGCAGACGGCAAATCCCCCCGGTGAGCGGAAGAAAGACCGGGCCGTCGGCTGTGGTGCAGACCACCGGTTGTCCGCAGCGAAGACGGATTTCGGTTATATCCCCGGTCAAATTGCTGTCCAGCCCCGACAAGACCCCACAGATACGGCTGCTCAGGGCCGGCAGAACCTGCCGAATACGGCTTTCATTTCCTTTTTGCGCCATCATGCAGCACACGTCCTTTCCCATCGGCTTCTGTCCATGTATATGTGACGGCTTGTCTTTTTTAGAACCTGAACAGGAAAGATTCCGGCACCCGTGCAGTACGGCTTGCATAAAATACGGTAGGAGCCTATGCGGCTTTTCAATTTTATATGAGCGAGGTAACGGAATATGAATATGTATCACGGCGATTGCGGCTGTCCGGATCCCTGCTGCCCGTCCCCCTGCCCGCCGATAATCCGGTGTGCTACCGGTCCCACAGGGCCTACTGGCCCCACCGGCCCGCAGGGGTATCCCGGCTTTCCCGGCCCCACAGGCGCCACCGGTTCTATAGGTGCCACAGGACCTTCCGGTGCAACGGGCGCTACCGGTCCTACCGGCCCCACAGGGTCTACCGGCGCAACCGGCGCAACGGGTCCCACCGGTCCCAGTGAAGGCCCTACCGGTCCTACGGGGCCCACCGGCCCGACCGGCTCCACTGGGGCGACAGGAGCTACAGGCGCAACCGGCTCTACAGGGCCTTCCGGTGTTACCGGACCTACTGGTCCTACCGGCCCCACCGGAGCCACAGGGCCTACAGGTGTAACCGGCTCCACTGGCC
>CAJFVX010000026.1 GCA_904420585.1 Candidatus Howiella intestinavium | reverse complement strand
TGGTTATATTTGGCATAGGCGTACTGGATTACATTGTTGTCCATATGCCCATAATTTGGACCTCCCTTACCGGGATAGTTGTCCACATCCTGGTAGTCAAAGGATTCGTGGTCGACGTCGGCAGAAGAAACGCCCTTCAGGCCGGTAATATCCCTGTCGGCGCTCCAGGAATAGGTTCTGCCCCTGGCCACCTGATAAATCCGGCCGTTGTATTCAAAGGCGTTGGTCAGGGCATAGTTCCAGGGATACTTGGGACCCATGACCGTGGTGTAGCTGAAGGCGATGCCGGCGAAGGGAGACGTCAGGTTGGACCAGGCCCGGCCGCCCCAGCCGTTTACGTCGGGAGAACCGATGTTGTCGTTGCCGTCGGGGTTATCGTTGATGGTCACATTGACATAGTTCATCCAGTTGCTGACGGTGTACTCCCCGTCGGTGCTGCCCAGGAGGTACTCCTGCATCTCATACTGATAGCGGATTTCATCCGTAAAGGCCTCCAGGGTGGCCTGCCGGTCTTCCTCGGTGGTGTTGGAAAGGGTCATCCAGCTCTGGCCGCTGTCGGCGTCAAAGTTTTCGTTTTCTTCGGGATAGGTATTTGCAACATGGGCTGTAAAGGCGTCATAGACAGCCTGGAGGTCGGCTTCGGCCTGGGTCAGGCGGTCGGCGTAGTCGCCGGCCAGCTCGGCCTGCTGCTCGGCGGTCAGGGCGTCATAGTCCGCCCGGGCCTGCCGGATTTCCTGGCCCTGCTTATAGGTGATGGTATCGGGCAGGGCGTCGATCTGCCGGGCTACGGCGGCAGCTTCATCGGACAGATCGGAATAATCCGGCTCTTCGGGCTCTTCCGGCTCCTCAGACGCCTCAAACTCCTGCAGGTTCTCGGCCGTTAGCACAGCTACCTGATCCGCTGTAAGAATCTCGTCGTATACCCGGAAGTCGGAGATCCGGCCGTCCAGACCGGGATCACAGTCGCCCCACTCGCGGGTGGCCGCGCCCAGGGCCGCCACGGCGGTGTCGGTCATATTGGCAAAGGAGAAGATGGATTTATCCACTTCGTTCCAGGCTTCGCTGCCGTTGGTGGTGTAATCCAGCTCCACGCCGTTGTAATACATCTTGACTTCGCCCGTGGAGGAGACCGAGAAGGTCAGCTGCACCCAATTGTGCAGGGGGATGTACTGGTCGTTTTCAAAATTGTAGGCCGAATCTTCCACCTGCCGGTCGGCATAGAACTGCAGATGGTCGCCCCGTCCGGCGAAGAAGGGCTGGTACCGGACAAGCCAGGTGTCGCCCCAGTCCGGATTGTCCTCCCGGTAATCCCAAGCCGAACGGTCGCCGGCCTGGAAGAAGGTGGCATAGTCGCCCATATACTTATCCACATTCACCATCATGGAAATGGTAATGTTTTCATGCTTCAGGGCGGCGGTGGGAACGTTGATGCGGTCGGCCCGGCTGCCCTGGCCCGCAAAGGTGGCCACGCCGTCGGCTACCTGCACATTGTCGGTGCCGGTGGGCTGGTTGTCGTAATTGACAATCTGGCCGTCATAGTCGCCGGCCACGTCCTCCACCGTATTGTCGGCGCCCAAAGCGTCGAAGGTGTAGTGCAGCACCTCGTCGGGCAGGGTGGCGGAGGGCAGATCCTCATAGGGGATTTCCTCCGCGTTGTCATAGGCCAGCTGGGCCACCTGCTCGGCGGTCAGGGCCTCGCTGTACATGCGGAAGTCGGCCACGGTGCCCTTGAAGCAGGGATCCGGCCAGACGGCAGAGATGCCGATGGCCGCATTGCCCGTGGTGACGGTATCAAAGCCCAAGCCGTTCAGGTCGGTGCCATCCCAGGTCTCCTTTAAGAAGGTGGAGGTGGCTGCCTGCTGGCCGTTTATGTAGATGGTGACATTTTCATTTTCCTCGACGAAGGTCAGCTCGGTCCACTCCTGAATGTCCATGGTGGTTTCGGCCATGACCCGCACCTGGGGATTGTTGCCCTCTTCGGTGCCGCCGAAGGTGATGGAAATGCCGTTGCGATCCAGGTCGTTGCTCTGGAGGGCGATCTTCATGAAGCCCTGGCCGTCCTGGCCGGCCTCGAAGATCGTAGACCAGCTGCGGACTTCGTCCGCCCGCACCAGCATGCTGATGGTCTTGGTCTGGGCCACGGTTTCGATGGGCACTGCGACGTTGCCGCCGTCAAAAGCGGCCATGCCGTCGGAGATGGTCACGCCCTCTTCGGAAACCGTGCCGTCGTTGCTGTTGCCGGAGACGTCGGCAGCGCCGTTCGCAAAGTCATAGTGCACCAGCGCATCGGGCAGAGTCACAGGCTGGGGCGCCTCCGCCTGGCCGCTGAGGACTAACTCACTGAGCTGGAAATAGCCCTCCTCGCCCCGGTATTCGGTGAATTCGATTTTGTAGTAGGAATAGAAGCGGGGGGAATCCACCGCGTAATCCTCCGGATAATAAGCGCAGTACTCGATGGGAAGGGAGGCGTCGGTCACCTCGTCCAGGACATAGTAAGTATTTCCGTCATTGGAGCCGGAAAGAATCCAGGACTTGGGATCCCGGCCTTCCGAGTCGTTGCCCCCGGCCAGGGTATAGTTCTCCACCTGGACGGGCTGGGTGGTCTGCCAGGTGACGATGGTGGAGGCGGTGTCGGAGGGCTTGTTGATGCCCGCCTTGGTGGTGGTCTGTCCGTCGAACAGATCCCGGGGATGTTCATTCCCCTGGTCGTCGGGGTTCTTGATATTTTCCCCGCTCTGCATACCCACCGTTTCCAAATTCACATACTGGGTCAGCTGGTTGGACGCAGTGGCGCGGTCGGCCTCCAGCGTATCGTCCACACCGGTTAACGCCAATGCAGACATCGCGCCGAAGGGAATCATCCCCGCCGCCATACTGGCCGCCAGCAAAGACGCCAATACGCGCTTGGTCGACTTTGCCTGCTGTTTCTTCATACAAATACCCCCTGTTTGCAAAACTTGAGTTTATGCTCATATATATTTTACCTGTTCAATTTTTATAAATCAATATGCATCTTGTCCAATCACCTGTCAACCTTATAGTAAAACATGACAATAAAGCCATACAAAATGCGACAAATCACATTAATTCTATGTATTTAAATTCCAAATATTGGATTTCTGCATCAGAAATTGGCATAACGCACCAATGGCCCCATACGCAAAAACGGCAAAGGCCTTCGCCTTTGCCGCAGTCTGCCGAAAAAAACAATGAAAGCTATTTCAATCGCAGAAACCGGCGACATGTGCGTCGGTTTCTGCATACAACAAATCCCGCTTCTGCGGGATTTGTCGGGGGAATGTTAGAAGGGGGGCTCGCCCCTCTTCTACAGCTTGTCGACTTTGTCGACAAGCTGCGGCAAAGGCCTTCGCCTTTGCCGTTCCGTTTTATTCACCTTTATGATGGAAGGTAGGCACCACTTCCGCCAGCTTGTCCAGCAGCTCCTGCCGGGTGCCGCGGAGGGCTATCTGTTTGAGTTCATACAACTCCTTGGGGAATTCGATGGGGTCTATCTGCACCTGCTTGCCGATGAAAATCCGGTTGTTGTCGGTCTTGGTCAGGCCCTCCTCGTCCATGAGGATTTCCTCGTAGAGCTTCTCGCCGGGGCGCAGGCCGATAAACTGGATATCGATATCCTTATAGGGCTCGTAGCCGGACATGCGGATCATATTCTCGGCCAGGGTCAGCACCTTGACCGGCTCGCCCATATCCAGCACGAAGATTTCCCCGCCCTGGGCCAGCCGGCCGGCCTCCAGGACCAGGGACACCGCCTCGGGGATGGTCATAAAGAAGCGGATGATGTCGGGGTGGGTGACCGTGACGGGGCCGCCCTTTTCAATCTGCCGCTTGAACAGGGGCACCACCGACCCGTTGGAGCCCAGCACGTTGCCGAACCGCACGGCGGCAAAGACGGTATAGGTGGGCTGCTGGGACAGATACTGGATAATCATCTCGCAGCACCGCTTGGAGGCGCCCATGACGTTGGTGGGGTTGACCGCCTTGTCGGTGGAGATGAGAATGAATTTTTCCGATTTGTACTTGTCGGCCAGGATGGCGGTGTTGAGGGTGCCCACCACATTGTTCTTGATGGCCTCCTCCGGGTCGCCCTCCATCAGGGGCACATGCTTGTGGGCGGCGGCGTGGAAGACCAGCTGGGGCTTATACTTTTTAAATACCAAATCCAGCTTGGCGTAGTCCCGCACCGAGGCGATTTCCACCGTCAGCTGCAGGCGGTCGCCGTATTCCCGGATGAGTTCCTGCTGGACGTCGTAGGCGTTGTTTTCGTAGATATCCAGGATAATCAGGTGGGCGGGGCCGCATTTGGCCAGCTGCCGGCAGAGCTCCGAGCCGATGGAGCCGCCGCCGCCTGTGACCATGCAGGTCTTGCCCTTGACAAACTGGATGACATTGTTGAAGTCGAAGTTGATGGGCTCCCGGCCCAGCAGGTCCTCCACCTCCACGTCCTTTATCTGCTCCATAAACTGCCGGTTCTCGAAGAGGTTGTGGAGGAAGGGGATGGTCTTGACGTCCCGCTTGGTGTCGTAGCAGAGGTTGAGGATGCGGGTGCGGTCGGCCGCCGAGCAGGAGGGGATGGCGAAGATGATGGAGTCGATGGCATACTCGTCGCACTTGGCGGCGATGTCGGCCGTGGTGCCCACGATGGGGATGTTCATCATGCTCTTGCCCAGCTTGGACTTATCGTCGTCTATCATGCAGATAGGCATATAGGGGGAATCCGCATAGGTTATCTCATTGAGGATGTAGCTGGCGGCCACGCCGGCGCCTACAATCATCAGCCGCTTGGTGCGCCCGCCGGCATGGCTCTCCCGGCTGGACTGGCGAATATACACCCGGTAAACCACCCGGACAAAGATGAGGATGTAGACGGCCACCATGGCCTGGAAGGCGCAGAAGGCCAGGGAGAAAGGACACCCCAGGCCGAATACGGCGATGGCGTCGAAAAAGCCGCAGGCCAGCATGGTGTAGCCGGTGAGCTTGACAAAGTCGAAGACATGGGAAAAACGCCACATGGTGTGGTAGAGCCGGCTGATGAGCATGGACACAAAGAACAAAACCAGCAGCAGGCCGGTGCAGAAGAAAACCTTGGGCTCGGCATACCCGAACAAAAGCACCGAACCCAGGTAGCTGATGGCCATGAGCACCAGGTCCAGAGCGGCCACCAGCCAGCCGCGTTTATTTATCTTCCCCAATGGATACACCTCTTTATTGGGCAAACTGCCCGTATTCCGCCGGCCGGTACAGCCGGACAGACTTCCTCGATTTTACATTGTCTTAATAGTATACCCTATCCGCCCCCGGTTTGTACAGCCCGAAAAATCCATGCGGAGCGGCGGAATACGTCCAATCCCGTTAAATCCAGACCCCATTCGCAATTATTCTATGGAAGCTTCCATTTTCTCCAGTTTCTGCACAGAATCGTCCCATTCCTGCATCAGTTCTTCCAGCATCTCGTTTACCTGGGCGATTTCCCCGGTCAATTCCATGGTTTTTTCGTAGTCGGCCGAAACGGCCGGGTCGGAAAGGGCCTCCTGCAGCGCATCCAGCTGGGCCTCGGCGGCGGCGATTTTCTCCTCGCACCGCCCCACGGCCCCCCGCAGCCGCCGCAGCTCCGATTCCAGCTGCTTGCGTTCCTTGTACTGCCGGCCGCCGGCGCCCATCTCCTTCTTGGGGACGGCGGCCGTCTCGGCCGGCCGGCGGAGGGCCAGGTACCGGTCATAGTCCCCCAGGTAGGTTTC
The DNA here is from genome assembly GCA_904420585.1 of Candidatus Howiella intestinavium. Taxonomy (GTDB): domain Bacteria; phylum Bacillota; class Clostridia; order Oscillospirales; family Acutalibacteraceae; genus Howiella; species Howiella intestinavium. Next base: position 8,409 of record CAJFVX010000026.1, on the reverse strand, counting down.
CAGCCCCGACGGGGTCAGGCAGCAGACCTTGTGGGCCAGCTTGTTGATAAAATACCGGTCGTGGGACACCACCAGCAGGCTGCCGGGGTAGGCCAGCAGGGCCTGCTCCAGGGCCTCCCGGGCGTAGAGGTCCAGGTGGTTGGTGGGCTCGTCCAGCAGCAGCAGGTTGTCCCCCGCCAGCATGAGCTTGCAGAGGGCCACCCGGGCCCGCTCCCCGCCGCTGAGTTCCGACACCCTTTTAAACACGTCCTCCCCCTTAAAGAGGAAGACGGCCAGGGCATTGCGCACCTCGGTCTGGGTCATTTTGGGATAGGCGTCCCAGATTTCGTCCAGGGCGGTCTTTTCGGGATGGAGGGTGCCCCCCGTCTGGTCGAAATACCCCACGCTGACCCCGGCCCCCAGGCGCACGCCGCTCTCCTCCCGGCCGGCCTCGGCCAGGATCTGCTTCAGCAGGGTGGTCTTGCCGCAGCCGTTGCCGCCGATGAGGAAGACCCGCTCCCGCTTTTTTATATCCAAATCCACCCCCTCGTATAAGGTGCGGCCGGGGAAGGATTTGGAAAGCTCCCGGACGGTCAGCACGTCGCTGCCGCTTTCCTTTTTTATCTTAAATTGGAACCGGATTTCCTCCAGTTCCCTATCCGGCTTGTCCAGGGTGGCGGTGAGCCGGTCCACCTGCTTCTGCTTGGACTCGGCCGTCCTGATGTTCTTCTCCCGGTTCCACTGCCGCTGCTGGGCAATGATGCCCTCGATGCGCTTGATTTCCCGGATAGTGTTTTCATACTGCTTGGCCTGGGCCGCCCGGCGCTGGGCCTTCAGATCCAGAAAACGGGTATAGTTGCCGTTGCTGGCTGTCAGCCTGCCGTTTTCCAGCTCAAAGGTGCGGTTGGTCACCTTATCTAAGAAATACCGGTCGTGGGAGACGATGATGCAGGCCGAGGGACAGTTCAACAGAAAGTCCTCCAGCCACTCCACCGAGGGGATGTCCAGATGGTTGGTGGGCTCGTCCAGCAGCATGAGGCCGGGGGCCGACAGCAGCAGCCGGGCCAGCCCGATTTTGGACTTCTGTCCGCCGCTGAGGGCCGACACCGGCAGTTCCAATTCGCTCTCCCGGAAGCCCAGCCCCAAAAGGGCCGAACGGGTGCGGGCCCGGAAGGTAAGCCCCCCGTCCCGCTGGAACCGCTCGCTTAAATCGGCGTGCTTCTCGATGGCGGCGGCCGAATGGTCGGTGTCCAGCGCCCGGGCGGCCTGCTCCACGGCCGCCTCCAGCTCCAGGAGAGGGGCGAAGACCTGCAGGGTCTCGTCCAAGCAGGTGCGGGCCGAGTCGGCGCAGACGTGCTGGGCCAGATACCCCACCGTCAGCCCCGACACCCGGGAAAGCCCCCCGGCGTCGGCCTCCTCCCGGCCGGTTATGATATTCAAAAGGGTGGTCTTCCCCGTGCCGTTGGCGCCTACAAAGCCGATGCGCTCCTGGTTCTGCACGGTAAAGTTTACGTCGGAAAACAGGGTCCGTTCCCCAAAGCTTTTGGCGAGATGGTCGCCGCTCAATATCACCATGGTTTCTCTGCATCCTTTATTTTACTCATAATCTTTATTATTTTACCACATCCCCCTCCCCTTCCGCAAGACACAGCCCCCCGGGCGCCGGGTATCTTTCGAACAGAAAATGTGGTATAGTTAAGCTTGTCGACAAGGCCGGCAAGCTTAGAAGAGGGGCACGCCCCCCTTCTAACATTCCCCCTACAAATCCCGCCGGAGCGGGATTTGTCGTGTGCGGAAACCGACGCACATGTCGCCGGTTTCCGCGATTCTAATGGCTTTTATTGGCTTTTTTAACAGCCTGATCGTTTAAGGAGGCAGCACATATATGACGGATACGATTTTTTTCGATTTGGACAACACCCTGCTGGATTTTAGCCGGGCGGAGCGGGCGGCCCTTTCCAAAACCCTGGAGGCCCTGGGCGTCCGGCCGGCGGAAAGCATGCTTCATCGGTACAGCCAGCTGAACGCGGCCCAGTGGCGGCTGCTGGAACAGGGGAAGCTTACCCGGCCGGAAGTAAAGCTCCGGCGCTTCCGGCTTTTATTTGCCGAATACGGCATCCCCGCCGCCCCGGAAGAGGCGGCGAAAATATACGAATCCCACCTGGGGGTGGGGCACTTCTTTATGGAGGGGGCCGAGGAACTGCTGGAGGCCCTTGCAGGCAGGTACCGCCTCTATCTCGTCACCAACGGCACGGCCGCCGTGCAGAAGGGCCGCATCGAGAGCGCCGGGCTGAAAAAACGCTTTGCCGGCATCTTTATCTCGGAGGAGGTGGGCTTTGACAAGCCCGACCCGGCCTTCTTCCACTATTGCTTCGGGCAAATCCCCGGTTTTCGGAAGGAAAATGCGGTCATTGTGGGGGACAGCCTGACCTCGGATATAAAGGGTGGCCTTGGCGTGGGTATGCGCACCGTATGGTTCAACCCCTCCCATGCGGCCAACACCACGGATATCGTCCCCGACCATGAAATCCACCGGCTGCTGGATCTGCCCCTGTACCTCTGAGGGCAGAAAGCAGGGCCGGTTACGGCTGCAGGCCTCTGTACCGGTTGAAGCAGGCGAAAATCTCCTGCTTCCGGGGCCGGGCCAGGAAGGGCACGCCCCCGCGGTCCCCGCAGAGGGCCGAAAGCCCCTCCCCTTCCAGTATCTCTTCCAACTCCGCCGCCACCTGCCGCAGGTCCTTCTTTCCATCCAGCAGGCGCTGCTGGGCGTATACCAGGCAGCAGCCCAGGGCGGCCGCCTGCTCGCTGTCGGCCAGCTGCTCCACATACCGCAAATCCACCGTCTCCCGGCCGACGGATATCCCGTCCCGGCCCAGGGTCTTCAGCTTGATTCTCTCCCCCTCCCGGAAGGCCGGGGAGGGCTTCGGCCGCCGGGAGACATGGGGGAACCCGGCCGGCGGCAGGGCTTCGGCGCTTAAGGGGAAGGCCGCCGCCTCTTTCTTGGCAAAGGCGGTGATGTCCCTCGGCAGGTACCGGTCCATCTGGATGATGCTGTCGGCCACGTGGAAGTAGGCCCCCGAACTGCCCGCCACGATGACGGTGGAAATGCCGAAGGCCTCGTACAATTCCCGCACCCGCTGGATAAAGGGGGTGATGGGCTCCATCTCCCGGCGGATGACCCGCTGCATCAGCTCGTCCCGAATCATGAAGTTGGTGGCGCTGGTGTCCTCGTCCATGAGCAGCAGGGAAGCCCCCGCCTCCATGCTCTCGGCCACCCCCGCCGCCTGGGAGGTGCTGCCGCTGGCGTCCTCGCTGGTAAAGGCGGCGGTATCCCTGCCGTTCGGCAAATCATTTATGAACATGGAAATATCCGTCCGCCGGATGCTCCGGCCGTCCTCGGCCCGGATTTTCACGGCGGTTTCGTCGGTGATGACATACTCCCGGCCGTCCCCGGCGATGTGGTTGTAGACCCCCATCTCCAGGGCCTTCAGCAGGGTGGACTTGCCGTGGTAGCCCCCGCCTACAATTAAGGTGACGCCCTCCCTAATGCCCATGCCGGTGATTTTCCCTTTATGGGGCAGCTCCAGGGTCACGGCCAGTTCATCCGGCGACCGGAAGACCACCGCCCCCTTCATGGGCCGGCCGGAGACCCCCGACTCCCTGGGCAGGATGCTGCCGTCGGCCACAAAGGCGCAGAGGCCCAGTTTTGGCAGCATCCGGCGGATGTACTGCTGGTCCTCGGCCAAATCGGCCACGGCCTGCAGCCGCCCGGCGTCCAGGTTGGGGTACAGAAGGGACGCTTCCACGCACCGGGGCAGCAGGTCAAAGAGGATTTTCTCCAGCTCCCGGGCGTTGATGGTGCGGCCGGCCGCCGGGAAGCCCACCTCCAGGCGCAGCAGCACCTCCCCGCTCTCCGGGTCGATGCGGCAGGCCGTCCGCTCCAGCACCTCCTGGCCGCACCGGCTGACCGCCACCAGCCCGCTGTGCCCCGACCCCTTGGCCTGAAAGGATATCCGGGCCGCCTGCCGTCCAAACTGACGGGTCAGCTCGTCCTGCAGGGCGATGCGCCGGCAGGGCTGCCCCCAGAGGGACGGCGGGAAGGCCGCCGTCCTCCCCTCCACCCGGATATGCAGCCGGGAGGGGGCGGCAAAGGGGTCCCCCTGGACGTGGTCGATGGACAGGATATATTTGGGGAAGCGGTAGGCCCCCCTGGTTTCCTTGTAGGCCGGGTAGCTTCTCCGGTCGATTCTGGCCAGCAGGTTTTTCAGTTCCGCCGATGTCTGCATGGTTTTGTCCCTCCGCTTTCCAATAAGGGGCCTAAAGGCCCCTCAGACTGTTGAAAAAATCTTTCAATCGTTAGGACCGGCGACATGTGCGTCGGCCCTAACATACGACAAATCCCGCGTCTGCGGGATTTGCAGGGGGGAATGTTAGAAGGGGGGCTTGCCCCCTCTTCTACAGCTTGTCGACTTTGTCGACAAGCTGTAAGCCCCTCCCCGTTTTTCCGTATTGTAACCCGCAGGCGGCGGGAAGTCAACCGGCGGCAGGGCGGGGCCGGGCTGCCGGATGGGTGAAAACGGGCTTGCGGAAGAGGCCGCCTGGGGCATATAATGAGGCTGCATCATGATACACCGGCCCCGGGCCTGTGCAGGCCCGGAGAAAAGGAGGAACCCATGCCCTTTATCATCGTCAGGAACGACATCACCAAGATGCAGGTGGACGCCATTGTAAACGCCGCCAACCCCTCCCTGCTGGGGGGCGGCGGGGTGGACGGCTGCATCCATCGGGCGGCGGGCCGGCAGCTGCTGGAGGCCTGCAGGGCCCTGGGCGGCTGCCAAACCGGCCAGGCCAAAATCACCGCCGCATATAAACTCCCCTGCAAATACGTCATCCATACCGTGGGCCCCGTCTGGCAGGGGGGCGGGCATCAGGAGCCGGCCCTGCTCGCCTCCTGCTACCGGGCGTCCCTGGAACTGGCCAAAGAGCAGGGCTGCGAAACGGTGGCCTTTCCCCTGCTGTCCTCCGGCGCTTACGGATACCCCAAGGAGCAGGCTCTGCAGGTGGCCGTGGAGGCCATCAGCGGCTTTCTTTCGGAAAACGAGATGACGGTGTATATGGTCATCTTTGACAAGGCGGCCTACGCCATCGGCGAAAAGCGCTTTTCGGACATCGCGGCCTACATCGACGACAACTATGCGGAGGCCCACACCGATTATGGCCGCAGAACCTTCCGGATGGATATGCCGCGGCCGGCGGCGGATGAAGAGGTTTTCGCCGCCCCGGTCTCTTCCTCCCTGCCCCTGGAAAATATGTCCCTTTCCGAAAAGCTCCGGCAAATGGACGAGAGCTTCTCCCAGATGCTGCTCCGGAAAATCGACGAAAAGGGCATGACCGACGCCCAGTGCTACAAAAAGGCCAACATCGACCGCAAGCTGTTCTCCAAAATCCGCAGCGACGCCCAGTACCGGCCCAGCAAGCCCACGGCCATCGCCTTCGCCATTTCCCTGGAACTGTCCTTGGAGGAAACCGAGGACATGCTGAAAAAGGCCGGGTTTGCCCTTTCCCACAGCAATAAGTTTGATATTATCATCGAATATTTTATCTCCCAAGGCAGGTATGACGTCCACGAAATCAACGAGGCGCTGTTTGCCTTTGACCAGAGCCTGCTGGGGGCCTGAGAGGGCAGGCGATGTATTTGTCGCCTGCCGCGCGACCACGGCGGGGGAAATAACCGCTATGATGGGATTGCAGGTGGGAACACCGGGCAATCCCAAAGCTTGTCGACAAAGTCGACAAGCTGTAGAAGAGGGGCAAGCCCCCCTTCTAACATTCCCCCTACAAATCCCGCCAAAGCGGGATTTGTCGTGTGTCCAAACCGACGCACATGTCGCCGGTTTGGACGATTTAGAGGGTTTTTGACAGTCTGGGGATTGCAGGTGGAAACACCGGGCAATCCCATTTTTGATTTGGAGGTTATTTCCATGAACAGCAATCTGACCGAACTGGTGTTTATTCTGGACAAAAGCGGCTCCATGGCCGGGCTGGAGGCCGACACGGTGGGCGGCTTCAATGCCATGATTAAGAAGCAGAAGAAGCAGGCCGGCCAGGCCTATGTCTCCACGGTTCTCTTCAACGGCGAAAGCCGGGTGCTCCACGACCGGCTCCCCTTAAGCGACGTACCCAAAATGACTGATAGGGACTACACCCCCGAGGGCTGCACGGCCCTGCTGGACGCCGTGGGCAGTGCCATCCGCCACATCGGCAATATCCACAAGTACGCCCGGCAGTCGGATGTCCCCGCCCGCACCCTGTTTATCATCACCACCGACGGCATGGAGAACGCCAGCCGCCGGTATACCGCCCAGCGGGTGAAGGAGATGATCCGGAGGCAGAAGGAAAAGTACGGCTGGGAGTTCCTCTTTGTGGGGGCAAACATGGACGCGGTGGAAACGGCGGCCCGCTACGGCATCGGCCGCGACCGGGCAGTCAACTACCATGCGGACAGCCGGGGCACCCGCGTGGTTTACCACGCGCTGGAGCAGGCCGTAAGCCGCGTGCGGGCCAGCATGCCCCTGCAATGCTGGAGCGACCAAATCGACGCCGACTATCAGAGCCGCGGGAAAAAATAACCGGCAGGCGCCGCCTGCGGGAATTGGAAAAGGGGCCGGGCAAGAAAACCCTTGCCCGGCCTCGCCGCATTATTTTGTTGCATTGTCCAAAATAATTTGATATTATGAACATAAGGAAGAGAGACCTCTGGCATTCATGGCTAATGGGCGTTTTCTTCTGAAAACGTTGCGGAACGCTGCGGATTTTGCATCCTAAGGAGATAGGCGGAAACAGGATTCTGCTTGTCGGGGTAAAGGGGGAGCGGACATGGATACTGTACGGGCAAAAGAACTTCTCACCATTCTGGCGGACGGCATAAATCCCCTTACCGGGGAGGTGCTTCCGGAATCTGACAGCTGCAACCAGGTGGAGATTGTTCGGGCACTGCATACCCTGCTGCGGACGCTGGAGCAGCGGCGGGATAAATCGGGGAAACCGCTGCCGGAAAATGCGGGAAAGCCCTGGACGGCGGCGGATGAAGCAGAACTTTGCCGCATGTTTGACGCCGGCAGCACAAAACAAGAACTCTGCGCCCGCTTCGGACGTTCGTCCGTGGCCATCGCCGCCCGCCTGGTTAAGCTGGGGAAAATTCAGAACAGGGATATGTTCAGATAACATAAGGCGCACGCCCCGCGGTTGTCCCCTTGGGCGCAGATACAAAAATCACGCACCCCGCCGGCGGAGTGCGTGACCTGATTGCGGCCCTGGCCGCTGGGTTTATGCTACAAAAAAGATACTCGCTATAAACGCGAGGACAAAAACAAAAATAAAAACCGAGCCTGGAACGCGAATTGCGTCCAGGCTCAGCCTGGTCGGAGTGACAGGATTCGAACCTGCGGCATCCTGCTCCCAAATGTGTGTCTGAACCTTCAACTGGCACTCTACCGCCCTCTTTGGCCCTTTCCTCTGCTTGGGCAATTCCTCTTTAACACTCTTCTGCCCTGCTTGTTTCAAGAAACCCTTTCGTCTTTTGGGATTTGTGTGGGATGGGTTTCTGTGTATTAAAAGATGTTCCGCCCGGTGTGAGGGGGAGACGACAGGCCAATTACCTCAGAACTGCGGCGCAGAAACTGCGCCGCATAAACAAAGAAATACCCTGGGCCGTGGGCTTTGGAAACACGGAATCATTTTCTGTCGGATGAATACAAATTGACAAGAATGACAAGAATGATTATAATGACAACTAAGAAAAGGAGGCGCTGTGTATGGCATTGGTTGAAAGCGAAGTTGTTGAACTGAAAGCGGAGGTCGTGGGCGATATTTGCAAAGAAGTCATTGCATTTGCCAACACAAAAGGCGGAACGCTGTATATTGGCGTCAGCAACGATGGAAGTGTTGTGGGGGTCAAAAACGCCGATCAAGTCATGTTGCAGCTTAACAATATGATTCGAGATTCCATCAAGCCCGATGTGACCATGTTTGTGGGCTATGAGACCCAGCATGTACATGGCAAGGATATCATCGCTGTGACCATTCAAAAAGGGACCGACCGGCCCTATTATCTGGGCAGCAAGGGGTTGAAACCCAGCGGGGTCTATGTCAGAAACGGCACATCCTCTGACCCGGCTACAGATACTGCGATCCGAAGAATGATCAAGGAAACGGATGGGGACAGCTTCGAATCCATGCGTTCGCTGGAACAGAACCTCAGCTTTGAAGCGGCAGAGAAGCAGTTTGAAAAGCAGCATATCCCATTTGATGCTGCAAAAATGCAGACCCTTGGGATGATTTCCACGGATGGTATCTACTCCAATGTGGCGCTGCTCCTGTCCGACCAGTGTCCCAGCACCATCAAGGCGGCGACCTTCTCGGGGGAAGATA
>CAJFVX010000025.1 GCA_904420585.1 Candidatus Howiella intestinavium | reverse complement strand
GTATAATTCCGTTTCCCCATAACAATACCCCCTGTTGTAGTACTTTTATTTTCCTACATCAGGGGGCTTTTTGTCACTGTCTATTTTACTGGACCTGTTCAATGAACCGGCGGGGGATTTCTGCGGATATGCGGCAAGGGAAAATCGTACCCTTGCTTTTGCAGCAGGTGCTCGGCGGCCTGGCGGAGCTGGGCCAGATTGGCAATCTGCCCGCCCGACGACTGCCGGAGGGTTTCCTGCACATAGGGCGGCAGGGAATCAAAGTACTGTTTCATTTCCGGATTGGTCTCGAAGGGATCGCCGGTTACAGCGTAATCAGCCATATATCCATCACCTCACTGGTAGTGTGGATGCTTTTCGGCAGAATATATCTGGGATGTTTTCCCTATCCGGCAAAGGAACGGTTTTTTAAAGTGTGCAAAAACAAATCGGCGTCGGGGAATCCGGTGGAGGCGCCGCTGTCGGCCAGGGACACAATATCGCCGTAGGCATACCAGACGGTCTGGCCCCGTTCGGCCGCAAGGGGGCTGGGAGAGGGCCATTCGTAGTCCCGCTTTTCGTTCCGGGGCAAAAAAGACACTTCCCCTGTCCGCACATAGCGGCAGAAGTCGTCGGCCAGTTTATCCATTTCGTCGTAGCCGTGCCAGTAGTCGGCGCCGAAGCGGGCCAGGGCGCCGCCGGAACGGTCGAACATCAGGCAAACCAGGGGTTCCTGCATACGGCGCCTCTTTCCGATATAAGATGTTTTTCCGGCGGGTTACTCGCTCTTCTTGCGGTTGCGGATATCCTCCACGATATACTGGATATGCCGCAGTTCATCCCGGGAAAGATCCGAAACCTCGATGTACTGATCGCCGGAAGGCGCGGTATCATCCAGACCCAGCAGGTAGTCGGTGGACACGTGGAAGAAGCGCGCCAGCTTGGTGGTCATTTCTACGCTGGGCATGATGTTTTCATTTTCCCAGTTGCAGACGCTCTGCTTGGTCACACCTACACTGCGCGCCACAAACTCCTGACTGAGTTTCCGGGATTGCCGTAAGGCTTTCAGACGTTCACCCAACATAAAAATCATAATACGGCCCCCTTTTCGCTTACTAATACTTTCATAATACTGCAAAATATCTTGCCCGCTCAAATGCAAAATAGTATTGCTATTTTTTCCGCCGGCAAGAGGGAGACCGGCCGGATTTTATGCGGAAAAATCTACTGCCGCAGAAGTTTTCGGTAGGCGCCGGGCTGGGAGCCGGTCACGGATTTGAAAACCCGGTTGAAGGTTTTCAGGCTCCGGAACCCGACCTTGAAGGCGATGTCGGAGACCAGTTCATCCGAGTTGTAGAGCAGCGCAATGGCCTGGCTGACCCGGTATTCATTTAAATAGGTGTGGAAGGAGATGTTGGAGTATTTTTTCCAATATTTGATAAAGTGGTTGGGGGAGATGTTCAGCAGGGCCGCCGCATCCTCGGGGTGCAGGTCGTCCATATACCGGTCCCGGACCAGGCCGAAGACCTTTTCCAGATTGTCCAGCACCTTTTTGTTCTGCAGCAGCCGGGCCTTTTCGGCCTGGGCCTCACTGCTCGGGACGCGGTTCCAGCAGATGTCGATAAGCTGGTACAAAAGGGACTGTACCTGGATTTTGTAGCCGATGTCCGCCCGGTCAAAGCCCCGGACATTGTACAGCCGGACCAGGATGGCCGCCACGTCCTGCCGGACGTTTTCCGGCCAGAAGAGGCTGACCCGCTCCAGGCCCTCCAGCCGTTCCCGGATGCTGCGGATTTCATCGTCGGTAAAATAGAGGGTCTTGAGGATGTCCAGTTCAAACTGGACTACAATACGGTGGTGCTCGGACGCCGCAATTCCATGGATGTCCCCCGGCGCGGCCATCATAATATCCCCCGCCTGCAGGCGGTACATTTCATTGTTGATATAGACCTGCATCTGGTTGTCCTGCAGATAGACAAATTCGATTTCGGTATGCCAGTGGTTGCTGGCCGCCAGCCGGTGGTTCTGAAAGGACCGGAAGGGGAAAATCCGACCGGTCTCGTACAGCTGCACATCCGAACTTATCCGTTTCATGGACGCTGCCTCCTTTAGCCGGGACGTTGCGCACCTTCATTATAAGGGCCTTTCCGCCGGATTGCAAGAAAAGGCCGAAGACCGGCGAAATGCGTCTGTACGCGGCGGGGAAAATGTGGTATACTCGAATCCGGTAATTTCAGAGGAATCAGGTGAGAGTTTGAAAACGAGGAAGCTCATGGGGCGGTTTGCGCCCTATTTTAAAAAGTATAAGGGCGTGCTGTTTTTCGACTTGTTCTGCGCCGCCCTGACCACGGTATGCGAAATCGTCCTGCCGCTGATTATCCGGTTTATCACCGATACGGTCATCAACGACCTGGCCGCCCTTACGGTGGGGGTCATCCTGCGCATCGGGGGCTTTTACCTCATCCTGCGCATCATCGACGCGGCGGCCAACTACTATATGCAGTCGGTGGGCCACATCATGGGCGCGCGGATTGAGACGGATATGCGCCGGGACCTCTTCGACCATCTGCAGAACCTGTCCCACGCCTATTACAACACCACCAAAATCGGGCAGATTATGGCCCGGGTCACCAGCGACCTCTTCGACGTCACCGAGTTCGCCCACCACTGCCCGGAGGAATTCTTTATCGCCTTTGTGAAAATCGCGGCCTCCTTCTGTATCTTAGGCTTTACCAACATCTGGCTGACCCTGCTCATCTTCGCCATCCTGCCCATTATGCTGGTCTGCTCCATGTACTTCAATAAGAAGATGCGCCGGGCCTTCAAGGAGTCCCGCAACCAGCTGGGGGAGCTCAACGCCCGGGTGGAGGACAGCCTGCTTGGCATCCGGGTGGTCAAGTCCTTCGCCAACGAGGATATGGAGCGGGAAAAGTTCCGCCAGGGCAACCACCTGTTTTTGGATATTAAAAGGAAGATGTACCGGTATATGGCCGGGTTCCAGACCTCCACCCGCATCTTTGACGGGCTGATGTACGTGGTCGTGGTGGTGGCCGGGGCCCTGTTCCTGATACAGGGGGCCATCACCCCCGGGGACTATGTGGCCTACCTGCTGTATGTCTCCACCCTGCTGACGGCCATCCGCCGCATTGTGGAATTCACCGAGCAGTTCCAGCGGGGCATGACCGGCATCGAGCGGTTTATCGAGGTCATGGACGCCCCGGTGGACATCGCCGACCGGCCGGGGGCCAGGACGCTGGAGAAGGTCACGGGGGACATCCGGTTCGACCACGTGGGCTTCCAGTACCTGGACGACGGCACCGAGGTGCTCCGGGACGTAAACCTGCATATAAAGCCCGGCCAGAGCGTGGCCCTGGTGGGGCCGTCGGGCGGGGGCAAGAGCACCCTGTGCAACCTGATTCCCCGGTTTTATGACGTGACCGAAGGGGCGGTGCGCATCGACGGCCAGGATGTGCGGGACTTTACCCTCCACTCCCTGCGCTCCCATATCGGCATGGTGCAGCAGGAGGTCTACCTCTTCTCCGGCTCCATACGGGACAATATCGCCTACGGCCGGCCGGGGGCCACCGACCAAGAAATCATAGAGGCGGCCAAGCAGGCCGGGGCCCACGAGTTTATCCAGAATCTGTCCGAAGGCTACGACACCTACGTAGGCGAGCGGGGGGTGCGGCTGTCGGGCGGGCAGAAGCAGCGGATTTCCATCGCCCGGGTGTTTCTGAAGAATCCCCCCATCCTCATCCTGGACGAGGCCACCTCGGCTTTGGATAACGAAAGCGAGCGGGTGGTGCAGGCGTCCCTGGAGAAGCTGGCCAAGGGCCGCACCACCCTGACCATCGCCCACCGCCTGACCACCATCCGGGGGGCCGACGTCATCTGGGTGCTGACGGGGAAGGGCATCGAGGAGCAGGGCACCCACGCCGAGCTCATGGCCAAGGGGGGCATCTACAGCGGCCTCTACCGCATGTACCAGGACAGCGCCGGGGAATAGGGCCCGGCAAAATCGAGATACAGGATGTGAACCAATCCATGGCAGAATCCGGACGGCAGGGCGCGGCCGCGTCCTGCGCCGAAACCGGGCTTTCCCCGGTCAACAGCTTTTCCAAGGGCTTTAAAAACGGCATTCCCATCGGCTTGGGATACCTCTCGGTCTCCTTTACCTTCGGCATCATGGCCGTGGCCCAGGGCATCCCGGTCTGGGCGGCCCTTCTCATCTCCATGACCAACCTGACCTCGGCCGGTCAGTTCCAGGGGCTGGACGTCATGGCGGCCGGCGGCTCCTATCTGGAGATGGGGCTGACCCAATTGGTCATCAACCTGCGGTACGCCCTGATGTCTTTGTCCCTTTCCCAGAAGTTTGACAAGAGCGTCACCCCGGCCCACCGGCTGGGCATCGCCTTTTTCAATACCGACGAAATCTTCGCCGTGGCCAGCAGCCAGGTGGGCCCGGTGGGCCGCCGGTTCTGCTACGGCCTGGCCGTGGCGCCCTACATCGGCTGGGCGGGGGGCACCGCTTTAGGGGCCCTGGCCGGCGGGCTGCTGCCGGCTTCGGTGCAGTCGGCCCTGGGCATCGCCATCTACGGCATGTTCCTGGCCATCTTCATCCCCCCGGCCAAAAAGAGCCGGGCCGTGCTGACAGTGGTGCTGGCGGCGGTGGCGTGCAGCTGCCTTTTCCGCTGGGCGCCGGTGCTAAGGGAGGTTTCCAGCGGCTTTGCCGTCATCATCTGCACCCTGGCGGCTGCCGGCCTGGGAGCCCTGCTGTTCCCCGTGGGCGGGGAGGAGAAGGAGGCGGGGGCATGACTACCGAAAGGCTGCTTTTGTATATCCTGGTTATGGCGGGCGTGACCTACCTTGTGCGCATGCTGCCCATGGTGCTGTGCAAAAGGAAAATCGGCAATCGGTTTGTCCTTTCCTTTTTGCAGTATGTCCCCTACGCCGTGCTGGGGGCCATGACCTTCCCGGCCATCCTCTACTCCACCGGGGGAATGGTTTCGGCCCTGGCGGGACTGGCCGTGGCGGCCCTTCTGGCCTTCCTGGAAAAGGACCTGCTGATTGTGGCCCTTTCGGCCTGCGGGACGGTTTTTGTGGCCGAATGGCTCCAGCGGCTGCTGGCCGGATAAAAACACGGCGAAAAGTCCACACGGCCCCGCCGGCGGGGGAAAAACCGCCGGAAGGAAAGATTCTACAAAAGATTGCGGAATTTCATGAAGTTTGTAGGAAAAACTTTGACAATAGGCCGCGAGTGTGGTACACTCAAATTAAGTAAATGAAATGGGTTCCTGTCTCTTGCTTTGCCGATGGAATCGAGGGAAGGCGTCGATTTGTGCTATTTCCCGCCGATTCGATCGGTTAGACTGGTTTGTGGCCGTTTGTCCGTATCCCGGGACGTCCCATTGTATAGAGGAGAATGCTGCGTGGGCAGACTATTGGTTGTGACGTCGGGAAAGGGCGGCGTGGGAAAATCCACCGTTGCCGCGGGACTGGGCTGCGCCCTGGCCCGGCGTGGGAACGCGGTGCTCCTTTTGGATATGGACGAGGGCCTGCGCTGTCTGGATTCCATGCTGGGGCTTTCGGAGCGCACGGTCTTCGATTTGGGGGACGTGCTCACCGGCAGCCGGCCGGTGACCGACGCGCTGCTGCCGGTGCCGGGATATGAACGCTTTTCATTGCTGGCCGCCCCTTTGCGGGCGGGCGTTATCCAGAGGGAAGCGGTGGAAAAACTCACCAGCTCCCTTGTGGGACGGTACGACAGCCTGATTCTGGACTGCCCCGCCGGCATCGACCGGGGCTTCCGCTTTTCGGTGCCCCCCGGCTCCCAGGCCCTGGTGGTGGTCAACCCCGAACCGGTATCGGTGCGGGACGCCGCCGTGGTGGACGGGATTCTGGAGGAGATGGGGATTTCCCCCCGGCTGATGGTTTTGAACAAGCTGGAGAAAAAGCGGATGAAGAAGGGCTGTTTCCCCACGGTGGACAGCGTCATGGATTTGTCCGGCCTCCGGCTGGCCGCCATCGTCCCCTATGACGAGATGGTGGCCGAATCGGCCGCCAAGGGCGAGCCGCTGGACAAAGGGCGGGCCGCCCGGGCCTTTGACCGGCTGGCCGCGCGGCTGGAGGGGGAGGAAGCGCCTCTGCCCCCCATGGGAAAGATTTAGAAAGGTAGCTCCCGATTTATAAAACACCGGAAGACTTATCTATATTATAAGGAGGGATTGTCATGCATATAGCTTTGATTGCTCATGATGTGAAGAAAGAGTTGATGGTGCAGTTCTGCATTGCCTACTGCGGGATTCTCAGCCGGCATACCCTGATGGCCACCGGCACCACCGGCAAGCTGGTAGCTGAAGCTACCGGCCTGCAGATTCAGCGGTTTTTAAGCGGCTCCCAGGGCGGGGCCCAGCAGATAGCTGCCCGCATCGCCTATGACGAGGTGGACCTGGTGCTTTTGTTCCGGGACCCCTTAAACCCCAAGCCCCACGAGCCGGACGAGCAGGTGCTGCTGCGGCTGTGCGACGTGCATAACATCCCGGTAGCCACCAATATGGCTACGGCCGAGGTTCTCATCCACGGCCTGGAGCGGGGCGACCTGGATTGGCGGAACATCGTCAACCCTCAGAACGAGTGGTAAAAATTCCCGCCTTCTGCGGGACAGGGATAGGATAAGAGCGCAAGGACAGAGGAGGAGTAACCGGTTTCCTCCGCCAGGGAGGGCGCGCCGTCCGATGGGGACGACTGGAAGCGCGCTCGGGATACGGGAACCGGCGAAGATACCTCTGAGCGCGGCGCTGCCGTACCTTTGGGACGGCAAGGCCCGTTTCCCGCGTTAAGGGGCAGAGCGGGGCCGGTTTTCCCGGCCCAATGAGGGTGGCACCGCGAGGAAGTACCTCGTCCCTTTTGTGGGACGGGGCCTTTTTATTTATTTGTACATCAAAGGAGTGTTTGCATATGGCGCAGATAAACAAAGCCCCCCGGGGCACCCAGGACGTGCTGCCGGCCGACAGCTATAAATGGCAGTACCTGGAGGGGAAGATGATGGAGACCGCCCGGCTGTTCGGCTACCGGGAAATCCGTCCCCCCGTCTTCGAGCACACCGAGGTCTTCACCCGCAGCGTGGGGGATACCACCGACGTGGTGCAGAAGGAAATGTATACCTTTGAGGACAAGGGGGGACGCTCCATTACCCTGCGGCCGGAATTGACTGCCGGCACCGTCCGGTCGGTGATTGAGCACGGGCTCATCAACGACGCCCTGCCGGTGAAGGTCTGCTACGCCGGCGCCTGCTACCGGTACGAAAAGCCCCAGGCCGGCCGCCTGCGGGAATTCCACCAGTTCGGGGTGGAGTGCTTCGGCGCCCCCGGCCCGGCCGCCGACGCCGAGATTATCGCTCTGGCCGGCCATTTGCTGGAAACCCTGGGGGTGCGGAACCTGTCACTGGAAATCAATTCCATCGGCTGCCCTTCCTGCCGGGCCAAGTACCATGAGGCCTTAAAGGCCTATTTCACCGGCCACATAGACGAGCTGTGCGGCACCTGCCGGGATCGGCTGGAGCGCAATCCCATGCGCATTTTGGACTGCAAGTCCCCCGTTTGCTCCCAGATTGCGGCCGGGGCCCCGGTGATGCTGGACTATCTCTGCGACGACTGCAAGGCCCACCTGGAGGGGGTCAAGACCCACCTGCAGGCGGCCGGTATAGCGTACACCGTCAATCCCCACATCGTCCGGGGCTTGGATTACTACACCCGGACGGTCTTTGAGTTTGTGTCGGGGGAGATAGGCGCCCAGTCCACCGTCTGCGGCGGCGGCCGGTACGACGGCCTGGTAGAGCAGATGGGCGGGCCCTCCACGGCCGGCTTAGGCTTCGGCATGGGCATCGAGCGGCTGCTCATGGTGCTGGAGAGCCAGGGCTGCCCCATTCCCCAGCCCAAGCCCTGCGACGTCTACATCGCCCCCATGGGGGAGAAGGCCTCGGCTATGGCGACCAAACTCTGCACCGCCCTGCGGCAGGAGGGCTTCTCGGCCCAGACCGACTTGTGCGGCCGCAGCCTCAAGGCCCAGATGAAGTATGCCAACAAAATCGGGGCGGCCTTTACGGTGGTGCTGGGGGACAGCGAACTGGAAAGCGGCAAAGCCAATCTCAAGAACATGGCCACCGGCCAGCAGACCGAGGTGGAATTGCCCACCGGGCTGCTGACGGCGGTATACGACCAGATGATCGAGGGGGCCATGGGGGATTTGACCGACTCCCTGGAAAAGCTGGAGCATTTCTCTTTTGAAAAATAACAAACAAATAAAAGAAACGGATGATGCAATATGCAGTTGGATAAAATGAACGGACTCAAGCGCACCCACTACTGCGGCCAGCCCCGGCCGGCCGACGAGGGACAGCGGATGGTGGTCTGCGGCTGGGTGCAGCGGCAGCGGGATTTGGGACAGCTGATTTTCATCGACCTCAGAGACCGCACCGGCATCCTGCAGCTGGCCTTTGACGACGCCACCGACCGGGAAATCTTCGACAAGGCCTTCCATATCCGCTCGGAGTATGTCCTCATGGCCGCCGGCACCCTCCGCCACCGTTCGTCGGTGAACCCCGACATCCCCACCGGCGAAGTGGAACTGGCGGTGGACGACCTGCGGATTCTGGGCCGTTCCGAGACCCCGCCCTTTGAAATCCTGGATGACACGGGGGCCAGGGAGGAGCTGCGTTTACAGTACCGCTACCTGGATCTGCGGCGGCCCAGCCTCCAGCGCAACCTGATGCTCCGGCACCGCATCGCCAAGGCGGCCCGGGACTATTTCGACGAACAGGGCTTTTTGGAGCTGGAGACCCCCATGCTCATCAAATCCACCCCCGAGGGGGCCCGGGACTATCTGGTGCCCTCCCGCATCCATGAGGGCAGCTTTTTCGCCCTGCCCCAGTCCCCCCAGATGTACAAGCAGCTGCTGATGCTCTCGGGCTTTGACCGGTACGTGCAGATTGCCCGCTGTTTTCGGGACGAGGACCTGCGGGCCGACCGGCAGCCGGAATTTACCCAGATCGACCTGGAGATGTCCTTTGTGGACGAGGAGGACGTCCAGGCCATCGGCGAGGGCTTTATCCAGCGGGTCTTTAAGGCGGCCCTGGATATCGACATCCCCCTGCCCCTGCCCCGGCTGACCTATACCGAGGCCATGGACCGGTACGGCTCGGACAAGCCGGACACCCGGTTTGCCATGGAGATACAGGATATATCCGACCTGGTGGAGAACTGCGGCTTCGGCGTCTTTTCGGGGGCCGTCCAGGGCGGCGGCACCGTCCGGGGGATTACCGCCAAGGGCGGAGCTTCCATCCTCACCCGCAAGGAAATCGACAAGCTGACCGAGTTTGTCCGGGGCATCGGCGCCAAGGGCCTGGCCTTTATCCGCTGGGTGGAGGATACCCCCACCTGCGCCTTCGCCAAGTTCTTAAGCGAGGAGGAGATGCAGGCCATCCTGACCCGCATGGGGGCCGAAAAGGGCGACGTGGTGCTCTTTGTGGCCGATAAGAAAAAGACCGCCCTGCCCGTCCTGGGGGCCCTGCGCCTGGAGGTGGCCCGGCGGCTGGACATCATCCCCAAGGACAAATTCAACTTCACCTGGATCACCCACTTCCCCTTCTTTGAGTACGACGAGGAGGCCGGCCAGTACGTAGCCATGCACCATCCCTTCACCGCCCCCCTGGACGAGTGCGTCCAGTATCTGGACAGCGCTCCGGACAAGGTCTTTGCCAAGGCCTATGACCTGGTGCTCAACGGGGTGGAACTGTCCAGCGGCTCCATCCGGATTACCGACCCCGAGCTGCAGGAGAAGATGTTCAACGCCCTGGGGCTTACGGAAGAGGAAATTCAGCAGAAATTCGGCTTTTTGGTCAACGCCTTCCGGTTCGGCGCGCCGCCCCACGGGGGCATGGGCATCGGCCTGGACCGGCTGGTCATGTGTATGGCCGGCGCCGATTCCCTGCGGGACGTGGTGGCCTTCCCCAAGGTCTCCAATTCCTCCGAACTCATGAGCGGCGCCCCCGCCCCGGTGGACGACGCCCAGCTGAAAGAATTGCATATCGCCCTGCTGCCGGAAGAAAAATAGGGCTTTGGGCATAAGAAAACTCCGTGCCGACGGCTTTAACCGTTTGCACGGAGTTTTTTCACCTCTGTTCCGAATTAGTCCTCTTCCGGCTCCTCGGGCATATTCCAGTTGTGCCAGACCTCCTGCACGTCGTCGTTTTCCTCCAGCAGGTCGATGAGCTTTTCCATCTTCTCGGCCATTTCCGGGTCGGTGATGTCCACCGTCACCGAGGGGACATAGGCCACCTCGGCCGAAAGATAGGGGTAACCCGCCTTCTCGATGCCGTCCCGCACGGCCCCCATCTGGTTGGGGTCGGTGACGATGGAATAGACATCCCCGTCGGAATTGAAGTCCTCGGCGCCGGCCTCCAGGGCGGCCTCCATGACCGCGTCCTCATCCCGGCCCTCGGCCTCTACGGCGATGAGGCCCTGCCGCTGGAACTGGAACATGACCGAACCGGGCTGGCCCAGGTTGCCGCCGCACTTGTCGAAATAGTGCCGCAGGTCGGCGGCCGTGCGGTTGCGGTTGTCGGTGAGGGTCTCCACAATCACAGCCACCCCCGAGGGGCCGTAGCCCTCGTATACAATCTCCTCGTATTCGCTGTTGTCGTCCCCGCCGGCAGCCTTCTTGATGATGCGCTCAATGTTGTCGTTGGGTACGTTGTTGGACTTG
This sequence comes from Candidatus Howiella intestinavium, assembly GCA_904420585.1. Classification (GTDB taxonomy): domain Bacteria; phylum Bacillota; class Clostridia; order Oscillospirales; family Acutalibacteraceae; genus Howiella; species Howiella intestinavium. Next base: position 40,161 of record CAJFVX010000025.1, on the reverse strand, counting down.
GCCTTGGCGATGACGTCCCGCAGCTTGGCGTTGTTGTCCGGGTCGGGGCCGCCGGCCTTGACGGCCATAGCCAGTTCCCGGCCGATTTTGGTGAATACCTTGGCCCGCTGCTGGTCGGTCTTCTCTTTCTTCCGCTTGATGGTGCTCCATTTCGAATGTCCAGACATATTTGTCTCGCCCTTTCCGTATAGGTTAACAAAAATACAAACCGGCAGGCGGGGCATATCCCGCAAACGCCGTTTAATACACTATATCATAGCATAAAATTCCCTGCAAGACAAGGGGGGAGGCCGCAGATAGGCGCCGCCCTTTGCGCGCCGGCGTACCCTGTGGTACAATAGGGAATAAAAAGAAAGTGGGGAAGAGAATTGGACTGGATGGACGAGGTGCGGGAAAAACTGCGGCGGGGAAATGAAATCCTCTTTTCCAAAAACAGCGCCTGCCTGGCCGGCCTGCGGGCGGCTCTGGAGGGCGGGGAGCGCCGGGTGGCGGTGCTGTGGGCCCTGGATGTATCCTCCCAGGCGGTGGAGTCCCTGGAGGAGCGGTACCCGGGGGAATCCCGGCCACGGGAAGCTTTGGAAACAGCCCGGCTGTGGGCTGCCGGGCGGGTGAAAATGCCGGCGGCCCGGCAGGCCATTCTCAGCTGCCACGGCCTTGCAAAGGAGCTGGACGACCCGGCGGACGCGGCCCTCTGCCACGCCGTGGCCCAGAGCTGCAGCACGGTGCACACCCCTCTGCACGCCATCGGCTTTCCCCTGTACGAACTGACGGCCCTGGTGCGGCGTTACGGCCCGGACAACTGCCGGGAACCGGTGGAGAGCCGGCTGACAGATTACCGGCAGCGGCTGGCCTTCTGGGCGGAAAGGGGCACGGACGGCCTGAACTGGGCGGCTTTTTTGCGAAAGGGCTGAGGGCGGGCCCGGCCGGTTTGACAGAAGGAAATCCTGCCTATATAATGTGCGTATGGAATATGCTTTCTTCCGCCATGGGGCGGACAGGGCCGATGGCCCGGAAAGGTCGCGGATGCTATGGAACTGGATAGAAAAACCGTTCGAAAAATCCTCTTTATCATCACCTTCGGGATTCTGCTGCTGGTCTGCCTGCAGCGGTTTGAGGCGGTGCTTTCGGCCGTGGGATGGATTTTCCGCCTGCTGTCCCCCTTCCTGGTAGGGGCCTGTATCGCCTTTATCCTCAATGTGCCCATGCGGTTTATCGAGGGAAAGCTCTTTCCGCCGGAGGGCTGGAAAATGCGGGCCTGGCGGCGGAAAAAGACGCCCCTCGGCCAGCCCCAGCCGGAGGCGCCCCTCCCGCCGGACAAAAACGCCCGGGGCTGGAAGATACGGGAGAAGCTGCGGCGCCCGGTGAGCATGATTCTGGCCATGGCGGCCGTGCTGGGCGTGGTGGTCATCGTCCTTTTCCTGATTATCCCCGAGTTGGGCAGGACCCTTATGACCCTGGCCGAGCGGGCCCCGGCCTTTGTCAGCAGCATACAGGGATTTTTGGCCGAACTGACCGAAAGGTATCCCGACCTCTACGAGCAGGTGAAGGGCATCCAGCTGGACTGGCAGGAAATCGGAACCCAAATCGGCTCCTTCCTGCAGAGCTGGGCCACCAGTATCCTGGGCTCCACCGTGAATATCGTCTCGTCGGTGGTGTCGGGGGTTATCAACTTTTTCCTGGGCCTCTTCTTCGCCATGTACGTGCTCATGCAGAAGGAAAAGCTGGGCCGCCAGTGCCGCCGGCTGCTCTACGCCTTCCTGCCGGAGAAGTGGGCCGACCGGGTTTTGTCGGTGGGGGAGCTTTCCAGCAGGACCTTTTCCAGCTTCCTGTCCGGCCAGTGCCTGGAGGCCTGCATTTTGGGCACCCTGTTCTTTATCGCCATGTCGATTTTCCGTTTCCCCTATGCGCTGATGATCAGCGTCCTGGTGGCCTTTACCGCCCTGATTCCCATTTTCGGCGCCTTTATCGGCTGCATTATCGGGGCTTTCCTCATCCTCATGGTGGATCCCATCCAGGCCATCTGGTTTGTGGTCATGTTCATCATCATCCAGCAGATTGAGGGAAACCTGATTTATCCCCATGTGGTGGGCGGCTCCATTGGACTGCCCTCCCTGTGGGTGCTGGTGGCCGTCACCATCGGCGGCAGCCTCATGGGCGTGGCGGGCATGCTGGTGTTCATCCCCCTGTGCTCGGTGCTGTACGCCATCCTGCGCAGCGTAGTCCATACCCGCCTGCGGCAGCGGCGGGTGCCGGCCCATAAGCTGGAGAACCAGGGCGGCGCCTCGGAAAGGCGGCGGCGCATCCTGAAAAAACGCGGATAAACGGAAAAAATGCGCGGCAAGCCAATATCTGCCGCGCATTTCAAACTGTCGAAAAACCCAATGAAAGCCATTTGAATCGCAGAAACCGGCGACATGTGCGTCGGTTCACGCATACGACAAATCCCGATTCTGCGGGATTTGTCGGGGGAATGTTAGAAGGGGGCTCGCCCCTCTTTTACAGCTTGTCGACCTTGTCGACAAGCTAAAAAGCGCGGCGGCCCAACGCCCGCCGCGCATTTTGCTGCCCTGCTTACCGGGCGGCTGCCGCCGGCCGGGACAGCCGAACGGTCTGCCCCTTCCTGGCCGCTTCGTAGATCCCGCAGATCATGGCCTGGGTCAGCAGGGCCTCCTGACAGGAACGGTCGGCCGTTTCGCCGGTTGGGTCCTCGTAAAAATCCCGGATTTGCCGGTAGTGGCTGAAGCCCCAGTAATCCTTGCCGCCGCCGTACTGGGCGGCGTCCGAGCCGTCCTCGTCGGCTTCCTCCACCTGCCCGTCGGCAAACCGGATACAGCCCCGGGCCGCGTCCAGCCGGGCCGTCCCCTTTTCGCAGTCCAGTTCCAGCAGGGTGCGGGCGTCCCTGGAATAATTCACCGTCAGGTAGAAAAGCCCCTGCAGGCCGCCGGCGAAGGTGATAAGCCCCTCGGCCGTGTCCTCCACCTCTATGGAGGTGGGCCCCCGGTGGGCAATGGAGGCCGCGATGCTCTCTATCTCCCGCCCGGCGAACCAGCGCATCAAATCCAGGGTGTGGATGGCCTGGTTGATAATCACGCCGCCCCCCTCGGTATCCCAGCGGCCCCGCCAGCCGGCCGAGTCGTAGTAGGCCTGGTCCCGGTGCCAGGCCACCTCGCAGCGCATGCCGTAAATCTTTCCCAGCCGGCCGCTGTCCAGGGCTTCTTTCACAAGCCGCGTGCCGGGATTGTACCGGTTCTGGAATATGACCCCCAGCCGCCTGCCGGCTGCAAGGGAAGTCTCGCGCATGCGCAGGGCGTCGGCGTAGGCGATGCCCATGGGCTTTTCGGTCACCACGTCCAGCCCCTGCTCCATGGCATAGATGGCCACCGGGGGGTGCAGGTAATGGGGCAGGCAGATATGCACGGCCTGCAGCCCGGCGTTTTCTATCATATCCTTATAGTCGGTATAGGCGGCGCAGCCGTAGCGTCCTGCCGCCGCCTCGGCCCGCTGGGGCAGGATGTCGCAGACGGCCGCCAGCTGGGTCCCCTGCATATGGGACAGGGGATGGGCGTGCATCTGGTATATATTGCCGCATCCGATGATGCCGACACGGACAGGTTCCATGTGTATTCCTCCTAAATGGCGTTGGTATACCGATAGTTTACTTCCTCACAGGAAAAATGTACATATGCAATGCTACTGAAAAGATTGCAAATAGATACGAATTTACCAGATACAGAGGGGTGTTAGCTTGTGCTGACAAGGAAAGCGGGAAGGGAATGGCGAAAGGCCTGACATCGGCCTGGCTTGGCCATATTATGGCTGCAGCCGGGCTTATAGAGAGCAAGGTCTGCGCCCCGCCTGATACAATTTGCCATGAAATTTAGATACAGCGATGCCGCCGGCGGTCTTATGGCCCCGGCGGCATCGCTGGCTTTTTCGGTATGGAAGGGAGGCTATCGCTGCACAACGCAGAACGGGTTGCCGTCGGGGTCCTCCAGAACGACATAATCGGCGCCGGGTGCATACCGCCACGCCTTTCGCCTGGCGCCGAGGGCCATGAGCCGTTTTACCTCGGCCTCCTGGTTCTCGGTGAACAAGTCCATATGGTGCCGTTTGGCCTTGGGAGAGGCCGCCTTGCCGAGGGAAAGCTGTACCCCTTTTCCGTCTGCCGGAATCAGGACCGCCCAATCGTCCGAGGCGGGATATTTTAATTTGTAATGCAGGGCCGCGCTCCAAAACGAGACGGCGCGGGGAATATCCTGCACTCCCCAAACAACAGCGCCAATTTCCAACATTTTTCTCTTCACCTATCCTTTCATGGCCGTCCCCTGTCCTTTGGGCAGAAGGGGGCACCGGTATATTTCCGTATACCTAAGCGTCCCCTTCAGCCGCCGGGATTCCATCAGGGACATGTGGGTTACGGTCATATCCGTAAAAGGGATTTGCAGGCGGATGGGCCGGTTGGCCGCAACCCGTCTCGCCAGGGTGATGTGGGGGCGGAAGGGCCGTTTTTCTATGGCGTACCCCGCCTCCCGCAGGCCTTCCTGCAGCCGGAGGGCCAGGGATGTCAGCGCCGGGCAGTCCTGCAAGCCCGCCCACCAGAGGTCGCCGAACCGTCCCGCGCCGCCCACCGTGATGCGGATGGGGCCGGGGGGAGCGGAAGCGTCCATCACCCGGCATATGGGGCCGATGTCGTCGGCCTCCCCGATAAAGGCCAGGGTCAGATGCAGGTTTTCCGGCCGGGTCAGGCCGGCGGACAGGGCCTGCCGTCCCAGGCTTTCCATGGCCTCGCACAAACGGCGGCCTACGGCGGGGGAAAAGCGGATGGCGATAAACAGGCGCATGCGCCGCCCTCCTTTGTGTATGCGTTTTGGTGCCCCCAGGGGGGAACCGCTTCCAGTATAGCATCCGCCTCTTCCCCCTGCAACCGGGGAAAAAGAAGACAAAACCACAAAAACAGCGCACAAAAACACATGGATTCTGCCAATTTTATATGATACAATGCAGGTAAAACTACGAGGGAGGCAGAATCATGATTGTGACCAAACCGCCTATGGGCTGGAATTCCTGGAATATGTTCGGCGCCAATATATCCGACGCCCTTATCCGCCAGAGTGCCGACGCGCTGGTGGAGAGCGGGCTGCGGGATGCAGGGTACGAGTACATCGTCATCGACGACTGCTGGAGCCTGCGTGAGCGGGACGCCGAAGGCCGGCTTGTGCCCGACCCGGAGAAATTCCCGGAGGGCATGAAGGCCCTGTCCGATTACGTGCACAGCAAGGGGCTGAAATTCGGCATGTATTCCTGCGCCGGCACCAAGACCTGCGCCCGCTATCCTTCCAGCTTCGAGCATGAGTTTACCGACGCCGCCACCTTTGCCCAGTGGGGCGTGGATTTCTTAAAATACGACTACTGCAACAAGCCCCGCATCGACGGGGACCTGCTCTATAAGCGCATGGGCCTGGCCCTGGCCACCTGCGGGCGGGACATCCTCTTCAGCGCCTGCAACTGGGGGGCGGACAATTCGGTGGAATGGATAAAGTCCACCGGCGCCCATATGTGGCGCTCCACCGGGGATATTTTCGACTCCTGGCAGTCGGTGAAGGACCTGGCGGTTTCCCAAATCGAGCGCCAGCCCTACTTCAGCCCCTGCTGCTTCAACGATATGGATATGCTGGTGGTGGGCCTGCGGGGCCGCGGCAACGCCGGCCTGACCGGCTGCACCGACCAGGAGTACCGGACGCACTTTTCCTATTGGGCCATCCTCCAGTCCCCCCTGATGATTGGCTGCGACATCCGGCAGATGGACGCCGCCACCCTGGAAACCCTCACCAACCCGGAGATCATTGCCATCAACCAGGATCCGGCCTTCCGGCAGCCCTACCTCATCCTGAACTGGGGCCGCAGCCAGCTGGTGTGGGCCAAGCAGCTGGAGGGCGGGGACTATGCCCTGGGCCTGTTCAATCTGGATGACGACAGCCGCCATATGGACTTTTACTGGTGGGATTTGGGCCTGCCGGCCGCAGCGGGATACGCCCTTTCCATCCGGGATTTGTGGCTGCATGAGGACATCGGCATCTTCCCAGAGGGGATGGGGCTGGACGTTCCCGCCCACGGGTGCCGGATGTTCCGGGCCCGGCTTACACGCCGCTGATGGCCCGGTGTAAAAACTGCGGCCGCACCCTTACCGGGGATGAAATCGGCCTCTATCGGAAGCTGGTCAACCGCGGGGCGGATACCTATCTCTGCAAGGCCTGCCTGGCGGACCATTTTTCCTGCGACACGGCCCTGCTGGATGAAAAAATCGCCCAGTTCCGGGCCATGGGCTGCATCCTTTTCACCGCCCAGCCGCCGGAAGACTGAGAGCCCAGGCCGGCGGACATACGCGGGCGGTTGCCGTTCCCTATCTTACGGATAGGAAACATACAGAATGCATGCATGGTGTTTTTCTCCCTTTTCTGCTTTTATACATACTAGGGAGGAAAACAGAATGAAAGAAGAGTACAAAATATATTACCTTCGGATAGGTGCGCGGATTAAGCACTACCGCACCAAGGCCCACCTGACGCAGCAACAGCTGGCCGAAAGAATAGGCAAAAGCGCCACCTACATCGGCCATCTGGAGGCGCAGGGCATCTGCAAAGTGCCCTCGCTGGATACCTTGCTGGATATATCCCGGGTGCTGCAGGTTCCGCTGCATTTTCTTACCCATGTGGAGGAATAGCCGTTGTGCAAGGCAGGCGCCGCCCCCCGGCAAAGGGGCGGCGTCTCAGCTTGTCGACAAAGTCGACAAGCTGTAGAAGAGGGGCGAGCCCCCCTTCTAACATTCCCCCTACAAATCCCGCTTTGGCGGGATTTGTCGTATGCAGAAACCGACGCACATGTCGCCGGTTTCTGCGATTGGGTGGCTTCCATTGGGTTTTTCAACAGACTGAGGCGCCGCCCCCCGGCAAAGGGACGGCGTCTGCCTTTTGCAGAGAAAATCAAAAAAATTGAAGGTTTCCTCTTGACAAATCGGTGTGCCTGTGATAGATTATAAACAGAAACAGTAATCGTTACTATTATTGAAAAGAGGTACAGCGGTGAAAAAGTATTCCCGGCAGAGGGAAACCATCCTGAAAACCCTCCAGGGGGTGACCTGCCATCCGTCGGCCATGTGGGTGTATGACGAGGTGCGCAGGGAGCTGCCCAATATCAGCTTGGGGACGGTTTACCGGAATCTGTCCGAACTGCGCAGGGCCGGGGAGATCATCAGCTTTACCCCGGGCGACGGCACCGAACGGTTCGACGCCAACACGGCCCCCCACTATCATCTCTACTGCGAATCCTGCCATGGAGTTCTGGACATCCCCATGCCCGCGCTGGGTGAACTGGACGCGGCGGCCGAGCGGGAGTCCGGATGCACGGTCAGGCGGCATCAGCTCATGTTCTATGGGACTTGCCCCGCCTGCAGAAAGGCAAAGGAAAGCTGACCCATCCCGGCCGGCCCGCCGGCGGGGATATAACCAGATAAAAAATTATATTTTGGAGGAATGAAAAATGAAAAAGTTCGTATGTACCGTCTGCGGTTATGTGCACACCGGCGACACGGCTCCTGAGGCCTGCCCCGTCTGTGGCGCCCCCGCTTCCAAGTTTGTGGAGCAGAAGGCTGAGGCCGCCTATGCCGACGAGCATAAGATCGGCGTAGCCCAGGGCCTGGATCCCCAGGTTGTGGAGGACCTCCGCGCCAACTTTATGGGCGAGTGCTCCGAGGTGGGCATGTATCTGGCCATGTCCCGGCAGGCCGACCGGGAGGGCTATCCCGAAATCGCCGAGGCCTACAAGCGGTACGCCTTTGAAGAGGCCGAGCACGCCGCCAAGTTTGCCGAACTGCTGGGCGAGGTGCTGACCGCCGATACCAAGAAGAACCTGCAGATGCGGGCCGAGGCCGAAGCCGGCGCCTGCGAAGGCAAGAAGCAGCTGGCCACCCGTGCCAAGGAGTTGGGCTATGATGCCATCCACGACACCGTCCACGAGATGTGCAAGGATGAGGCTCGCCACGGCTGCGGCTTCTCCGGCCTGCTCAAGCGGTACTTCGGCGAATAATCCTTCTTTTGTTTTTCCTCTACTCTCTATACCTTTCACGAAAAGGGCGCGTTGCAGATGCAGTTCTGCGGCGCGCCTTTTTCGCAAATGTTGGAAAGGGGACGTGCCCCTCTTCTACATCTTGACCACAAGCAGAGGAGCCCCCGTCTCTGACGGAGGCTCCTTTACACAAGGCCGTGTGCAAGGTGCGTGTTAGTGCATGGCGCCGGCTACATCGTTGATGACGCCGTAGACGTCATCAACCGGCACACCAAATTCATTGGCTATATCGTAGATCTCATCATCGTAATCGTCGTAGGTATCATAACCCGAGTCAGAGGAACCGCCGCCACAAATAGAACAACCGGCTAATAGCAAAAGAGATGCTGTAAGCACAGTGGCAATGCCAATAGCAAAAAGTTTTTTTCTAATCATCCGTTATTCGCCCTCCCGCAAATTTTGTCAAATGCATCAATAAGCGCACGGCCTTGTATCAGGTTACAGGTCCAGCTTTGTGTTCCGACTTTCGGATCGGATGCAGTCACAATAAGCTGATATCCGCTTGAGTGCACTCTTTTTTTGGCAGAAGCCGCCCCTGCGATAGCGCCCGGAGTCCCCGCCAGAAACCCGCCTACCAGGGCGCGGCTGGCGGCGTTAGAGGTTGTGGTAAAGGTTTCTTCCAATGTATAGGATACCAAAGAAGCCGCCGTACCCACAAAAATACGATCATATGTGTTATACGTGTAGTCGCAGTGCCAGAGTCCATGTATCGTATCCACGGATATGCTGTCTACCCCCACCGTCCTTTGGTAGCAGGGATAGCCCAATTGTTTTGCCGAACGGTTGCATATCTCTTCCACTTGCTTACTCGGTTTTGCTACCGGCTGTGTGGCTCTTTTTAACTCATATGCCTTGAGCATAAGCCAAAGGGCGACACCGGCGATTATAAGCATAACCGCAATAAATCCTTCCATTTTTCTCTCGCTCCTCTCTTTTTTCTACTTAATACTACCTGTCGAAAGAGAGAAAACGACGAGCGTTTGAAAAATTATTTTAAAAATTAGGAAAATTCTTCGTAGCCGGAGCCGTCATAGCGAACCCGAGCCCAGTTCCCGTTGGCGGTACGGCCCCATATATACCCGGCTTCAAAACAGTAATAGGTTATGCTTGTATAAGCAGGGGAAAGCGAATTTATTCCCTTGACGTCAACAGGCCGGATCTGACCGGAGGATGTGTCAAACAGGAATATTGTTTCGTTGCTCGCGGAGTCGAAAATGCCAAGTTGATGGTCAGAGGTGTTCAAAAAGCATGACCAACAATCTCCGTGATAAATGGATGCAGGCTGGGAGCCGGGCTGCGTGTAATTTATCTGCATGATATCCGTTAGTGTTGTCCAATAGACATAATCGCCATCCACCAGCATGTTGCAGTGATCCCCGCCACTAACCAGGCCATTATTGGAGAATAGCCGATGGCTTTTTTCGTCTGCCAGGGAATAGGCGCATGTATACTGGTCTTTGGAATGATAAAGGATATATTGCTTTGTTATGATAAACCCTGTCTTGTGTATCGCATCAACGTCGGATATCAATTTTTCCTTCTTGCCGCTTTCTATATCATAGCGACAAATGCTGCCGCTGGCTGCCGTATCCTTTATGGCGTAATACAGGGCGCCGTCCATATAATACAGGTTGTAACCGTTGACGCTGTTTACCAGCCGTTCCCGCTTTGTGCCGTCGGTGCGGATGCGGTATATGCCGTTGCCTGTCTCAATATAATAGATCCAATCTCCGATGACGTTCAGACCGCAAATTTTTGCGTCGCCCTCATAAAGCACTGTGGATCCTGCGCCGCCCATCCGAATTTTTTCCAGGTTATAGCCGATTGAATTTGTAAAATATATCCAGTCGCCCTGCCGGTCTATATTGCCGTCTGCGGCCAGGTTGTTGGGATAGCGCATGGTGGTGTTGGCTTGTCCCGGCAGGTAATCGGGAACAAAGTCGTCGCCTGCATCGGACGTATTGGAAGATCCGCCGATGGACGGCTTGGAAGACGACGTACCTGTGGAACTGCCAGTGGAGGGCTTAGAGGATATGCCGGAAGATCCTTCGGAGGACGAGCCGGGGAATATGCCGGAAATCCCGCCGGACGCATAGGAAGATGCAGAAGAGCCGGGCGTGACCGCGTTTGCGGAACCCGCAGGCCCTAAGGAGAAGATTGCATCCGGCTGTAAGGCAGCCTGATCCGAGCCGCCGGGATTCTCTGTCCCCGGGCCGGCGGGGGCATTGTTCGGATCCGCGGATTCCTCTGCGGAAAGGGAGGCTTCCCCGGCGGCCGGCAGGGATTCCCCCCAGTCCTTCAGGCTGAACACCACCACGGCCGTTATGCAGGAAACGATGGCCGCAAAGGCCATGAGCAGAGACACCGCTTTCAGAATCGCCTGGTTGCGCCGCTTTTCCAACAGGCTGTAGGCGGCGTCCTGCAGCTTCCCGCGGCTGCCGCTCAGAATTTCGTCCAGCATCTGCTGGGCCGTGGCGGCGCTGAGAATATTGGTCCCGATAAGCAGGCGCAGGGAGGCGGCTATCATGGCCGAGAGACTGCCGCTGTACAGGGAACGGTCGATTCCCTTCTCCTTCAGCAGCCCGGTCAGTTCCTTTTTTGCCGCGTGGAACCGACTGCGGACGGTGCTGGGCGGTTCCCCCAGCATCCTGGCGATTTCCGACAGCTTGATCCCGTCGTAAAAATAGAGGGCCAGCACCTGGGCCCGTTTGGGATCCATGCGGGAAAGGACTTCCCGGATATCCGCCCGGCGGTCGCTGTCCTCGCTGTCGTCCGGCGTGTAGCCTTCGCCGTCCTTTTTGCAGGGAATCATACCGTGGGTATGTAAATCCGCACGCACGTCCCGCGCGGCGTTTTCGATGATTTTCTTCAGCCACGGATAGAAGGTTTCGCTTGTCGTCAAGCGGGACATATATTTATAAGCCTTGGCGTATCCGGTTTGCAGGGCGTCATACACGTCGGCGTCTTCCCGAAGATATTGCCGCGCCACATAGTACATCTGGCGGTAGGTGGCCATAAAGAGGGTGCTGAAGGCGTCCTTGTCGCCACCCATAGCCCGGCGCACGGTTTCCGAATCGTAGGATGGCGCAGGCGCTGATTCGCCAAGAGGAAAAATTTCCTCTTCCGCACAATATTCCTGTATTTGCTCTTCCTTTTTCTCCATGGTAACTCTCCCTTATTTTTTATGCTATTCCCATAATGCTGTTTTTATCAATTTGCGCAAATAAACCTTACCTAATATTATACCTTCCTTTTGACAGAAAGTGACGAAGAAATTGAAAATAAATTTTATGAAACCTTCCGGCGGAGGAGATATCATGTTTAAAGTCCGTCACGGCTGCGCTTTTTCCGGCCTGCGTAAGCGATGCTTTGGTGAATCATTTTCCATCTGCTATATTTGTGATATTTGCAAAACAGGTAAATATGCTAAAATAGTACCGGTTATTTGTTTAAATAATATATATACTTTTTATATTAAAAGGCATATAATAATTACGCTATAGCATGGCACGGATTTTTCGTAGGAAAGGGGAAGCGGGAAATGCGGTTGAAGCGATGGATAAGCGGGTTGTGCGCAGCTGTGTTGTGTTTGGGATGCGTGAGGTTCACTGGTGCAGTTGAGTTGTGGGATATAGATCCACGTGGATACGAGGTAAAACAGCCGTCAGGAGAAATATTTAAGGTTACCAATAATGTTGTAGAGGGGCCGCAACCGCCCTTTAATACAGGCACTATTATAGCAGCGTGGCCTAAAGGAAACGATGACAGAAGTTATGTTGTATATTTAAACGAAGATGGATATTGGTATTATATGGAATACAATGAAGTTACTTTTGTAGCATCAAACGCTCCGGACAGCAACATTACAGTGAGAACAGAAGAGGATTACTTAAAAATAAAAAATAGTTCCCACTATATATGGGATGATATTAAATATACCATATCTTTAAATGGAAAATTTATGATCGACCCATTGCCAGATAAGGTGCTGCAAAATCTTTTTGAATATACCCCTTTTGATATGCGCGAAACCAGCCAGGAGGAAAAGGACGCCATGGCGGCGGCCATAGAGGCGGAACGGGAGCGGCTGGGAAAGAATGTAACCAGCGTTATCAGCGATCCGGGGCCGGAGATGTTTATTTATGAGCCAGTGGAGACCGAGACAGCTGAGGAATCCCCCGCATCCGAGACGGAGCAGCCGCAGACAAGCGTGCAGGCAGAAGAAATATCCAGTGCTTCCAGCCAGCCGGTTTCCAGTCAACCGACGGAAACGGTAGAGGACACCAGCGCAGCGGCCCCGGTCATTGCAGAATCGCCGGAGGATACAGGAGGGGGGGATATCTGGATTGTCCTGCTTTGCGGCGGCGGGGTTGTTGTTATCGCCGGTGTGGTGGTCATTCTTCTTCTGCAAAGGAGGAAAAAGAAAACATATTTGTAAAATTGCAGACGTGGATGCGGAAAAGAGAGGATGGATTGGTTATGAAAAAAGCAATAGTATTATTATTTGCTTCTTTAGGCGCTCTTTTTTTATTCAGTATGCAGGCTTCAGCTGTACCAGCCTATTCGGTTCCTCAGACGTATACACAGCCTGTAGGTTTTACTTTTACTGCTACCCCTTATGGCGATGAATATCTTGTATATAATATTACGGAAGATGGATATGTGGTGGTAGTTGGAGAAGATGACTATTGGTATTATGCCGCAGCAGTGGCCTGTGAAGAAGAGGGAATGCCGGCTGATAAGCTTCTGCCGTCAGGGTTTCGATATGGACTGGATCCTATTCCGCCCAATGCACTAAAGGAAGAGGATTTAGCCGAATGTGAGCATTTAAATTATAAACGAGAACTGCGGGAGCAAAGTCGCAATTCCGCATCCCGTGCTTCGGTGCTGGATGAGCCGGGAAAATATCTGGGAAACCGGCCGGTGCTGGCCATCCGGGTGGGCTTTACCGATGTACAGTTAGATGGCTCCGACGCGGAATGGCATGATTATCTTTTTTCTAACGGAACAAAGACGGTACATACTTACTATGATGAGGTAAGCAGACCGAATCCGAACAGCAAAGGAAAAATCCAAATTGTTCCAGGTGAAGCCGGTGAGTTTCAAGGAGATGATTCTGATGCAGGTGTTATCCATGTCAATCTCCCCATTTCGCATTTGGTAAATCCGACAGATGTGGCGATACGTGATATGTTGGCGCATGATGTGATGGAAGCAATTGACACGCAAAATCTTGTGAATTTTAGCTATTATGATAAGGATCAGAATAATCAAATTACCAGTGACGAGTTGCATATATTGTTTGTAATAGCCGGCAGCAGTAGCCGGCTATCATCAGACGCGCAAACAAAAGATGCAATTCAAGGGCACCAATGGAAGTTTGAAAAAGAGGATTCAGTTACCATTGATTCGGTTAAATTGGATAGTTATGCGGTTGTAGCCGATCGTCATGCTAGTGGGACTGGTAAATGTGAATTAGGGACCATTTGTCATGAACTCGGTCATGATATGGGTCTGCTTGACCTTTATGATACAGAGGTAAAAGGCTCCAGCCATCCGAATTCAGCCGGTATCGGAGATTATGGTTTGATGGGAAGTGGAAGCTGGGGTACTATAGTTGAGAACACAACCGATGCAGGATGGGAAGAATCGTTGGGCATGACGCCTACCCATCTTTGTGCCTATAGTAAGGTAAGACTTGGAATTGTAGAGCCGGTTACCTGTGAGCCGCTTTCTAGTTCTCCCTCTCGTATTATGCTTCACAGTTTTTCCGATGCCGCCGGATATAATGTGCTGAAAATCCCTACAGAAAACCCATATGAATACTTTTTGCTGGAAAACCGGCAGGCTGACGGATTTGACAGAGGATTAGGTAAAACATATCCTGGGGGAATTGCTATCTGGCATATCAATGAGCAGCTTAAAACAACAGGGAATCGTTACTATGGCCAGCGCCTTGTGGATTTGGAAGAGGCCAATGAAGGCGAATTAGGGTTATCTCCTATGGACAGCCCTGAAGCATTTGAGAAAAAGAGGATCAACCGCGATGACGGCCTATTCTACTCTCCAAAATACACAGCGTTCGGGCCGGATACAACGCCTTCCAACCATACAGATGCGGATGATACAGCTTCCCAATTCAATCTGACAGTGCTGTCAGCCTCCGGCTCGGCCATGCAGGTGGAGGTGGAAACCTGGCTGAGCCCAACCGCATTGGACGAAGGCCTCTACCGATTTAGTTCATATCAGGATGGCATGCACTACTATATGGCCACGCAGCCTACCGAATACGGCCCGTCCTTCCTGAGCCAGAACGAATTAACGGATAACCAGATTACCTGGTTTGTCAGCAAAAGATCCAGCGGCGAAGACGCTTTTAATATTATATCCCCCTATGCCGATCCGGACAGGATGCTGGGGTATGACCCTTCCAAAGGCTATTCCCTGGATTATTCCAAGGGAACCCCGGCCCAATTTTGGCAGATCTATACTTTTGGCGGGGAAAAATTTTTAAAGACCATCGATGAAGAGAATCCCCATTTTGTATGTATCCAGGACGGCCAGCTGACCATGACCAACGAACGGGAGAAGGGATTGCTGTCTATTACAAAAGTCAACCATCCCATTACGGCCAAGGAACCGGGCTACAATGAAATTTACGGCAACCTTCGCATATCCAATGCGTACAAATCCGAGTTCCTTGCAGATAATTTATATATCCAACAGCTATCCGAAAAATATGCGCCGATTTGGTATGTTACCCCGTCGGTAGGCGGGTATTGCACGATTTCACCAGCAGATGAGCCGGATGTGCTTTTAACCTTTGAAAATGGTACAGTGAGCCTGAAAACAGAACTGGGATGGGGCGACACGCAGCTTTGGTCCATGGGCTGGGTGAACGGACATCTGCAAATACGGCCGAAATCCGACCTGCGCCGCACCCTCAGCTTCCAGAACGTAACGCTGTCCGTCCCCTATGTATCCGGGCAGACTGATATGCAGGACAGCTATTTAAATTATACGCGGGCGTTCGAGGTGGAAGATGGAGGAGAATTCTATTTTTCCCTCTTGCCCGACGAAGGGCCCAGGACGGCTTTGGACGCGGAGAATTTCGGCCTGGAAAGCGGGACAATCGTGCAGGGCTTTTCCTTCAACGGCGCCAGCAATCAGCGCTGGATTGTAAGCAATATATCCGGCGATGCCTACATTATCTATCCCGAATACAATCCCGAACTTTTGCTTACCATGGAAACCGGCTCCCAGTGGGTAACGCTGCGAAAATCGGCCGACAGCCAATCCGGCGGCTACATATACAACTGGCGCATTAAAACCGAAGGCCGCACCTGCCGGATATCGCCATATAGTAACCCGGATAAATGCTTACGGCTGGATGGAGGCGGCCGGGCCTTAGTGATGCCGCCCGCAGGGGATGACTATGAGTGGCTGGCGACCGAAGTGCTGGTGGAGGACAAACTCAACACCCTGCCCGAAGGGACGTATCGTCTGAAAAACGTCAAAAGCTCCTACTATCTGCACGGCTACGGTTCCATAAACGGACACGCTGTTTATCAGTATGACGGCGCGTATAACAATTGGAACCAGCAGGTCTGGTCCTGGGAGAAGGTGGAGGATTCCGCCGGCTCTGCCAATGACTATTATATCCTGCGTTCGCTGTACGATCCCAAGGTCTGTTTAACCTACGACGAATCTATCGGCCGCTGTGTCCTGATCCCCTATACAGGCGGCGATAACCAGAAATGGCGTTCCATCCGGGAGGTTGAAGATGGTACATATGGCCCCTACCGGTTTATGCTCAAGTCCATGCCCGGACATGTGATGGTTGTGGAAGGGGCTACCACAGTCCTGTACGAAGACATTGTAATTTTCGGCGACAACGGCACTGCCAACGGGCACTGGGTGCTGGAAGCGACCAAGCCGGTGCAGACGATAGCGGATGGGAACTACCTGTTTACAAATAAAAACAGCGGACTGGTGATGGATGCCGAGAATTTTAAAACGGACGAGGGCACCCGGGTGCTGCAGTGGAGCAGCAATTCCGGGGAAAACCAATTGTGGATCGTCAAGAGGGAGACGGACGGGTACTACCGGATTTCCCCCTCCTATGCTCCGAATATGTACTTTTCGGTAGGTTCGGACGAGAAAATCCGGCTGACCTATGATAAGGACGCGGACGAGGCCAAATGGCTGTTTTTGGACGGAATTTCCTATCCATCCTATTATCGCCTGACGCCCAAATCCCACCCCGGCATGGTTGCGGTGGTGCAGTATGCCTCCAAGGACGAGGGCGCGGAACTCATCCTCTACGCGGACAACGGTTCTTCTAACGGATATTGGGCGCCGGTGGAACAACCGCTGCAGCTTACAGGGAATATGTACCGGATTCAAAACGCCGCCACCGGTTTGTACCTGGGGGCGGAGTCCAGCAATGGAGCGGCCATTGGCGTGGGTACAACCGGCGGGTATTCTTTTGACATCTGGGCGGTTTGGAGCGGCGGCAGATTCTACCGGCTGTCGCCCTACAAGTACGGCAGCCATCTGGCTGTGGCCGCCGACGGCCGGACGGTTACGCTGGACAGTTCGGCTGTCAGCGACCCGGACGCGGAACTTTGGTATTTCACCCAGGACGGCTGCATCCACTCCAAAAAATATCCCGGCAAGGTGCTGGTTTTGCAGGACGACGCCTCCGCCGTAGGTACGCCGGTTATTTTGGCTGAGCAGCATACCATGGATACCGAGACATGGATTGCCAATGCAATAGGGTAAACGCTAAAGAGCAAAGAAGGCCCCGTGGTTTCTCACGGAGCCTTCTTCTGTCAACAGAAAAGTTTTTTGGCCGCCTTTTGGGACAAGCGGCGTGGCCGGGCAGCCTACTTCTGCTTTTGATTGGCGTAGGCGGTGGGGGAGAGGCCGTATTTCCGCTTGAACATCTTGGAAAAGTTGAAAATATCCGTATAGCCCACGCTGAGGGCGGCGGCGCTGACCGAGTAGCCATAGCTGGAGATAAGCTCGGCCGCCTTCTCCAGCCGCACGTCCATAAGGTACTGCTGGGGGGGCTTGCCGATATGCTTTTTAAAGGCCGTGCTGAAATAACAGCGGTTGATGCCCAGCTGGTCGGCTATCTGTTCCACCGTAATCTGGGTGACGTAGTTGGTATCGATATAGTTCTTGGCCTGGAGCATATGTTCGGCCGTTTTGCTCTTGGGGGCCGACCGGGAGCGGCTCATGAGGGCCAGCAGTTCGTAGATTTTCCCGCACAGGTAATATTCCTTGTCAAGGGCGGTCTGCTCGCAGTCCTTCATGGCGCGGAACAGATGCTCGGCCTGGGGCAGATCCAATACGGTCTCGGATAGGGCGGCGGGCAGCTGGATGGAGACACTGAAGCCGATCCAGCTGTAGTACCAGGGATCCTCCCCGTCGGCCTGGTAATAGACAATGTCATGGGGGTGGATGACAAAAATCTGCCCCTTCTCCACCTGCCAGACCTTTCCCCCTGCCCGTACGACGCCCCGTCCGGTGTAGACATAGTGCAGCAGATAGTACTCCCGGGCCATGGGACCTACGTGATAGTTCGGCCGGCAATCCTCCTCCCCGCACTCCATGGGGTTGATGTCCTTAAAATTCCTGTTTGTCAGCAGAAGATAGCGCAGCATGCAGGGCGGCCTCCTTCCTTGTGTCCTGAAAATGGAAGATTATCACAAATACGCCCGTAGGATGAACGTTAAACACAACAAATAAACATAGGGATAGAACATCATGCCATTGTTTTTGTTTACTATAGCGTATATACTAAAAACAGTGGTGAACACACTATGAATTTTTGTACAGGAGGACGTACTATGAAATGGACGAAACGGGCAACCTCTGCAGTCCTGATGGCGGCTCTGGCCGCCTCCATGGCCGTCCCCATAAGCGGCACCGCTGTGGCCGCCGAGGGGGATCCCTGGAAAGAGGACGCCAGCTGGCCTCCCCTGACCGCTGTTTCTGATTTGGAGCCGGGAACTCCCTATTTCACCGGAAACGAGTGGACGGGGGATCTGAACAGCCAGGATATAAATGGCCAGACGGTCAACCAGTCGGAGATTTATGAGGTAAACCGGGAGCCCCTGCGCTCGGCCGACGCCATCCCCTATGACAGCGTGGAGGCGGCCCGGGAGGGCGCGGTGGACTACAAGCCGGAGCTGTCCGGCTATTACCAGCTCCTCACTGGCGAGGGCGACGACCAGAAGTGGGATCTGACCGTTTACCGCAGTCCTGCCGAGGCGGACGCCGACGGTATTTCCGACGAGTTTTACAAGGTGGATTACGACACCTCCTTAAATCCCTACACCGGCAACGATCAGGTTGCCACAAAGGACACCGCAAATTACGCCTGCGGCTGGAAGTCCGTGACCCTGCCGGCCTCCTGGCAGACCCAGGGCTTTGACTTCCCCATTTTCATCAACATTACGTACCCCTGGCCGGGCCACTACGGCAACGCCAACGATCCGGTGCCCGCGGCCCCCAAGGTATTTAACCCCGTGGGCTTCTACCGCCGGAGTTTTGACGTGGATCCGGCCTGGATGGAGGACGGCAAGAAGGTCTACATATCCTTCCAGGGCGTGGAGTCCTGTATGTACCTCTATGTCAACGGCCACGAGGTGGGCTATGCGGAGGACTCCTTCGACGCCAAAGACTTTGACATCACCCCCTTCCTGAATGAGGACGGAAAGGACAATGTCCTGGCCGTCAAGGTCATCCGCTGGTGCGACGGCAGCTACATGGAGGATCAGGACTACCTGCGCCTGGCCGGTATCTTCCGGGATGTCTACCTCTACGCCGCCCCGGCGGTGCGCATCCGGGACTACAAGGTGGAGACCGACCTGGACGAAAGCTATGAGAACGCCGACCTGTCCCTGGATCTGTACATCTCCAACGAGAGCGATGAGGCAGCCGACAGCTACGGCGTGGACGTCAAGCTGTTTGACGCCGAAGGGAAGGATGTCCTGGCTGACAACCCCCTGCGGGGAGATGCGCCGGAAGTCGCCTCCATGGAGGAGGGCACCCTCTCCTTAAACCGGCTGATTGAGAATCCCCACCTGTGGTCGGATGAGGATCCGTACCTCTACACCCTGGTTGTCTCCCTGTATGAGAAGGACAGCGGCAGGTATTTCCACAGCTTAAGCCAGCAGCTGGGCTTTAGGGAGATTGAGTTCACCATGACCCAGGTGGATGGCAACTATGACAGGATCGACCAAACCTATGATACCGTGACCATCAACGGCCAGCCCCTCAAGCTGTGGGGTGTAAACCGCCACGACGTGAACCCCGACGCCGGCCGGTACGTCACCAAGGAGCTGTATGAAAAGGATATTGAACTGATGAAGCAGTTCAATGTCAATGCCATCCGCACCTCCCATTACCCTAACGACCGGTATATGTACTATCTGTGCGACAAGTACGGCATTTATGTGCTGGCTGAGGCCAACAACGAGTCCCACGGCCTGGGCTGGGATGACGATACGTCGCTTGGGAACTATTTCGAGGATACGATTTTTGACCGCATTGCGGCCAATGTCAACGCTCAGAAGAACCGGACGTCGGTTGTCATGTGGTCCATGGGCAACGAGACGGCCGGCAGTGGGCCTAAGAAGGTATATCGCCGCGCTATCCAGGAGGTCATCCGGCCTCTGGACACCACCCGCCCGGTGCAGATGGAACGCCTGGGCTGGGGCGGCGGCGTGGACATCGGCAGCACCATGTACTCCTATCCCAATGAGGTGGAGGCCTGGGGCCAGAACGCCGACCGGATGCCCTATCTTATGAGCGAGTACGCCCATGCCCAGGGCAACTCGGAGGGCGGCCTCAACCTTTATATGGACGTCTTCCGGAACAGCTCCAACCTCTTGGGCGGCTTTATCTGGGACTGGATCGACCAGTCCATCGCCACCCCCATTCCGGCCGGCTATGATCTGACGGCCGACCAGTCGCAGAACGGCTTTGTGGCCAGCCTGAGCGGCTCCCTGTCCGATGACGCGTCGGCCCCCGACGGCAAATCCTTTGACGGCGTGTCGATTATCTCGGAGAGCAAGAACGAGGGCGCCAACGATAAAATCAACGCTGTGCTGTCCGGCAACAACCCCTTCACCCTGGAGCTGTATATGCAGCAGATCGATACCTCCAGATCCTACAATACCATCCTGGCCAAGGGCGACCACCAGGTGGCCATGCGCACCATGGATGACGGCAACGGGAATGTCAACCTGGTCTTTTATGTGTACGCCGGCGGTACGTGGATCCCGAACGACTTCCGCCTGCCGGCTGACTGGGTTGGCAACTGGCATCTGCTTACGGTGACCTTTGACGGGACAAATATGGTAGCCTACTGCGACGGCGAACCGCTTACCTGCGTGACCAACCCCCAGAAGACGGTGGATGGCGCCATTGCGGCCAGCAGCCAGGAACTGGCTGTAGGTCGGGATGTGGAGCACGCCGGATCCGGCGGCACCGACGCCCAGCGGGACGGCAACAACAAGTACGCCCAGGTGCGCATCTATTCCAAGGCCCTGAGCCAGGAGGAAATTAAGGCCCAGCTGGCGGGCGACGAGAACACCGGCAGCTATGCCATCGAAGCCGACGATCCCTCCGTGCTGCTCTGGATGGACGCCGCCGAGGCCACCGTGCAGACCGATGATTCGGTTTGGGACTACTACGCCGAAATCGGCCGGGAGGATATGGCCGGCAAGTACTTTGGCTACGGCGGAAGCTGGAACGAGGAACAGCATGACGCCGACGGCTCTTCCGACGGCCTTATCACCTCTGACCGCACGCCCCAGCCCGAGTTGTATGAGGTAAAGTACAACTATCAGAATATCCTTATGTCGGCCGACGAGGCGGGGATACTCCGGCGGGAGGTCACCTTCCGGAACGACTACAATTTCACCGACCTTAGCCAGTTCAACGTATCCTGGGAGCTGACTGAGGATGGGAAGATGGTCGACAAGGGCACCCTTTCCGACCTGAGCCTGGCCCCCCGGACCAGCGGGACGGTTTCGGTTCCCTTCCAGATGCCCGCAACCACAAAGGCCGACGCCGAGTATTTCCTGAACCTGTCGGTTACCCTGAAGGAGGACACCCTCTGGGCCGATAAGGACTTTGAGGTTGCGTACCAGCAGATCCGGGTGCCCGCCACGGTGGAGCACATCCCCGGGCTGGATGTTTCCACCATCGGGAACGCAGTCCTCAAGGAGACCGACGACGCCTATACGGTGGAGGGCGACGGCTTCTCCCTGACCGTGAATAAGGCCACCGGGCTTATCACCGACTATACTTATGACGACACGGTGCTGCTCACCGGTGCGACCCCCAACTACTGGAGGGCCAAAACCAATAACGACCAGAATATCGACGGCAAATGGGAAACCGCCAACCAGAATATGCAGCTTAAGAGCCTGACCGCCGCCGCCTCCCAGGATGGCAAGAGCGTGGAAATCAAGGCTTCCCTGGGGCTGAATGGGGTAGGCGACTCCACCCAGGATCTGGTGTATACCGTTTACGGCTCGGGTGAGGTGCAGATAACGGCGACCCTCCATCGCGACGCGGAAATAGGCGAAATGCTGAGCTACGGCACCGAGCTTACCCTGCCGCGCGGCTATGAGAACATTACCTGGTACGGGCACGGCCCGCAGGAAACCTTCGGAGATCGCAATCTGGGCGCGCCCATAGGCGTGTATGAAAGCACGGTTTCGGATTCCTATTTCTCTTTTGCCCGGCCCCAGGATACCGGCCGTAAGACCGGCGTGCGCTTTATGGCGCTGGAGGATCCCCAGGAGTCCATCGGCTTGATGGTAGTGGGCGAACAGCCCCTGGAAGCCGCAGCCCTTCACTTTAGCACAACCGAGCTGAGCAATAAGGGGCATACCTATCAGCTGCCCAAGACCGATCATACGGTCATGCGGGTAGACTACAAATCCCGGGGTACCAGCACCAGCAGCCTTGGGCCGCCGCCTCAGGACGAATACCGCCTGATAAACGACGGCAGCGACCTTACCTATACCTATACCATTGTGCCCTATGAGACGGCTACGGCCGACAAGATGGAACTGAGCAAGGTGTGGCGGGACGCCGACTCCTTCGACCAGGAAGCCCACGATAAGCAGCAGGCCGCGGCGGTGGACGCCCTGATTAGCGACATCTCCATAGCCGTGACCGAATACCAGAAGGACGATATCGAAGCCGCCCGGGCGGCTTACGAGAAGCTGACCGATGACCAGAAGGAACTGGTAACCGGCCTTGCCTATCTGGAGCAGGCTGAGGAGGAAATAAAGACCGCATATGGCGCCAAGGCCTATGTGACCGACGCCAGTACCAATGCGGCCAAGGCCGAGATCACCCAGACGGCCAGCATCGTGCGGGATGAGACCTCTCCCACCGGCTACGCCATGAAGGGCTACTTCGACGCCCCCAATTCCGACCTGTTCAACAATGTCTTCACCGGTACCAGCGCCTACACCATGGAGGTCTGGGTCAACCCCGCCGACATGGAGAACGGCAACACCTTCCTGGCTAAGGGCGACTTCCAGACCAGTCTGAAGATCGCAAACGGACAGCTGGAGTTTGCCCTTCAGGACGGCAGCAACTGGACAACGCTGAATGTCAACATTCCTGCGGGCTTTGTGGGCAGCTGGCATCAGCTGGCGGCTACCTACGACGGCAGTACCATGGCTGTGTATATGGACGGCCAGCAGCTGGGCAGCCAGACCCTCAGCACCCCTGTGCATGTGCAAACCACTGGCAATGCCATGGGATTCGGCCATATGGACGGCAGCGCCACCAATGTCCTGCGCGGTTCCATGGCGGCGGCCCGGGTGTACTCCAGGGCCCTGACGGCTGATGAAATCCTTGCCCAGTATAACTACATGGTGAGCGGCAGCGGCGAGCATATCGACGCCGGTGACCGGAGAGTGGCTGCCTGGTACGATTTCACTGCCGAGAATACTTCTGCAGAGGGCGGCACCACCTGGCCGGAGGATCCTGCCGTCGTGCTGGAGGCAGCCCGTGCGGCGGCCCAGGCGGCTGTGGACAGCTTCAGCGCCACCAACGCCACCACGGCGGATGATATCCTGGCAGCTGTGGAAGCGGCGGTAGACAATGATGCGATTGCCGCTGCCTGGACGCAGGACTTCCAGAAGGAAGACGCCACTTCCGGCGCGGCCGGCAGTATCACCGGTGTCATCACACTGACCTATGAAGGCGCTTCGGCCCAGGTCACCGTGTCGCTGACCATTCCCGCCTTGAGCGAAATCATCAAGGGCGACATGAATGGCGACCAAAAGGTGGACATCACCGACGTCATGGCGGCCTGCCGTGTCCTGGCCCGGAAGAACACCGGGAATGACCCCTTGCCGGAGGAGATGCTGCGGGGCGATATGAACGGGGACGAAAAGTTCCTTATCGACGACATTATGGCCATATGCCGCGTACTGGCCAGCCAGAAACAGAATTAATCTGTAATCCCAAAAGCCCCGGGTGGTTGTTTCAGCCGCCCGGGGCTCGGACTGTCGAAAAACCCATAAAATCGTTGGGGCCGGCGACATGCGCGTCGGGCCCAACATACGACAAATCCCGCAGGAGCGGGATTTGTAGGGGGAATGTTAGAAGGGGGGCTCGCCCCTCTTCTACAGCTTGTCGACCTTGTCGACAAGCTGAGTCCCGGGTGGTTGTTTCAGCCGCCCGGGGCTTTGTCTGTCCGGCGGAAACTGGTTTTTGCTGCCCGCTTTCTTGCAAACAGAGGATGTATCCTGTATAATAAGATGGATTTTTACTGTATCGCAGGGAGGGCGTGGAAACTATGACGCAAATTGGATTTGATAACGAAAAGTATCTTCGCATGCAGTCGGAGCATATCAGGGAGCGGATTTCCAAATTCGGCGGCAAGCTGTATTTGGAGTTCGGCGGCAAGCTCTTTGACGATTACCATGCCTCCCGGGTACTGCCCGGCTTTCAGCCGGACAGCAAGCTGCGGATGCTGCTGCAGCTGAAGGATCAGGTGGAAATCGTCATCGCCATCTGCGCGGGGGATATTGAGAAAAACAAGCTGCGGGGGGATTTGGGCATCACCTACGACCTGGATGTGCTCCGGCTTATCGAGGAGTTCCGGAACATCGGCCTGTATGTGGGCAGCGTGGTGCTTACCCAGTTCCAGGGGCAGCCGGTGGCCGCCGCTTTCCAGAAAAGGCTGGAGGCCTTAGGCGTCAAGGTTTACCGCCACTATCCCATTGAGGGGTATCCCTCCAACATCGCCCACATCGTCAGCGACGAGGGGTATGGGAAGAATGAATACATTGAAACCAAGCGGGAACTGGTGGTGGTTACTGCCCCCGGCCCCGGCAGCGGCAAGATGGCCACCTGCCTTTCCCAGCTCTACCACGAGCATAAGCGGGGCATTAAGGCCGGCTACGCCAAGTTTGAGACCTTCCCCATCTGGAACCTGCCCTTAAAGCATCCGGTCAACCTGGCCTATGAGGCGGCCACGGCCGATTTGAATGATGTGAATATGATTGACCCCTTCCATCTGGAGGCCTACGGGAAAACCACGGTCAACTACAACCGGGACGTGGAGATTTTCCCGGTGCTCACGGCCATGTTTGAAAAGATTGTGGGGACCTGCCCCTACAAATCCCCCACCGACATGGGGGTGAATATGGCGGGCAACTGCATTGTGGACGATGACGCCGTCCGGGCGGCCTCCTGCCAGGAGATCATCCGGCGGTACTATACCGCCCTCTGCGGCCAGCGGAAGGGCACGGTATCCGAAGAGGTGGTATACAAGCTGGAGCTGCTGATGAAGAAGGCTGAGGTCACCGTCCACGACCGGGCAGTTATCGCCCCGGCCCTGCAGAAGGCGGCCTTAAGCGGCTCCCCGGCGGCAGCCATGGAACTGCAGGACGGTTCCATCGTAACCGGCAAGACCTCCGAACTGCTGGGGGCCTCGTCCGCCCTGCTGCTCAACGCATTAAAGACCCTGGGGGGCATCAGCGACGAAATCCACCTGATTTCCCCTGTTATCATCGAACCCATTCAGGAACTGAAGGTGCGGCATCTGGGCAACCGGAACCCCCGGCTGCATACCGACGAGGTGCTCATTGCCCTGTCCATCTGCGCCGCCACCAACCCCACCGCCAAGCTGGCCTTGGAGCAGCTGGACCGGCTGCGGGGCTGCGAGGTCCATTCCTCGGTCATCCTCTCGCCGGTGGATGAAAAGGTATTCCGCCGGCTGGGGGTCAACATCACCTGCGAGCCCCAGTACCAGGTATAGGGGGAAGGGGTATGGAACTGCTGAAAGCGCGGATACGGGAAGAAGGCCGGCTGGAGGGGGACGTGCTGAAGGTGGACAGCTTTCTCAACCACCAGATGGACGTGGAACTCCTGGACGCCATGGGGGCGGAGTTTGCCCGGCGGTTTGCCGGCAGCCCGGTGACCAAAATCCTGACGGTGGAGGCCTCGGGTATCGGCATCGCCGTGGCCGCCGCCCGGCATTTTGGGAACGTGCCGGTGATTTTCGCCAAAAAGACCCGTTCCAAAAACCTGGACGGCCGGCTGCTTGCGGCCAAGGTCCACTCCTTTACCAAGGATACCGACTACACGGTGCAGGTGGCCGCCCGGTACCTGTCGCCCGCCGACTCGGTGCTGATTCTGGACGACTTCCTGGCCCGCGGCCAGGCCCTCCTGGGCCTTCTGGACATCGTCCGGCAGGCGGGAGCCCGGGCGGTGGGCTGCGGCGTGGCCATTGAAAAGGGTTTTCAGGATGGCGGCAGACTGGTGCGCGCCGCCGGCGTGCGGCTGGAGTCCCTGGCTGTCATCGCCGCCCCGGAAAAGGGACAAATCCGGTTTATGGATGTATAAAAGCGGCCCGCAGGGTATAAAATCCGCGCGGGGGCAATAAACCGGATATCCTCTCCGGCAGGGAGGGGCGTCCCGAACCCAAATACAAGCGGCCCGCCGTATTCTCACGGCGGGCCGCTTTTTCTGTGATAACAAACTTACACCCCAAACAACAAATCGTTGTAGGTGGGGAAGGGCCAGTAGGAACGGCCGATGACCATTTCCAGCTCGTCGGCCACCGCCCGCAGGGCGTCCATGCCGGGGATGACCTTGTCCCTGTAATATCGGGCGGCCGTCAGGACGTCCTCCCGGCTGGGGCTGTCCCCCACAATGGCCTCCAGGGCCTCGGTGCACTGGTAGAGGGTGCCGCCCAAATCAGAGGCCCGGGTCAGCAGGGTGGATTCCAGCAGGCAGTTGTAATTGCCCGCGAGGCTCTCCTTGGCCGCCATGGTCTGGCTCACGTCCTTGAGGTACTTGAGCACCGAGGGTATGATTTCCTTTTTAATCATATCCAAAAGGGTCAGGGCCTCAATATGTACCGTCTTCACATAGCTTTCCAGCAGAATCTGCATCCGGGAGCGGACCTCGGCCTCGGTGTAGATTTTGTGCTTGGCAAAAAGCTTGATGTTTTTCTCATCGGCGTAGTGGGAGAGGGCGTCCACCGCGTTGGTCAGGTTGAGCAGCCCCCGCCTTTCGGCCTCTTTCACCCACTCTTCAGAGTAGTTGTTGCCGTTGTAGATAATCCGCTTGTTTTCCCGGATGGTGCGCTTAATCAGCTTGTGCAGGGCCTTTTGGAAATCGTCGGCCTGCTCCAGCTCGTCGGCAAAGAGGGAGAGGGACTCGGCCACAATGGTGTTGAGCATGACGTTGGGGCAGGAAATGGAGGCCGAAGACCCCACCATGCGGAACTCGAACTTGTCGCCGGTGAAGGCAAAGGGGGAGGTGCGGTTGCGGTCGGTGGTGTCCCGGGGCAGCTTGGGCAGCATGTCCACACCCACTTCCATAACCGGCTTGACCGGCTGGCCGGCCTCGTTTTCCTCCTCGCCTGCGTCGATTTGCTCCAGCACCCGGGTCAGTTCGTCCCCGAGGGAGATGGATACAATGGCCGGCGGCGCTTCCGACGCGCCCAGCCGGTGGTCGTTGCCGGCGTCGGCCGCCGACAGCCGCAGCAGATCCTGGTAATCGTTGACCCCCTTGACCACGGCCAGCAAAAAGAGCAGGAACTGGGCGTTTTCCCGGGGGGATGCGCCGGGATTCAAAAGGTTGAAGCCGGTGTCGGTGCAGATGGACCAGTTGTTGTGCTTGCCCGAGCCGTTGACCCCCTTAAAGGGCTTTTCGTGCAGCAGGCAGACCAGCCCGTGCCGGTCGGCCACCCGCTTCATCATGTCCATGGTCAGCTGGTTGTGGTCGGTGGCGATGTTGGTGGTGTCGTAGATGGGGGCCAGCTCGTGCTGGGCCGGGGCCACCTCATTGTGCTCGGTCTTGGCGCAGATGCCCAGCTTCCAGAGCTCCTCATCCAAATCCTTCATAAATTCCTTGACCCGGGGACGGATGGCGCCGAAATAGTGGTCGTCCAGCTCCTGGCCCTTGGGGGGCATGGCCCCGATGAGGGTTCGGCCGGTAAACTTCAAATCCTTGCGCTGGTTGTAATAGGCCTTATCCACCAGGAAATACTCCTGCTCGGCCCCCACGGTAGTCAGCACGTGGGAGACATTGGCGTAGACCGGGTTGCGGTGCCCGAAGAGTTTGACAATCCGCATGGCCTGCCTGTCGATGGCCTCCATGGAGCGCAGCAGGGGAGTCTTCTTGTCCAGAATCTGCCCGCCGTAGGAGTAGAAGACGGTGGGGATGTACAGGGTGTTTTCCTTGACAAAGGCGTAGGAGGAGGGGTCCCAGGCGGTGTAGCCCCTGGCCTCGAAGGTGGCCCGCAGGCCGCCGGAGGGGAAGGAGGAGGCGTCGGGCTCGCCCTTGATAAGCTCCTTGCCGGAGAATTCCATAATCACATGGCCGTCGGCGGTGGGGGAGATGAAGCTGTCGTGCTTCTCGGCCGTGACGCCGGTCATGGGCTGGAACCAGTGGGTGTAATGGGTGGCGCCCTTCTCAATGGCCCAGTCCTTCATGCAGGCGGCCACGGTGCGGGCCACCGAAATGTCCAGGGACACGCCGTCGGTGACCGTCTTTTTTAGGGCGCGGTAGGTTTCCTTGGGCAGCCGCTGGCGCATGACATGGTCGTTGAACACCATACTGCCGAACATTTCGACTACATTGGAATCGCTCATAGGCACCTCCTGAAAGTGGGCGGCCTGGGCCGCCGAAAGCCATGGGTATTCACATTTTCTAGATTATACTATTCCGGCGGCGGATTTGTCAAACCCGGCCGGCGGAATAGGGGAATTTTCTGCATATTGCCGGATTTCCCCGGGGCGGGCATGGGAATTTTGGAATGTGAGGCATGATATGCGGCGGCTGCCTCGCGGGTACAGCACGTAAACTATTGTTAATCGAAAATATATTGACTTCCTGCCGCATTTCTTATATAATAAATATACAAAAAATATACAATTTCAAGTATTTTTTTCGGTGCGTTTTAAGGGGGCCGGGAATAAGATGGTGAAATAAGGGCAGGGGTTCTCAGGGCAGTTATCAATATTTTTCAGGAGGATGGATCAAATGAAGAGTATAAAAAGGTCTCTTGTTGTCAGTGGTTTATCGCTTTTGGTCTGTATTTCCCTTTTGATGGGAACGACTTTTGCCTGGTTTACGGATTCGGTGGTAAACGCCGGGAATGTGGTGCAGTCGGGAGAACTGCGGATGCAGGCCTTTTCCTATGATCTGGAACCAGGCGGGGACGAATTCCGGATAGAGGGCATATACGGTGGACAGCCCTTTGGATTCGTTCCGGAAACCCAAAAGAAGAATTTGGAATTGGACGGGCCGGTTTTCCAGGAGGAACTGTGGGAGCCGGGAAAATCCTCCGCCAAAATGCTGGAGGTGGAGAATATTGGAAACTTGGCGGCCAAGGTGAAAATCTATTTCAGCATATTTGAGGACGGCCTGGAGGACGCCCTCTGGTTCGACTTGATTCCGCTGGATGAAGATCTGCAGCCCGAGGCGGCTTTCGTCAAGCGCCCTATCAGCGAATTGCAGGGGGATGCAAATGGACAGGAATACTATACCGTCCTGCCTGAAAAATCCAAGAAATTCCTTCTGGTTTACGGCATGAAGGAGACGGCGGGCAACGAGTTCCAGAACAAGCTGTTTACCGCCAATATCCATCTGCTGGCCACCCAGGTTCCCTATGAGGCGGACGGCTTCGGCAGCATCCTGTATGACGATGCGGCCAGTGTTTATGTTTCTACACCGGAAGAACTGGTAAACGCTTTGGAATACGCCGGGACGGAAGAGGGCGCTTACCTGGCCATTCTGCTGAAAAACGATATTGATATGGCCGGTGTAGAGGTGCCGGGAGAACTGGTCTTTGAAAATCTGGTTGTGGATGGATACGGCCACACCATATCCAATATGGACACGGAAGGGCAGTACTTTTACCGGGGTACAGACAACGCCTGGCGCAATATTACCTTTGAAAACTGCACCTCCCTGTACGGCATGCTGGGATACGGGCCCTATTACACCGCTCAGGACAGTACGGATAAGCTGTGGGTGGACAATGTGCATCTGGCCGGCTGCCAGACCTATGGCGGCGGCTTCTTTGCCCACACGGGCGGCGCGGCCGTAGTCATAAAAGACAGTTCGGTGGATGCGCAGACGGCGGTCAATCCTTTTGTCAGCGGCCTGGCCAGCGGCGGCTTTATCGGCAACGCACAGAACTATCGCATTGAAGGCAGTGTTATGAGCGGAACGGTTGTTGGCGTACTCAGCCAAATGGGCGGCTTTGTAGGCCAGGGGGCTTGGAAGAATGATACGACCATTATCCGCGATTCGAAAATCGACGGCACTATCCGTTCCTATGACGACATGGCTGCCATTTATGTCCTGGCTGGCAGTACCATCGGGGCGTGCGCCGACGGCAGGCAGAATATTGAAAATGTGGACTATTCCGGCTGCAAAGTGGAAAATGCGGGCGTCGATGCCAAACTCTTGCTGGGAATTAGCACACCGCTTCCTGTGGGTTCGCCGGTGACTGTGCAGCCGCTGGAATCGGCTGTATCCGCTTCCGGCATTGCCATTGAGGACGGGAAGATCCGGCTGACGGAGCATGGAAATGCAGCCAGATATAAGGTCAGCCAAAGCATTTATTATGATGGTTATTACGCCGACGGCAGCATTTCCCACGGCAACCTCAGCACACCCATCAAGCCGTCGGTACAGGTAACGGCCGACGAACTTGTGTCGGATAACTGTCTGGACGATGCCTGCCGGGTGCTGCAGGTGGTAGAGGCAGAAGGACTTGCCAATCGAACGAAATATGCAACCACAGATGCCGCTCATGCAGGACAGGTGGCGGAGGGCACCTATTATTTTGATGCCCGGACCCAGGCCGACGGTACCTATTCCGCTCTGCGGCTGGAAAATGGCCAGCCCAAGATCCTGGTACAAGTGGTGGCCTATGATGTCAATGGCGCATACGCGGGTATGGCAACGGTAGAGTATGCCGCCGGATGATCTGTTTTTCCGGTTTTTATCCTGCCTGCGGGCAGGATGGCCGTCTAACCGGTTTTATGGGGATATTTGAAACAACGCTGTAATTCCTTTGCGGAGCATCATGGCGCGGGGCCGTTTCATAACAGGAACGGCCCCGCTTTATATCCTTGCCAAAAATGTGCATTTTTCGGAAATTTTATTACCTATCTTTGGACAGTATTTTTTGCGGCAGGGGCTATACTTTTGCCGTAAAATCCTTATAATGGAGAGGAACACCGGGGAAACCCGAGAGAGAAAAGGAGAATCAGCGCGGCCGGCGCGGATAAGCCGGCCGGACTTCGCCGCGCATCCTACGCGGGGACGCCCACAACACAGGCAACCGAACAGACTGTTGTGGACGTCCCCGCCTTTTTATGCCCGCGGCGAAAGAAAAGAGAGGGGGAAGCGTATGTTTCAAATCCGATGGCTTTGGCGGAATATGACCGGCAAACGGAAGTATCTGGTCATGGGGCTTATGCTGTCCGTCATCACCATGTCCATGACGGTGGTTGTACCCAAGCTGTCCCAGATGCTCATCGACGATGTGATTGTGGGGGGCATGCGGGAAAGATTGGCGCCGCTGCTTTTGGGCATGTGCGGCGTCCAGCTGGCCCGGACGGTGCTGCGCTATGTGATGGTGCTGTTTATGGAGTTTTCCTCCCAGCACCTGATTATGAAGCTGCGCCAGAGTATTTTTGACACCCTTATCAACCAGGAACTGCGGTTTTACGATAAAAACCGCACCGGCGACCTCATCACCCGGGTGACGGGCGATATGGAGTATGTGCGCCACACCTGCGCCCAGATCGTCTATACCTTTACGGACTCCATCGCCGTGCTGCTGGCGGCCATTGTCTTTTTGTCCACCATGAGCGTGGGGCTCACCCTCTGCATGCTGGCCGTGACGCCGATTATCGCCGTGCTGTCCTTTGTCTACGTTCGGCGCATTAAGCCCATCTACGCCAACCTGCGGGAGAAGCTGTCCCGGCTGAATACCGCCGCCCAGGAGAATATCGCCGGCAACCGGGTGGTGCGGGCTTTCGCCCGGGAGGACTACGAAATCGAAAAGTTCGACCAGTGCAGCAGGGAATACCGCAAGGCCAACCTGGTGGCGGCCTACAAGTGGCAGGCCTTTTCCCCGGTTATCGACCTGTTCTGCCAGATCCTGTCGGTCATTATGATTCTGGCCGGGGGCATTTTCGTCATCAACGGCAGCCTGACCTACGGGGAGCTGACCGCCTTCTCCGGCCTGACTTGGGCCCTGTCCTCCCCCATGCGGAACATGGGCAACATCTTAAACGACATCCAGCGCTTCTTCGCCTCGGCCGACAAGGTTATCGAGGTCTTCTACTCCAGGCCTTTAATTGTGGACCGGTACGACTGCGTGGATAAGGAAACCCGCCTGGAGGGCAAAATCGAATTCCAGGATGTGTCCTTTGCCTACGGCAGCCAGCCGGTGCTGTCCCACCTGAGCTTTTCTGTGAACCCCGGGGAGACCCTGGCCATCATGGGCCCCACCGGGTCAGGCAAGACCACCCTTGTCAACCTCATCTGCCGGTTTTACGACGTGACAGAAGGCCGGGTGTTGGTGGACGACGTGGACGTGCGCATGTGGAAGCTGTCCAAACTGCGGGGCTCTATCGGCCTTGCGGCTCAGGACGTCTTCTTATTCTCCGACACCATCGACGGCAACATCGCCTACGGCGACCCCGATATGCCGGAGGAGGATGTGTATAAATACGCGTCGGCGGCGGCCGCCGACCCCTTCATCCGGCGGATGGAGGAGGGGTATAACACCATCGTGGGCGAGCGGGGGGTAGGCCTGTCGGGCGGCCAGCGGCAGCGCATCGCCCTGGCCCGGGCCCTGGCCATCCAGCCCCCCATCCTGATTCTGGACGACACCACCTCGGCGGTGGATATGGAGACCGAGCAGTTCATCCAGCACCAGCTGCGGAACCTGGAATTTAACTGCACCAAAATCATCGTGGCCCAGCGGATTTCCTCGGTGAAGGATGCCGACCGCATTATGATCCTTCAGGACGGCCAGGTAGATATGGGCACCCATGCCCAGCTTATGGCCAGGCCGGGCTATTACCGGGAAATCTGCGAGCTGCAGAACGTGCCGAACCTGCCGCCCCTTGACCCGGAGGCGGTGGCGGCCTACGAACGGCAGAAGGCCGCCCGGGCCGCCGGGGAAGCCGCCGAAAAGGAGGCGGCCCGCCGTCGCCTGCGGCCGAAACGCAGGCCGGCTGCGGAACAGAAGGAGCCGGCGCTGGCCGGCGGGAAGGGGGAATAGAAAATGGCCAGGAACAAATACGATGTAGACGAAACCCTGGAAACCCCATTTGACTTCTCCCACTTAAAACGCTCTTTTGTCTATGTGAAAAAGTATAAGGGCAAGATGCTGGCGGCCATGCTGCTGTCCATCGCGGCCTCCCTGGTGGCCCTTACCGGGCCTCAGTTCATCCAGAAGGCCATCGACGTGGCCATGCCCAACAAAGATATGGCGCTGCTGCTGCAGTACGCCGGCCTGCTGGCCGGCTCCATCCTCATCAGCATCCTGCTCTCCACCGCCCGGGGCTTCATTATGGCCCGGGTGGGGCAGGACATCGTCTACAATATCCGGGACGACCTGTTCAAACATTTGCAGGAACTGCCCTTCTCCTACTACGACTCCCGGCCCCAGGGCAAGATTCTGGTGCGGGTGGTGCAGTATGTCAACAGCGTGTCGGATATGCTGTCCAACGGCATCATCAACATCCTGATTGAAGTGCTGAACCTTGTGTTTATCGCCATTTTCATGTTCATGACCGACGTAAAGCTGGCCGCCGTCATCGTGGCCGGGCTGCCGGTGCTGGCCGCCATCATCTTTATCATCAAGCCGGCTCAGCGGAAGGCCTGGCAGCAGGTCAACAATAAAACCTCCAACCTGTCGGCCTACACCTGCGAGAACATCGAGGGCGTCAAGGTCACCGAGGGCTTCAACCGTCAGCGTGAGAACAGCAAAATCTACGACCGCTTAAATAAACTGACCAACAAATTCTGGATGAAGGCCATCTACGTATCCAACCTGGTGGGGCTGTCGGTGGACAATATCTCCCAGTGGGTGCTGGCCTTTATGTACATGGCCGGCATCGCCTGGTTTGCCCCGGCCGCGTCGGTGGGGGTCATCCTGGCCATGGGGACCTACGCCTCCCGGTTCTGGCAGCCCATCACCACCCTGGCCGCCCTCTACAACAACCTTATCAACACCATCGCCTATCTGGAGCGGATTTTCCAGACCATCGACGAGCCGGTGGAAATCCACGACGTCCCCGGCGCCGCCGCCCTGCCTCCCATAACCGGGCGGGTGGAGTTCCGGCACGTCTCCTTTGAGTACGAGCCGGGCACCCGGGTGCTCAACGATGTGAGCTTTACGGTGGAGCCGGGGCAGTCCATCGCCCTGGTGGGACCTACGGGGGCGGGAAAATCCACCATCGTCAACCTCATCAGCCGGTTTTATAATGTCACCGAGGGCCAGGTGCTCATCGACGGGCAGGATATCTCCCAGGTGACCCTGAAATCCCTGCGCAGCCAGATGGGGATTATGCTCCAGGATTCCTTTATCTTTTCGGGCACCATCGCCGACAACATCCGCTACGGCCGGCTGGACGCCACGGCGGCCGAGATGGAGGACGCCGCCCGGCGGGTGCAGGCCCATGACTTTATAAGCCATATGGAAAAGGGCTATGCAACCGAGGTCAACGAGCGGGGCGGCCGGCTGTCCCAGGGACAGAAGCAGCTGATTTCCTTTGCCCGCACCCTGGTGGCCGACCCGAAAATCCTGGTGCTGGACGAGGCAACCTCCTCCATCGACGCCAGGACGGAACAGCTTTTGCAGCAGGGCATCCAGGAACTGCTTAAAGGGCGCACCAGCTTTATTATCGCCCACCGCCTGTCCACCATCCAAAGCTGCGACCAGATTATGTTCATCGACGGGGGACGGATTGTGGAGCAGGGCACCCACGCCGAGCTTATGGCCAAAAAGGGCCGCTACTATGAACTCTGCACCGCCCAGGATAAGGAGCTGTCGGCTTCCTCTCCCATGCCGGCCCTGACCATCCAGTAGTCCGGCGGCATAAAAAAGAACCCACCGCAGTGGGTTCTTTATATTTTCCGTATGAAAAAGCGCCGGCAATAGGGGGAAGCCTCTCAGCACGGCGGCATCTCATCTGCCAAGCGCTTCTTTTCGGCTCTGGAATCCAGCAGATGGCGCAGGGCCATGACCGGGTGGTGGAAAAGCATCCGGGGGCCTGCGTAACGCATAACCTGCCGGATGGCCTCCCGCTGTTTCGGGGCGTAGCAATGTACCCGGCAGTTGGAGCAAAAGGTTT
Source organism: Candidatus Howiella intestinavium (assembly GCA_904420585.1). Lineage (GTDB taxonomy): Bacteria > Bacillota > Clostridia > Oscillospirales > Acutalibacteraceae > Howiella > Howiella intestinavium. The sequence goes on along the minus strand of CAJFVX010000025.1, from coordinate 5,143 downwards.
TGGTCTCCATAAAGGGGCAGTGCTCTATCCGCTGGGCGGCGTAGTCGCATAAGGACCGGCAGTCGGGGCACAGCCCCTTTTTCTGTCCATGCCGGCCACGGCAGTACAGCCGGATCATCAGGGAAACCACTTCTTTTTCCCGCGCCCGCTTTTCCCTTATATCCTGTCCCATAATCCCTTTTCCTCCTGTACTTGTCTTGCTGGGCCGCCAAGTCCGGCAAAACCGCCCTCCCGTGCGTCGGAAGGGCGGTTAAAATTTTGTCCGCTTGGCGGGGCAGAGTCCCTTTTTAATCCGCCGACCATCGGCCGGCTGCAATATCGGCGCAGAGTCCGTCGTAAATCCGCACGGCGGCGGCCGCCAAATCCTTGCAGGGCCGCTTTTTATAATAATCCGGCGTGCGGGCTTCGGGGGTGGGCTCGTCCCGCTTGTGGTCCAGCCCCAGCAGCTCCCGACAGACGATGGAGCCGTTTTCGTTTTCAAACCGGCGGGCCAGTTCCTGTACAATGGCGTACAGCCGCTTTTTCCCCTCCAAATCCTTGGGGCCGGCGTAGCCGAACTGCAGGCCGGCGGCTAAAAACATACCGCTGACCGTGCCGCAGACTTCCCGGAGCCGCCCCATGCCGCCCCCAAAGGGGGAGGCCAGCCGCAGTCCGGTTTCGGCGTCCAGACCCAATTCTTCGCAATAGGTCAGAAAGACCGCCTGGGTACAGTTGTATCCCTCCAAAAACCGGTCGGCCGCCTGCCGGGCCCTCGCTTCGGTATCCTTGTTCATAGCGCTCAGGAAAGGGCTTCTTCCAGGGCGTCGGCCGCACCCTGGAGGTCTTCGCCTACATACCGTTCAAATTCGCCCTTGTCGCAGAGGGCGGGAGCCTTCGGGTCGATGGGCATGCGTCCCAACACGGGAATCCCCAGTTCCTTCGCCGTCTCCTCCAGATGGCTTTCGCCGAACAGGCGGATTTCCTTGCCGCAGTCGGGACATTTCACATAACTCATATTCTCCACCACGCCCAGGATGGGAATGTTCATCTGCCGGGCCATGTTGTAGGCCTTCTTGACAATCATGGAGACCAGCTCCTGGGGAGAGGTCACGATGATGATGCCGTCCAGGGGGATGGACTGGAAGACGGTCAGGGGCACGTCGCCGGTTCCCGGAGGCATGTCGATAAAGAGGAAGTCCAAATCCCCCCAGAGCACGTCGGTCCAGAACTGCTTGACCGCCCCGGCCAGGATGGGGCCCCGCCAGATGACGGGGGTGTCGGGCTGCTCCAGCAGCAGGTTGATGGACATAATGGGAATGTCGTTCGCCGTGCGCTCGGGGAGGATGCCCAGTTCGTTGGAATGGGCCCGCCGGTTGATGCCGAACATCTTGGGGATGGAGGGGCCGGTGATGTCGGCGTCCAGGATGCCGGCGGCGTAGCCCTTGCGGTTCATGAGCACGGCCATCATGGCGGTGACAAAGGACTTGCCCACGCCGCCCTTGCCGCTGACGACGCCGATGACCTTCTTGATGCTGTTGAACTGGTTGGTGGGCTCCAGAAAGCTTTCGGGCTTGGGAGCGCCGTTCTGGGGATTGCTGGCACAGCTGGAACAGTTGCCGCTGCAGCCGGTTTCGTTGCAGGCGCGATTTTCTTGGGACATGGATTTCTCAGCTCCTTATCAAAATACCATCCGGCCGCAGCCGGTCCTTTAGTCAGTATTCCTTATTATACTCCCCCTGCCGCAAAAGTGCAATGCGGCTTTCAGCGGGAATCCCTCTTTTGCCGGCCAAAATAAGTATATGCAGGGAATGTGGGATTCCGTCTTGCTTTTCGGTATGGGATATGGCATAATTATGTCTGAATTATGACTTATTTGTAAAAAACACCCCCTTGCCCGATAGGACCGAGGAGAGGATAATACAGGAGGAACGATATGGCAGTGGCAAAACAAAGAAGCAGTTTTTCCGGCCGCATCGGCTTTGTGCTGGCGGCAGCCGGGTCTGCAGTGGGACTGGGGAACCTGTGGCGGTTCCCGTATCTGGCGGCAAAATACGGCGGCGGGATTTTCCTGCTGGTATACATCATACTGGCCCTGACCTTCGGCTTTGCCCTGATGACGGCCGAAATTGCCATTGGCCGCAAGACCGGCCTGAGCGCCATCGGCGCCTATAAAAAGCTGAATAAAAAGTTTGGCTTTGTGGGCTGGCTGACCTCTGTTGTCCCCATGATCATCCTGCCCTATTACTGTGCCATCGGCGGCTGGGTGACCAAGTACCTGGCCACCTACATCAGCGGGCAGGCGACTGCGGCGGCAGAGGATTCCTATTTTACCGGTTTTATTTCCCAAACCTGGTCGCCCATTTTCTGGTTCTGCATTTATGTAGCCCTCACGGCGGTGATTGTGCTGTTTGGGGTGCAGAAGGGTGTGGAAAAGGCCAGCAAGCTGATGATGCCCATATTGGCGGTGCTGTCGGTGGTGGTGGCCGTCTATTCGGTGACCCGGCCGGGGGCGCTGGAAGGGGTCAAATACTACCTGCTTCCCGATTTTTCCAGCGTTACGCCCTCTTCTTTGCTGTTGACTATCGTGGCCGCCGTGGGGCAGTTATTCTACTCCATGTCCTTAGCCATGGGTATCATGATCACCTACGGCTCCTATATGAAAAAAGAGGATGATTTGAACAAATCCGTGGCCCAGATTGAAATCTGTGATACGGGCTTTGCCATCATCGCCGGGCTGATGGTCATTCCGGCCGTATTCGCCTTCTCGGGTGCCGCTCCCCAGGAAGCCGGCCCGGGGCTTATGTTCCAGGCCCTGCCCAAGGTCTTTGCCAGCATGGGCTTCGGGTCTCTGTTCGGTGCGGCCTTCTTCCTGCTGGTGCTCTTTGCCGCCCTGACTTCCTCCATCTCCCTGATGGAGACGGTGGTATCCATTTTCCAGGATAAATTCGGATGGAACCGGAAGCTGACCTGCCTGCTTGTAACCGCCGGCTGCCTGGGCGTTGGACTGCTCTCCTGCTTCGGTTACAGCATCTGGTCCGATTTTAAAATCCTGGGTCTGCAAATCTTAGATTTCTTCGATTTCATCAGCAACAACGTGCTCATGCCTATTGTGGCCCTGCTCACCTGTATTTTTGTGGGATATGTGGTGGGGACCAAGGTTGTGGCCGACGAGGTGAAGCTGTCCTCCAAATTCCGGCGGGAAAAGCTGTTTAAGGTCATGATTAAGTATATCGCGCCAGTTTTCCTGGTCATCATCCTGGTCAGCTCGGTGCTGGACGTTTTCGGCGTCATCACCCTGTAACCCATACAAAAGTCCCGCCTGCCTCACGCAGGCGGAACTTTTTTGCCGGATGGGCCGGATGGCTGTCCGCCGCACCTTGACAAGGCGGCGGGAATCCGGTATCATAATTAGGATTTGATTGGAAATTCCGGCCGCTGCCCGGTATGGAGGGCCGGCCGTATACGGGGGAGAATAGGAAGATGAACAACAGCGAAAAGAGCATGGAAACCATCGTGGCCCTGGCCAAAAACCGGGGCTTTGTCTACGCCGGTTCGGAAATCTACGGCGGCCTGTCCAATACCTGGGACTACGGTCCCTTGGGCGTGGAGTTTAAAAACAATGTCAAAAAAGCCTGGTGGAAGAAGTTTGTGCAGGAAAATCCCTATAATGTGGGCCTGGACAGCGCCATCCTCATGAACCCCCAGGTCTGGGTGGCCTCCGGCCATGTGGGCGGTTTCTCCGACCCCCTCATGGACTGCAAGGACTGCAAGACCCGCCACCGGGCCGACAAGCTCATTGAGGACACCGGCGTCAACCCCGCCGGCTGGAGCTTCCAGCAGATGAGCGATTACATCAAGGAAAAGGGCATTGCCTGCCCCGAATGCGGATCCTGCAACTTCACCGAAATCCGCCAGTTCAACCTGATGTTCAAGACCTTCCAGGGGGTCACCGAGGACGCCAAAAACGAGCTCTACCTGCGGCCGGAAACCGCCCAGGGCATTTTTGTCAACTTCGCCAACATCCAGCGCACCACCCGCCGGAAGGTGCCCTTCGGCGTCTGCCAGATAGGCAAATCCTTCCGCAACGAAATCACCCCCGGCAACTTCACCTTCCGCACCCGGGAATTCGAGCAGATGGAGCTGGAATTCTTCTGCAAGCCGGGCACCGATTTGGAATGGTTCGCCTACTGGAAGGAAACCTGCAAAAACTGGCTGCTGAGCCTGGGAATGCGGACCGAAAACCTGCGCCTGCGGGATCATGAGAAGGAAGAGCTTTCCCACTATTCCAACGCCACCACCGACTTTGAATTCCTCTTCCCCTTCGGCTGGGGCGAGCTGTGGGGCATCGCCGACCGGACGGATTTTGACTTAAGCGCCCATCAGAACCATTCGGGCAAGAGCCTGGAATATTTTGACCCCGAGACCAACGAGAAGTATATCCCCTACGTCATCGAGCCCTCCCTGGGGGCCGACCGGGTTGTGCTGGCCTTCCTCTGCGACGCCTACGACGAGGAAACCGACGACAAGGGGGACACCCGGGTGGTGCTGCGGCTGCATCCGGCCCTGGCGCCCTATAAGGCCGCCATCCTGCCCCTCAGCAAGAAGCTGGGCGAGCAGGCCGGCAAGGTGCGGGATATGCTGGCCGCCGACTTTATGGTGGACTACGACGAGGCCGGCTCCATCGGCAAGCGGTACCGCCGGCAGGACGAAATCGGCACCCCCTTCTGCATTACCTACGACTTCGAGTCGGCCGAGGACGGCTGCGTGACCGTCCGCGACCGGGATACCATGACCCAGGAGCGCATCGCCATCGACCAGCTGAAGGCCTATATCGCCGAAAAGGTGGCCTTTTAAGCGATTATAAAGGAATAGGAGACAGCCCGCCGGGAAATAGACCGGCGGGCTCAGCTTGTCGACAAAGTCGACAAGCTGTAGAAGAGGGGCGGGCCCCCTTCTAACATTCCCCCGACAAATCCCGCTCCTGCGGGATTTCAGCCTGTCAAAGAAGTCGCCGCAAGGCGGCTTTTTTGGTATAATGGAGGGGAGGTGAGAAAAGATGTACGAAAGAGAAAGAGATGGACGGCGGGAAGCAGTGGTAACGGACATAGAGGCATTGGTGCCGGAGAATCATCTGGTGAGGAAAATAGAGAAGGTAATGGATTAC
>CAJFVX010000024.1 GCA_904420585.1 Candidatus Howiella intestinavium | reverse complement strand
GATATCCTAGCAAAACACAAAACCCCGGAAGCCCTGCAATCAGCGGCTTCCGGGGATTTATGCTTGGTGCGAGTGACGGGACTTGAACCCGTACGTCAAAGACACACGCCCCTCAAACGTGCCTGTCTGCCTGTTCCAGCACACTCGCATAATCAAGCTTAAATATTATATCATCTCATCTTGAGTCTGTCAACTTCTTTTTTTAACAACTTAGAAACAGCGGTTTTTAACAACTTAGAAACAGCGGGCCCGCTGCCTCATACCAGCAGCAGGCCCGCTTGCATATTACGCATTGTCGGTGCTGTCCCCTGCCGGCGGCAGGGCGGCTTTTTCTGCGGCAGCTGCCGGTGCTGCCGCCTTTTTGGGAGCCAGTTTACGGAAGATAAAATGCCCGCCATTCTTGGCCGATTCCTTATATTCACAGACAAGCCGGCTGCCCGCAGGGGCAAAACCGTCCAGCAGCTTTTCGCTCAGAAGGTTCTCTATGCGCTCCTGTATAACCCTGCGCAGGGGGCGCGCACCGTACACCGGGTCAAACCCTTCTTTGGCCACCGCCTCCACAGCGCTGGGGGCAAACCGCAGTTCGATGCCCAAATCGGCGGCGCGGGTCTTCAGGCCGTCCAGCATCAGGGCTGCTACTTTATCCAGCTCCGCCTGTCCCAGCTTGCGGAATACGACAATTTCATCGATACGGTTTAAAAACTCGGGTCTGAATTCCCGTTTGACCTCTGCCATGACCCTTTCCCGGATGGCTGCGGCATCTGCAGCATCCCGGCCATCGGCGGCCGAAAAGCCAAAGGAAACCTTTTTCTCGGTAATCAGCCGGGCGCCCAGATTGGAGGTCATAATGATGATGGTGTTCCGGAAATCCACCCGCCGGCCTTGGGAGTCGGTCAGGATGCCGTCCTCCAGCACCTGCAGAAGAATATTGAAAACATCCGGATGCGCCTTTTCAATCTCGTCGAAAAGCACCACCGAATAGGGCTTACGCCGTACCTTTTCGGTAAGCTGTCCGCCTTCCTCAAAGCCCACATAACCGGGCGGAGACCCCACCAGGCGGGATACGGTGTGCTTTTCCATATATTCCGACATATCCAGCCGGATCATGGCGTTTTCATCCCCGAACATGGCCTCGGCCAGCGCTTTGGACAACTCGGTCTTTCCCACCCCGGTAGGTCCCAAAAACAGGAAGGAACCAATGGGCCGCTTGGGATCCTTCAACCCCACCCGGGCCCGGCGGATGGCCTGGCATACCGCCACCACCGCCTCATCCTGGCCGATAACCCGTTTGTGGATTTCGCTTTCCAGCCTGCGCAGCCGCCGGCTTTCGTCCTCGGTGAGCTGCACCACAGGGATGCCCGTCCAGGAGGACACAATGCTGGCAATATCTTGTGCCGTCACCTGGCCGGAAATCTCCCCTGTTTTGCGCTTCCAGGCGGTCTGGGCCTCGGCCAGCCGGCCGGCGGCCTCCCGTTCCTTATCCCGCAGGGCAGCGGCGCCTTCAAAATCCTGGGCGTTGACCGCCTGCACCTTTTCCTCCTGCAGCCGTTTGACCTCTTCCTCCAGCTCTTTGACACCGGTAGGGGCGGTAAAGGCCTGCAGGCGCACTCTGGATGCCGCCTCGTCGATGAGGTCGATGGCCTTGTCCGGCAGATAGCGGTCGGCTATATACCGGCTGGACAGCTGTACGGCCGCCTCCAGCGCCTCGTCGGTAATGCGCACCTTGTGATGGGCTTCATACTTTTCCCGCAGTCCTTTGAGAATAAGCAGCGCCTCCTCCTTAGAGGGCTCCCCCACCGTAACCGGCTGAAAACGCCGCTCCAGGGCTGCGTCCTTTTCAATGTTTTTACGGTACTCATCCAGTGTAGTGGCACCGATAATCTGCATTTCCCCCCGCGCCAGAGAGGGTTTCAGGATATTGGCCGCGTCGGTGGAGCCTTCAGCCGAACCCGCTCCAATGATGGTGTGCACCTCATCGATAAAGAGGATGACGTCGCTGGAGGCTTTGACCTCGTCGATAACCGACTTGATGCGCTCCTCAAAATCCCCCCGGTATTTGGTGCCGGCCACCATGCCGGTCAGATCCAGGGATACCACCCGCTTATCCCGCAGCAGGTCAGGAACCTGGCCGCTGGCTATCTGCAGGGCCAGGCCTTCCACCACCGCCGTCTTGCCCACGCCCGGTTCCCCGATGAGGCAGGGGTTGTTTTTGGTGCGCCGGGAGAGAATCTGCATGACCCGCTCAATTTCCGCACTGCGGCCGATGACCGGATCCAGCCGCCCGGCCTTGGCCTCGGCGGTCAGATCCAGCCCAAACTGCTCCAAAGTGGGCGTAGAAGTCTTTCCCTTCCCCTTTTCTGCGGCAGAGGGGGCGTTGGCTGCCTTTTCCTCCGCACCCATGACCTTTAAGGCAGCCTGCATAATCTGGCCGGGGTCCGCGCCCAAATCGCTTAAGAAACGGACGGCATAGTTATCCCCTTCCTCCAAAATGGCGGTAAGGATGTGTTCGGTTCCCACCTGGGGGACGCCCAGGCTGCGCGCCCCTGCCATAGCCAGTTCCAGTACCCGCTTGGCCCGGGGGGTCAAACGGTCGGGGGTCAGGCTGGTGGGCGTGCCGCGTCCCACCGCCTCAGCCAGCAGCTTCTCCAGCCGGTCAGGGGTTATCCCCTTTTCCCGCAGGATGGCAGCCGCCGCACCGGCGTTTTCCTTGCTCAGCCCAAGCAGAATGTGCTCGCTGCCGATATAGGTATGTCCAAACCGTTCGGCCGTATCGATGGCCAGGTTCAGGGCCCGGTTGGCCGTTTCGGTAAATCCGGTAAAATTATACTTCATATCTGTGCCTCCTTTGCCCCGGCGCAATCCGTGGCACTGTCGCTTATCAGCCTGTCTACCGCAGGCTCTGCATTGCTTTTATCAAATATCCTTATTCCAGAGGATGGGCAAAATTTTCCCCTTTTAGTCGCCCCATACAAAAACCTGACTTATTGGCTGCATATCGCCACCCCCAGGATTTTGCGCACATGGGCCGCACGCACCTTGTCCCGCTGGGCCGCCTCCATGGGCAGGGGATTCTCCGGCCCCGCCGCCGACAGCTGGAGCATGGCCGGCTGGCAGTCCACCAGCAGACGGGCCACAGCGGCCGGGTCAGTCCGGATAATTCCCATATAGGTTCCCAGCCGCACGGCCGAGATAAGCCCCATAAATTCTTCTCCCGAAAGGATGCGGGCCGTGCAGAGCAGGCCCAGGGAACGCCAGACCATATCTGCCAGCTTATCCGGATCCAGCGCCTTGCGCGCCGCCCGCTCCCGCTGGAGAATCTGGCCGGTGATGGACTTTAAGTTGGACAGGGCGGCTTCCTCCGAAATCCCCAGGGTCACCTGGTTGGAGAGCTGATATAAGGACGCCTTGGTACCGCTGCCCTCTCCGTACATTCCCCGGACGGTCAGGCCGATTTTGGAAACCATATTGGTGATAGCCCCCATGGCCGACCGGCTTTCTATAGCGGGCAGATGGAGCATAACCGACGCCCGCAGTCCCGTACCCAGATTGGTGGGGCAGGCCGTCAGATACCCCAGACGCTTGTCAAAGGCGATATCCAGGGATTCGGACAGGAGTTTATCGATGCTGCCTGCCATTGTATAGGCCTCGTCCAGGGCGAGACCAGGCAGAAGCGCCTGTATTCGGATATGATCCTCTTCCCCCAGCATAATGCTGACCGATTCGTTTTCGCTGATGAGCAGCAGGCGCCCTTCCCTTTCCCGGGCAAATTCAGGGCTGATACAGTGCCGCTCAACCATGGCCATGGCCTGCATATCCGACAGGCTGTCCATCTCTACACGGTTCAGCGGCAGGCCGGCTTCGGCCATGGGCCGTTCCAATGCCTCACAGACCCGCCGGTTCAGTTCCTGCCGGTTTTCCGCCGTCATGCGCGTCGGGAAGGGCAGGTCCCGCAGGTTCCGGGCCAGCCGCACACGGGTGCTGACCACGCCGTCCGCTTCCCGGCCCTCTTCTTCATACCATTTACACATGCTCTTCCCCTCCTTCCGGCAAAGTCCCCCGCCCGGAATCGGCCGGCGCGGTGGATTCGCCATCCAGCCCTTTCCCGCCGGCCTGTTCCAGCGCTTTGATTTCATCCCGCAGGGACGCAGCCTTTTCAAAGGCCTCTGCCGCTACGGCCTCAGCCAGCTGGCTCTTTAAGCGGTTCAGCCTTTCGGCCCTCTCATCCGCCGGCCGGCGGATATAGGGCGTCCGTCCCACATGCTTGGTCCTGCCGTGCATGCGCTGCAGGGAAGGCGCCAGTTCCTCCGCAAAGGTTTCGTAGCAGGCGGCACAGCCCAGCTTGCCGCTTTCGGCGATTTCCGAAAAGGCGGCTCCGCACTGGGGGCAGCGTTTTGCATCCTGATTCTGGGCAGCATGCTGCTCCTCCAACAGGCTGCCTACTAAGCCGTTGAGCCCGCCGAACACCGCGCCGTAGCCCATGACCGATGCACAGTAGGAACAGAGGTTCATCTCCCGTGTAACGCCGCCGATATTGGCATGAATATGGGTGGTGGCCGTCCGCTTTCCGCATTTATCGCATAACATATGTATCCTTCCTTTCCCGCATCTTAAATCTGTGTAAGCAGCATGTGTTTGAGCAGCGAAGCCCGCAGCCTCTCCCGGGATTCGGCCGGCGCCTCCCGCAGTACGGCCGCCGACAGGGCCGCCTCCATCACGGCCCCTTCGCTTTCGCCGATGAGCCGGCCGTATATACAGTTGTCCAAAACCGCCCGGGCACTGGAATCATCCAGCCGGTCGCCGATGGAATTGATAATATGCATCAGGGCCGACGTCCTGTCCAGCTTTACCCGCGTGATGCGGATGTACCCGCCGCCTCCCCGGCGGCTTTCCACTATATACCCCTGCTCCGGGGTAAACCGGGAGGTCAGCACATAGTTTATCTGGCTGGGAACGCACCCCATGCTTTCGGCCATCTCGTTCCGCTTGATTTCGGCGCTGCCGCCGCCCGACGCATCCAGCAGCTGTAAGATCCGCTCGGCGATTAAATCGCTTATTTTCATGGTTCCGCCTCTTTATCCGCTTTCGCGTTATATAAAATTGACTTTATCTGACCTTTATACGGAATAGTATAGCACAAAGTCAGACAAAGTCAAACCCAATTGATTGGCAGGGCATATTTTTTTCAATTTGTTCACAATTAAATCTGATTGTGATCTTTATGCTCCGGCAGCGGGGGTTTTATCCCATGGGCGGGCCGGCCTCTTCCCCGGTGGGGCAGGCTGTGGGGTTCTTCCGAAAAAGGATCGGGGACCAATTCCTCGGCGATCTCCTGATCCGCGTCTTCATAATAGATACCGAATTTGGAACCGAACCGTTGGGGCATGCGGATGCACCTTCCTTTCAATATATGGACGGCGGTAGAAAAAGATACCAGCCGCAGGACCTATCCATCTTCCCTGTTTATTTTTTCTTATGGCCCTGAAAATATGCCTTCTGCTTTTTGCCAGGCGATTTCGCACCCTGTATCGCCGGATTTACCGGCGCGGGCGGCAAGACTTTCGAAAGGGCTTAGCATCTTTTGTAACCAATCGGCCGGGTACGCCATAGACTGTTGATGAAGGCACGAAAGGAGGAAAAACGGCATGTGCAACACCTTGTTTGGCGGCAATAGCTGCACCTGGGTTCTGATCCTCGTTGTCCTGTTACTCTGCTGCAACTGCGGCGGCAGCACTTACAGCAACGACGGTTGCGGCTGCGGCTGCGGTTCGGCTCGCAATGACGACTGCTGCTGCTAGTCCGGCACCCCGCGCCGGGTCCTTGCCGTAAAGCAGGGGCCCGGCAGCGGCCGGGGATCGACCGGCCGTCTCCGCGGCCGCCGGCGCATGGGGAACCTGTGCCGGCGGCTAAACAACCAAAAGGAAGGGCGCCCGGTTTTTCCGCTTGGTAAACCGGACGCCCTTCCTTTTCTTTTTTAGAAAACCGCGTATATCCGCAGCCAGCCGCTCCTGCAGATTGATGAAGCGCTTGGCGATATCTTTAAAAGTTCCCTTTGCCGCTATCCTTATGCCCGGGACGAGGACGGAAAATGCCCATATTCATCCCGCCCAAGCCGGAAAGAATCCGGGAAGAAACTATCGCCCCTTTTCCATTTCACGTTAAACCCATGGATATTTTCTTGCAGGGTCTCGACAAACATGCCGGCGTGATATCCGTCGCATACAGCATGATGAACCTGTATGGCCATGGGCAGTATCCGCCGACCAGAATCCTCGAAGGCCTTTCCCAATGTAAAAATGGGAAGAAGATATTTGCCGTCGTCAAAAATATGGAGATGAAAGGAGGTAAATGTAACCCACGGTATCATGGATATATCGAAAGAATTGGCAGGCCTGCCCGGCTTCGGCGCATAGCGGGTGGAAGAAGCATAGGCGGCAGTATCAGCTTCGTAGGCCTGTAAAAAAGAAAAATAGTTTTCTTCAAACGCCGTCCATATACCGGAGAAGGTCTTTTTCTGCCGGTTAAAAATCGTATAGGCGGGATGCATTTTATCATATATCCCCAGCCCTTCGGCCGTCAGGGCCGTACGGAATTCGGGAAAACGGTTTACCGTATCTGTCAGCAGCCAAATCATCGCAGGATAGAGCCGGTATCCGGCCAGATTGGTAATATCCAAATGAACGGTCATAGAATAGCCGCATGCGATTTCTTTGATAAAATGTTCGTAATGCTCTCTGCGCTCCCAGTATTCCAGGTCGATGAAATCAAATGCCATACGTCTTTCCTATCCCTTTCCCTTTAGAATTTCCGGTTAAAGTAAAGGTTTCGAGAGTTTCTTTTTTGGAATCGTACCAATTATGGTAGGTAAGTTCCAGCGATTCAACCGTCCAACTGCCCCAAGCCGTTTCGGCATTTTCTTCCAAAAACTTGATAAACCGGTCCGGGTCGGATATTTTCTGAGAGAAACGCGCCACGGTTATATGGCAGGAACAGGTTTCGTACCTCTCCTCAAAAAAGACGCCTTTTTCCCGCAGGACGGCCCGCAGACCCCTTCGTATCCTTGCCAGCGGCTCCTCATAAAAGCCTTTTACCATCATCGCACCGTCGCTGGCAGTCAAGCCCTGCATACAAACGGAAAAGGGCGGATTTCCCCTAAGGGCCGCCTTAATACACGCCGTATATTGTTCCGTTTGGCCCGCGTCCGGCCTGCGCAGGCCTTTCCTGCCGCGCAGGATTTCCAAAAGGGTGATATGCATGTCTTCGCCGGGATAATAGTATAGTTCCGGCATTTCCGACCGGAGCGGCTGCATACCGCCTAAAATCCTATTGCGTATTTCGGCGGGGATGCGGATTACCAGAGCCACCGCCATCCTGTCATCCGCATCCGGGAGAGCTGCCAAAGGATCTACGCTTCCGCCTTCCATGATTTTGGCATATCCCGTCTCAAAAATATTTGCATACAGCCTGGACAATTCTGCCTGTTTATATAGTTTCATCTATATCCTCCTTTACCATAACAGAACATGGCACAGGAAAAACAGAATCCGGACACCATTCCCGGCGTGCGGAGCGGTATCCGGATTTTATTGGGACGAATAGGATAGGAGAACAGCAAAAAACCTGCGGTGTGAAAATATCCACCGCAGGTTCTGGTCCGAGTGGCGAGATTTGAACTCACGGCCTCTTGACCCCCAGTCAAGCGCTCTACCAAGCTGAGCCACACCCGGACGACGAACATTATATTACCACATACCAGAGGATTTTGCAAGCATTTTTTCTTATTTTTTTTGTTTTTTTACATGCCGCTGCCAAGCAGCCGCTGCGCGTGCATGAATCCGCTCCCCGCAGCGCCGCCAAAGAACGGATATAAGCACCGCAATCCAGGCCCCCAGCAGCCAGCCGAAAAGGATGTCCCCCAGGTAGTGTACGCCCAGGTACATCCGGGAAAAGCCGACAAGCAGGGGCAAAAGGCAGAAGCCGATTGCTGCTGCGGCCCGCTGCCACGCCTTTTGCAGGATGGGCCAGAGAAGGAAAAGCAGAAGCAGATAAACCACCGCGTTGTTCATGGAATGGCCGCTTGGAAAACTATATCCTTCGGCCGGGCTCAATCGCAGCACATCCGGCCGGGCACGCTGCACCAGCTGCTTTAAAATCTGGTTCAAGACGACCGAAAGAAGAGCGGCGGCCGAAACCGGTATACCGCAGCGCCAGCGCGCCGCCGGCCAAATCAGCAGCACAAGACAGAGCAGGATAACGGGAATGGCGCCGCCCAATTCCGTAATCACCCGCATAAAAGCCGTCATTGCCGGACTGTGCAGAGAGGCGGCAAACCCATAGGCCGCCGTCTCCACCCCGCCAAAGACCCCCGTCACCATAAGCGCCAGCAGCAGGACGGCTGCCACAGGCAGAGCAATCATACATATACGTTCGCTTTTATGCATGCTGGGCCTCCTTTTAAACTATTCCAAGCCTATTCTCCCGGCGATTTCTTCCGCTGCGGCAGCCGGGCTTCGGTCATCCGTAGATAAATGCACGGTAGGCATATTTGCATAAAGAGGCAGATATGCCAGAGCCCGGTCCAGGCTTCCCGCATCCCGCAGGCCCGCCCGGATATCCTTTTCCAGCCGCGCCCGCAGATTTGACGGTTCCGCCGTCAGGGTAAAGACATACACCTCTTTGGCCAGCTGGGATACCCCTTCCAAAACCGATTGCAGGATAGACATATCCTGCATCACCCAGCAGAAGATAACCGTCTGCAAACCGCTGTTTTGCAGAAAGGACCGCAGCAGGAACCGGATATTTTGCAGTACCATGGCCTTGTTTTCTTCATTGACGACAAAAGGGTGCATATTCCAGCACCAATCTCCGTCCAGGTAAACCGACCGCTCCGTCCGGGCCAGCAGTTCCCGGCATACAGCGCTCTTTCCCACGCCCATGGGACCGTGGATGATAACCAGACGCTTCATACCATGCTCCTCTATATATTGCATATTGCCGCTTGTAAAGTAAAAAAATCCCGTCCCGCCTTACGTTGTCCGGTAAAGCGGGGCGGGAACCATTGAGCAGAAAGGGAAAGGATTATTCTTTGTCCTTATCCTCGGCGGCTTCATCCTTGCCAGCCTCGTCTTCATCCTCGTCCGCAAAGTCGAATTCCAGTTCGGTGCCGCAGTTGGGGCACTGGATGCCGCCTTCTTCGATCATGCCCTCATCCAGGCAGATGACGTCATGACAGGCCGGGCACTCCACCTCGTAATATTCGTCTTCGTCGTCATGGTCGTGGCAGCCGCACTCGTCGTCGCCGTAGTAGTCCTCTTCCAGGTCGGACAAGTCCTCGTCCACCGCGTCGATCTGCTCGCACAGCTCGTCATAGCCGTCCTCCAGATCGGCCACCGACATGGCTATATCATCCAGTACATCGATGATGGCCTTCAGCAGCTTATCCTGCTTGCTGTTCTCATCCAGTTCCAGGCCGTCGGCCAGGCCCTTAATGTAGGAAACCTTTTCCGTAATCGTCATGGCTGCTGCCTCCGCCGCGGCCGCTGCGGCAAAAATGATGGGCGGCCCCACGGCCAGAATTTAGGCCGCCCTTATCCGGCGTATATTCCGCCGCAAGCCGGTCCGGCTTACGCGCGCTCCATATACTCGCCCGTGCGGGTATCGATACGGATCTTGTCGCCCTCGTTGATAAACAGGGGCACGCGGATTTCCGCACCGGTTTCCAGCGTGGCCGGCTTGGTGGCGTTGGTAGCCGTATCGCCCTTGAAGCCAGGATCGGTCTGGCTGACCTCCAGCTCCACAAAGGTGGGGGGCTCCACGCCGAAGACCTTGCCCTTGTAGGACAAAATCTTACATACCATGTTCTCCTTGACGAACTTGAAGTTGTCGCCCAGCTCGTCCTTGCCCACCGGCACCATATCGTAGGTCTCGGGATCCATGAAGTAGTACAGATCCCCGTCGGCGTAGGAATACTCCATCTCCTTGCGCTCAATGTAAGCGGTGGGGAATTTGTCGTTGGGATTGAAGGTGCGCTCGGTCACCGATCCGGCGATTACGTTCCGGATCTTGGCCCGCACGAAAGCGGCGCCCTTACCGGGCTTTACGTGCAAAAACTCCACGATCTGATAGACGTTCCCATCCATTTCGAAGGTCACGCCGTTGCGAAAATCTCCTGCGCTAACCATAGTTTATCATTCACCCATTCCGCCGCTGTGCCCGGCTAAATTTCAACATCGGCCGCATATCCGCTCCGCACAGTGGATAAACCGAAGCAGCTGGGATTTCTTCCGAATCCCGGCGGCAGGGCCTTTTCACAAAAGCCGCTCTTACCATGGACAGAGGACATACTCCATCCGTTTATCATAGTGTATCTCATTTTTCCGCTTTTTTCAAGCCTAATTTAATATTTTACAAAACCATGTGTGCAGGAGATATCGTATGGATAATGAATATCCCCTGACGCAATTTCACGAATACTCCGGTCAGCCCGATGTACTTACATCCTCCCCAGCCCGCTGTGCAGGGGATTCAGCCGCGGATGGGTTTTCGCTCTCTGCCGAAGAAAGAGAGGAAGATGCATCGGGAGAAACCGTCTGGGAAGTTTCGGAGGATACGGCCGCCGGGGCGCTCTCGCTTCCGGACGAAGGGACAGAAGATTCGGTTAGTTCCGGTAAGGATGTATAAGCCGTTTCCGCATTGTCCAATCCCAGAACAAAATACAGGTTATATGCTCCCTTCGCCGGCTGCAGCAGAACCGTCATTTGCCGGCTGTAGCTGCCTGCCTCATCTGCAAGGCCCCGCGTCACTATGCCTTCCACCCGGAAAATGTCATTTTCCATTCTGTATACCGAGGTGATCTCCGCCGCCGCCTTGGTGGGAATCGGGCTTTCCAGTGTATAGCGGTAACTGCCGTTCTGCCATTGGATATTTTCCATCTCACTGCCGCGATAATACTGGCCGGCCAAAAGGTAGTAGTTATTTTCAAATACAGATTCGTCTATCCAGAATTCGGTTCGCTCGGCATTGACAGATATATAATTAAAATTGGCAATGGCCATCTGCATGGCGCCTACAGCCAGCTTCTGCTCCTTATCCGCATCGCCGAACTGGAAACTTTCGCAAACGTCCAGATAGGTCATAATCTGTTCCCAGCGGGTGCTCTCCACAATACTAGGCGTATAAGCTACCCCGCCGGCCGGTTGTTCTGCATCCGGTACAGATAAGGTAGGCGGCACCGCATCGCTGGTATGGTGCCATGGCTCAGACGCCGAAGCAGCGGAAACACTTCCGCTGCCGGTGCTTCCCGTCTCTGCCCCGCCGCCGGACGGATTGGAACCGGAGCCGGTAGAGGCACCAGGCAGGACGCCCCCTGCGGCAGAAGCATAACTCTCCCCTTTTTTCCTGCTTTGCAGGGTAACGCCTTCCGGCAGGGTTTCCATGCTGTTCGGAACGCAGAGCAGCGCCACAATCAACAGAATCAAAACGCCGAACACCGCCAGCACCGACACCTTAATCCGGTTGCTGGCCGGTATTTTATGATATACTTTCTTTATATACGCAGCAGCCTGTCCGCATTTTGCCTTGCAGAATCTCCAGGCTGTAAAAGCGCTCTTTCGAAGGACGTACAGGAAATTTTGCAGCCAGATTTTCACCTTATTTAAAAACATATCTTCTTTGTCTCCCATATATGCAAGCAGCAATAAAGTTTATCTAACTCTACCATCCCGACCTGCGCCTGTCAAGGCAAAAGCCGCAAGCCGCAAAATCCGCCTCCCATTCACGGGGCGGGAAAGGGCTTGTAAAGCCGGGAGAAGTTCGGTATAATATTATACATCTGCATACAGCATCTGTCTTTTTAATAGGAAAGGCAGTATTATAGGAGGAAACACAAGATGAAACTGGGAATCGTCGGCCTGCCCAATGTGGGCAAATCCACCCTTTTTAACGCCATCACCAATGCCGGGGCGCAGTCGGCCAATTACCCCTTCTGCACCATTGAGCCCAATGTGGGTGTGGTAGCCGTACCTGACCCGCGCCTGGATGCGCTGGCCGAAATGTACAACCCGGTCAAGGTCACACCTGCCGTCATCGAATTTGTAGACATCGCGGGACTGGTAAAGGGCGCTTCCAAAGGGGAGGGACTGGGCAACAAATTCCTCTCTCACATCCGCGAGGTTGATGCGGTGGTACATGTGGTTCGCTGTTTTGAAAACGACGATATTGTGCACGTGGAAGGCTCCATCGACCCGGCCCGGGATATCGAAACCATCAACCTGGAACTGATTTTCGCCGACATGGATTCGGTCCAGCGCCGCCTGGACAAGTCGTCCAAGGCTCTCAAGGGGGACAAGTCTCTTCAGGGCGAGGTGGACTTTTTAAAGCGGCTGTATGCCCATCTGGAAAGCGGCCAGCCCGCCCGTTCGGCAGAGCGGGACGACACAGAGGACGAAATCCTGCGCTCTATGTCCCTTTTGTCCGCCAAACCGGTCATCTATGCCTGCAACATGAGCGAATCCGACTTTTCCGCAGGGCTGGACGGCAATGCCCGTTACCGGGCGGTGCAGGATATCGCGGCGGCGGAGGGGGCGCAGACTCTGCCCATCTGCGCCGAGCTGGAGGCTGAAATTGCTGGCATGGATGCAGAGGAAAAGGCCGTCTTCCTATCGGATCTGGGATTGGACCGTTCCGGTCTTGACCGCCTGATTCAGACCTGCTATTCCCTGCTGGGCCTGATTTCCTATCTGACGGCCGGACAGCCCGAGGTACGCGCCTGGACCATCGTCAAGGGCACCAAGGCGCCCCAGGCGGCGGGAAAAATCCATTCCGATTTCGAGCGCGGATTTATCCGGGCTGAAGTCATCGCCTACGACGACCTTATGGCCTGCGGCTCCATGACCGCTGCGAAGGAAAAGGGGCTTGTACGCAGCGAGGGCAAGGAGTATGTCATGCAGGACGGGGACGTTGTGCTTTTCCGGTTTAACGTTTAAGCCGCTGCATGATACAGCGGCGCAGGAAGACAGGACCGCCAAAAAATATTTTTATCCGCATCCGGGCAGAGGGACCCGGCTTAAGGAGGCGTTGCCATGCAGGAAATTCCCTATCTGCTGAAATCCCATAATTGCTTTGGCATTTCCGCGCCCTATTACGTCAGCTACGATGTGGTTCCTTATGACATCGGCCTGCACCGGCATGACTTTGTGGAAATGCAGATGACCGTAGCAGGCAGCGGCCAGGAGACCCTTAACGGCGTTTCCCATCCCCTGCGGCCGGGCAACCTCAGCATCCTCTTCCCCTGGCACAGCCATGACCTGCGCCCCGATGCTGGCGGTTCCCTGGAAATCATCAAATGCTGCTTTGATGTGGAACTGTTTTTAGAGCCCACCAGCCCCTTTTCCGATCTGCGGGATTTGGCTTTCCGGCATCTGCACGCTTCCCCCTATGTTTTCCTGGAGGGCGAAACCGCTCAGCAAATGACGGGATACTTCCGCAAGCTGCTGGAGGAATATGCGGCCAACCGCCCCTGGCGGGACGCGGCCCTGCGGGCCGGTATATCCCAAATTCTCATTCTTTTTGACCGCTGCAGACAGGACGCCGGCGGCAGCGGCGCCGCACAGATGCCAGGCCGTGCCAAGGATGAAGAACAAACGGCCTGGGAGGCGGTGGAATACATCCATCTGCACTTTTCCGAGGAGCTGACTCTGGACAGCGTCGCCCGGCATTTTCATCTTTCCGCCCAAAAGCTGCAAAAGCTTTTGGAGCAGTATGTGGGGCTGCAGTTTGACGTCATTCTGACCGAAACCCGCATCCGGAATGCCTGCGCCATGCTGATTTACCATAAAACCACAATTTCTCAAATTGCCAAATCGGTTGGCTACGCCACAGAGGAAACCTTCAGCCGAATCTTCAAAAGCATGAAGGGCACCTCCCCTGCCAACTACCGCAAGGGCCATCAGCCGGTTGCAGAGCGCATGATGTATCCGGCCTTTATCGACGCCAAAATTATTTACTATATCCACCGCCATTATGCCGAGGATATTACCATGCAGGATGTGGCTAAGGCCTATCACTACAACGAAAACTACCTCAGCGACCTGCTCAAGGCCCAGACGGGGGAGAGTTTTGTGGAGCTGCTGCATGAAATCCGGATTTACCATGCCACAAACCTGCTTGTCACAACGGAGTTGCCGGTAGGGCAAATCGGCTTCCAGGTTGGCTTTAACTCGGTTGAAACCTTCCAGCGGGTATTTAAAAAGCTGCGCGGCGTATCCCCGGGGGAGTACCGCAAATCCGGCGGTGCGGCGGCCCGGGACGGGCAGGCATAGGAGGACGGAGAGCGGGACATGAAAAAGTATTCTTTTTGGATTGTCTTTGGGGTGATTGCGGTACTGCTTATCGGTTTTTCTATCTGGCAGCGGCAGACGGCCGTCCGGGTCAGCGAGGATGAGCTGAGCCAGGGCATCAGCCAGCGTTGGAACGGCGGCCTGCCCGACGGGTTTGAAAAGCTGGAGGCAACAGACACCGGCGGGGACGGCGGCTATCTGTTTGCGCGGTTGGTATACCAAAAAGATATAGCAAATCTTCTGGAGCAGTGGGAATACGCCTCTGCCGGCACAGGGGAGGATTTCAATACCCTAACCGATGCTTATTTGCAGTGCGGTTTTATCTCCGAAGCCAACCGCGCCGTCGTAGAGGAAAAACGGCCGGTTGTCAGCGATACTTTTATTGGGTTCTCCATGAAAAAAGAAGACAGTGATGCGCAAATTGTGCTGCTCTACGACTGCAGCATGCAGACTATGTATATTATGGAGCGGTTAGTGCCATAATTTTCTTGTCTATATCCTGGTCTTTATGCAAAGGGGGGCGCCGGCAGGCGCCCTCTTTTCTATCTTTTTCAGCTGTTTAAGGCAGATGTGGCAAAGCTGAGATATGCGGCAAAATAGCACCAAAGCAAATAGGGAATCTGCAGCTTCGCCGCTGTGCCTTCTTTTGAACCGCTCGCCCTGCGAGTGGTTTTCTTCATACAAAAAGCGGAAGCCGTCTGTTGGTCTGCATCCGCTTTTTCGTCAATACGGCCGAATAGCCGCCTATTGCATCAATAGTTTACCTGCTTGCGCTGCCGGACATCCAGCCGGCGGAGGATTTGGATTACCTGTCCTACCTCTTCCGGGGATGTGAATGCCGACGGGCAAATCCGCACCGTCCCCTGATCCAGCGTGCCGATGCGCTTGTGGGCGGAGGGGGCGCAGTGCAGCCCCGCCCGGACGGCTATGCCTTCTCTGTCCAGCAGCGCCGCTGTCTCCGGGCTGGACAGGCCGGCCACATTGAAGCTAAGCACGGGAGCGTAAAGCCCCTGGGCCGGCCGGCCTGTATACAGCCGCACAGACGGCATTTGCTCCATGGCGTCGTACAGGCGCGTGACCATGCGCAGCTCGTGAGAATAGATACGGGCCAGACCCTTTTTCTCCACAAAATCAATCCCGGCCCCCAGTCCTGCAATCCCAGGTGTATTGATAGTACCGCTTTCCAGGCGTTCGGGCATATCCACAGGCTGCTGGAGATTGACGGAATCGGTTCCCGTCCCCCCTTCGATAAGGGTATCCCCTAAATCGGCTCCACAGATGAGCAGGCCTGTCCCCATGGGAGCGTACAGCCCTTTATGCGCCGCCACGCAGAGAAAATCAATGCACATCTGCTGCATATCGATGGGCAGGATACCGGCGGATTGGGCGGCGTCCACTGCAAAAAGAATCCCCCTCTCCCGGCAGGCCCGGCCGATTTCTCCGATAGGCAGGACCGTACCGGTCACATTGGAGGCATGGGTGCAGATCACAAGCTTGGTCTGCGGACGGATGGCCCGGATAAAAGAGCGCAGGGTGGCCTCGGGGTCCGCAAAAATGACCTCCGCCACATCGTAGGCTACCCCCTGCTTTCGAAGCTTTTCCAGCGGCCGCATAACGGCATTGTGCTCCAGTGAAGAGGTCACCACATGATCTCCCGGCTTCAATGTCCCCTTGAGCACAAAATTGATGGCCTGTGTGCAGTTCAGCGTAAAAACAACCCGCTCCACGGAGGGAGCGTGAAAAAACGCCGCCGCCTTCTGCCGGCATCGGAAGACGGCTTCAGCAGCGGACAGGGACATCTGATGTCCGCTCCGGCCGGGATTGGCGCTGTACATCTGCAGGGCCCCGGCCACCGCCTCCCGCACGGCGGCGGGTTTGGGGCTGGTGGTGGCCGCGTTATCCAAATATATCATTTCTTATTCCCTCTTTCCGTTGGGTGAAGTTTTTTCCAAAGCCTGCTTGGGCCGGATGCCGGCCTGCTCCAGTATCTGCCGGGCCGCATCCGCATCCCCCGTCAGATGCAGGCTGTAGCTGCAGCCCAGGCGATCCAGCTGGTTGGGCGTGCGTTCCATAAATACCCGGTACCCCTTTGCGCGCAGGATATCCCGGCCGCGGATGGCGTGGGTAATGGAACCCATTACAAATAGATAGTGCTGCATGTTCCGCCTCCTTTCTCCCGCTGCTACAAAGTGCGAGCAACAGCCCCACACCGGGTCGGCTGTTTTGCAGGACCGCAGCAATTCCCTTTACCAGCTTATGCGGACCATGGGCAACATGGCATACCTTTCCGGCGGATATTTTGCACCGCCGGCGCCAGCCCGTCGTCATGGGAGATGCGGCTTCTTTGTTTTGCTGCATGACAAAAAAGCGCACGGTTTCCATGCGGAATCGTGCGCTTTCTGGTATATGGCTCAAGAAGGACGGGCGAGGCAGGCTCATCAGGAGAGCATCATTGCGGCGCCGGGGCCCAGCGGCAGGCCCAAGACCATCCACAGGGCCAAGAGCCCGGTCCAGCCCAGGAGAAAGAAGAAACTGTAAGGCAGCATGGATGCCGCCACAGTCCCCACGCCGGCCTGCTTATCATACTGCCGGGCGAATACCACCACCATGGGAAAATAGGACATCAGCGGCGTGATGATGTTGGTGCAGGAGTCGCCGATGCGATAGGCCACCTGGGTCAGGGCGGGAGAATACCCCAGCAGCATGAACATGGGGACAAATACCGGCGCAAAAATGTTCCATTTGGCCGACGCCGACCCCATAATCAGATTCACAAGGGCCGTAAACAGGACAAAGGCGGCCATGAGCACCGGGCCGGGCAAATCCACAGCGCCCAGGAAGGCGGCCCCCTTCATGGCCAGCACGGCGCCCAGGTTGCTGTAGTTAAAAAACGCCACCAGCTGAGCGGCCATAAAGGTCAGGGCAATATAGGCCCCCATAGACGCCATATTCTTTTCCAGCTGCCCGCAGACCGCCCGTTCCCCTTCGTATGTGCCGGCAATCCGGCCGTAAACTACCGAGGGAATAAAAAACAACAGGGCAATCAGGGGAATCAGGCCGTTTATCAGAGGCGAATCATGGATAAGGCTGCCGGTTTCGCTGTTGCGCAGAAAGGAATTCTGCGGCAGGGCGGCGCAGATGAGGGCTGCCGCCAGAACCAAAAAGGTCACACCGGCAAAAAGAAGGGCCTTGTTTTCCCGGGGCGTAAGAGCAGCTGCGGCGGTGTCGGGCGCCGTCTCCCCCTGGGCAGCGGACAGCCGGGGCTCCACGATTTTATCCGTCACCAGGGTGCCGATGCATACGATAAGCACTGTGGAGGCCATCATAAAATACCAGTTGTCCGACGGCGCAACCACGAAGCCGGCATCCACCAGCCCGGCCGCCTCGGTGCTGATGCCGGCCAGCATGGGATCCAGCGCACCGATGAGCAGGTTGGCGCTGAAGCCGCCCGACACGCCGGCAAAGGCGGCGGCAAGCCCCGCCATGGGATGGCGGCCGTAGAGCCGGAAAACCAGGGCGCCTAAGGGGATGAGCACCACATACCCCACATCCGCCGCCACATTGGACAGGACCCCCAGGAAAACGAGCGTAGGTGTGATTATGGCCCGCGGCGTAACCGAAACCAGCTTTTTCAAAGCGGCGGACAAAAGACCGCTGCCCTCTGCGCACCCCACGCCCAGCATGGTCACCAGCACCACGCCCAGAGGCGCAAATCCGGTGAAATTGCCCACCAGATTCGTCAGCATATAGCTGAGCCCTTCCCTGCTCAGCAGGCTCTGCACCGCCACATGTCCCATTTCCCCGTCGGCAGACAGACCAAAGAGGCTGCAAAAAAAGGACGCCAGAATCACCGCCAGGGTCAAAATGGCAAACAGGGTAATGGGATGAGGCAGACGATTCCCCACCTTTTCCACACCGTTTAAAAATCCGGACATCCCACGCCTGCGGCGCCGTTTCCTTGTTTTTTCCATTTTTCCGCGTCCCCTTCCGCCGAATTGTAAATACAGCTTTTATTGTATCCTGTACGACCCGGTATAACCGAAAAAAGAAAACAGCCGCCTCCGGCAGCTTACCGGAAACGGCTGTTATTGATTCTCTATTTTTCTGTCAAACGGCTTACACCCGCACCGTCCAATTGTGGGTATCGGGCAGGCGGCCCCACTGGATGCCGGTCAGTTCATCATAGAGCCGCTGGGTTACAGGGCCGATTTTCCCGTCGCCGATAAGGGCGCTCTGATCCTCGTAATCCAGCTGCTTGACCGGGCTGACCACGGCGGCGGTGCCCGTACCGAAAACCTCTTCCAGCTTGCCGTCGGCCGCGGCCTTCATAACGTCCGCAATGGCCAGCTTGCCCTCATGGACGGTATAGCCCCAGCTCTTCAGCAGTTCAATACAGCTGCGGCGGGTGACGCCGGGCAGAACCGTGCCCACGCAGGCGGCGGTATAAATCTCGCCGTCGATCTTGAAGAAGATGTTCATGCTGCCCACTTCTTCCACGTATTTCCGCTCCACGCCGTCCAGCCAGAGGACCTGGCTGTATCCCAGCTTCTCGGCCTTTTCGCCGGCCGCGATGGAGGCGGCGTAGTTGCCGCCGCACTTGATATAGCCCGTGCCGCCGGGACAGGCGCGGACATATTCGCTCTCCACGTAAATCTTAACCGGATTGATGCCCTCGGCGTAGTAAGCGCCCGAGGGAGAGCAGATGATGATAAACTGATACATGGTGGAGGCGTGCACGCCCAGCTGGGGCATGGTGGCAATGGTAAAGGGCCGGATATACAGGGAGGCGCCGTCAATATGGGGCACCCAGTCCCTATCCACGTCCACTAAGGCGCGGACGGCCTCTACAAAGTCCTCCACAGGGATTTTCGGGATGCACAGGCGCTCATGGGTATCCTGCAGGCGCTTGGCGTTGCAGTCCGGCCGGAAAAGCTGGATATGCCCGTCGGCGCAGCGATAGGCCTTCATGCCCTCAAAACATTCCTGCGCATAGTGGAAGACCGACGCGCTGGGGTCCAGCACAATGGGACCATAGGGTACTATGCGGGCATCGTGCCAGCCCTGGCCCTCGTCGTAGTTCATGATAAACATGTGGTCGGTAAAGATCTTGCCGAAGCCCAGCTTGCTTTCGTCGGCAGGCTTCTGCTTGGGCGCGGTGGTGCGTTCAATCCGGATTTCCATGTTACACTCTCTCCTTTTTATCAATGGCCCATTCAAACAGGCTATTCTTCCGTATACAGATATGGGGCGACGGCGGCATCCAGTTCCGCGTCCGCGTCACAGTGGGCGGTGAGAACCATAGGCCGGGTCAAGTCCAGGCTGAAAATCCCCATTATAGACTTGGCGTCCACCACGTAGCGGCCGGAGGAAAGCTCCATATCATAGTCTCGGGTCATGGCGAACCGGACAAAGGCTTTTACATCCTCAATCCGGGCCAGCTGCATCTTTTTGGTCATTCTATTCCCTCTTTTCAATTCATCCTTTATATTAGAAATATGATACCAGCCCGTATCGGTCCCGTCAAGATAAATCCCGCCAATATAATCCGCTTTTTTCCCGGGGAAATATAGAAATTTCGCCAAAGTCGGCAAAAAGCCGTAGGCATGCGGGCGGGAAATTGATATAATGAGAAGCAATAATCTACGGGAAGCGGGGCCTTTCATGAAAATCGCTTTTTATACCCTTGGATGCAAGGTCAATCAATACGAAACCGAAGCCATGCGCGAAATGCTGGAAGCCCAGGGCTATACGGCTGTGGAGGCCGACGGAGAACCGGATGTCTTCCTGCTCAATTCCTGTACGGTAACGGCGGAAAGCAGCCGCAAAACCCGCCAAATCCTGCGGAAATACCGGCGGCTTCTCCCCCGGGCAATCACCGTGCTGGTGGGCTGTATGCCCCAGGCCTTCCCCGCCGAGGCGGAGGCCCTGCCCGAAGCGGACATCATCCTGGGCAACCGGGATGCCGCCCTGGTGGCCGACGCCCTGCGGCGCTACCGGCTGGACGGTCAGCGGATTGTGGAGATAGCTCCCCACGAAAAGGGGGAGGCTTTTACCACACCGCCGGTTTCCCGCTTCTCGGAGCACACCCGGGCCTTTATGAAAATCGAGGACGGCTGCGACCGATACTGCGCCTACTGCATCATCCCCACAGCAAGAGGGCGGGTGCGCTCCCGGGGATTGGAGGATATCCGCGATGAGGCCCGGCGGCTGGCCGGGGCGGGATACAAGGAAATTGTGCTGGTGGGCATCAATCTGTCGGCCTACGGAAAGGGCGGCGAAGAAAATCTGGCCGACGCCGTGGAGGCGGTCTGCGGCGTTACCGGGGTGGAGCGGGTGCGTTTAGGCTCCCTGGAGCCCGACCAGATGGACGACTATATGCTGTCCCGCATGGCCGCCCAGCCCAAGTTCTGCCCGCAGTTCCACCTGTCCCTCCAATCCGGATGCGACGGCACCCTGCGCCGCATGAACCGCCATTATGATACTGCCTTTTATAAAGATTTGGTTCTCCGCATCCGCAGGCAGTTTGCAAACCCGGCCATTACAACCGACGTCATGGTTGGCTTTCCCGGCGAAACCGAAGCCGATTTTGCGGCGTCGGCCGCCTTTGTGGAGGAAATCGGCTTTGCCAAGTCCCATGTTTTCGCCTATTCCCGCCGGAGCGGCACCGCAGCCGATCGGATGGATGGACAGATATCCAGGCAGGAAAAAGAAAGCCGCAGCCGCCGTATGCTGGAGGCGGCAGAGCGGGCACAGACCCGTTTTCTTGCAAGCCAGGTTGGATTGGTTTGTCCGGTCCTTTTTGAAACCTGCAAGGATGGGATTCTGGAGGGCTGCACCCCCAACTATACCTTTGTCCGCGTCCCCGGTCCCGCCGCCCTGTGCGGGCAAATCCGGCCGGTGGCCATCACCGGCGCAGAGGCCGGCGTCTGCATCGGCCGCATGGCCGAATAGACCGCCTCCCAGCGGCCGGTTTCTGCGGGCAAGGCTTACGGACAATCCTCATATCTGCAAAATTGCGCCCGGCGGAAGATTCCGCCGGGCGCTTGTTGTCGTGCAGCTTTCAATTGCCTCTTGCCAGTATTCTGCAAATTGACATGATGTCATCAATCAGGATCTTTTGGTCGCCGTTCATATCGCCCCGCTCCAACTCCTGATCATTGGGTTTGCTGCCGGTATTGTTCCGGGCCAGGACACGGCAGGCCTCCATGACATCGGTAATGTCTACCTTTCCGTCTCCGGTCATGTCTCCCTTCACCAAAACAGCTTCCAGGGCTTCTATGGCATCCCGAATATCCTGTGCGGCAGCGTCAATCTGCTCCTGGGTAGCAGAGGAGTCCAGCTTTTCAGCCGCCTCTACAGCTGCCTGAAGAACCGACCAGCTATCGGCTGTGTAGTGGGATTCGTCCAGCGCCTCTGCGGCTTCCAGCGCTTCATCCAACGCCGTCCAGTCGGTCGCAGTGCCTATGAACTCCAGTTCGGCGATTTCCAGGCTGGATCCATCGGTGGTGAGGTCCAGGCGATAGGTCTTATATGCCGCCACATTCTCTGCATCCACCGTATAAGGACGGGTATACTTAGCCCAGTCAAAGGTTGTGGTCGCTTCGCAGAGTGTATCCCAGGACCTGCCGTCGTCGGTGCCGTAGAGGGCGACAGACGTGGGCGCAGAATCGGCGTTGCCGGAGGAGGTCACCGTAAACATGCTGATCTCATACATATCCGGGGAGGTGAAGTAGATGGACGCCGTATTGCCGTCTACAGTAACGGTGGTGTTGCTGGTGTTGTCAAACAGGCTCCGCAGGTCGCTGGCACTGATTTCCCGGCTGGCGATTACGTCGCTGTTGGCATTGTAGTTGGGCCGGGTAGCCGTGGAGGGATTGATGGGAACCACGTCGGCCAGAGGAGACGCAACCTCGTCGCCCTCCGTCAGGGAAACCGGCAGCGCATCCTCGCTGCTGCCCCAAGCAGAAGGCTCCGAACCCATTTCAAATTCCAGGGTGCCGCCGGCCGCCAGGTCAGAATGCAGGATGTAATTCTTGCCATAGTCCTCCCCGTTGAACTTCACGCTCTGCACGTATATATTCTCGCGGGAATTGTTGTTGGCGATAATGGTCAGGGTACGGCCGCTGTCAACGCCGTCCAGATGGATGGTGGCCTTTTCAAACAGCGGGGAGCCGATGGCAAATTCCGGATTGCCCATACTCACCGGGTAGATGCCCAGAGCGCTGAGCACATACCAAGCTGACATCTCGCCGTTGTCCTCGTCGCCGCAGTAGCCCTGGCCGATTTCCGAACCCACATACAGCCGATCCAGAATCTCCCGGACCTTTTCCTGGGTCTTCCAGGGCTGGCCGGCGTAATTGTACATATAGGGGATATGGTGAGACGGCTGGTTGCTGTGGCCGTACAAGCCCATCTTTACCTCACGGGCTTCCAATTCCTCATGGACGGCAGTGGGATCGATTGTGGTCTTCTCGCTCTGGGTTTCAAAGAGGCCGTCCAGCTTTTCGGCCAAGCCCTCCCGGCCGCCGTACAGATTGGCAAGGCCCTGTCCGTCCTGGGGCACCGTAAAGGCCATATTATAGCCGTCGGTTTCGGTATAGTCGCCCCACCAGTTCTGCGGATTGTAGTCATCCGGATTCGTATACCGGAAGTTGCCATTGTCATCCTTACCGATAAAGAAGCCGATATCTTCATTGAAAAGGTTTACGTAATTCAAAGCGCGATTGCGGTAGTACTCCACCTCGGCCGAATAGTCGCCCTTCCCGCTTTCGGTCAGGGCAGCCGCCAACTGGGAAATACCGAAATCATTGATATAGCTTTCGATGGACCAGGACAGGCCCTCTCCCTGCGAGGTGCTTGTATACCCCCTGAAAACAGCGGTTTCCAGCTGTTTGCGTCCTAAGGTCGCGCTGCCCGACACCACCGAAGCGTTCCGCAGGGCAGACTGCAGGGCGCCCTCCCAGTCGAACTCGATGCCGCGCTGGGCCGCGTCGCCGAAGATGACGTCCGAGTTGGTACCCACCATGCTTTCCGTGCCGCCGGGGGCAATCCAGCGGGGCACCCAGCCCACGTCGTTGTAATGCTCCACAAGGCCGTTGAGCAGTTCGGTATCCTTGGTGGGAATAAGCAGGGCATAAGCCGCCCAGGTGGTGCGGTAGGTATCCCAGAAGCCGTTGATGGCATACATTTTGCCCTCTTTTATCACAGGGTTGTCATTGGTGCCGCTGTAGGGGCTGGCGTAGTTCCAGACCGGCGCTTCGTTGGTAGCCACATTCTCACTGTAATTCATGGGGTAGGCAAACATGCGGTACATATTGGAGTAGAAGGTGATCATCTGATCCTCGGTAGCGCCTTCAATCTCAATGATGCCCAGCATATCGTCCCAGGCCTGCTGCGCCGCTTCCAGGATGGTATCAAAGGTATCGTCCTCGGCAATCTCCAGTTCCAGGTTGTGCTGGGCCTGGTTGGAACTGATAAAGGAGGTGGCGAACTTCATGGTGACAACCGTTTCACCGCTGGCGGAAGCCGGGAAGGTTAAGATTCCCTGCTTGCCGTTTACGACCTTCTCCGAATCGGGCTGCTGGTCAAATTCACCGTAAACATACATCCGCTTGGAACCGTTGTTGGTATGATCGGAATAGGCGGTAAAGGTGCCGTCATCGTTCAGAACCAGACCGCCATTCGCCCGTTCGCAGTCAAAGATAACATTGCGGTTTTCCGAGCCAGCCGGGAAAATAAACCGTACATAAGCGGCGTGCTCTGTGGGGGTTACCTCAATGGTAACGCCGTCCGCATTGGACCCTTCGTTCAAGGTCACACTGTACAGATGCGCCTTGGCAATCTCGTTGTCATGGGTAAATGCGGCAGCCCGGGCATTGGCATCGATCTGGCTGCCGGCCGTAACAGAAGCAGCATCGATACTGGTGTTCGCCATAAACTGCCAGGTGCCGTACTCGCCGATCCAGTTAGAAGAAAAATGGTTGACGCCGATATGCTTCAGCCCCGTATTGCTGCCGCTGAGCTGGTAGACATACTGGCGGTTTCCGCCCCCGCCGTTGGTAGCCGGCTGGTACTGGTTAAAGCCGAAGGGCGCGGCTACCAGGGGCTGAATAAGGCCCCGGGAGAAATTGGAGCCGGTGGTGCTGCCGCTGTTCGAACCACGGCGAATATCCACATAATCCGAATAATGCTCGTATACCGTCGGTTCGGTATTCTCGATGACGATATCGTCCAGATAGGCCAAAAACTGTGGATTTTCCGCAGCAGGGGCGGCATTGTCGTAGCCTATCAGGATTTTCTCAATGGTCTTGCCCGCCGCTACGCTGCCGATGCTGGAGCGAACAGCATTCCACTGCATACTGTTTAAGAACTTGCTGTCCGCCTGGGCCTCGGGGGTCAGGCCGTTGCCATACTGATCGGTGGGGTTAAGATCGCTCAGATAGGTACCGTCGGTAAACTGCAGATCGACCGCCAGGTGCATAGAGGTGTAATCAAAATCATAAGAGCCGATCATGGCAGGCAGGAGCAGATAACTCAGTTCCGTATTGGAGGAAACCGGAATATTTAAGCCCTCATACAGTACATTATATCCGTATCCATGCTCGCCCCCCTCATGGGTACCGAAAATTTCCAGGGCTTTTTCACCGGTAAATCCCGTGTTTGCATTGCCAACCCAAAGCGAGCTGGGCCCGTTGCTGGCGGTGGTCTGCATGGGCAGAGAGGTAGTATTATCCCCTGTACCCAGCTGCAGCTCAGATAACTGGGTCATAGAGCCGCCTGCGGCATTCCGTGTAATATCCAACCGGTAATACTGATAAGCCGTCTCGTTTGCAAAGGTGTAGATGTTGCTTTCCTTCCGCTCAGCAAAATCCTGATTGGTCTGGCTGTCCAGCGGGACCCACTCTTCTCCGTCAGCAGATCCGTAGAAAGTCCAATCCATCGGATCCCGTCCCTCTTCATCGTTGGCCGAGGTAATCAGGTAGGTGCGTATTACAGTCGCTTCGCTTAAAGCAAAGGAAATCCAGTCCGGATTGGCCTCAGAAGCGCCAGTGTCATTCAGCCATTTGGTTTGGGTATCGTAGTCAAACAAATTGGGTTTGCTTTCGTGTTCTACAAAGTCCGAACTGCCTTCAATACTGTCCACATCCACCAGATTGGTTACATCTCCCGCCAGTACACCGCGGTTGCCGTTGACGTTCTGGGCGCGATCCACCTTGGATTCCAGCAGGACGTTGGACTCCCCGTCCTCGAAGGAAGCGGAAAACAGCACTTCAGGTTCCGCCGTGCTGTCCGCAGCCGAAACCCCAGCCATGCCAGTAGGCAGCATGGTGGCAGCCAATGTCGCAGACAACAGCAGAGCCGTTTTCTGCCGCAGGGATCTTTTCATTGCGCATCTCTCCTTTTTCTTCACATTCAAGCCGGACAGACTCCGACTCGTATCAATTCAATAATATCATATAAATCCGCAGAGTCAACGTCAAATTTTCAGATG
The DNA here is from genome assembly GCA_904420585.1 of Candidatus Howiella intestinavium. Lineage (GTDB taxonomy): Bacteria > Bacillota > Clostridia > Oscillospirales > Acutalibacteraceae > Howiella > Howiella intestinavium. The sequence continues at coordinate 116,562 of CAJFVX010000024.1, read as the reverse complement.
AATTTTATAAACCACAATCTTTTCTGCTTTTTGCATAATCCAATCCCCGTATAGGGCCGGCCCGCTATATTCTCGATATATTTTTTGCAAAAACGAATATTAGGGCTTGACAAAACTAAGAAAAGCGATTATAAATATATAGTATCAATTTGTTAGCGCGGACATAGTTTAATGGTAAAATTCCAGCTTCCCAAGCTGGCCTTGCGGGTTCGATTCCCGTTGTCCGCTCCATATGGAAAACCCCGGAAGCCGCTTATATCAAGGCTTCCGGGGTTTTTGCAAATCATGGTTTGATTTTGCAGGCCCATCATCCTGCTTTTATTGATGTGATGCCTCCTGTACACATTCATTGAAAATACAACAAACTTCAGGAAACTGCCGCCATCCCTCTTTTGGAGGGCATTATTATCCTATGTTACCCTTCGGCGGTCAACATTGCAGGCCTGCTGTTATTTATCCACGGCCTCTCCTCCCTGCTGTGAAGCCAGCCTCTTCCAAAGCGCCCCGGCTTCTTGCAGCAAGGCAGCCGGTGTGTTTTCCAGCTTTCCCTCTATAACCTTATCCAAAAGCCTGTTCAAAAGCCTGCCGACGGCCGGCCCGGCAGGTACCCCCATCTTCAATAACTCCCTGCCGGAAATCTCCAGCCTATCCATGGTGCAGCAATCTCCCCGGCGCAGGATTTCCTCATATACCTTTTTGGCAGCCCGGACACGCTCGGTCTGTTCGGCGGCAGCTTTTTCGGCTTTTCCTGCCGCGTCAGCGCACTGGACGGCGAACAGCTTTCCGGTCAACTCCGGGCCAACGGCGTGCAGCAGCTTCCGAATGCGCACAACATCGGGCGCAAGCCAGGTATCGTGCAGCCGGACCAGTTCCAGAACCTGCCGGCTGGTGTGTTTGTCATAGCGCAGACGACTGAGAATCGCCTCAGCCATGCGGGCGCTGACAGCCGGATGGCCATGAAAATGTCCCCGTCCCCCGGCGTCACGAGTAAAGCAGGACGGCTTGCCGATATCATGGAAAAGCATGGTCAGGCGAAGTACAGGTTCCGCCGGCGCGGCCTCCACTGTCCGTACAGTGTGCTCCCATACGTCGTAGGCATGGTAGGGGCTGTGCTGCCTAAAGCCGCAGGCCGGCAGGATTTCCGGTATCCATTGGCCCAGAACCTGCCGGTATGCCCGCAGGACCCGGCCGGCCCCGGGGCCGCATAAAAGCTTGTCCAGTTCCACACGAATCCGCTCGGGGGAAATGCTGCGCAGCAGTTGCCGACAGTCCAATACGGCAGCTGCCGTATCCGGCTCTAACCCGAAATCCAGCACCGAGGCAAAGCGCAGGGCCCGGAAAATCCGCAGGGCATCCTCCCGGAAGCGGGTGCGGGCATCTCCCACACAGCGGATAATCCCCCGCCGCAAATCCTCCCGTCCGCCATACAAATCGATAAGGCCCCTGTCGGGATGATAGGCCATGGCGCAAATGGTAAAGTCCCGCCGGGACAAATCGTCAGCCAGGCGGCTGGTGAAGGTCACCTGCTCGGGATGACGGCCGTCTCTATAGACGCCGTCTACCCGGTAGGTGGTCACCTCATAAGGCTGTCCTTCCAGCAAGAGGGTGACGGTTCCGTGCCGCAGGCCGGTATCTATCGTGCGCACTTCCGCAAAGCAGGCCTTGACCTCCTCCGGACGGGCGCTGGTTGTGATGTCCCAGTCCTTGGGCGGACGGCCCAGCAGGCTGTCCCGCACACAGCCCCCTACCGCATAGGCTTCATGCCCGGCCGCCTCCAGCTGATGGATAATCCATCTCACATCCGACGGTATCCGCACGGCGCTTTCCCCCTTTCCGGTTTCCATAATCTTACGCGCCTTACAGCAGTTCGGGATTGTAGTGGGCCCGTTCGCCGCCGATGAATTTAGGGCGGGTCCTTGCGCAGACCAAATGGGCCTCCCCTATCTTCCCCAAAGAGAGCCGGACCGGCACGGCCACCGGGGCAAGATGCATGCCGATGAGGGTATCTCCGATATCCATCCCCGCCCGGGCCCGGACGGTTTCCACCGCCGCCGGCTCCCGGAAGGCCCCGTAGGCCGCCGTGGCGAAAGAGCCCCCAGCCTTGGGCTGGGGCACCACATTGACTACTTCCAGCCCATATTTTTCGGCCGCTTCCCGCTCCAGGATAATTGCCCGGTTCAAGTGTTCGCAACACTGGGCCGCCAAAAAAATCTTCCGGGCCTGCGTTTCGCCGTATATGCCCGCAAAGACGGCTTGGGCGACTTTGGGGCTGGAATCGGTGCCGATTTTCATGCCGCCCACCTCGCTGGAGGAGCAGCCCACCACTAAGATGTCCCCCTCCCGAAGGCCGGCTGTATCCAGAAGTTCCCGCGCAGCTTTCGCCGCCTGCGCCTGCAAATCTTCCAATGTCATATCCATTCCTTCTTTTGCAAGATAGTTTCCGCCGGTTGTCCGTCGGTTCGTTTATTATTATATAAAATCCGGAATAAAACAGCAAGGGCAGCCCGTTTCTTTTCCGATTATACAAGCAGCACAAAAGGCAGCCGCTTTTATGGCGGCTGCCTTCAGTCTGTCGAAAAAACCAATGGAAGTTATTGCATCGCAGAAACCGGCGACATGTGCGTCGGTTTCTGCACACGACAAATCCCGCTCCTGTGGGATTTGTAGGGGGAATGTTAGAAGGGGGGGCTCGCCCCTCTTCTAAGCTTGTCGACCTTGTCGACAAGCCCAAGGCAGCCGCTTTTATGGCAGCTGCCTTTTGTTTTTTTGCCAGGTTGTATTCAGGCTGCAGCCACCCGGTTTTTCCGGAATTTATCTGCAATCCGGTTGACCAATAAGCAAAGCAGGACGGTTATAACCATATCCGGCAGGGTATTTCCCACCGGCAGATCCACCAGCATCAGCAGGCGGTACAGGATAAAGCCCACCAGCCAGACGGCCAGGTTTATCCAACTCACCTGGGAAGAAAACCGATCCTTTTTCAAAAGGAAGGCGTCGGTTATCTGCACGGCGATCATGGGCGCAAAGACCGAGCCGATGAGATAGAGGAAATCCGTGATGTCGTCCATGGGAAAAAGGATGGCCGCTACAGTGCCGATGACGGTTGCCGCGATGCCCACATGCTTACCCTTCAGTTTCGCAAAGATGGATTCGCTGGATACACCCGCCGAATACGCATCCAAAAAGGTGGTCGTCACGGTGGAGAAAATAATGATAAGCAGGCCGATAACACCCAGGCCGGCCTTTACCATGATGACGGCGATATCCGATTCCCCCGTGCAGATGGCGGCCCCCATGCCGATGATATACATCCAGCAGCTTACCAGGCCGTACACCACCACGCTGGCCGCCGTGGCCTTAACCGGCTTCTCGGCCTCCCGGGTATAATCGCTGATAACCGGCAGCCAGGATAAGGGCATGGCCACCGAAAGTTCCACTGCCGCGCCAAAGGTCATCCCCTCCTCGCTGAGGAGGCCGGCGCTGCCGCCGTCAAAAAAGATGACCTTGCACAAAACCAGGGTTAGGATGAAGAGCAGGGCCATGGCCACGGTATTCAGCTTCCCCAGGTTGGTGACCCCCACTGCAATCCACAGGATGACCAGGGCGCCGATGACGATACACCAGACCCATGTGCCGGTTTGAAACACCCCGTTGGCGGCCAGCGCCCCGTCGTAAATCATGATGGCCGTCCAGCCCACCAGCTGCAGCACGTTGAGAGCCGAAAACAGCAGGCCGCCCTTCTGACCAAAGCTCATCTTTACCGTTTCCATAGCGCTTTTTTGGGTTCGCGCGCCGATAAGGCCGGCCAGAAACATCATGGCACAGCCGATAACATGGCCGATAACCACGGCCAGGATCCCCTTGGCAAACCCCAGCGGCGCAATGTAGGTCCCCGTCAGGATTTCGGCGATGGATACGCCGGCGCCAAACCAGATAAGGCTGTTTTCAAATACCGAAGTACCTTTTGCCGTCCTTTTTTTGGTCATGCCTGCGCGCCCCCTTCTCCCGCCTCCTTTACAAATTCGCCCGTAATGGCGAAAGCGTGGTTCATAGGGCCGCTGCCCGCGCCCAAATCCAGCATGGCCGACAGGGCGCCGGAGATATAGGCCTTGGCCCGCCGGACGGCGTCGTCCAGACTATAGCCCTTGGCCAGATTGGAGGCGATGGCGCTGGACAGGGTGCAGCCCGTCCCATGGGTGTTGGGATTGTCGATACGTTCCCCGTAGAACCACCGGCAGGCGCCGTCCCGATAGAGCAGGTCATTGGCGTCATTCAAATGGTGTCCGCCCTTGACCAGAACGGCACAGCCATAGGCGGTACTGATGGCCCGGGCGGCCTGTATCATGTCCTCTTCCGTCCGCACCGGCATATCCGCCAGCACCTCCGCCTCGGGGACGTTGGGGGTCAGCACATCGGCCAAGCCCAGCAAACGCGCTTTTAAGACCGATATAGCGTCGTCGCTGATAAGTTTTGCGCCGCTGGTGGCCACCATGACAGGATCCACCACAATGTTCACGGCCTCATATTCCGTAAGCTTTTCGGCGATAACCCGGATTAAGTCGGCGGAGGAAACCATTCCGATTTTTACCGCATCCGGCCGGATATCCGTGAAAATACAATCCAACTGCTGCTTTAAAAAAGCCGGAGTCGACTCCATTATGCCTGCTACGCCGGTAGTATTCTGAGCAGTCAGGGCCGTCACCGCGCTCATGGCGTATACGCCGTTGGCGGTCATGGTCTTGATATCTGCCTGGATGCCGGCGCCTCCGCTGGAATCGCTTCCAGCGATTGTTAATGCTGTTTTCATGGAACTTCTTCCTTTCCAATTTTGCATTAATTTTCTATAGCGACGGAAGGTGGTGCCCCCAATCCGCCGCTTCCCTTTAAAGGGTTATTCCGCTTCTTTTATAAAGGAATCAAAATCGCCGTAGGCCGGCAGATAAAAATCCGCCGCTTCCCGGACCGTCTGCTGTTCTTCTTCCCCCGACGGGTCGTAAACGGCCGCCACACGGAAGCCCGCCTTCTTAGCTGTCAGGACAGCGTAGGGCGAATCTTCGAAGACCAGAGTCTCCCCCGGCTCTGTGCCCATATGACGGGCCGCAGCCAGGTAGACATCGGGAAAAGCCTTGCCCCGCAGGCCGTTGGAACAGGTGAAAATCCGGTCAAAGCAATCCCGGATGCCCAATCTGCGCAGTGCGGCTTCCACGCTTTCACCATCTCCGGAGGTGGCAATATTTACCGGTATATTCCGCCCCTTAAAGCCATCCAGGAAACCCTTCACACCCGGCTTGAGGGGAACGCGGTTTGCATAGGCGTCGACCATACAGGCATGCAGGCCTTCCATAACCTGCGGAAGAGCCAGCGGCAGGGCATAATGATCGATTAAATAGGCCGCCCCCTCCTCCATGCTCAGATGGTAAAGGACATCCCGCAGTCCAGCCTCCGCCTCCACGCCCAGGCTCTTTAAGTAGAGTTCACCCAGCTTGTCCCATACGGGCATGGAGTCCAGCAGCGTGCCGTCCACATCAAATATGACGCCTTTTATCATACAGTCACTCCTGTCATTTTTTCTGTCAGGTTCCGCAGTTTCCGGGTGGCTTCTTCAATATGGGGCTGGCTGAAAATCGCGCTGATGACCGCGATGCCGCAGATACCGCTCCCCCCCAGTTCCAGCACATTCTCCCGGCTGATGCCGCCGATGGCGATAACCGGAATCTTTACGGCCCGGCAGATGGCCTCCAGCTCCGACCGGCCGACCTCCACGGCGTCAGCCTTGGAGCCGGTGGGAAAAACCGCCCCTACCCCCAGGTAGTCCGCCCCGTGCGCCTCGGCCAGCAGGGCCTGCTCCACCGTCTGGGCGGAAACGCCGACAATTTTATCCGGCCCCAGCAGGGCGCGGACATCCAGGGCCTCCATATCGCTCTGGCCTACATGCACCCCGTCGGCGTCGATTTCCCTGGCGATGGCCACGTTGTCATTGATGACAAAGGGAACCTTGTACTGCCGGCAGAGCCGCTGGATTTCCCGGGCCTCTTCCAGAAAGCGGGCTTCCTCCAGGGTTTTCTCCCGCAGCTGGACAAAGGTGGCCCCGCCCCGCAGGGCCGCCTCCACCTGCTCATATAAGGTTTTCTCCCCTGTCCACTTCCGGTCGGTCACGGCGTAGAGCAGCAGGTCTTTTTTATCGCACTTCATAGCTGGCACCCCTCTCCAGTTCCTCGCCGGTCATATTGTATATGGCATCGATAATCCGGTTGCGATAGGTGGAATTTCCGTCCCCTGCCTGCATCCGGCCCCAGCCGATTTCACCGGCCAGGCCCATGGCGCAGACCGCCGCTGCCGCAGCTTCCAGCCGATTGCCCGGATTGGCAACCAGATAGGCTGTCATCATACCGGAAAGCTGGCAGCCGGTACCGGTGATTCTGCCCATCTCGGGGCGGCCGTTGCGGATAACATAGCAGGTTTTGCCGTCGCTTACCAGGTCGATAGCGCCTGTTACCGCCAGGATGCAGCCGAAGGCCCTGGCGGTCTGCTTGACAAAGGCCACCGCCTGTTCCAGGGTTTCCTCCGTCACGGCGTCGGCCACGTCGGCATCCACGCCCTTGGTGGTGCCGCTGCCCTGGACCAGGGCCTTAATCTCAGATATATTGCCCCGTACAGCGGTAATTTTCAATTCCTCCAGCAGCCGCTTGGCGGTGCCGGTGCGCAGGGCGCTGGCGCCGGCTCCCACCGGATCCAGCAGCACGGGATGCCCCAGTTCATTGGCCTTTTTCCCCGCCCGGAACATACCTTCGATGCTGGACTGATGCAGGGTGCCGATGTTGATATTCAGCCCGCCGCAGATGGCGGTGATGCCCTCCACATCCTCCGGCTCGTCCGACATAATGGGACTTCCCCCGCAGGCCAGAATCACGTTGGCCACGTCGTTAACCGTGACGTAATTGGTAATGTTGTGCACCAGGGGCGTCGTCAAACGCACCTGTCCCAGACAGTCCTTCAGCATAGTAAGACTCCTCCTTTTTATTATCCCTGCTGCGGCACCGCCTGGCAGCGGAAAGTCTTTCCCCGCACAAAAAACGGGCATACCAAAGAGGTATACCCGTTTCATTCACGCGTATATTTCTTCCCTGCGTTGGCATTATCCACATCAGGTTCCGGGTCAAAGCGATGCAGCTTACTCTCAGCCTGCTTCACACGCAAGCTCCCCTTTTTCTTTTATTATACTCCCCTTTTGACGTTTTGCAAGGGGAAAATGGATATATTTTGCCAGAATCCGGCCCGGCCGCCTTATTCCGCCTTCAGCCGCTTGAGCATATAGCAGCAGGCCGCGATGGCAACAGCCAAAATCAAAACAAGGGGCCAAAAGTTTTCCAGGGCGAAATTCTCCGCCGTCATCAGCCTGTAACCCCAGGTGGCGGGAAAGAGTTTTCCCAATAAAATAAGGGGCTCGGGCAGCAGGCCGGCAGGAACAAGGATACCCGACAGGAGGATGGAGGGCAAAAATACCAGTTGGGACAGCATGGTGAGCTTGGCCTGGTTTCCAACGGCCAGGCCCAGGACGCTGCCGATACTTAAGGAAACCGCAATCAAAAGAGCCAGCACACCGAAATACAGCATCGGCGACGCGGGCAAAGCGGCCGAAAAGGCCGCCGGCGCAATACAGTAGATGAGCAGGGACATTATCAGCAAATGCACAAAGCTGGAGAGAAAATTGGCGGTCAGCGCAAACCACATAGGCGCGCCGTTGGCTGCATAGGCCTTACGGATATCGCTGCCGTATATTTCGGAAAGGGAGGGCGGCAGGCCGATAAGCGCTCCCATAGATACCCCCATCACCGTCATGGATGGAATGAGCGTATCCCCGGCCGCCGGATTTATGGCGGTAAAAATCCCACCCATGAGGGCAAAAAACAAAAGCGGGACAACATAACAGGTAATCAGCATGGTCTTGCTGCGCAAATCCAGCTTCCACTGTAACGCCGCACCGTATAAAAAGGCTTTCATTTTTCCTCCCTCCCCGCTATCTCCATAAAATCCCGGACCAGCCCTCCCCGGTCAATTTTTATATCCAGAACCGGGATGCTCCGCTCCCGCAAATCCGTAAGCAGACGCAGCATGGTGTCTCCTATATTGTCGGCTGTATACCCTTCCCAGCCGGCGGGCGTTTGGATGCAAATGGTATCCCGTCCGCCCATCTTTGCGTGGAGTTCGGCCGCCGTCCCCAAAAAGACGATTTCCCCTTCCCGCAGAATGGCCATGCGGTCGCAGAGATTTTCCACCTCCGCCATGTCGTGGCTGGAAAGCACAATCGTTTTCCCCTGCTCCTTCAGTCGGCGGATTTGGCTGTAAAAGGCTTCCCTGCCCTCTATGTCCAGGGCGGCGGTAGGTTCATCCAAAAACAAAATGTCCGGGTTACCCATAAGGGCCAGCACCAGGTGCAGCCGCCGCTTCTGTCCGGCCGACAGGGAGGCATAGGTCTTTTTGGCCATAGATTCCAGTCCCATGGCGGCCAGTAAAGAATCGTCTATCCCGGCTTTCTTCCATCCGGCGAAAAGCCGGACGGCCTCCATGGGCTTTATGTAGGCCGGGAGCGAGGCCGACTGCAATTGTATGCCGGTCTTCCCCTTAACGACCAGCCGGCCGCTGTCGTACCGGCGAAGGCCTTCCATACACTCCAGCGCCGTTGTTTTTCCCGCGCCGTTTATCCCCAACAGTGCAAAAATCTCTCCCTGCAGCACCTGGAAGCACAGTCCCTTGAGCACGGGGCGGCCGCCATAGCTTTTGCACAAGTTTACTACTTCTATAGTGGTGCTCATAGGCCGGCCTCCTGAAAGGGATTTATGCCCTGGGATGCAAAATAGGCATCCAGAGCCGGGCCAAAAAAGGCATCGGCCATCTTTTGCTTCTCTTTCCACTCTTCGTCCGCACCCTTGGCATTTGCAAATTCCATGAGTTTGGGCAGCATGCTCATATCCCCGCCTGTAAAGTCGGTTATCAATTTCCAGAACCGGGCCGCCAGGACCTGGCCTTTTTCACCTGCCGGCGGTTCTCCCGCTTTTTGATACCGGACGGCCTGTTCCTGCAACGCGGTAAAGTCCTGTATAAAGGCAAGGCTGCTTTCCTTATCAAACCGGCTGCGGATGTGGTCCAGAGTCTGGCTGTCAAAGTGTTTGATAAGCCAGTAGTATTCGTTTTTCATCTGCAGATTTACAATGATGTCGGCGTATTTTTTGAAGTCCACCGCCTGCATCTGCAGCACCTCTTCCCGCAGCAGTTCTATTTCCTGCAGACAGGTCGACAAGGCCTCTATCTTCTCCCGCAGGTCGGCGGCCTGCCCAGCCAGCGCATTCGCCACCTGGGCGGGGGTATCCAGAGAAGGCAGACGGTCTTTGATATCCTTTAAAGAAAACCCCAGGTGCTTTAAGGACAGGATTTGATGCAGCCGTATCACGTCTTTGTCGGTATACAGCCGCCGGCCGCCCTCGCTTTGGGCCGACGGGGAAAGCAGCCCTTCCTTATCATAATATTGCAGGGTGCGGACGGTAACGCCCAGCCTTTTGGCCGCCTGTCCCACCGTCATATACCCCGGGGGTATGGCACGGTTTTCATTCATGAACTATTCATCTCCTTATTAAAGTATAATCCATGACGTCGCGTCACAAGCAAGAGCTTTATTTTGCCATATGAATAACCCTATCAAAAACGCATACCCAAAACTATATCCGAGGGATAACAGAAACCGCTTCTCAAGAAACGGGGAATGCCGGCGCCTTCCATATTCAGGCCAGACTAAACGCGCTTCTGTCTGTGATACAGGCTCTGTAAAAGAGAAGTGGCGCCGCTTTCGCTGCGCCACTTAAACATTTCTTATTTCACAGATTCCGCATGCCGCCCGTATTATTGGGTACAATTATAATTCCCATGCATACGGAAAAAAGGAGGTACGCTATTACCGCTTTTCGGGACGGGGTTCCCGGTTCTGCTGGGGCGGGGCAGCCTGGGGAATCTGCTGCTTGAGGGACGCACGGGTCTTGCGGATTTCCGCCAGATTGGCCGTCAGGCCCTCGTCTGCCCGGCGCATGATGTCATCCACAAAGTCCTGGGCGGCCTTGCGCATCTCCCGGCTCTTGGCCTGGGCGTTGGAGATAATTTCGCTGGCCTTCTGCTGGGCCAGCCGGGTGATCTCCTCCTGGGCCACCAGGGCCTTGGCCCGCTCCTCAGCGGCCCGGATAATATTATCCGACTCCCGCTTGGCCGTGGTGATAATATCCGCCCGGTCGGCCACGATGCCCCGGGCCTGCTTGATTTCCGGCGGCATGTTCAGCCGGATGTCGTCGATGACTACCCGCAGCTTTTCGGCCTCCAGCACCGCCCGGCCGCCGGGAAGCTTCATTCCCTTATCCAGCATTTCGTCCAACTGATCCAGAAGTTCTTCCATATTGTTCGCCATATTTTACGCATCCTTTCCGCTCAATCTTCTTTTTATATCCTCGTGTATCACCGCAGGCACAAATTCCCTTATATCCCCGCCCATGCTGCCGATGAGCTTGACCATACTGGAACTCAGGTACATATACTCCGACCGGGTGGTCAAAAATATCGTCTCGGCATCCGGGTTCAGCTTCTTGTTGGTCAGGGACATCTGAAATTCATATTCAAAATCCGACATGGCCCGCAGGCCTTTGATAATCGCCTTGGCCTGCTTCAACCGGGTGTAATCGGCCAACAGCCCGCCATAGGCGTCCACCTCCACATTGGGAATAGCGGCAGTGGCCTTGCGGATCATCTCCATGCGCTCCTCTACCGAAAAGCTGGGCGTCTTGGAAGTGTTGGTCATGACCACCACAATCACCTTGGTGAACATCTCCGACGCCCGGGTGATAATGTCCAAATGCCCTACCGTAATGGGGTCAAAGCTGCCCGGACAGACAGCCGTTATCCCCTCTTTCATGCGTCCGCCTTCTTTCTGTACAGGCTTACGGCGATTTTGCCGTACCGGTAAACCCGCTGCTTAATAAAACCTCCCGCCTCTTCGGGCAGCAGGGGGGCTTCCCCCTTCCGCTCCATGGGGTGTTCACAGAGGATGACCCCGTGGGGCTGCATACAGGCCGCCGTTTTCTCCAGTGCGTCGGGCAGCAGGCCGGCCCGGTAGGGCGGATCCAAAAAGGCGATGTCAAATCGCTCCTTTGTCCGGGCAAGATAAGAGGCATAGTCCGCCCGGAAGACCTGGGCCCGGTCGGCAAATCCGCAGGCCTGCAGGTTTTTCCGCACTATCTGCACCGAAGGGTCGGCCGCGTCCACGAAAACCGCTCCGGCCGCGCCCCGGCTTAAGGCCTCAATGCCCATCTGGCCCGAACCGGCAAACAAATCCAAAAAATGCCGGCCCTCTATATCAAACTGCAATATGCTGAATATGGCTTCCTTTACCCGGTCGGCGGTGGGGCGCACATCCTCCCCCGAAAGGGTCTCCAGCCGTCGGCCCCGGGCCGTCCCTGTTATCACTCTCATGTAAACACTCCGATTATATGGCAAGCGGACCGCAATCCCGTCCGCGGGTATCACAATGGTTCATACTATTATCCCATCTTCTGACGGTTTTTGTCAATACCCATTTGCGTTTGATTCAAAATTCTCTATAAGAATTCCCGGCACAGTCGGATCTCTCCTCCGCCTTTCTGCACTTTTTTTATCCCCGCTGCAATCTTTCGAAAAAAATCGGCCATACCATAGTATGGGCCTGCTCCTTGTGAAAAAGCGATAAAATTGTCGGATGAGGTTTGTTGATTTATATTGCAAGAAATTGATTGATTATTATTGATTTTGCGACCGACGTATGCTATAGTAAAGGCGGAATCAAAATCCAGCATTTTCAATCAAAATAAAGCAAGGTGATACAGAATGTTGGCTGAGGAGCGTTTTCGCAGAATTATGGAGGCCATCGGCAGGCAGGGCGCGGTAAGCGTGACCCAAATCTGTGAGGCCCTGGGCGTATCCGAGGCTACGGCCCGCCGGGATTTAAATGCCCTGGCTGCCCAGGGAAAGCTGAGCAAGGTACACGGCGGGGCGGTGGCCATCGACCGCCCCTTTGAAACCGAGGAACCCAGCGTAGCGGCCAAGGCCCGGCTGCAGGTGGAGGAAAAGGCCCGCATTGCCCGGTATGCAGCGGCGCAGGTTCACGACGAGGATCTGGTATTCCTGGACGCCGGCACCACCGTGCTGCGGATGGTGGACTACCTGGCCGGATCCAAGGCCACCTTTGTGACCACCGGCATTTCCTGCGCCCGCCGGCTGGTCCGCAAGGGGCTGCGTGCCTATGTGGTAGGCGGGCTGCTAAAGCCCGGCACCGAGGCGATTGTAGGCGGGCCCGCCTTGGATTTTATGGGAAACTACAATTTTACCAAGGCTTTTCTGGGCATCAACGGCATCGCCAAAGACCAGGGCTTTACCACCCCCGACACCGAGGAGGCCTGCATCAAGGCCAAGGCGGTGGAACGGGCCTACATGACCTATGTGCTGGCCGACGCCAGCAAGTTCGGCAAGGTGGCGGCGGTGACCGTCTGCGGGCTGGAAAAGGCCTGCATCCTCACCGACCGGCTGCCCGACGAAAGCTACCGGCAATATGCTACTATTAAGGAAGTGGAGTGATAGCATGGGCAATATCTACACGGTAACCTTTAACCCGGCCATCGACTATGTAGTGCGCATGGAGACCTTTACGGCCGGAAGCGTCAACCGAACCACCGAAGAGCTGGTGCAGTGCGGCGGCAAGGGGGTCAACGTGTCCACCGTGCTGCGAAACCTGGGGGTTCCCAACACGGCCCTGGGGTTTGTGGCCGGCTTCACCGGCCGGGCGGTGGAGGAGGGTCTCGCCCGGATGGGGGTGCAGACCGACTTCATCCACCTGGACAAGGGGCTGACCCGCATCAACGTGAAAATCAAGGCGGGTAAGGAAACCGAAATCAACGGCCGGGGACCGGATATCGGTCCGGGCGACCTGGAAGCCCTCTTTGAAAAGCTGGACAGGTTGGAAAAGGGCGATTTTCTCGTGTTGGCCGGCAGCATCCCCGCCGCCCTGCCGGTGGACATTTACGAACGGATTCTGGGGCGGCTGGCCGGCCGGGGCGTACTGGCTGTTGTGGATGCCGAGGGAGATTTGCTGCGCAAGGTGCTGCCCTACCGTCCCTTCCTCATCAAGCCCAATAATTTTGAACTGGGCGCCATCTTTAACCGCTTCTTGGAGTCAGAGGACGACATCCGGGACTGCGCGGCGGAACTGCAGAAGCTGGGCGCCCGGAACGTACTGGTATCCATGGCGGGCGACGGGGCCATCCTGCTGGATGAAACCGGCGCTTACCACAGAATAGCCGCCCCCGATGGCAAGGTAAAAAACTCGGTAGGCGCCGGGGACTCCATGGTGGCCGGCTTCCTGGCCGGTTGGCTGCAATCGGCAGACTATGCGACGGCTCTGCGCACCGGTGCGGCCGCCGGCAGCGCCACCGCTTTTTCAGACGGCCTGGCAACCCTGGAAGATGTGCAGAAACTCTTGCAAAATATGAAAGAGGAGGAATAAAAACATGCGTATTGTAGATTTGCTCTCCCCGTCCCGCATCGCTCTGCACGGGACGGCGGCTGATAAGGCATCGGCCATCGACCTGCTGGTGGATTTGCAGGATAAGGGCGGAGCCCTCAAGGACAAGGCGGCCTACAAGCAGGCTATCCTGGCGAGGGAGTCCCAGACCAGCACGGCCATCGAGGCCGGCATCGCCGTGCCCCACGCCAAGTCCGACGCGGTTATCCGGCCCAGCCTTGCCGCCATGACCCTGGACACCGGCGTGGACTACGGCGCCATGGACGGCGCGCCTTCCGATTTGTTCTTCATGATAGCCGCCCCTATGGACGGGGATCTCCATCTGGAGATACTCTCCCACCTCATGGTTCTGCTCATGGAGCCGACCTTTACCGCCGAACTGCGGGCGGCGGCCGATCCCGAAAGCTTTCTTGCGATCATCGACAAATATGAGCGGGCCAAGTACGGCGAGCCGGAAGAGGCAGAGAAGCCGGCTGAGCCGGCGGCAGTACCGGCGAAAAAGGGCTTCCGGGTACTGGCCGTGACGGCATGTCCCACCGGCATCGCCCACACCTACATGGCCGCCGAGGCCCTGGAGAAGGCGGGTGAAAAGCTGGGCATTCCCCTGAAGGCCGAGACCGACGGCAGCGGCGGCGCCAAGAACGTGCTGACTCCCGCCGAAATTGAGGCGGCCGACGGCATTATCGTAGCCGCCGACCGGAATGTGGAAACCGCCCGCTTCTCGGGCAAGAAGGTGCTGTTTGTGTCGGTTTCTGACGGCATCCATAAGCCGGAGGAACTTATACAGCGCATTGAGAGCGGCAATGTGCCGGTCTATCAGCACGCCGGCGGCAGCGAGGAAGCGGTCGACGCCGGCAAGAGCGAGTCGGTGGGCCGGAAAATCTACAAGCACCTGATGAACGGCGTATCCCACATGCTGCCCTTCGTCATCGGCGGCGGCATCCTCATCGCCCTGGCCTTCCTGCTGGACGACGCCTCCATCGACCCGGCCAACTTCGGTATGAATACCCCTGTGGCCGCCTTCTTTAAGACGGTGGGCAACGCGGCCTTCAACTTCATGCTCCCCATCCTGGCGGGCTATATCGCCTACAGCATCGCCGACCGGCCCGGCCTTGTGGTCGGTTTTGTAGGCGGCTACCTGGCCAGCACCGGCACCTCCTTCTGGACCATTACCGGCGCGGCCGAGGCCATTCCCGCCGGCTTCCTGGGGGCGCTGCTGGCCGGCTTTGTGGGCGGCTACTTCATGCTCCTGCTCCGCAAGGGCTGCGATAAATTCCCCCGCAGCCTGGAGGGCATCAAGCCCATCCTGGTCTATCCCGTGCTTGGGGTGCTTTTCATGGGTGCTTTTATGTGCCTCATCAACCCTATTATGGGCCTTATCAACACCGGGCTCGTATCCTTCTTGGGCTCCTTGGGCGGCTCCAGCCGCATCCTCCTGGGCGCGGTGCTGGGCGCCATGATGAGCATCGACATGGGCGGCCCCTTCAACAAGGCGGCCTACGTCACCGGCACGGCGGCCATTGTGGAAGCCGCGGCCGCCGGCGCCCCCAGCGACGACATCCGGTATATGATGATGGCGTCGGTCATGATCGGCGGCATGGTACCGCCTCTGGCCATTGCCCTGGCCACCACCATCTTCCGGCGCAAGTTCACCCCTGACGAGCGCAAGTCGGGCGTGGTCAACTATATTATGGGCGCCTGCTTCATCACCGAGGGCGCTATCCCCTTTGCGGCCTCCGACCCCCTGCGGGTTATCCCCTCCTGCGCGGTGGGCTCGGCTGTGGCCGGCGCTTTGAGCATGGTCTTCGGCTGCGCGCTCCCCGCGCCCCACGGCGGCGTCTTTGTCTTCCCGCTGATTCAGAATGTCTTCGGCTATATCCTGGCCCTGGTCATCGGTTCGGTGGTGGGTATGCTGCTGCTGGGCCTGCTGCGGAAAAACAGGGTACCGAAGGCCGAAAAGACCGCCTAGGCAATCCCATCCTTCTCCTGCTGAGGGGCCGGCCCGCTGCCGGTCCCGGCGGGAACAATTCTACAGATAAAAAGGAGAATGTTATTATGGTATCGGCAAAAACCAAGGTCATCAATCCCATGGGGATGCACATGCGCCCCGCCCAGTTATTCATCAAGACGGTCACCCCCTTTACCTGCGATGTCACCATTCTGGCCGGCGACCGGGAGGTCAACGGAAAAAGCATTATGAACCTTATGGCCGCCTGCATCAAGCAGGGGACGGATATTGAAATCCGCTGCGACGGCCCGGATGAGGAGGCCTGCCTGAAAGCCGCCGTAGAGCTGGTGGAAGCGGGGCTGGGCGAATAAAACCGGCGGAGTGCAGATGTTTTCATACAGCCGCGGCGGAAGCTGCCAGCCCCGCCGCGGTTCCCCCATATATACACACGACACCAGCGCGGGGCGCTGCATGCTTTACGGAAAGGGGCATGGATATGACCTTACACGGAATCGCCGCCAGCGGCGGCATCGGCATCGGGAAGGCCGTCTGTGTCCGGGAACCCTCCCTGGACTATTCCGGCGTCGCCTTCGGCGGCGCGGATAAGGAAAAAGAGCGCTTACAGGCGGCTGTGGACGCCTTCTGCGCTGCAACGCAGGACATGGCGGACAATCTGAAAGCCCGGGTTGGCGAAAAGGAGGCCGAAATCCTCAGCGGACAGATCACCATGCTGCAGGATCCCTTTATGCTCTCCCAGATGAAGGAATCCATCGACGGCGGCCAGTGCGCCGAGGCCGCTCTGGATACGGTGTGCAGCATGTACGCCGACATGTTCGCCGGCATGGATGACGAACTCATGCGTCAGCGGGCTACGGATATACGGGATATCCGCACCCGCATGCTGCAAATCCTTTTGAACCGGCAGCCGGTGGATCTGGCCGCCCTGCCGGCAGGCTCCGTTCTGGTGGCCCACGACCTGACCCCCAGCATGACTGTGGGGCTGCAAAAGGAAAACGTGGCCGCCATCCTGACCGAGACGGGCGGCCGGACCAGCCATTCGGCCATCCTGGCCCGTTCCCTGGAGCTGCCGGCGGTACTCAGTGTTCCGGGCGCGCTGGAGCAGGTAGCCGACGGACAGATCCTGATTGTGGACGGGGACGAGGGATGCGCCCTTCTCTCCCCCGGCGCCGACCAGTTGGCCGCATATGAGGCCAAGCGGGAAGCCTGCTTGGAAAAGCGGCGGATGCTGGAAAAGTTCCGGGGAAAACCCACCCTGGACGGGGACGGAAGGGTCTTCAAGCTATACGCCAACATCGGCTCGGCGGAAGATGCGGCTGCGGCCGCCGCTGCGTCGGCCGAGGGCATCGGCCTGTTCCGCACCGAGTTCCTTTTTATGGACAGGGCGGCCCTGCCCACCGAAGAGGAGCAGTACGCCGTCTACAAAGAGGTGGCCGACAGCATGGCCGGCAGGGAGGTTATCATCCGCACCCTGGACGTGGGCGGGGACAAGGATATCCCCTACTTAGGGCTGGAGAAGGAGGATAACCCCTTTCTGGGGCACCGGGCCATCCGCTTCTGCCTGGACCGGCCGGACATTTTCAAGGTGCAGCTGCGGGCTCTGCTGCGGGCCGGGGCCTCCCATGGAAATATCCGGATTATGCTTCCCCTCATCACCGGATTAGACGAGGTGCGCGCCGCAAAGGAACTGCTGGCCCAATGCAAGGCCGAACTGGATACGGAAGGGATCGCCTATGATAAGGATATTTCTGTAGGCATTATGGTTGAGACGGCCGCCGCATCCGTTTTGTCCGACGTTTTGGCCGCAGAAGCAGACTTTTTCAGCATTGGCACCAACGATTTAATCCAGTACACCCTGGAGGTCGACCGGGGCAACGCCAAGGTGGGGAAGCTGTATACCCCCTATCATCCGGCCGTGCTGCGGAGTATCCGCCGCATTATCGAGTCGGCCAAGGCGGTGGGGATTCCGGTGGGCATGTGCGGCGAAGCAGCCGCCGATCCCCTGATGATTCCCCTGCTGCTGGCCTTTGGGCTGGACGAATTCAGCGTAAGCCCCGCAGCAATACTGGCTACCCGCGCCCGCATCGCCTCCTGGACCCGGGCCGACGCGGTGCGGACGGCTGCCGAAGCTATGCTGCTGCCTACTGCTGCGGATATTGAGAAGTATCTGCAGGCCGCCTGTGCGGAAAGATAATCTTAGTCACTTCCATATAGCGAAAAGGAGGATGCGTCGGACGCATCCTCCTTTTTTCATGATCATACAGTCTTATCCGGCCCTTACCGGAACATGGACGCTTGCTCAAAAATCTGCAGCCGCTCCACCTTGGCTGTACCGCCGGCGACCCGCAGGCCGAGCCCTGTGCTGTCCCTGTCCGGGTAGATAAGGGCGGTGCAGACCGACCCGTCGGCAAAGACCTCCAGAGAGGACCAATCCAGGAACATGTGCAGTTCGATTATCCCGTTCTGCGCCTTGATAGATTTTGTATAGACATCGGGGAAATCCGGCTTGGGATTGGCCCCCGACGCGCGCCTGTCCACCGAGAGCATACCGGTTAGGCGGTTATAGGACACGGTGGTTACCTGGTTATTGCCCAGCCGCAGATCAAAGGCTGCCTCCTCTGCCCCGCTCATATCAATCCGGGCCAGGATTTCGCATTTGTCCAGCTGCAAATCTGCAAGCGGATTTGGCGTATCTTCTGTAAGCAGGAGATTTTCCCAGCTGTGTTCTTTCGACCGCAGATCGGCCAGTTCCTCCACCGGCTCCTGTACCAGCTTGATTTCCTCCTCCCGGGTTTCCAGGCGGATTTCATAGGGCAGGGTAATGGCCCCGTTCCAGGGGTCGGTGATGCTGCCGGTTTCAAAGGGATAGCCGATATGCACCATCCACTCCATCAGGATGCGCCGGCCGGGCACGTCCGAGAAGGTCTGGCCCGCATATACATCGGGGCCGAAATTGAAATTGTACCGCTGGTCGGAGTCGGGGACGAAGGTCCACAGGCCGTCCACTTCCTTAAAGTCCCCGATCATATACCACACGCCGGCGCCGCTGAGCACCCATTTCTGCCGGCTCTCATCCCCATCCACCGGCAGCCGGTAGAAATCCGGGCACTCGGTGGTGATGGCAGGCTGCATGCCCTGGGGCTTCCAGTCGATGAGGTTGGAGGAGGAATAAAACCGCACCGGCCCGCCGGCTACAATCATCATCCACTGTCCGCTTTCCTCATGCCAGAAGACCTTGGGATCCCGAAAAGCGCCGTCGCTCAGCGGGTCATCGTCCGTATCGATAACCGGCGCGCCGCCCTTATACTTCTGCCAGGTGATGCCGTCGTCGGTAGAGTAGGCCATGCACTGCCGCTGCCGGCCGGTGCCCAGTTCAAAGCTGGTATAGTAGGCCACCAGGCCGGTCTTATCGGCTGTATCGTCAAAAAGGCCGCTGGTATTGTTCCAGTCCACCACCGCCGAGCCCGACCAGATGGAACCGTAGGCATCCGGCGCCAGGGCCACGGGATGCTGTTCCCAGTGTGCAGGATCTTCGCTGGATACATGGCCCCAATATTTTATGTCGGCCGGAAACTTGCTGTCGGGGTAATACTGGTAAAAGAAGTGGTACCGGCCGTGGTAATAGACCATGCCATTGGGATCGTTCAGCCAGCCCGATTCGGGGGTGATGTGATACTGGGGCCGATAGGCCTCGGTGTAATTGGCTTGCGGATTGGATTCTCTTTGCATATTTGTCACGGTTGTCAGTCCTTCCCTGTTTACTTTTGGGTTTTCAAAGGTATGCCCTCGTTATTTTCCCCGGGCGATGACTCTGCAAATTGCCATCACATCTTCAATTGCCACTTTTCCGTCGCCCGTCATATCCCCCTGTGCGATTTCTTCTTTGTCGGGTTCGATTCCGGCAGCTTTGCGCGCCAGAACCCTGCACAGGGCCATCACATCCTCTATATCCACTCTCCCGTCTTTTGTCAAATCCCCTTTCACCAGTTCCGGCTCAGCCGCCGTCACCACCACGTTGATAACAGCCGGGATGCGGGTACCTTCTACGGTACCGGTAATCTGGGTGGTGCCGGCCTGGGTCAGGTCTGCCTTGGAGGTATCCCAGTCGGTGACGTCGGCCAGAATCTTGACCCCTGACTCCATTTCTACCGTGACCTGTTCTGGCAGGGATGCGGTGATGTCTGCAAGGGTAATATCGGAGCCCAGCTGGACCTCAATGTCCGGTATGGGAGAAACCGCCGTGATTTCTTCATCCAGGGTCAGGATCACATTGTTGAAGACACTGTCGGAGCGATAGGTCAGAAGGCCTATATAGCCGCCCTGATAGGCCGAGTCATCGAACCTCGCAACTTCCCTATCGTCCAGATAAGCCACAAATTCCCTGCCGTTGTACTCCAGCTTCATATGGAAAGCGCGGTTCTCCTGCTGCTCAGTAGTAAGGCTGTAATCCTTGCGGATGACCTCGGCGCCGCCGACATTCTTAAACAGCTTGCCGGAGGTGCTTTCAATGTTAAAACAGTACCAGGAAGCGCCGGGATTGTCGAAGTTTTCTATGCCGAAGACCAGGGACGTGGCCTGACCCTCCAGGGTTTTCACGTCGGCCTCCAGGGTGAAGGGGGTATCGGGCAGGCTGTTTCTGGACAGATAGAAGCAGTCCCCCGAACCGGCATTCTGGCCCCGCAGGCCGTCGCCGGTCTTATACCAGCTGCCGCCTTTGGAAACCCAGTCGGCCAGGTTGGTATGAAAGACCCGCTGCTCCACCTTGACGGTGATCTCTTTTGTAAGGCCGCCGGTGTTGCTGGCAGCCCCAACGGTAAATTCGCCTTCCCTGTCGGACGTAAGCACCACATAAGTATCGGTCTGCTCCACCACGGTCAGGCCCTCGTCGATATCCCAGGTGACCGTCTTATCGGCGGCGGTCATGGGCAGAATGCTGGCGCGGACGGTGAAGGCCTCGCCGGGGTCTGCGATGGCAGGGGCAGACAGGGCCAAGAACATGGGTTCCGTGCCGGTTTGGCTGTCGCCGGTGAACATGGACTTCATCTGCCAGATGTTCATCTCGTCAATGGTGACGTCGCCGCCCAGGGCGAAAAACTCCATGCCGATGCTGTCCGGGTCGGGGAAGCACAAATCGGCCATATCGGCATCGCCGTAGTTGCCGAAGACCTCGACGACCGAGTTGTCCATCAGAATCCGCATCTGGATTTTGCCGTCCTCCATGGGATGGAGGGTCCAGCTGAAGGAATCGGTGTTGCAGGGACCGGATTTGGACTTATCCAAAACAAGCTGCTGGGTCTCGGTATTGTATTTCACAATGGTTTCCTGGCCGTTGCCGGTGCGGAGTTTAAAGCCGAATTCGGTGGCCGTGCCGGGGGTAAAGACAGCTTCTATATCATAATACTGGCCGGCCGCCCCCGCCAGGATGTTGGGGGTGCTCTCGTCTACCGTCTGATCCTTGGTGGAGAAGATGACATCGCTGCGGTAGGCATCGATTTCCTCCGCCGGATAGGCGGTCATATGATAGGTGCCGTCGATCCGCTTCAGGCCGGTGACCCGGGGCAGGGACTGGACGCCGTTCCAGCGCTTGTCGGTCAGGGTGCCGGGCGCCGAGTAATCCTGCAGCCAGTGCACCATGAGCTTCCGATCCTCACCGGCGCCGTCGTTATAGTAAAACTGGCCGGCGTACATCTTGGAGGCGCCGCCGTTGGCGCTGTCAATGACACCGGTCTCGGCCTTGAAGCGCCAGCCGCCGCTTTCCTTCACCATGTCGCCTACGCAGTACCAGTCGCTGGACGCCACGTACAGCCACTTAGTCTCGCCCGTGTCCTCCAGGGTCACCGGGAAAAGGGCCGGGCATTCGGAATACAGGTCGCTGCCGTCGGCAAAGGTCAGGGCCTGCTCAAACTTCCACTCCTTCAAATCGTGGGAGGAGAAAAGCTGTCCCCGGCCGCCGGCCACTACCATAAGCCAGATGCCGCCCGCTTCCTCCTCGGGATCCTCCTGCCACCAGACCTTGGGGTCGCGGAAGTCGCCGCCGTATTGTCTGTCCCCCTCGTCCAGGACGGGATTGCCCTCGTATTTTACCCAGGTCACGCCGTGGTCCTTGGAGTAGGCGATGGACTGCACCTGCCCCCTGTCCCCCGCGTTGGTGTAGATGGCCACCAGCTTGGATTCGCCGGGTTCATTGTCGGTAAAGAAGCCGGAGGTGTTGTCCTCGTCCACTACGGCCGAGCCGGAGAAGATGGCCCCCAGGGAATCCATGGGGATGGCCACCGGCATCTCCTGCCAGGTTACCAAATCGGTGGACTGGGCATGGCCCCAGGTCTGGCTGCCCATGCCGGGAAGCTGGGGACTGTACTGGAAGTACATATGCCAGGTGCCGTTGCTTGGATCGTAGATAAGGCCGTTGGGGTCGTTCATGAAGTTGATTTCGGGAGAGAAATGGAACTGGGGCCGGTAGGGTTCGGCCGCCATATAGTCGGCGCTGGATTTCTTGGTCACCGCAAGGGTGATACCCATGGAAACACCGTCCTTTTCCGCAAAGATGCAGACTGTGTTGCTGCCTATCTGCAGGGGGATTTCCTTTTCCTCTCCCGAATCCACAGCCGTCGCCTCCAGGATAGTGCCCTCGGGGCCGGATGCGCTGATGGTCAGGGTGGTGCCGGCCGCCGCAGAGGGCTTCACGGCAATGCTGTCGGCCATGCCGGCAAAATAGGTGTAGCTGCTTACATCCGGGTCAAAGGCCGGCGTCAGCGCCATGCTGCCGCCTGTGACCTCCAAGCCCGAGAGGACGGGCGCCGTGGCCGCATCGCCCAGGTCGGTGTACATGACGTCCTGGTAGGTGACCGAACCACCGTAGGTCATAAGGCCCAAATAGCCTTCCGCAAACTGGTCGTGGGTTACGGAACTGGCCAGCACGTCGTCTACATAATAATTTATCTTATTGCCCACGGCCACAACCTTCATTTGGTAGGTACCCTTGGCAGTATCAGGCAGGAAGTAGGCTGCGCCAATGTCCCCGGCGCCGGTACCGAAGGTGAACATGCGGCCGCAGTTTCTGTCAATATGGATGTTGGCGATGTAGGTACCGGAATCTTTGGGTGTTTCCTTGCTGGCCGCGCGGAAAACAAGCCCAGCCGCTGCCTTGCCCTCGATGGTAACGGTGGCTTCCAGAATGAAATTTTTCACCCTGGCGTCGCTCATGGCAAAGACATCGTTGCCGTTGGAATACAGGCCGGCCTCCGTCCGGTTCCAGGTGCCGTTTATAAAGGTCAGCCCCGGCAGGTTGGTGCGGAAGCCGTCGGTGACCGCGGCGCCGTTGTTGACTAAGGTTACATTGGAAAACCGGGCCTCGGTATCAAAGGTGACAAGGCCCAGATAGCCGCCGGCATAGGCGCCCTGGAATCTGGCCAGGTCGTCGGGGTCGATGGTCACATCGGCCTTACTGCCGTTTACATAAAACTCCAGCTCTTTTTTGGCGGTTACCACCGCCTGAAAGCTGACGGGCTGTGTGGTATCCACATCGGTGGCCACTGTCTGCTGGTGGATGACCTCGCCGATGGAACCGCTGCCGTCCTGGAACATTTTCAGCCGCAGGACAGCCTTATCGGCGCCGGCGGTCACATCCCGGGACAGCTCTGCGCCAAAAAATTTATTGTCCGTTCCGTTGCCGATGCTGCCAGCGTCGGTGCTTTCGGCGCCGAACATGAGGGAAACCGTATTGCCGTCGATATAGCTGATATCGGCCGAATAGGCAAAATAGGCGGACTCGACTTCGGAAACCGCCAGATTGTTGCCGCTTCGCTTTTCCATCTCATAGCCGTCAGTTCCATTGATCACACCATCGCCGTTCAGGTAGCCAAGGCCGGCCTCTGCGGCGCTTACGGCCGTAATCCCCAGAGGAAGAACACCGGTCAAAGCCACGCAAAGCGCAAAGGCCAGGGAGACACAGCGCTTTACGCCCCCTCGTGTATTTCCGCCCTTTGTCATTCGTCTCTTTTTCCCTTGGCTGTGTCTTGCAAAAGGTCTGCTCCACGGACGCTGCATATGTATTCCCCTTTCTTCTCTTTTGTTTACGGCTAAATGTTAACGTTGTCTGTTAACGTTGTCATTTTTAAAATAGCATATATTTTTGCCTTTATCAATTCATAATATTGTACAATGATTCGGTGCAAATCTTAACGCAATCGCACAATAAAGGGTATTCCACAGGATACCCGCGCAAAAATATACCTATCTTTTTAAAGCGGCAGGCGGTATAATGGACGTATTATCAAGGGAGGCGGAAATTATGGCAACCAGTAAGGATGTGGCAAAGCTGGCCGGGGTATCCCATACCACGGTTTCCAGGGCTTTCCGGGGGGATGTGCGGCTGCGCAAGGAAACCTACGACAGGGTGATGGCCGCCGCCGCCCAGCTGCAATATACGCCCAACTACCTGGCCGCCAGCCTAAAGCGGCAGCGTTCCAACACCATCGGCCTTATCAGCCCCGACATGTCCAACCCCTTCTTTATCACGGTGGCCCACAAGCTGGGCCGCCTGCTGGAAGACCATGGCTACCGTCTGCTGCTGGCCTTTGACGATTACGACTACGAAAAGCAGCAGCGGGCCGTCCGCACCATGATAGGCTCCCGGGCCGAGGCCATTATTTTCACGCCGGCGGCCGGCCCTGAACCGGAATATATCCGCAACCCCGACCTGCATTTTATCCAGCTGTTCAGCAGGCGATATGCACGTCTGCCCTCCCTGAACTCGGCTGACGATCAGGGGGCTTATATCGGCACCCGGCACCTGTTGGAAATGGGCCACCGCCGCATCCTGCTTTGCGGCGGCGCCAATCGGGTGGGAGGATTTCAAAAGGCCTGTGGGGAATATCCCGACGCCCGGCCGGATACCCTGCTTTTCGCCGGGTCTGCCGAAGAGGCGGAAGAGCGTATAGCCGAAAAGATTGCCGCCCATCAAATAAGCGCCGTGTTTGCCGTTGGAGACTGGTTCGCCGCCTGTGCCTACCGGGTAATAAAACGGCTGGGGCTTCGGATTCCGGAAGATATTTCCTTCCTGGTTTTCGACGACCTGGAATGGACCCAGCTGCTGGATATTTCCACTGTGGCCCAGCCTCTAAACGAACTGGCCGAAACCCTGGTGCAGTATCTTTTGCAGCTGCTGGAAGGCGGGGAATCCCCTTCCGACGCGGTCTTCTCCCCTTTTCTGATTAAGCGGAATTCCGTAAAGCGCATTGCAAAATAAAAGTGCAGTATGAAGGTAAGCACCGTATCATGATAAAAAATCCTGCCGAAACGCCTTCGGCAGGATTTTTTTATCTGCATCGTTAGATGCTCTCACCAGCTAAAATCTACTCGCCCCGGGCAAAACCCTCCACCCCGCCGGCGAACAGCAGCCGGGCCAAGGACTTGGAGTCATCCGGGCGCTCCCGCAGGTAGGTGCCGCCCATGCACAAATCCTCCCACTCGTGGAAATCCGATCCGGAAAGGGCTATCAATCCGTTTTCTTCCGCAAAGGCCTGGGCCTTATGATTATGGCTGTTATGCCGGCCGTTGCCGTTATAGATTTCAACCCCATGCAGCACCGCCGGATCCCTGGGGGTACAGACGCTGCGGAAGGGATGGGCCTGGGCAAAAAAGAGACCGTGGGCATCGGCAAAGCGGCGGAATTCCGCCGGCGTCATCAAATAGGGTTCCGGGTTCTCCTTCAGCAGCGCCTCATCAATCCCATAGACCAGGTGGTCGTTGATATTATCGGTAAACCGGAGTTCCATCCCCAGAATAACCGTGAAATCCTCCAACGTCCGGGCCGCTTCTTCGGCCGCCCGGTAGCCCGCCAGCCAACGGTCGATCTTTTCTTCCCAGGGTATTTCGCCCCGGTCGTCGAACCATTCCTTATAAAAATGGTCGGTGACCACTACCCCGGCATAGCCGGCCTCCTTATATTTCGGCAGGGCTTCAGCCGGCGGGATGTGGCCGCAATAGCTGGTCTGGGGCGTATGATAATGCATTTCAAACAGGTATGACATATTATTTCCTTTCTCCCCCGTTCGGAACTGGTGGTACTGCGGGGGTTCCATGCAGGATATTATACCACATCCGCTATCCAAAAGGAACGGCAAAATAGCTGTGTGAAAAAACCTGCCAAATCACTCCTTAATCCAGATTGATTTTCTGGTAATTATAAGGTAAAATAAGGGATAAAAGCTGGAAGGTACCCGGTGCACCGGGAGGAAAAGGAAATAAGAGGAGTTGAACGGGGATGATATGGCACAGCGCGCCCCTTACACAGGTGATAAAGGAATTGCGGGTGGATGCCGACCGGGGCCTGCCCGCCGGAGAAGCGGAAATCCGATTGAAGGAATACGGGCCCAACCGGCTGCGGGAAAAGAAGAAAAAATCCTTTTGGAAGCGCTTCAGCCAACAGCTGAAGGATTATATGGTCATCATTTTGATGATCGCCGCGGCTATTTCCCTGGTTGTCACCATCCTCAACCGCGGCAGCGACTGGATGGAACCTATCCTCATTGTGGCTATTGTCATAGTCAATGCCCTGCTGGGCGTGCTGCAGGAAAGCCGGGCCGAAAAGGCGCTGGAGGCCCTGCGGAACATGACCGCCCCGTCGGCCAAGGTGCTGCGGGACGGCATTGTAAAGGTCATAGGCGCTGACGAGCTGGTGCCCGGCGACATTATTCTTTTGGAAGCCGGGGACTACATACCCGCCGATGCGCGGCTGATTGAGACAGCAGGTCTCCACTGCGACGAATCCTCCCTGACGGGGGAATCCGTGCCGGTGGAAAAGCTGCTGCAGGAGGGCATTCCCGACATAGCCGGTGTAGGCGACCGCATCAATATGGTGTACGCCGGCTGCGCCGTCTCCAGCGGCCGGGGCAAGGCGGTGGTCACCGACACCGGTATGCGCACCGAAATGGGGAAAATCGCCGCCGTACTGGTCAACGCCGACGAGAATGTCACGCCTCTGAAAATCAAGCTGGCCCAGCTGGGCAAAACCCTGGGGATGCTGGCCCTCTGCATCTGCTTTATCATCTTTGTGGTAGGACTTATCCGGGTCCTCATTGAAGGGGGCAGCTGGATTGAACAGATAGTGGAGCTCTTTGTTACATCCGTCTCCCTGGCCGTGGCCGCCATTCCCGAGGGACTGCCGGCCATCGTCACGGTGGCTCTGGCCCTGGGCGTACAGCGGATGGTGAAAAAGCGGGCCATCATCCGGCATCTGCCGGCTGTGGAGACCTTGGGCAGCGCCTCGGTCATCTGCACCGACAAAACCGGCACCCTCACCCAAAACCGTATGACCCTGACCCAGGTTTATGACGGCCGCCGCATTGTCAAGCTGGGGGAGGCTCCTCTCTCCGAGCAGGTGCAGATGCTTTTGCGGCTGGCCGGCATGTGCAACGACGGCCGGGTGGAAATGCGGGAGGGAAAGCCTGTCCACATAGGCGACCCCACCGAAACCGGCCTGGTGGCGGCCTGTATAAAATACCTGGGGCTGGATAAAACCGAACTGGACAATATCTTTCCCCGTTTGGGCGAAATCCCCTTTGACGCCGGACGCAAACTTATGACCACCATCAATATGATAAACGGCCGCCCCTTCGCCGTAGTCAAGGGCGCGCCGGAGGTACTTCTCCCCCTCTGTATGCAGCACACCAAACACGCCGCCGAAGCCGCTGAAAAGATGGCGGCCGGCGCCCTGCGGGTCCTGGCGGTGGCCATCAAACCCCTGGAGGACGTGCCGGCCAATCCCACCAGCGACCAGCTGGAGCGAGATTTGAATTTTGTGGGTCTGGTGGGCTTAATGGATCCACCCCGCCCCGAGGCGGCCGACGCCATCCGGCTCTGTCAGTCGGCCGGCATCCGTACGGTGATGATCACCGGCGACCACATCGCCACCGCCTCGGCCATTGCCAAACAGCTGGGCATTCTGCAGCCGGGTACCCGGGCCATCACCGGCGAGGAACTGCGGCAGATGGACGACGCCGCCCTCAACCGGAACGTGGATAAGATTGCGGTCTACGCCCGGGTATCGCCGGAGGATAAAATCCGGATTGTTAAGGCCTGGCAGTATCAGGGCCATGTGGTGGCCATGACGGGAGATGGCGTCAACGACGCGCCGGCCCTGCAGACGGCCGACATCGGCTGTGCCATGGGCGCTTCCGGCACCGACGTGGCCAAGGGCGCGGCGGATATGATTCTAACCGACGACAATTTCTCCACCATTGTCACCGCGGTCCGGGAAGGACGCGGCATTTACGACAACATCAAAAAGGCCGTCCATTTCCTGCTCAGCTGCAACCTGGGCGAGGTTCTGGCCGTCTTTGTATCCATGCTGGTTTGGGGCGTCTCCCCTCTCCTGCCGGTGCAGCTGCTCTGGATTAACCTGATTACCGACGGGGCCCCCGCCCTGGCTCTGGGGATGGAACCGGCCGAGCGGGATATTATGAAGCGGCCGCCCCGGCCCAAGAACGAAAGCGTATTTTCCGGCGGGCTGGGGATACACGCCGTCTGGCAGGGCGTCCTCCTCTGCGCCATCGCCCTGGTGGCCTACGGCCTCGGTCTCTACTTTAGCGACGGCAGTCATGCTTACGCGGGCACCATGACCTTTGCCGCCCTGGCATTTTCCCAGATTGTCCATGCCTTCAATGTGCGCTCCAGCCATTCCATCTTCCGCACCGCCCTGAATCCCTGGATGCTGCTGGCGGCCCTTTTCTCCGTGGGACTTACCCTGCTTCTCCTGCTGACCCCCCTGCGGTCGGTGTTCGGTCTGACCGTCCTGCGGGCGGCCGACTGGTGGAAGATTATCTGCCTGGCCCTCGTCCCTCTGGTGCTGGGCGAGCTGGTCAAGCTGGGCATCTGGATTGGGCGCTTATTCCACAAAAAGCCCGCGCCGGCGGCCGAATGGACGCCTCCTGTGGACAGGCTGGACAGCGAAATTATCACCATCCATCTGAAGCCGAAAAAGGAAGCCCAGGTTGTCCGGCAGGAACCGGCTGCGTCCCCGGAGACCTCGGCTGACGGCGCTGCCAGTACAGAGGGCACCGCCCCTGCAGAAGAGGGTATCCCGGCAGAGGATGGCGCCGGTAAGCAGGATATGCCTCCGGTTCCCGAAGAGGGCGACAGCTATACCGATGTACTACCCGCCCCCCGGCGGCACGGTTCGGAGGAAACCGCCGAGGAACCGGCATCCCAGGAAGCGGATAAGAAGGCTCCGGAAGCCGGAGAGAAGACTGCGCCACTTTCAGAGGGCGGCGAATCCTCCGCAGACAAGGCTTCTGCAAATACAGACGCAGATTCGGAAAAGGATAGCGGCAGCGATGCCAGCCCATCCTCTTCTCCCTCTGCCGGTCCTGACAACACATCCCCCATCGATGTCCCGGAAGGGAACCCAGCACAGAATGACGCGCCGGATACGGAAACGTCTTCTTCGCAAGAGGAGAAAGAATAAGCAGACAGCGCGGGCGTGTCAGTTATCTGTACCCATTCCCGCCTTATACGAAAAATACGCCGTCCCGGCCGCGAAATCGGCCGGGACGGCGTTTGTCATTGCAGATGATTTTGCGCAGGCGCCTTTTTCCCCTTCAAAAGCTGTTTCGCAAAAGCCGCCAGTTCCCCCGCCTGCCGGCGGAAAAGCAGCAGATAGACAAGATACAATATGAGATACCCCGCCAGGGCCAGCCAGCTGTCCAAAAACCAGGAAAGGGCCATAAAGGCCGCCGCCAGGAAAAATTCGGCCAGAATATTCCTGAGAAAAGGGATTTTCATAATCCGGTAGAGGAAATACTCGGCCAAGAAACTGCGGAAGGCCACAGCCGCCACCATGGAGAGGACCACGGCGTATATATTGTTCCATAAGAAGGCGCCCATGACGCTCAATACCGCGCTGACGCCGCAGGCCAGCAGATTGATACGCAGCAGCAGCCTCTCCTTCCGCAAAACCTTCAGGTAGGTCGTGCAAAGCAGCTGGGTTTTGCCGTCAAAGGTACATAAGGGCAGCAGCAGCGCCAGGTACCGCAGGCTTTCCCGGTACTGTGGCAGCCAGAGCCCCAGCAGGTATTTCATAGGGATATAGGCCAGCAGCACGGCCGGCAGCAGGATACCCAGCCCGCTTCGGAGCATCCGAGAATATTTTTTCAGACTGTCCGGGCCCGCCCGGCGCAGGGCCGGGAAAAGCACCATGCTGACCTGGCTGATAAAGAGCAGAAAGAAATTGGTCAGGGACAGGGAAAAGCTGAATTTGCCAAAGGCCTCGATGCCCCAGCGCCTGTCCACCGTAAAACGGCCCAATCCCAGAATCAGGGTGCTGGCGATGTTGGCAAACATCAGGGGCAGGCCGGCGGCGATATTGGCCTTCATCTCTTCCAGGGCCGTCCGCAGCCGCACCCCCGGCGCAAAGACAATTTTCCGCCCCCGCAGGCAGCAGTATACCAAAGCGACCAGTTTGCCGCAGACATATAGCAGGGCGAAAATCGCAAAGTGGGACGGCCGGAAAAAGGCAAGCACCAGCACACAGACAAGGAAAAAGACCTTGTCCGCCATAACTGAAACCGAGTACCACCGGGTATGGTTTGTGGACTGGAAGGCATAGCCCAAAAAGCCTACGGCGTTGTACACGACCATGTAGGCGGCGGCCAGAACCAGGGCCAGCCGCCGCTGGGAGTCTTCCACGAAAAACCAGGCCGCCAGGCTGATGGCCGCGCCCAGGACAAATTGCCCGGCCGCAGAAAGACGCAGCTGGGTTCCAAGCAGGGGCGCGTCCAGCTCGCCGAAGCGGCGGCCACCGTTGCGCAGGTAGATGCCGTCGTTGAGCCCCAAATGGCAAAAGCCCACGTAGCTGGTATAAAACAAAAACAGCTGCCAATAGCCGTAGGCGGCCACCCCCAGTATCTTGGGAACCACCAGGGACATAAACACGCTCAGCAGCAACGAAATCCCCTGGGCCGCAAAGGCAAAGGCCAGGTTTTTCATGAACTGTACCGGTTTTCCCGGCTCCTTCCTCCCCTGCCCCTTATCCAATGCCATAATACGCCCGGTACCAGTCCGCGAACCGCGTAAGACCATCCCGCAGAGGCGTATGGGGCCGGAAGCCGAAGTCCCGGATAAGTTCATCCACATCCGCGTAGGTTTCGTATACATCCCCCGGCTGCATGGGCAGGTACTCCTTTACGGCCTTTCTCTCCAGGATATCCTCCAGGCAGCCGATGAAATCTGCCAGCTTTTCGGGGTGATGGTTGCCGATATTGTAAAGCTTATACCGGGCGCCGTCCTTCTTCTCAGGAGGATTGCAGAGCATCTTCTCCACCGCCTCCGCCACATCGTCAATATAGGTAAAATCCCGGTACATGTCCCCGCCGTTAAAAACCCGGATGGGTTCGCCTGCGAGGATTCTCTCGGTAAAGGAAAAATAGGCCATATCCGGCCGGCCGAAGGGACCGTAGACCGTGAAAAACCGCAGGCCGGTAGCGGGGATGCCGTAGAGATGGCTGTAGGTATAGGCCATGAGCTCATCCGCCCGCTTGGTGGCGGCGTAGAGGCTGACCGGGTGGTCGGCCTTGTCCTCCACCGCATAGGGCACCTTCCGGTTGGCCCCGTAGACCGAACTGGAACTGGCAAAGAGCAGATGCTCCACAGGGTGATGGCGGCAGGCCTCCAGGATGTGGAAAAATCCTACAATATTGGCCTCCACATATGCCCGCGGGTTTTCGATGCTGTAGCGCACACCGGCCTGGGCCCCAAGATTTACCACAATATCCGGCTGCGCCTTTTCAAATACCCCGGCTACGTCCTTTTCCGCCGCCAAGTCTCCCTTGACAAACGCATACCCGGGGTGCTTTTCCAGTTCCTCCAGGCGGGCCAGCTTGATGTCCGCCGGGTAGTAATCGTTCAGATTGTCGAAGCCGGTCACCTGGGCTCCCTGTTCCAGCAGCCGGCGGCTCAGATGGTATCCGATAAAGCCGGCGCCCCCGGTCACCAGCACCTTTTTTTGCGGGTCAAAAGCCTGATAGTCGGCTCTCACCGGGCCGTCCCCCTTCCTATGGCGTAATATTCCACCCCGTTTTCAGCCATTTCCCGGGGATGGTAGAGATTGCGGCCGTCGTATACAAGGGGTGTGCGCATAAGCCGGCTGTAGGCCGCCGGGGAGACGGCCTGAATCTCCGGCCACTCGGTAAAAATAAAGCAGACGTGGGCTCCCTCCAGCGCCTGTTCCGGCGACGCGGCATAGGCTATTTCCGGGAAGCGGGCCCGGCATCCGGCCTCTCCGGCGGGGTCGTAGGCGCAGATGTCCGCCCCCTGTTCCAACAATAGGGGAATGTTCTCCAGGGCGGGGGCCTCCCGCAAATCGTCCGTCCCCGGTTTGAAGGTAAGGCCCAGCACCGCCACCCGCAGATGGTTGAAGGTAATCAGCCGCCTGGCCGCCTTTTTGTATAAAAGCAGCTTTTGCTCCCGGTTGACGTCGATGGCCGCCTCCACCGTGCGCAGGCGGTAGCCGTACTGCCCGGCCAGATAGCTTAGGGCCTTGGTGTCCTTGGGAAAACAGCTGCCCCCATAGCCCACGCCGGCCTTTAAGAATTTGGCGCCGATGCGGTCGTCATAGGCCATGCCTCTGGCCACGTCCTCCACGTCGGCCCCCACCAATTCGCAGAGGTTGGCGATGTCGTTCATATAGGAAATTTTAAGGGCCAGAAAGTCATTGCAGGCGTATTTTATCATCTCGGCGCTGCGGCGGCTGACCGATACGATGGGCAGGTCAAAGGGGGCGTAGATTTCCCGCAGGCGGTCTTCCGCCCACCGGCTTTGGACGCCTATGATAATGCGCCGGGCCGCCAGGGTATCGTGTACCGCCGTGCCCTGGGCCAGAAATTCCGGATTGTTGGCCACCTCCACCTTTACGTTAGCGGCCAGGAAGTCGTGGATGAACTGCTCCACCCGGTCCCCCGTCCCCACCGGCACGGTGGATTTGACCACCACCAGGCAGTCCCGCTTTATATTCTCGGCCACCTGCCGGGCCGCGGCGGCGATATGGGTCAGGTTGGCCGAGCCGTCGGGCTGCTCGGGGGTGCCCACGCCGATAAAGACGGCCTCTGCGTCCCGGTAGGCCTCCCGGCAGTCGGTGGTGTAATGCAGCCGGCCGGCAGCGGCGTTTTTCTGCATCAGCCCCTCCAAATCCTGCTCATATATGGGGCAAACGCCTGCACGCAGCAGGGCGATTTTTTTCTCGTCCACGTCCACACAGGTGACGTCGTGGCCCTTTTCGGCAAAGCAGACCCCCGCCACCAAGCCCACATAGCCGGTGCCGGCAACCGCCAGTTTCATATAACCATCTTCCTTTCCATAGGTTTCCCCTGCCTCCTTTAGGACGGCTTAGATGCGGCCCCGTCCCGCTCCATCAGCCGGGCAAAGGCCTCGGCCGACTCCAGCATGCGGGCGTTTTTAAACAGGGACTTTTTATAGCCGTTTTTATAGGCCCTGTCCGTGGCCGCGTCCTCATAGTGCAGCACCCGGATGGAGGGGTCGTATACCTGCTTCATGCCGTCCCGAAGACATTCGTAATTTAAAATGGCCGACTCCATATACATAAAGGTTTCGGGGAAAAAGGCGTATGGCCGCCTCTCCATATACCGCTTGGAGAATATGACACAGGAGCCGTGCAGAGGCACCGAACGGTAGACCTTCCCGTAGTCGATTTCACCGCCCACCCGCGCCTGCGTCCGCCTTTGGTCGTATTTTTGCCACAGCCTGCGGCCGGGCGGGCTCTGCATCAAAATGCGCCGGGCGGCGCTGCGCACATACAACCGGATGGGGTACCGCTGGTTTTTCCGCAGGAAAGCAATCCGGCGCTGGAGGCGCTCGAAGGTCATGGGCCACAGGGTCTCGGGGCTCTGATGCGTCCCGGCCTTTACCGAATAAACATCCGGTCCCAAAACGTGGAAGGCCTCCCTGCGGTCGATTTCCCCTATGCGCTGAATGAAATCCGGCTGGAGAATCTCCATATCGTTGTTCATGACTACCACGTAATCCGGGTGGAGTCCCGCCGCGTAGCGGTAGCCCAGGTTGTTGCCCCTGGCGAATCCCAGGTTTTCATGGCTGAGAAGCACCTCCACCGCCGCCTCGTCCCGGTACATCTCCTGCAGCTTTTTCCCCGAGCCGTTGGGGGAGGCGTTGTCCACGATGATGATTTTTTTGTCCCCCGCAAGGCGCAGAAGGGATTCCACGCATTTTTCCGTTTCCTCCGCCGCTATATAATGCAGGATTACAAAACAGCACAAAAGTATAGCCTCCCATCCGGCTGCGGCGCTACCGCAGGATTTTTCGGAGCCTGTCCATGACAATTTGGGCGTTCTCCTCCACCGGCTCTTCCATATTCAAATCCATATGGGGAAGGCCGGCCGCCAATCCCTCCCGGGCCTGCTCTAAAAGAGGGCCTTCCCGCTCCAGGAACCGGGCAAGCTGTTCCCCAGTATAGAAGTCCAGGCCGCAGGCCCGCCGGCCCCGGCTTTCTGCACGGGCGGCGGCGGTTTCGGGAGGTATATGGCAGTATAACAGCAGCAGGTCTTCTGCCATGCCGGCAAACATCCGGCGGAGGGGTTCCATCTGCTCCTTTGCGGGGAAGATGGTATCCCGGAACAGAGCCACGGTATCCTGTATAATCCCCTGGTCGCAAAGCAGCACACATCCCCTTTTCCCCGCCCACCGCCGGTAGGTATCCTGCAAAACGCACAGCCGCCTGATTTTTTCTATCTGCACCCGGTTCCAGGGGCCAGGTCCCTTCTGCCGCCGGAAAAGCCGCAGAAGCGCCGCGGCAAAGGACAGGTTCCGGGGCCGCAGGAGCAGTACGGTGCTGCCTGCAAGCTTCAAAGCACGCCGAAGACCGCCGGGGGCGTTGAGCCAGACGCAGGGAATGCTCGATGCCCGCAGTTCCTCCTGTATGCGCCGGGCCAGGGTGGTCTTGCCGCAGCCGGGCAGGCCGCTGCACTCTATAATCATCCGGACTTTTCCTCCCCTACCGGGGGAAGGGGCAGGTAATCCCCAAGGATTTTGTCGTATTCCGGCGGGTCGAAGACCATAAATCCGCTGGTAGGCGTAAAGGTATATTCGGAAAAATAGACGTGCCCTGCCACCGCGAACAAATCAATGCGCACAAAGGGGATGCCCGCCGAAAGGGTTTCGGCCATAGCCGCCATCTCGGCAAAACAGGCCGGCTTTTCCAAGGACGCATCCAGCGGGCCGTAGGCCGTATTGCGGAAGGGCAGCCGGTTCCAGTCCATATCGCAGAAAAACATGCGCACGTCCTTTCCCAGTCCCACCGAGACATACAAAAAACGGGGACGGCCGTAAAAGCAGAAGAATTTGTAGTTCTTGATTTCGTCCTCCAGGTAGGTCTCGCACAGTATGCGGGGCGGCACATCCTTATAGGGCCACTCCCGGCCGAAGTAGTAATAGTTTTCCTGCAGCTTCTCCTTAAGACGCCGGCAGGCGGCCGCCTTGTCCAGCTTTTCCTTATCCCGGCATAGGATGACGCTGTTGGAGTCGTGGGTGCATTTGAGCACAAACTGCCGGGGCAGGGCGGAAAAGTCCATATCCTCCGGCTTTTCCCACAATCCCAGTGTAGGAACGATATGCTCTTTCCCCACCCTTCCGGCTACATACGCTTTTACGGCGTATTTGTCCGCCAATTTGGTGTATAAGGGGTTCCGGTCGTACAGCTTGAGCCATTGCAGCTTTTCGGTAAAGGTCACCGGCGGGTGCAGGTGCAGCTTCCGGCGCATTTTGCAGCGGTAGAGCATCCGCAGATAGGCCTCGTCGGGGATGCCCTGGGACAGCCGCCGGAGTATTTTTTTCGGGACGCTCATGGCGTGTCCCCCCAGTCGAAGGAAAAATTCTTCTCCTTTATGACCCGCAGGCCGGCGGCCAGCAGCACCACCGCCTGTATGGTGATAAAGGAAATGGTCGACCACTCGGTGAAAAGGGTCATGAGGGCAAAAGCCATAAAGAATGCCGCTATACCCGTCTGGTCCCGCCGGATGACCCCAAAATGACGGATATAGGTGTAGAAAACCCGGTAGTAGAGGAAAAATCCCACAAGGCCGTAGCAGGACAGCACCTCGGTAAAGCCGTTGTGGGAATAGACCAGCCGGGCGCCGGCGTAGCTGCTCCTGGCAAACAGGTAGGCAAAGCCGTGGACGCCCCAGCCGAAAAGGGGCCTTTCCAGAAAGTACTGCCAGCCGTAGCTTATCATAATGTTCCGCTCCCGGATGGAAGCGTCGGTGACGTCCCCGCCCCCCAGAAGGGATTCCAGCATGGATTCTATCCGGCGGCCCAGCACGGCATAGAGGGTGTCGTTGTGGAGCACAAGGTAGAGGGCAAAAGCCCCCAGGATGAGGCAGCCCACCAGCACGGCTATTTTGCGGGGAAGATGAATATCCCTTTTCATCCAGTAGAGCAAAAGGAAGAACAGAAAGGGGGTGATGAAGGTTCGACGGGAGCCGGAGAGGCCGATGGCCAGGATGAAGAACAGGCCCAGGAGAATCTGGAACAGCCGGCCCTTTTTCCGGTAGACCAGCTTCCAGATAACTGCGTACAGGCCCACGGCCATCACATAGGAAAATTCTACCTGGGAGCCGTATACCCCAAGTCCCAAGCGGCTGGCGCCGATGGCATCCCGCTGCAGGATAAGAGTGGTGGCCGCCCCCGTAAGGGCCCCTGTGATAAGGCCGTTTAACAGCCCCAGGAATTTGTCGGGGCTGTCCATAAACTGGATGACCAGCAGGCCCATACACAGCGCAAGCCCGGTGCGGATGAGCACATATTCCGGGTTTATCACATTGACAGTGTAAAGAAGGCTTAAGAATAGAAACAAAAAGAAAAGGCCGTACCATCCGAGAAAAGGGGCAACATACAGCTTCCGGTGCTGCAGCAAAAGCAGCAGGGCTATGAACCCCACAGCCGCCAGAAGGGCGAATTTTACCCCGTTGGACAGCACCACCAGCTGGCTTATCTGGGCCAGAATCCCTATACTGCATATAATATAATAATCTGCGCTTTTTACGGCAATCTTCATGCTTTTACCGGCCCAGTCTTTCCATATAGTATCGATAATATCCGGCCGCCATTTTTTCCATGGTAAAGTCGCTGGCGTAAATAGCCCTGGTCCCCTCCCGCATCCGGGCAAGGGCCCGGTCGTCCACCTTCCGTATACGCTCTGCCAGGGCGGCCACGTCCCCTAAGGGGAAAAGCAGTCCCCCATCCGGGCACTGCCGGAGGATTTCTTTGTGCTGGGGGATATCGGACAAAAAGGCCGGCAGACCGCAGGCCATGGCTTCCAGGACGGCGTTGGGCAGCCCTTCCGATTCGCTGGCCGACAGGAATAGATCCGAAAGGCGCAAAAAGGGCACCACGTCGGCCTGCTTGCCGAAAAAGCGGATGGCGGGTATCTTCCTGTATTGTTCCCGCAGAAAAGGATATAATCCCCCCTCCCCCAGCAGGATAAACAGGGCGTCCTGCCGGCCGGCGCGAACAAAGGCCTCCAGGGTGTCGGCGATGTGTTTGCGGGGGATAAAGCTGCCTGTGGAAAGGAAGATGAGGGCTTTTTCCGGCAGCTTATACTGCCGGCGCAGGGCCGCCTTATCCTGTCCGCCCGCAGAAAAACGGCTGATGTCCACCCCGTTGGGAATGCTTACCATATTCGGCAGGCCGTAGCGCGCCTGCATTTTTATCTGGATAGACCGGGAGCAGGCCACCAGATTGGGCGCCCGCTTCAGCACATACAGATGGGCCGCCGCCGCCCCTTTCCCCAACAGAGGATGCATCCGGGTGGGGGCGTCCTCCATGGGAAAATTCCGCAGGGTTACCACCTGCCGGCAATCCGTGCCCCGGCAGGCGGCATAGGTCAGGATATCCGGGATGATGCCGCAGGAGTGGGCAAGGGCTATTCCCCTGCTTCGAAGGGCCTCCCGCAGGCGGCCGGCGCCCCCGGCGAAAAAGCGCCGCCGGGAAAGTCCCAGGCAGGCCACCGGTATCCCCGCCGCCCGGTAGGCGTCCAGCATGGTATCCGGCCCCTCGGGGAAAAGGGTCAGCACCTGGCTCGCTTTCTTCAGCCCGGCGTATCGGATGATATTCAGCGTCTGCTGGGTGGGGCCTACCCGCCGCAGGTCGGAGAGAATATAGGCCAGCTTATCCGTTTTTTCCCGCATTTTCCGCCGCCTCCTCCCCCTGCCATTCCCTTTCCCAATACCGCCGGTTCATGGTGCACCGAAGGATTTTTTCCCGGCTTAAATCCTTGTATTTTGCCCCCAGCCGGTTGCCGTACAGCTTGGCCCCGCATTCGAAGCAGTAGCGAACGGCCTCCGGCAGCCGGCCCTTTCGCAACAGCCCCTTTAAAACATACCGCACCATGCGGATTCCCTCGGCATCGGTGGGGATACCGGAAAAAATCTCCGGATGCATGGCCATACAGGCGGCCGTGTCGAAATTCCGCACAAACTGTTCCCGGAAGGTGTAGGCGTGGGAGTGGTATACGGCGGCATCGGCCTGATAGGCCACCTTCCAGCCGTTCAGAAGGAAGCGGGCGGCAATCAGCATATCCTCGCTGATGAGGGCCGGCCGTTCAAATCCCCCCACCGCCTCATAGGCCTGCCGCCGGTAGGCCGAGCAGACATCCGAGGCGAAAAAGGCCTTGATGCCCATACGCCCTATGTCCTCCCGGCTGCGCACATGGCTTTGGGCCGGGTAGTTGTAGGCTCTGGTCAGCCCCTCGGCCAGCGGGGCGCCGGGCCGGGCTATCTGCCGGCCGGAGGCCATGGCTACCCTATCATCCGAAAAGGGCTGCAGAAGATACTCGATATATTTTTCATCCCGGGGCAGGGCGTCCTGGGTCAAAAAGAGCACATAGTCCCCGCCCGACGCTTCCAAGGCCATATGCCGCGTGCCCCCGTGGTCAAAGTCCTCCCGCCGGATGCCGATACACCGCACCCGCTCCACCCCGGCACATAAACCGGGGGTGCCGTCCTCCGATGCGGAATCGACCACCAGGATTTCCTCCGGCGGCCGGGTTTGAGCCAGCAGGCTTTCCAGCAGCCGCCCCAGGTATTTCGCCGCGTTTAAGGTCGGGATTACGACGCTGACCGTCCCTTTGACCAAGTCCATTCCCCCATCCAATGCACATCGCGCTGACAGGGTTAGTATGGGATTTTCCCTTCACTTTTATTACCGCCTTTTTACGGGCCTATTCTGACAGCAAGTTTACAATTTGTGCACAATTTGTTCATAGCCGGGTCGGGACTCCCCTGTATGATAAACATATATAATTGCTAACAATATTAGCGAATGAGGGAATGGATTGCGGATGGATTATCATGTACTTGCGGAGGAGTGGCTGGCCTTGGAGGCCGGCCTGCATCGGGTTCCTGCCGTCCGGCAGCTTTCTGCTCTGGACAAGGGCGTGCTGTTTGTTTTAAATTATCTGTATACAAAAAAGGAGGCGGTCTGCCCCAAGGAACTGAGCCGAGAAATGGCGGTCAGCACGGCGCGGATCGCCACCCTGCTGCATCATTTGGAAGAACGGGGATTGGTGGCCCGCCGGGGCGATCCAAAGGACAACCGGCGGAT
Organism: Candidatus Howiella intestinavium; assembly: GCA_904420585.1. Taxonomy (GTDB): domain Bacteria; phylum Bacillota; class Clostridia; order Oscillospirales; family Acutalibacteraceae; genus Howiella; species Howiella intestinavium. Next base: position 77,389 of record CAJFVX010000024.1, on the reverse strand, counting down.
TCTTGTCTTTCTGACCCCAGAGGGGGAAGGCCGCATCCGGGCGAGACGGGCGGAGGCCGTCGGCGTTCTGGCCGATACCCTGGCCCAGTTGGGGCCGGAGGACGCCCAGGCCTTTTTGCGAATCAGTTCCAAAATCCTGCGGAATTTTTCGGAGGGGGGTTAGAATATTCTGCACCTGCAGGGACGGACGCCGCATACATAGATAAATACAGATGGGCAAGGGAGGTTTTGCGTATCACATGAATGAAAAGCTAAAAGAGAAATTTCGGGAATCCATATCCAGTGTTTTGCCCATCACGGTCATTGTGCTGCTGCTCAGCGTCACACTGGCCCCTATGGAAATCGGCACCCTGTCCTTATTCCTTATGGGCGCGGTTCTGCTCATTGTGGGCATGGGGTTTTTCCAGCTGGGGGCCGAAATGGCCATGACGCCCTTGGGACAGGGCGTCGGCGGGCGGCTGATTAAAAGCCGGCACCTTGTTCTGATTCTGGTCGTGGCCTTTCTGATGGGGGCCATCATCACCATCGCCGAACCGGATTTGCAGGTGCTGGCCAACCAGGTGGCTTCCATCCCCAACCAGGTTCTTATCTGGACGGTGGCCGTGGGCGTGGGTATTTTCCTGGCCGTGGCTGTGCTGCGCATCTTCTTCCACATCAGCCTGTCCATGCTGCTGCTCTTGTTTTACATTTTGCTGTTTGTGCTGTCCTTTTTCTCCCCCGACAGCTTTACCGCCGTGGCCTTTGACTCGGGCGGCGTCACAACCGGACCCATGACCGTTCCCTTTATCATAGCCCTGGGCGTAGGCTTTTCGGCCTCCCGAAGCGACCGGGACAGCGCCAACGACAGCTTCGGACTGGTGGCCTTATGCAGCATCGGCCCCATTATAATGGTTCTGCTACTGGGGATTTTCTACCACCCCACCGACGCCGCCTATGCGGCCATCGAAGTCCCGGTTATCGCCACAACCGTCGACGTAGTCCGCACTTTTGTCACCGCCCTGCCCCAGTACGCCAAGGAGGTCGCCGTCTGCATCCTGCCTGTGGCGGCGGTTTTCTTAGTCTTCCAGCTGCTGACCAAAAACTACCGCAAGCGGCAGGTGCTGCGGATGTGCGTAGGTTTCCTGTATACCGTGCTGGGGCTCATCCTTTTCCTCACCGGCGTCAACGTAGGCTTCGCCCCTGTGGGCAACCTGCTGGGCAGCAGCCTGGCGGAAGGGCAGCTGAAATGGCTGCTGATTCCCATCGGGGTTGTCATCGGGTACTATATTGTCAAGGCCGAGCCGGCCGTCCAGGTTCTCAACGAACAGGTGGAGGATCTCACCGGCGGCACCGTCTCCCGCAAAATGATGAACTCCGCCCTATCCATCGGCGTGGCCTGCGCGGTTGCACTTTCTATGGTCAGGGTCTTGACAGGCGTCAATATTTATTGGATTATAATACCGGGCTATATCCTGGCGCTGGTGCTCAGCCGGCTTGTGCCCCCTGTCTTTGTGGGTATCGCCTTTGACTCGGGCGGCGTGGCCAGCGGGCCCATGACCTCTACCTTCCTGCTGCCCCTGGCCATGGGCGCCTGCCTGGCCGCCGGCGGCAATGTGGTTACCGACGCTTTCGGCGTCGTGGCATTGGTGGCCATGGCCCCTCTCATCGCCATCCAGATTATGGGGCTTATCTATGTCCGCAAGGCCAAGGCCAGGACTGCCCTTCCGGCTCTGGATATGCTGCCGGACGATACGGTTGTTGAATTTGAGGAGGATGCTTAATGGCTGTCTCAAAGGAAGAAAGGGATTTATCCCCGCGTATTCTCGTCTTTATCACACGGCCGGAGGATGAGAAAAAGCTGGAATCGGTATTTGATGCCATGCAGGTTCCCATCTGGTACCAATGCCGGGGAAAAGGAACCGCGCCGTCGGAAATGCTGGATATTTTCGGCCTGAGCGGTACGGTCCGCCTGCTCACTGCCGGCATCCTGCCCCGGTTTATGGCGGGGGAGCTGCTGGAGGCGGCGGAGAAAAAGCTTTCCTTCCGCCGGCGGGGCGGGGGGGTTGCCATTACCATCCCCATAACCGGGCTGCAAAACCCCATACTGCAAATGCTCAACGATGAGGCGCGCAGCGCGGCGGTAAAACGGATTGACGAAAGGATTGAGGGAGATATGGCTGAGATACGGGAAAAAGCGGGCTATACCGTCATCTGGGTTTCGGTGACCAACGGATACAGCGACGACGTCATCGACGCGGCCCGGGCGGCCGGTGCCAAGGGCGGCACGGTCATAAAGGGCCGGCGGAGAAATTCCGAGCGGGTCAGCCAGCATTTCGGCATTACCATTCAGGATGAACAGGAATTTGTGATGATTATAGTACCCAAATTCAAAAAGGGCGAGGTCATGTCGGCCATCACCACGGCCTGCGGGCTGAAAACAGAGGCCCATGGCGTCGTGGTGGCCCTGCCGGTGGATGAAGCCGTAGGGCTGGAGGATTAAACGCCTGTTTACAGTTGAAAAGCGCCGGGCCATTTGGATGCACCGGCGCTTTCTTTTGGCCTTTTCAGCATTTTCAGACAGGCCGAGAGCCGGCAGTTCCTGCCCGGAACTGCCGGCTCTTTTGATACCACAGGCATAATTTCTGCTCTACTCGGTGCGCAGGGCCGTTACCGGATCCTTTTTGGCCGCCTTTTTGGAGGGGATAAGGCCCCCTATCAGGGTCAGAATCACACTCAGCAGAACCAGTATAACCGCCCCCACAACCGGCAGGGCCGCGCTGACGTCGGTGGTGCCGGCCAGAGAGTGGATGAGGGCGTTGCCGGGAATCAGAAGCAAGAGGGTGATGCCGATGCCCAAAAGCCCGGCGCACAGGCCGATGATAAAGGTCTCGGCATTAAAGACCTGGGAAATATTCCGCTTGGAAGCGCCCATGGCCCGCAGAATGCCGATTTCCTTGGTGCGCTCCAGCACCGAAATATAGGTAATGATGCCGATCATGATGGAGGACACCACCAGGGATACCGCCACAAAGGCGATGAGCACATAGGAAATCACATTGATGATGGTGGTCACCGAGGACATGAGCAGCCCCACATAGTCGGTATAGGTGATTTGGTCCTTTTCGTCGGCTGTGGCGTTGTAGTTCTCGATACTGGCCGAGATGGAATCCTTATCCTCAAAGCTGTCGGCGTAGATGCGGATGGCCGAAGGGGCGTCCAGGCTGACTACGCCGAAGGCTTCCATGTTGTCTTCATAGGAGCCGGTGGAGATATAGGCGTCGTAAATATTCAGCAGAACCTCATCGTCGGGCGACTGGGCCAGATAGGCGTCCAGCATGCCGGCAAGCTGCTCTTCCTGCATGGAGAGCATCCCCGGGTTGGTTTCGGCCCCGGCTTCCTCGGCGGCTACCAGCATTTCCCGGCAGATGGCGGCCTTGTCGGATACGCCCAGGCCGTTCAGATAGGTCTTGACGTCGGCTATTTTGGCCGCGTCGTCGGCGGGGGAAAAAGCGAGGTTGCTTAAGACATTGACATCCGGGCTGGCCGCCTGGGCCTTCACCACGGCGCTTTCATTTGTATGGTTGATGATGTAGTCGGTAAGGGCCCGGGTATACCCTACATTGCTTGTGATGAGAGCCGCGTCGGTGTCCTGGGCCGGCCGGACGACGCCGGTAATCTTCAGCTGCAGGGCGTTTTCCAGCAGAGCCTCCATCTGTTCGGTATCCTCCCCTACCCACCGAAAGGTGCCGTCCCCCTGCTCCAGATAGGTGTCGCAGGCCGGTATCATATACAGGGTCTGGCTGCAGATATCCTCATAACTCCAGCTCTTGGTTTCCAGGGTCACCTCTTCCCCCGCATCGATCCGCTGTATTAAATCCCGGTATTCCGACGTGGGCAGAATCCCCAGCTCATAGAGTACTGCGGCGGGGATTTCGTTGTTCTTATCCAGGGCCAGAACCACCTCGTCGTAGGCCGCAGGCCAGCTTCCGTACAGCACCTCATAGCTGTCGGTCAGCGCTCCGCTCACCAGGCTGCCGTCTGTTCCAGGCAGCAGTTCCTCAAAGTTGGAGACGGTAGGCATCATGGATTCCATCTGCGTAAAGGACATACCGGAGGAGGCGTTCTCCTCTTCTTCGGTCAGGGTGCTGCCGTCGGTATTCACAAAGGCTCCCTCCGGGTCATAGGTGTAAACCCCAAACTGGGTGTCATAGGAATAGACAATCCCGTTCTCGCCGATATACTGGTTAATTTCGCTGTCGGGATTGTCCAGATAGGCCTTGAAGGCCGTCAGGTTGTTCTCGGTCAGGCTGGAGGTAAGGGAGGAGGCCATCTCAAAGTCGGCGCCGTTGGAGTAGACCGCGTCCAGCCCGTGGGATACCTCCTCGGACATCTCCTGCCGCCCGGCTTCCATTAAGCTGGCCAGATCCATGGCCTGTTCCTCAATGGAGATGGGATAGGAGGCCATGGTATCCTTCTGAATGGCCGAAATATAGGTGTTGACGCCGTTGGACAAGGACAGAATCAGCGCGATGCCGATAATGCCGATGGAGCCCGCAAAGGCGGTCAGCAGGGTGCGGCCCTTTTTGGTGCGCAGGTTGTTGAAGCTTAAGGAAAGGGAGGTAAGCAGAGACATGGAGGCCTTTCCCATATTGGCGTGCCGGGGCGGCTCCAGATCTTGGCCCTCTATCACAAAGGGGGCGGAATCGTCCAGAATTTTCCCGTCCCGCAGCTTGACGATACGGGTGGCGTAGGTTTCGGCCAGCTCGGGGTTGTGGGTGACCATGACCACCAGCCGGTTTTTGGCCACCTCTTTCAGCAGCTCCATAACCTGGATACTGGTCTCGCTGTCCAATGCGCCGGTGGGCTCATCCGCCAGCAGGATGTCGGGATTGTTGACCAGGGCCCGGGCGATGGCTACCCGCTGCATCTGCCCGCCCGAAAGCTGGTTAGGCCGTTTATGCCCCTGGTCGCCCAGCCCCACCTCCTCCAGCGCCTTTTGCGCACGGCTCCGACGCTCGCTGCGGGATACACCGGATATGGTCAGGGCCAGTTCCACGTTGGAAAGGATGGTCTGGTGGGGTATCAGATTATAGCTTTGGAAGACAAAGCCTACGGTGTGATTGCGGTAGGAATCCCAGTCCCGGTCCTTATACTTCTTGGTGGATATGCCGTTGATAATTAAATCGCCGCTGTCGTAGCGGTCCAGGCCGCCGATGATGTTCAGCAGGGTGGTCTTGCCCGACCCGCTGGGGCCAAGTATGGCCACGAATTCGCTGTCCCGCAGGTTCAGGGATACCCCGTCCAGGGCGTCCTGCACCAAATCGCCGGTTTTGTATCGCTTGCAGATGTTTTGAATTTGCAGCATCCAATTCTCCCCTTTTCTCTCCTTCAGGCAAAAATCTGGGGTTTATTTTACACGGCTATTATAAACAGAAGATTAACAAACCTCGCAGTTTTTAAAACATTTTCCTGTCATTCCAAGAAAAAGGCCCGGATAGGCATCCTGCCTTCCGGGCCTTTTTCCATTATTCCTGCGTAACTGTAAGATTTTGGCCGTCACATACGGCCCGCACATCGCCGCCGGTGGTCAAAAAGACCGATGCGCCTAGGGCGGAAAGCTGTTCCAGCACTTCCTCGTCCGGCTGGTGCTTCTTGGAACAGGTTATCACCGCGTAAGCGGGGCGCACCTGCGCCAGAAAGGCCGCTGTTTTATCGTTTTCCCGGCCGTGGTGGGGCACCTTCAAAAAGTCCACCGGGGCAGGCTCCCCCGCCAGATATTCCTCCAAACGTTCGGCCTCGGCGTCCCCCGCAAATAAAAACCGCTTTTCCCCGTAGGTCAGTTCGGCCATGATGGAATAATCGTTGTCGTCGGCATAGGAGGCCTTCCCGGACGGCAGCAGGCGCAGCCGCAGATGGGAAAGGGGCAGCTCTTCGGGAGCCGCCACCCGCTCGGGGTTGTGCCCCGCCTCCCAGCAGGCCTGCAGACAGGCCCGGTATGCGTCGCTGTCCTCCTCGTTGTTGGACTGCACCACCCGTTCAACCTCCACGGCTTCCAGGACGGCCGGCACGCCGCCGATATGGTCCTTGTCCAGATGGGTCAGAAGCAGGCAATCCAGGCGCTGGACACCCCGCTCTTTCAGGGCCGCCGCCACCTTATCCCCATCCTCTTCCTCCCCCGTGTCGATGAGGACGGCCTCTTCCCCGGCCTGCAAAAGAATGGCGTCGGCCTTGCCGATGTCCAGCACCGTCACCTCCAGCACGGGCAGAGACGCGGCGCTTTCAGATATCTGGGATGCGCCGGACACGCCGGATTCTGCAGACGGTCGGCTGTCCTCCCCGGCGCAGCCGCCGCAGAAGAGCAGCAGGGATAGCACTGCCGTCATGCATTTTTTGAACATATGCCACCTCCCGCGGTTTTTATCTTATGGCCGGGCCTTCCGCCGGCCGCGGCGCCCTCTCCAATCAGAAGGTGAACAAGCAGGCCATGCCGTCCACCGTCTCGGTCTGCATACCGAAGGATACGGCCGGCCGGCCGGTCATGGGATCCTCTATGCCCAGGCAGAGGGATGCACCCTCCCCCAGAGCCGCTCCATCCAGTTCGGTCAGGGTTTCATACGTCTTCCCCGGCAAAAGGCTGGTGGTTTCCAGGTCCACCGGGTACCTGCCGGTCACCTGGCCGGCGGCGTCCAGGGTATAGAGGTACACCGGCCAGTCCCAGTACATGGGGGCGATGCCGTCGTTGGCCCATTCCAGGCGGCAGGCCGGCGGCTCTTCCCCATTGGCGGGATAGTAAACCGCCTCGGCTATGCGCAGGCGGTATCCCAGCGTATTATGCACCGCCGCAATCCCCTCCTCGCAGCCTTCTCCGCTCCGCTCGCTGCGGCCGGTAGGGCAGTTGGGCCCCAAAAAGGTTGTATGGGAGGCCTGCAGCAGCTGCAGGGTGGTCTGCAGGCCGTCGGTGAGCATGTACTGCATGGTTAAATCGCTGTTGAGTTCCCCGCCTATGGGGGCCGTCTGCCAGGCGTCGGGCATGGGGGTCAGGGCATCGGTCTCTTGGGCCTGGCTGTAATCCCCGCCGTTCTCAATCCAGTCCAGCCAGTCGGCGGTGGATTCGGGGTGGCCGGCGGTGTCGTCATACAGGCCGAAGCCGTATTTGGCCGCCGTGTTGAAGGGGCGGCGCATGAGCATTTTTGCCTGTGGGAAAGCGGTTAGATAAGGGGTCACATACTGCTCCCGCACCGCCTCCTTGGGGAGGCGCACAATTCCTTCATCGTAATTGACATGCCACTCGCCCCAGTGCCCCAGGCTCCCCAGTTCCACATAGCTGACAAAGGTGTCCCGGCCCAAGGCCTCCCCCAGGGCCTCTATGGCCTTTTCGTGGGCCGCGATAAAGACCGGGTTGGAATAGTCGGGAGAATAACCCTTGTGGGTTTCGTCATAGGCGTAAAAACTGCCGTCTCCCGTCTTTTCATACAGCCACTCCGGGATGTCCATATGTTCTTCCTCCGAGGGCTTGTCGCACATAAACCGCAGCACGGCGTGCTTGCCTTCCTGCCGCCACTGCTCCAGGTTGTTTTTCTCTTCCAGAAGGGTGAAATCGTAGACCCCCTCCTCCGGCTCGATGTCCTTCCAGAGGACTTCTATGTATACCAGGGTATGCGCCCCCACCGCATCCGGGTCGTCCGCCTCGGGGGCAAAGCCTGTAAGGGGGTTATAGAGCACGTCATCGCTTGCCTCATAGGTCCGGCTGACCGACGGCCGCTGGGCCGAGGCTGCCGGCTGGGCATCCCGTCCGCAGCCGGCCGCGCCTGCAAGCAGGGCCGCCGAAAGACAGCAGGCTATCGCCCGGCATGCTTTACCCATGGTACTCTCCGTCGTACTGGATGGCCGTCACATCCTCCACCCCGTCAATGGCCCGCAGCCGCTCTACAAAGGTCATATTCTGGTTGGGCACGCTGACCTCCATGGCCATTTCGGTGGTCTCTCCCCGGAGGGTCTTGGACTTGGTGCGGTATTTATAGCTGGCCATGGCCTTGCGGATAAGGTCGGAGGTCAGCTCGTCCTTATAGTGGACGATGACAATGTACAGCCGTCCTCCCTTGGAGCGGCGGTTGAAGACAAGCAGCACCAGGGTCATAATCACGCCGGCCATGATGGCCAGGGTGTACATCTGGGCCCCGGCGGCGATGCCGGTGGTGATGGCCCAGAACAGATAGAGCAAATCCAGGGGCTCCTTGACCGCCGTCCGGTAGCGGACGATACTCAAAGCGCCCACCATACCTAAGGAAATAACGATGTTGGTGGAGATGGCCAGGGTTACCATAGCCGTCATCACCGTCATGCCGATAAGGGTGATGGCGAAGCTGCGGTTGTACACCACGCCCCGGTAGAATTTGTTGTAGATAAGGAAAATCAGCAGGCCGAAAACCAGGGCCGCCAGCAGGGCAATGGCCATGGAGACAAGGGAAGAAAGGGTAAAGGTGTTGTTGAAGGATTCCAAAAAGGAATTTTTAATAATGTCTTGAACGCTCATGGGACGCCTCCTCAAACAGTTTGGAAATTTTTCGCCGTCAGATGATTGACTCTATCGCAGCAAAGGGTATATTTGGACACCGCGCTCCGCTCGGCCGCCCGGGGCGGCAGGATCTGCTGCACCAGTTTAGGCAGAAATTCGGTGTATTTGACCTCCATAACCAGCTTGCCCGGTTCCAGCGCATGGGTAAAGAAAAGGTCCCCGTCGAACATGGGCCGGCCGGGATAGGCGGCCCGCACGTCCCGGTCGAAGGTCACGCGCACATCCCCCGCCTCCAGCACGTAGGGCTCCCGCTCGTAATCCACATATACCCGCGGGCGCAGGACCCGGGCCGTATGCTCATAGTAAAACTGCCGGCAGACGGGTTCCGGCCGCTCCAGAAGAAAGCCGCAGCGGCCAGCCCATATCCCGTCCAGCTCCTCCCGGGTCAGAGGGGCGCTTAACTTGCAGATATAGGAATCCCGCTTGATTTTGCACTCCAGCCGGATGACCTGGTCGCTCAAATTGTAGATGCGGATGCGGTATTTCCGCCGGTCTCCAAAGCCGCCCAGCTTATCCAGATAGGCCGTGTCGTAGTAATCGTCGAAATATAAGCTGCGGATGTGATACCGGCCGTTTAAGGCGTGGGCGTCCGGCTGCAGCGCCGCATCCAGCCGCTGGCGGATAAGGGCCGCGTCCCCTTCGTTTATCAGATATTTCAGTTCATGTCGAAACCGCATAGGCCGCTCCTTACACATCCCAGAGGATGCTGCCGTCGGCCTGGACGTAGAAATTCACCACACCGTAGTGCCGGGTTTCGTCCAGGGCGTCGTAGGCCTCCATGGCCGTCTGGGTGTAGCCGCTTTCGTTGGTGGCCGTGACCCGGTAGAAGTACTCCCCTTCGGGCAGCTCCTCCGTAAAGGCCTGGGGAATCACCAGCCCGTCCTGGACGCTGACCGTGTCCTGGAAAAGATAGTCCCGGGCCAGCTCGAACTTATAGGTGATCTTTTCCCCGTCGAAGTCATAGGAGGAATCCCAGCCGAAGGACAGGCCGCCGTCCGCCGGCTCCGGCTCTCCCAGATAGAAGGGCATGGGGCTTTGCAGGCTGGTTTGGTAGGCCTCGTACCGGTGGTCCATTTCCCGGGAAATAGCGGGCAGGATCTGCTCCACCTCCGCCATGGAGCGGGTGGCGTACATGGAGTCGGGCAGGCTGGTCAGATAGGGAATCACGATGGCGCTGTAGGTTTCCACCATCCCGGCCACCCGCTGGGCTGTTATGGACGCCCGCAGCTCGTTTATCTTATCGTCCAGCATCTGCCGGTAGGTGTCGGATTTCAGCACCCGCTGGTGCAGGATGGAGCCCCAGTAGTTGGAGACCCCCTGCATGTAGTAATACCCACTGGGGCGGCCCCGGTAGAGAATGTCCTCCTCATAGCTCCAGGCGCCGTCGTTGTCCCAGGAAATAAAGTAAAACTTCTGCCCGTTCTGGAAGCTGTAGAGGAAAAAGTTCTGGTTGATGGTGTCGATATTCCCCGTCAGGATTTGGAAGGCAAGCCAGGTAAAATAATTCTCCTCGTCAAAATACTTTTCAAAGGTGGTTTCTATGGGGATGGCGTAGTTGTTCAGGTCGTCCAGCATATTGATGAGCTTGGTGTGATCGTCGTTGCCCTTGACCTCCAGAATCTGCTCAAAGGCGGTCAGGTCGTAGGAGGGGTCGGAGGACAGCTTGATGGCGTCCTCATACCGCATAAACTCAAACATAGTGGCCTTGTACAGCTGCCCGTTTTCGTCCAGGCCGTGGTTGCGCAGATAGGCTTTGTTGATTTGCTCCACCTGGGTGTACAGCCCGTAGTCCTGGAAGGCAGCGGCGGTATTCCCCTCGGTCAGGTCTTTTACATACAGATGGACAAACTGGGTGCGGCAGCTGAAGGCGCCGGGGATGGTCTTCAGCAGGTCATAGCTTAACTTGTTGCGGAAGCGCACCGAATCGTACACATGCTTATTCAGGTTGATAACCCGCTGTTCCCGCCAGTATCCCTCGTTTTTGTTGATTTCGATGCGATAGGACTTCTGGGGGGAACGGGTGCTGGTCTTGCCCCGGATGGTCACGGTGCAGTTGGGGGCGAATTCCCCGTAGCCGAACATGCCCTGGATGGGGCCGTTTTCGTCCCCTACCTGCAGGATGCCCTCCACGGCGTACCGCTCCAGTCCCTGCTCCTCGTAGTAATAGACCGAGTGGTCGTTGACGTCCTGCCAGGTGTGATTGGTATTTTCGGCGGCGTTGCCCTGGCTGACCGTCAGATACATGGTGACCACCGAATCCTCGTCGTCATCCTTGTAAATGGTCTCGGAGTCCCGGATTTGCAGGTCGTCGATGGTAGCCGCCTGGGCCTCGCTGCCCGAGGCCGTGGGGGCGTCGGCCGCACTGTCCCCGCAGGAACCTAGAAACAGGCTGAGGGACAAGAGCAGGGCCACTGCTGACAGCAATTTTTTCAAACCGATTCCTCCCCTTCCTTTTTGTGGGAAAATTGATAGCGTCTGTTCTGCACCCGGGCAGCCCGGTTTTCCAGCCGGTCGGCCAGGCGGGTGAAAATCCCTCTGCGGCCGCTGGCAAACAGGGGCTGCCGGCTGAGCACGTGGAATTTCAGGTTTTTTAGATACCAGCACAGCCGGAAGAAGGCCACGGCACAGAAGGCCGCGCCGCCCAGCACAAAGCCGAAGCCATAGAATCCCCTGACAAAGATGGCCAGCAGCAGGGTGGCCAGATTGGATACCAATGCAAAGACCGCCGACGAAAGCAGGGCGCCCTTCAAATCGGCAAAATACTGGGAAATCAGCATGAGGCTGTTGCCGATGGCGTAGAAAGCATATCCCACGCAGATGACCCGGTAAATCCGCAGCATCTCCGAATTAAAGCCCAGGGGCAGTATAGGCAGCAGGATGCTGCCCAGGATAATGAACAGCAGGGTGCTGAACAGCTGCTTTAGGGCCAGATACCCCATCTCCTCGCTGAGCACATGGATCATGACCTTTTCGGCTTCATTGATGTCCTCGATGGAGCCGCCGTCGTTAAACAGGCTGAAATAGGCCTTGTAGCGGGGATAGAAACGGGTTTCCACCGAGGTGGTGAAGTTCACCGTGGTGATGAGGATGGAGAAAAAGGCGAAGATGGCCGGCACGTCGTAGGTGGGCGCGCCGTAGAAAAGCCCTTCCACCTGCACCGAAAGGCGGCTGCACCACCACATGATGACCAGGTGGCCGAACAGTCCCAGGGTGACGAAAAAGCCGGTAAAGCCCAGCTGGGGCGTCCGGTCGAACCACTCCAAAAAGCGCATGGAGGTGCCAAAGCCCTCGGGAAAATAGCGGTAGAGCAGGACAAAGTACCAGACCATCATAATGGCATAGCCTACGGTCACCGAAAACAGCAGGGCCGCCACCGCCTCCACATGAGCGAGCCAGATGAGGGCCGCCCCCAGCAGCAGGGCCGCCGCTACGGCGACTATAAAAGCAAGGAGGATACTGCGGTAGTCCTTGAGCATGGTCAAATAGTTGATTTCGGTCCAGGTGACGATAAGCACCATGAAAAAGACAAAGGAAAGCACCTGGTACAAAAGCCCCACGCCCGAGAAAAACAGGAATATGCCGTAGCCCAGGCCCCCGACCAGCAGCATCATCCAGAGGCTGCCGTAAAAGGAGGGAAAAATGGATTCGTATTTCTTTTCATATATCATATCCGCGCAGAAGCGGGTGGTCAGCATGGAGAAAAGGGAGGTGACCGTCAGGGAGGCCAGCAGGGCGTGGGTCAGCATGGTCACCAGCAGCTCCCGGTCGGACCGGGGCGTCCCCGCCGCGTCGGCCATGAGCATGGAAAGCAGCAGCAGCAGGTATCCCAGCAGCATGGGGCCGGCGCAGACCAGGGTGGCATAGGTATAGGCCCGGACGGTGGCAAGCAGCCCCTTGCGGGAAAACAGCTTTTTCAGTTCAAATCCAATGCCCGCCATCGGCCGGCCACCTCCTCATAGGCCCGATTGTAGTTCTGCACCATGTCGTCGTGCAGGTAATAGGTGTTTACCCGTTTCCGGCCGGCCTCCCCCATCTCCCGGCGCATTTCTTCCCGGGCGGCCATGAGCTCCATGGCGTTGGCCAGGGCCTTGGGGTGCATGGGCGGCACCACAATGCCCGCCGGACCGTAATCGTCGCCCTCGTTCCCCTCCAGCAGGCCCCGGCAGCAGCCCACGTCGGTGGTGACGCAGGGCCGCCCGGCCGCCAGGGATTCCAGCACGGCCAGAGGCTGCCCCTCCGATATGCTGGAAAGCACCGTAAAATCGGTGCGGGCCAGATAAGCAAGAACGTCCACGTTGCCCGGCATATCCAGATCCTCTATCTGCAGTTCCCGTATCAGAGCCCGGCACTCCTCGGCGTACTCCTCGTCGTCCGTGTCCCCCAGTATGTGCAGCCGCACATTGGGCATGCGCTGCTTTAAGGCGAAAAAGGCCTGGATGAGGGTCTTGATATCCTTGATGGGGTGGATGCGGACAACCGCCGCAATATCCACATAGCCGTCCGGCTCCTTGTCCGGCACGGCGGCGAACCGCTCCACCCGTATGCCGTTGCCGATAACCTGCTGCTTGGCCGGGTCGCATCCCAGCTCGGCCTGGATGTCGGCATACCGCTGGAAAAGGGAGGTCACCCCGTCCGCCCGCTCGTAGGCGCAGCTGGAGAGCATGTAAAACAGGTTGATCCACTGCTGCCGGAACCGGGGCGGGATCCACTTGGCCCGCAGGATTTCCTCCTCCCGCTCCCTTGTGTAGATGCCATGCTCGGTCAGCAGGTAGGGGCGGCTGTACTTCCAGGCCCCCAGGGCGGCCAATACGCCTCCGTAGCCTGTGGAGGAGGCGTGGTAGACATCCGCCTCGGGCGCCTCCTGCCCCAGCAGGTAGAGTATAGGCAGGAACATGGAGCGGATGCTGTGGAAAAAGTCGGCAAAGGAGATGTAAGGGTACTTTTCCTCACAGACCTCGATGAGGATTTTCAAAAAATCCTCGCTCATGAGAAAGGACAGGGCGCTGACCCGCTTTGTATGATACAGGTCAAAAAGGGTTTCCCAGTCCGGCCGGCCGCAGAGTATCAGCTCTTTTAAAGCCGCCGTCTGCTGCCGGTTAAAGTGAAACCGGTCCCGGGCGCTGCCCCGCAGGCGCAGGGCGTCGTCCAGAAAGATTTCATGGATTTCCACCACGTTCTTCGGTATTTCATACTTGAAGTTCCCCCTGTCCTCCGCCTTGGCTCCGATGAGCCAGAGGACGTATTCGTGCTGGGGGTTGGAGGTGATGAGGGAGTGGGTCCAGGTGGATACACCGCCGCGGACGTAAGGATAGCATCCCTCCAGAACCATGCAGACCCTCATGCCGTCTCCCCCTCTATGGAAATGTCCACCTGGGCTTCGGTGGCCCGCAAAAGGTAATAATCCCCCGCGATGTGCTCGATGGTACCGCCGGCCACCTGGCCCGGCTTTCCCTTGTTGCAGCGCACCATCAGGTAGGCCTCATCCCAGAAGCCGGTCAGCCGCAGATGGATCCCATCCTCGTCGTCGGACCGTTCCACCGAAAGGGCGTCGTACCGCTGCACCGCCCGGGCCGAATCGCTGGCCACCAGGTTGCGGATGTTGGGGGCGGAGGTGTACAGCCAGTCCATGTAATTCCCCAGGTTCTCGTGGAGCTGCTCCCAGCCCAGGGCCGCGCCCCGGTCTTCGTCCAGCACGTCGTCGGGATGGATGAAGTGGGAGTTGACATAGTACATATTCAGGGTGTTGATGGCCGCCCAATACATGTACTGGTCCAGCAGGGCGCCGGATATGACCCGGGGGAATTCCACGATGCCGTCCTCGGCCACCTCAAACTCCTGGGTGTATTCAATCTGGCCATCCACATAAAGATAAACGCTGCTGATGGTTTTAATCTGGGGAAATTCCTCCTTGAGAAGCGCCCGGCCCTCTTCCGAGAGGATGTTGGAGGGCGGCACATAGACCGACGGCTGGTTTTCCGGAAAAAGCATGGAGGTGAAGTCGATAAGTTCCTGCACGGCGGTGATGACGTCCTCCCGTCGGTTCCAGGTTTCGTAGTCCACCTCTCCCTTAAAATCAAAACCGTTAAAGCAGAGGGGCAGGTGGTTATAGCCGTGCAGACCGATTTCCCCGCCGTGACCCAGCAGCAGCGCGCCGAAATGCTCAAACCGTTCCAGCTCCTGCTGCCTCGGGAAGGAGCCGTCCACTTCCTCCTCGTAGGTTTCGATGACCACACCGGTGTATTTCACCCCGTAGTCGTCGCAGAACTGGAGCATATCCGGCCACCAGACATTGGAATAAAAGCTGGAGATATCCCGGTTGTAGGTCTGGCGGATATACTGGCCGTCTCCCATGGGAACCGGCGAGGGGAAGTCGTCCAGAAAAAAGGAGGAAGCGTTGATAACCGGATAGACACAGGTATCCTCCAGCAGGCTGTAGCAGGCGCAGGTAAAGCCCCGGGTGGTCTTCTCGCTCAGGCCGATATTCATGACCACGAACCGGCCGCTGCCCACATCGTTGGACCAGACCAGGGGCAGCCGGCTCTCATCGTCCGACCAGGCGTAGACCTTAGCCCCATCATTCAGCCGGATGTTGATGGCCGTGGACATGGGCTCATCCCAGTGGAACTGGAAGCCCTCGGAGCCTATCATGAAATCGTCCGAAAGGTACATGCCGTTTACCGAGGAATAGGCCCGGCCGCCCTCCTCCACGCCGATATAGGGGCACAGATACCGGTAGGCCGGGGAGGCGTCCGAAGAACAGAAGATGAGCACCCGGCCGCCGTTTTGTTCCACCCAGTTGCACATGTCCACAATGGACTGGCCCATGACGTCCAGATGCTGGAAGACCACGATACAGGTGGAGTAGGCGGAAAAATCCGGCACGGATTCGCCGGCCAGGTCGGTTATATCATACCCCACCCGCATTTGCTGGAGGACTTCCTCCACATGCCCGGTGAAAATATCGTTGTTTTCCTGGGAACTGTCCCGCAGAACCAGGCAGGAGGCCTCCGCATTTTCCCGCTCCTCCTTCTGGGAAAGGGCCGATTCGGGCAGGTCGGTCAGCTGGAAGGGGGCCACCGAATAGCTGATGCCCATATAGTCGGCAAGCAGCACAACCGAAAGGGCGGCCAGCACCACCATGGTCACGCAGGTGATCACAAATTTCTTAAAGACGCCCTTATTCATGATTCTTCCCCCTTTCCTCGGTATCCCAGAATGCGATGGCCTCCCGGCCGGCCGGGGACAGATAGACATTTCCCCGCTTTACCTTGCGCAGGACCCGCCGGATGCCTTCGGCGTCGTTCATCTGCTGGCAGACCTTCAGGGTGGAAAGCCAGCTTTCCTCCCGGTCGGGCCACCGGTTCTGCATCCGGTCGGCCAGGAACTTGGCCTCCCGGTAGTTGGAAAGGCCCAGGTAATTGTCCACTGCGTACTGGCAGGCCTGCATATTCTCCGGCTCCTGCTCCAGCTTTTTCTGCAGCAGTTCGGCGTACCGGGTACGGTAGACGAACAATATACTTTCCTCAATCAGCCCGCTGTCGATGTATTTTCGCAGGCAGTAGAGGCACCTGTCCAGCTTTTCGGGCTGGTCGGGCTGCTTTTCATATTCCTGCTCGGCCCGCTGCAGATTTATCTCAAAATCCCGCTGCAGCTCCATCATGGCCGTGGAGGCGTAGTGGGTCACTTCGATGTCGTCGTCCATGCGGGCCTGCTGGAGAAGTTCCACATAGGCGCCGGGATTCTGATGCAGGATTTCCAGCATAAGCTGCCGGCGGGTCTTGGCGTCGTTGACCGAAAGGGCTTCCTCCAGGGGCACCACCATGCTGTCCCCTTCCGACTCCTCCAAACGCTGCAGCCGCACGTCCTCGGCCATGTGCAGCTCCTCCAGGCTCATTTCCTTTTTGCCGCCTTTGCGGAAACGGGACATGATCTCGGCCGCCACCGCCGCCGCCATGCCGGCCACCGGCACCATGGCGATGATGGGAAAAAGCTGTTCGGAAAATTTTAAAACCCGCGTGCGGATGCCTACATATACGAGAATGCAGAGCAGGATATGGAGGATGAGATACAGGATTATAATAAGGCGCAGAGTCATATGGCCTCCCCTTTCTGCATCTCCCGGAAGGGCAGAAGGGTCCCCTTTATCCGCTCCAGCACCACCGGCAGGCTGTCCTGATTGGTCTGGGACAGGCAGAGATACAGCTCCCCGTCGGAACCCATGCCCAGGATGTCGGTGGAGCGGATGACCTGGGCTATCCGCCCGGCCACCTCGCTCCGGTTTTCCGGCGTGGTATGGAACTGGATCAGGCTGTATTCGGAGGTGCCCTCCTGGGCCATCTCCTCCTTGACCTGCAAAATCTGGGAGAAATACTCGTTGCGGACGATGGGGGTGCCCTCCAGATAGATTTCCTTCTCGGTCTGCTCGGTGTATTCCAGGGCGTGGACCAGGGCCATTTTCACCAGCCCGCATATGATTTTGACCAGGTTCTCATAGTAGACCGCCAGCTGTTCGAAGCTGGCCTTCCACAGGAAGATAAGGGCGATGGGTTTTCCCTCCCGGTAGATGGGCACGGCGTACTCGGGGTAGCCCAGCAGCCGCTCCCGGTTGACCCAGACCTCCCCGTCTGCAAAATCAACCGTCATCTTCTCCAGCTTGGACAGGTTGACCGACTTTTCGGTGGTGCTGCGAATCTCCCGGGAACAGGCCACCAGACGGCCGAAGAGCAATTTTTCATCACAGCTGTAGAGGCAGACCGACTTATTGTCCAGCACGCCCTCCAGCGCATGCAGGGCCTCGTTGAAGACCTCGTCCACCAGGGTGCTGTCCAGGTTCTGGGTGATGTCGAACAGGCGGCCGAAGCTGTCCCGATAGGACATGATCTGCATTTTGTACTGGTCTTTGTTTTGCAGGGCGCTCATGTAAAATTCGTTGAGCAGCACATACCGCTCTTCCAGCAGGGCCTTTTCCTCGGACAAAAACCGGTTGTCGTTGCGCAGCCGGTCCTTGACATAGCCCGTGACGCCGCCTATGAGAAAGTAAAAGATAAAGGGCAGCCAGTTCTCCATATCATAGGCCGTGACATACCAGTTGGGCTGGTTGACAATCATGGAGGCCAGCAGGGATATACTGGCCAAACCCGCTGCAGCCAGACCTGTTTTCATGCCGTGGAGGGTGCCCAGCAGGACGATATACAGCAGCCGGAAATCCACATATTGAAACTGGATGGTGGTGGCCGTAACCCGGTTGAGCAGCTCCATGAGCAGGAACCCCAGAATCAGTTCCACCAGCCGGACAATGAATTTGTGCCGTTTGAGAAAATCCCTGCACTTTTGCAGGAAGGAGGCCCGCTGTCCCTGCTCTCCCTCCAGGGCGCGGATAAGCCCGGGCAACAGGTCGGTCAATTGGGTAACGGGCACCCAATCGTATTCCCGCTTGGGTACTTCGCCCGTCAGCACCTCGGCCGTCCGGTAGCCGGCCGGCTTGTAAGACAACCGCAGGGCCGGGTATTCCATTTTTAAAAGGGCGCCCAGTTCCAGAAAGGAAAGGACGTCCCCGGCCGGCACTTCCATCTCGGTCAGAGCGGGGTTCCAGTCCTCAGCCACCCGCAGCAGCAGCTCGCCCAGGTCGGCTTGGTACAAAAGGCCCACCCGGTCCTTCTCACCGCCCCGGAACTGCACCGAACCCCTGTCCTTGGCCTGCCGCAGGGCCCCGCCCGGCAGGGAGGCGCTCTCTCCCATTCCATAGAGAAGGGGGGTATGGCAGACGAGGATGGACATCCCCCGCCGTCTGCGGTAATAGTCGCAGAGCAGATCGCAGGAAGCGAACAGGACGTTCAAATCATGCTCCGGCGCCTGCCCCTCCCCCTGGAGGGCCGGGCGGACATAGATAAACCGGTTCACATCCCGGTCGGCGCAGATGCGCAGGCAGTTCTCCAAATCCTTGTATTCCCCGTAATACTCCTCGCCGCCAAAGACCGGCTGGGCAAAGAAGATAACCACGTCAAAGTGGTAGGAATGGAAAATCCGCTCGAATTCCCGGCTGCCCGGCGCCAGGGAAAAGGGCGTTATACCCTTGGGCAGCCGGTCGGAAACCAGGTCGTCCGACGCATACACCACCTTGTGCCGCCGTTTCAGCGCTTCGCCTATCTGGCCGGTTATGGATGCCAGCCTGCCCGTCACCAAAATATCCACAAGTTCCCTCTTTTCTTACTCCGAACTCCCGTCTTCTTCCCTTTTATGCCGCCTGTAGGCCTCCAGCAGCTGGGGGCGGGCCTTGCAAAAGGCCCGGACGGCCTCTTTGTCAAAGTAGCCGCCCCCCTGCTCGCAGACATAGGCAAAAGCCTGCTCAAAGTTCCAGGCCTGTTTATAGCCTCTGGGAGAAGTCAGGGCGTCGAACACATCGGCCACCGCCACAATCCGGGCCGGCAGGCTGATGTCCTCCCCCGCAAGGCCCATATAACCGCTTCCGTCCACATGCTCGTGATGCTCGTAGGCTACGCGGGCGGCCATCTGCGAAAAGGGCCGGCTGCCGCCCTCCAGCATACGGTACCCGTACAGGGTGTGCCGCTGGATTTCCTCAAATTCCTCGGCGGTCAGCCGCCCGGTCTTGTACAAAGTATCCCGCTTTACTTCCAGCTTGCCGATGTCGTGGAAAAGGGCCGCGGCGGCAATTTCTTTCGTCTGCTCCTGTCCCATGCCCATCTGCCGGCAGAGCAGCCGGGTATAGTCGGCCACCCGTAGGGCGTGCTGCCCCAGGCCGGCGCACCGGTCGTCCAACAGGGCAAAAAAGCGGGCGCCGGCCTCTGTCTCCCAGCCGTCCGAAAGCAGGGTATCCGGCAGGTCGGCCGGGATAACACTCTCATCTTGTGCCGGCAGCTGCCTGTGCGTCCGGCGGATCCGCCGCACCCACAGGATAAAGCAGAAAGCACAGAACACCAGCAGGGCAGCCGGGGAAAAGGACATGAAGCCGGCCTCCGCCTGCAGGAACAGGCAGAGCCAGTACAGCAGTCCCGCCGCCAGCGGCAGGGTTACGGCCGCGGCGGCCATCGTGTCCAGCCGGAATTTTCCCAGCAGGGCCATCACAGTTATAAATACGGCGCTGCCCAGCTGCAAAAGCAGCCCAGCCTTTGCCACGGCGTCGAAAAACACCGTGTATGGCCAGCACAGCAGGCATATGGCGTATACAAAGTGGGCCGCTGCCCACACTTCGGCCGCCGGACTCCATTCCATCCGGTTTAATGCCACGGCCATTATCGCCATCCAAACAGCCATGGTCAGCCCGGAAAGGGTTATACGAAGGCCCAGGGCCGCAGGCAGTATCCCCCAGCCGGCCAATGGGGCCGCCGCAAACAGGATACCGCACAACAGCAGCGCGCCGGCCGCAAGGCACAGCTTCCGTCTGCCGGAAGGCCGCCGGCGGGCCACAATAAACATGATACAGGAAAGGGCGGTGCTCAAAGCGCACCATATCCACTGCACCGCATAGGCCATCCGCCCCTTTTCCGCCAGCGAATCCGCCTGTGCGGCACCGGCGTGGAAGGAAAAGGCCAAGGGGCTGTATACGGTTATTTCCAGAGTCCGGGTTCTGTCGGCCGGCTCTATGGGAACCATATACCCCAAGGCGGCAAAGGGGCCGCCAAATACCAGGCCGTCGTACACCTCTTCCCCATCCAGGCGCACCGATACCGAACCGTAAAAAAGCCGCAGCCAAAGGGCGTCGCAGGACGAAGGAGGCAGCTCTCTCCGAAGGATCAGACAATCCTTCCCGGCCGTCTGCACCGGATGGGCGGCGTCGGCCGTCTCCCAGGTTCCGGCGGTTTCCAGCTCCTTTTCTCCCGAACCGGCGGTATATTCCCATTCGGTCAGCGTACCGGCCGAACGGGTATATACGCCCATAGGCTGGAGCAGAAAGGCGGCCGCTGCCGCTATGAGCAGCAGCAGAATCAGCAGCAGCCCATAGCGGCCGGAGGAAAAGGCGGCGGTCCGGCCATCCGGCTTATCCATCATCAGGAGCCCTTGCGGCGGCTCATGATATTGCGGGCGTCAATCCCCACCGCAATGCCGATATCCCCCATAGGGGCCGCCGGCTTGACCGGTATAATCCGGCTGGCCGTTTCCTTTGTATCCGGCTCTTGGCTGACTTCCGCCACTTCTTCGGCCGGCCGGTTTTTCTTTTCCCGGCGGCGCAGGGCCTGCAGAACGGCATAGCCATCGGTCTCCTCTTCCTCTGACTCGTCAGCAGGTTTTTCCCTTTCCGCGTCCAAAGAACGAATGGTTGCCTCCAGCTGCCGCTCCACCTGGGAACGGGTTTCCTCCATCTCCGTCAGCTGCCGCTGCATCCGGGCGTCCGCCTCGGTCAGCTTCTCATAACCGGCCAGAATTTCGTCGGCAATGCTCAGGAAAGCCTCACGGCCCTCATCCCGGGCACGCTCCATATCCTGGGCCGCCTGCAGCATCCGGGCCTGGCAGACGTTCCATTCCTCCCAGAAGGCGCCCACATAGGCGCTGATGCCCTGCTGAGTCTGCTCTTTGGCATGCATCATTTCCTCATAGGCCTCCCGGCAGATGCCGGTGACCTGTTCCAGCTGATCCCGGGAAGCCGTCACGCTTCCGGCCGCCTGAAGCCGCTGGGCCAGGGAATCCCGCTCCTGCCGCAGCTGCTCCTTCCCGGCCTGGAGCGCCTGATTCTCAGCCTGCAGCGCCTGGTTTTCGGCCCGCAGCTGCTCCAGTTCCTCGGTATCGGCTTCACTTTCTTCCGGATGTTCTCTTTCCGCCTCCAGCTCCTTGCGGGCGGCGTCCAGCTCGGCCTGCAGGCGCTTGAGCTGGGTCTCCAGCCGGGTGTTGCGGATTTCCAGATCCCCTATGGTTTCGTCCACCGCCTGCTTGTTGTAGCCCAACAAACTTTTCTTCATAAAAACCCCTTCCCTTCTCTTTCGGTATGCGGGCCCGCGCCGGCCGCCGCCGGACAAGCGGGTACATTTGAATTGTATGCGCCCGCCCGGAAGATGTGCGGGCAAATAAAAAAGCTGCAAAAAGGGTGAAATCCACCTTCTTGCAGCCAGACGGGCATGGCGGCCGATAACAGCCGCGGTAGCCTCTACGCTTTGCGTCACTGGCTTTCGCCAGCTTTGCCAAACAGATGCAGTTGAAAACAAAAAAACCGGCAAAAAAGTCTTCCTTTTTGCCGGTTACGCTACTAGCTCCAGATACCGCAAGCGTCCAGATACACGGTACCCTTCTCAGCTTCCTATGTACTTTTTTAGTATGATGATTATATCATCTTACCTGGCCTTTGTCAACCAAAACCTTGCAGACGGCCGCCGGAAATATCTCCCGGCCGGTCAGCTGCGCAGCCGGAAGGTGGTGGGGGCCAGCTTGTATACCAGCAGGCAGGCCACCAGGCAGTAGGCAAGGCAGAAGCCGATGGCGATGAGGCCGAAACTCAGGGTTTCCATCCGCACCTGCATAAAGGCAAAGCAGACGAAATAGGTGACCCCCGTCACCACCCGGTAGGTGCCGCTTTTCATCTCGGTGCCGGCGTTGTAGGGCTGCAGAAGATAGTATATCGTCAGATAGTGCACCGAGAAAAACACGCTCATGGACAGGACAGCCGCCGGCATAACCGCATAGTACAGGGGATTGGCCGTGCCGCCCGAGCAAAACAGCAGAAGCGAAAGCCCTGGGCCGATGACCAGAGCGGGCAGCAGGTTGATTTTCACGATTTCCCACAGGCGGATTTGGAACAGCTTTAAGATAAACCGGGGCTTTTTGTAAAAGGAATAGGTCAGCATGCTGTGGTCGCAGTTCATAAAGAGGGCCTGGGTAAAGGCCGTACCCCGGTTGATGCAGTACATGACAAAGGTGAAAAAGGGCAGGAAGCTGAGCAGCAGCTCATTTGTCCTTTCCATCACCGACGGCCGCAGGCGGAACAAAAGCAGCATCCCTATCAGCAGGGCAAGGCAGACGGCCGCCACCCGCTTGGCCGGCCGCCAGAGGATTTTTTTGTGCCGCTTGACAAACAGATCGTTGAAATAGGCAAAACCCTTTCGGCCGCTGGTGATGCCCGCCTCCTGGCTGATGGCCTTCCGGCTCTGCTCCTCCACGGCCTTGGCCACCGTGCGGTTTACATCCAGGCCGCTGCGCTTTTCGGCCAGCAGCAGGCGGTACATTTCCCCGTAGGCATCAAACCGGGCAATCCCCGCCGCCGCGTACACGCCGGCCGCCGTAAGCAGGCCCGCTGCCGCCAGCACGGCCGGAACCGGCAGAACCCAGCCCACCGCCGGCAGGACATAGGCGGCGGCCAGCAGGATACCCACCAAGGGCCAGAGGACCTTGGGCGGCAGGTTCTCGTTGGTACACCTGCCGGTGCGCTTGTAGCGCAGCAGGAAGAGCCAGGCCGCAAACAGCTTGGTCCCCACGATAAAAAGGGGCAGCAGAAGGCCTATCCAGACAGGCACGCCCCGCAGCCAGCCCACAAGCATCGTAAAGGGCAGAAAGCCGATAAGGGTCTTTCCCATGGTGTAGGCATAGTTGGACAGGGTATACGCCCGCGCGTCCATGCGCATGAGAATCATGGCGTAGTATTTATCGTTGGTGGGGTTGAACATATAGGTATTCATAAAGGCCCCGATGAGGGTCAGGAAAAACAAGATGTGCAGAAAGACTCCGTCGGCCGGCGCCTGTTCGTACAGCACGCCGATGCCCGCCACCATCAGGAAAAGATAGAGCGCCTTGCCGATAAAAGCGGACAGCACCTCCCATATCCCCGACAGCACATTTCCAAAAATCTTCAAGCCGCGGCTTTTATACAAGGCGTCGGGCAGCAGGTGCTTAACCAGAGGTATCTGCTTGAGGGAGTAGAGAATGCTGTTGACCCGGTAGGTATTTTTGAGGGCAAAGGAAATCCGAAAGGCTTTAAGCATGTTCTTCCTCCCGCAAGGCGTCGATGATCTTCTCCTTGAATCCGCCCGTATCCAGGTTCTCCTTATCCACCTCTTCCAGCCGGCCACGGTTGAGGATGACGATTTCGTCGCACAAATCCAGGGCCAGCTCCAGGATATGGGTGGAGAAAATAATGCACCGGCCGGCCTTCAGATTCCGCAGCAGCTGCTTCATCTCTTCGGCCACCACCACGTCTAAAGAGGTCAGGGGTTCGTCCAACAACAGAATATTGGGCCGGGCGATGATGTTGATAAGCATCTGCATTTTGTTTTTCATGCCGTGGGAATAGTCCTTGAGCAGTTTGTCCCGGTCCTCCGGGCCGATGCCCATATAGTCGAAATAGGCGTCCAGAGGGCGGGGATCCTGGATTTCCTTTTCGTTGATATCCATGAAGAACTTCAAAAACTCCCTGCCGGTCAGGAATTCGGGCACTGTAGGCGTGGAGAGGACATAGCCGATGTCCTGGGCTTTTACCTCCCGCTCCCCCGCCTGCTCCCGTATGTAAAACCGGCCGCTATCGCTTTTCAAGTCCCGGTTCAGGCAGTTGAACAGGGTGGTCTTTCCCGCGCCGTTGCGGCCCAGCAGACCGTATATCTTTCCTTTGGTAAAGGTAAAATCGATGTCCCGCAGGACTTCCTTCTTTTCAAAATGCTTGCTGAGGTGCTCGATGACAAGCTCCATGGTTTTTCTCCTTTTTGCGTTTTGCCGGCGGCCCACCGCCGCATCTGCCCCTATTCTATATGCAAGCCCTGCAGGCTGTCAAGTTAAGTTTACTCCGCATGCAGCAAAAAGGCCCGCACGGCGTATATCATACTGCCGTGCGGGCCTGCGCATTCTCTATTTCGCCTCTATCGAACGAACGGTATAGCCGGTATGGAGGACAATGGCCTCCAGCTCCTCTTCTGTCACCGGCTGCTTGGAGCGCACTACAATCGCTGCCTTTTTCAAATTCACCGACGCCCAAAAGCCGTCCCGGCGGTTAAAGGCGTTTTCCACTCGGGCCGCACAGTTTTTACAGGTCATGCCGTCTACGCCCAGGGTGTGTACGTAGGGGTAATGGGCCGCATCCCGGTCGGCCGGCCGGATGCGCTTCACGCCGCCGTCCCCGCCGCCGCAGCAGCCGTGGGCCAGCTTTTTGATATAGCTGCGCACGCCGATGACACAGATGATGACAAGGATGACGACGATAAGGGCCGTTCCCCAGAATTCCGCTTCCACAAAATCCCTTCTTTCCAGTCAAAGCCGACCTCATACGCAGAGCAAGCGGCGCGCGCCAACTAGCCACACGCCGCTTGCGGGCTGGAGAGGACGTCCGCAGGCGCCCTCCCGCTTCTTATTCCTTATGGCTGTGGCACACGCCGGCGGAGGGGCAATTCTTGCAGCCGCATCCGCAGGACGCTTTTCCCCCTTTTTTATCCCGGCGCAGCTTGCAGATAACCAGAACAATAACCGCCGCTACGGCCAGGCCGATTACCAGAGTGCCCCAATTGGCGGCAAGGAATTGCAGCATACCGATTTTCCTCCTTTCAAATGTATACCGATGGGCCGGTTCCTAGACGCGAACCTTGGCTCCCAGGACGCTGCCGCTCTCCTTATAGGGCCGGAAGAGCATGAAGAGGATAAAGGCCACAATCAGGAAGGCTGCAATGGAGCCAATGACGCTGCCGGTACCCGTAAAGAGGGAGCCCAGCTGGTAGATAACCAGGGCTGCGGCGTAGGCGAATACGCACTGGTAGCCGATGGCGAAGAAGGTCCACTTGGCCGAGTTCATCTCCCGCTTGATGGCGCCGATGGCCGCGAAGCAGGGGGCGCAGAGCAGGTTGAAGACCAAGAAGGAGTAGGCCGACAGAGGCGTGAAGGCTTCCCGCATATTGGCCCAGACCTGCCAGCCGTTTTCGGCAACCTCCTCGAAGCCGCCGAAGAGTACGCCGAAGGTGCCGACCACGTTCTCCTTGGCGATAAGGCCGGTGACGCAGGCCACGGCCGACTGCCAGTTGCCCCACCCCAGAGGCGCGAAGATCCAGGCGATGGCGTTGCCCACAATGGCCAGGATGCTGTCGTTCATGTCCACCATGCCAAACCTGCCGTCGGCCCAGCCGAAGGAGGAGGTGAACCAGACTAAGATGGTGGCCAGCAGGATAACCGTACCGGCCTTCTTGATAAAGGACCAGCCGCGCTCCCACATGGAGCGGAGCAGGTTGCCCACGGTGGGCAGGTGGTAGGCCGGCAGCTCCATGACAAAGGGAGCCGGGTCGCCGGCGAACATGCGGGTCTTTTTAAGCATGATACCCGAGATGACGATGGCCGCAATGCCCACAAAGTAGGCGCTGGGGGCCACCCACCAGGCGCCGCCGAAGAGGGCGCCGGCTATCAGGGCGATAATGGGCAGCTTAGCGCCGCAGGGACTGAAGGTTGTGGTCATAATGGTCATCTTGCGGTCGCGGTCGTTTTCAATGGTACGCGACGCCATGATGCCCGGCACCCCGCAGCCGGTACCGATGAGCATGGGGATGAAGGATTTGCCCGACAGGCCGAACTTGCGGAAAATCCGGTCCATGACAAAGGCGATACGGGCCATATAGCCGCAGCTTTCCAGGAAAGCCAGAAAGAGGAAGAGCACCAGCATCTGGGGCACAAAGCCCAGCACGGCGCCCACGCCGGCCACGATACCGTCCAGGATGAGGCCCTGCAGCCAGTCGGCGCAGTTGATGGCGTTCAGCCCGTTCCCCACCAGGACGGGGATGCCGGGCACCCAGACGCCGTAATCAGCCGGGTCAGGCTCTTCGATGGCCGCCGCTTCCTCATAGGCGGCAAAGTCCACGGGGATTTCTTCTTCCACATTCCCGTTGTCATCGTAGAGGTAGGCGGTGGTGGTAAGGTCGGCAGCTTCGGCCGGATCCAGGCCGGCCTCGGCGGCCGCCGCCTCAAAGGCTTCCACCATGGCCCCGGGCTCCACATAGGCGTCGGCCGCCTCGCTGTAGGAGGAAGAGCCGATGCCGAACAGGTGCCAGCCGTCGCCGAACACCCCGTCGTTGGCCCAGTCGGTGGCCCAGGTGCCCACCGTGGTCACCGAGACATAGTAGACGATAAACATGACCACCGCGAAGATGGGCAGGGCCGCCCAGCGGTTGGTCACCACCTTGTCGATTTTATCCGAGATGGAAAGCTGGCCGGCGTTCTTTTTCTTATAGCAGCCCTTGATGATGGAGGCTATGTAGACATACCGCTCGTTGGTGATGATGCTTTCGGCGTCGTCGTCCATCTCGGCCTCGGCCGCCTTGATGTCCTCCCCGATGTGGGCAAGGACGTTCTTATCCAGCTTCAGCCGTTCCAGCACCTTTTCATCCCGCTCGAAAATCTTGATGGCGTACCACCGCTGCTGCTCGGCGGGCATGTTGTGCACGGCGGCCTCCTCAATGTGGGCCAGGGCGTGCTCCACCACGCCGCTGAAGCTGTGCATGGGCACCGTCTTGGTACCCTCGGCGGCCTCCACGGCCGCTTCGGCCGCCTCCATGATGCCGGTGCCCTTCAGGGCCGAAATTTCCACTACCTTACAGCCCAGCTGCCGGGACAGTTCGGCGATATTGATCTTGTCCCCGTTTTTCTTCACCACATCCATCATGTTGACCGCAACCACCACCGGGATGCCCAGCTCGGTCAGCTGGGTGGTGAGATACAGGTTGCGCTCCAGATTGGTGCCGTCCACAATGTTCAGGATGGCGTCCGGCCGGTCGTCAATCAGATAGTTTCTCGCCACAACCTCTTCCAGCGTGTAGGGGGACAGGGAATAAATGCCCGGAAGGTCCATGATGGTCACGTCGCTGTGCTTTTTCAGCTTGCCTTCCTTTTTTTCCACCGTGACGCCCGGCCAGTTCCCCACAAACTGGTTGGAACCGGTCAGCGCGTTGAACAGAGTGGTTTTACCGCTGTTCGGGTTGCCCGCAAGGGCGATTCGAATGTTCATCCTCTTTCTTCCTTTCAAGCAGAAATTAGTTTAAACTAACCTATTGGCCGGGATCTCTCCGGTATCGGGAGCCCCGCGGGGCGCTCTAGGCGACCTCGATCATCTCCGCGTCGGCCTTGCGCAGGGAGAGCTCATAACCCCGGACGGTGACCTCTACCGGATCCCCCAGCGGCGCCACCTTGCGCACAAACACCTCTACGCCCTTGGTGATGCCCATATCCATGATCCGGCGCTTGACCGCGCCTTCCCCGTGGAGCTTCACCACCCGGACCGTATCGCCTACCTTTACCTGCCTCAACGTCTTCATGCTGTTTCCTCCTATTTCCAATGGCTTGCGCCATTATAATCTATACCATGATTTTCCCGGCCATCTCCTTGCTGATAGCCACCCGGGACTCCTTGACGTTCACAATCAGGTTCCCGCCGATGGTGGAGATAACCGTCACGCTTCCGCCGGCCACAAATCCCAGGTTCTCCAGGTGGGCCCGGACCTCCGGATTCCCGCCGATCCGCCGGATGATGTTTTCCTCCCCCGGTTTTGCCAATGTAAGCGGCATCCTATGCATCCCCCTTTTTGCACCCATAAGGGTAGTTTAAGCTAACTCAACAAGAAAAAATCACAGTTAGCATTTTCTAACCACATGCATGTTAGCACTTCCTAACTCGTTTGTCAAGCCATTTGCGCAAAAATCAGGAAGAATTTATGGAGGCGGCGCCCCGTATTTCTGCTAAGCCTTGCAAAAAATACCGCGCCTGTGCTATACTATTTTTTACAAATATTCGATTGTATAATAATTTGCAAAAAAGCTGGTGACAGAGTGAAAATACAGGAATCTGCTGAAAATTATCTGGAGACCATCCTCATGCTGCAGGGCCGCAACGGCATGGTGCGTTCCATTGATATCGCCAATGAGCTGTCCTTCTCCAAGCCCAGCGTCAGCGTAGCCATGAAAAATCTGCGGGAAAACGGATATATTGAAGTGGACAAGGATGGGTATATCTCTCTGCTGGACAAAGGGCGGGACATCGCCGAAAAAATCTACGAACGCCATACCCTTCTCTCCGACTGGCTGACCACTCTAGGCGTGGATCCCAAGGTCGCCGCAGAGGATGCCTGTCGGATGGAGCATGTCATCAGCGCTGAGAGTTTTGCGGCCATCAAGGCCCATGTGCAAAAATACGGCGGGAAACTTTAAGCCTTCTGTATCATCAAATCATCGCCCCGGCAGCCGGATATGGCCGCCGGGGCATTTTGCGTCTGTGGAATGATATCCTCAGACGCCATTCCCTCCCCTGCCGCCCGCCGGATAACCGCACTTTATTCATAATAATGGGAAAAAAGGCCATACTATTCAGGATAAAACTGGGATACCCCGGGCCGCCGCCTCATACATATAAGGGAGCCGGCCGGGGGCGTCCAAGGAGGAATTTCCATGGCCTATAAGGATTTGCACGCCTTTGCCGCCGCGCTGGATAAGGCCGGGCAGCTGCACCGGGTGGAGGCGGAGGTGGATTCCTATCTGGAAATCGCCGAGATTACCGACCGGGTCTCCAAACGGCTGGGGCCGGCGCTCCTTTTTACCCGGGTAAAGGGTTCGGCCTTTCCCGTGCTGACCAACGCCTTCGGCTCCTACCACCGCATGGAGCTGGCGCTGGATACGCCCCGGCTGGACGACCTGGGGAAAAAAATCCGCCGGCTCATCCACAGCGAAAACTACCTTACCTTCCTCGATAAGGTGAAGGCCGTCCCCCGCCTGGCCGGCCTGACCGCCGCCCTGCCCCTGCCGGTTTCCTCCGGCGTGTGGCAGGAGGCGGAGGAGGTTCCCGACCTCACCCGCCTGCCCGCCCTTTACTGCTGGCCGGAGGACGGGGGCCGGTTTCTCACCCTGCCGGTGGTCTGCCTGCGGGATCCGGAAACCGGCGTCCACAACTACGGCGTCTACCGGATGCAGGTGTACGGCCGCCGGACGGCCGGCATGCACTGGCATCTGCACAAGGACGGCCGGGCCTTGGCCGAAAAGTACAAACGGCTGGGCGGGCGCATGCCCGTATCCGTGGCCATCGGCTGCGACCCGGCCGTCACCTACGCCGCCACGGCTCCCCTGCCCCCCGGCATCGACGAGATGCTGCTGGCCGGGTTTCTGCGGGGCCGGCCGGTGCCCCTGGCCAAATCCACCTGCAGCGACATCCGGGTACCGGCCAACTGCGAATTTCTGCTGGAGGGGTATGTGGATCTGGAGGAAACCCGGGAGGAAGGGCCCTTTGGGGACCACACCGGCTATTACTCCGAAAAGGCCCCCTACCCCGTCTTCCATCTCAAGCGGCTCCACCGCCGGGACCACCCCATCTACCAGGCCACCGTGGTGGGCCGGCCGCCCATGGAGGACTGCTACCTGGCCAAGGCCACCGAGCGAATCTTCCTGCCCTTTTTACAGCTTATCTGCCCGGACATCCGGGATTTGGATTTACCCATAGAGGGGGTATTCCACAACTGCGCCGTGGTGTCCATCCGCAAGCGGTATCCCGGCCAGGCGGCCAAGGTCATGCACGCTTTGTGGGGGCTGGGACAAATGATGTATCAAAAGATGATTGTGGTGGTGGACGAGGACGTGGATCCACACAACCGTTCGGAGGTGCTCTGGCGGGTCTTCAACAACATCGACCCCGTCCGGGATTTACAGATTTCCCCCGGCCCCCTGGACGCCCTGGATCACGCCTCCCCCACCCGGCACTTCGGCAACCGGCTGGGCATCGACGCCACCCGCAAGCTGTCGGAGGAGGGCCATCCCAGGCCCTGGCCGGCGGATCTCATCCGGCCGCCGGAGACCCGGCGGATGGTGCGGGAAAGGTGGGCGGAATATGGCTTCGGAAGCCTTAAGCGGCAAAAGTAGACCCGGCCCTTTAGGGCGGCTGCGGCGGTATGGGGAGCTGGTGCTCTTTTCCCACACCCTCTTTTCCCTGCCCTTCGGCCTGCTGTCCATGCTTTGGACGGCTGAGGGTCTCCCTGATTTCGCCACCTTTTTCTGGATTCTGCTGGCCTTAATCGGGGCCCGCAACGGGGCCAACGCCTTCAACCGCATCGCCGATTTGCGCTTTGACCGGAAAAACCCCCGCACCAGCGGCCGCCCCCTGGCCGACGGGCGGGTAAGCCTTGGGGAAGCCGTCCTTCTCACCATCGCCTGCTTTGCCCTGCTTATTTTTGCGGCCGCGCAGCTGAACCGGCTCTGCCTGCTGCTCTCTCCCCTGGCCGTGGGGCTTTTTCTTCTGTATTCCTATACCAAGCGGTTTACCTGGCTCTGCCACTTTTTTCTGGGACTCTGCTGCGGCGGCGCGCCGGTGGGGGCCGCCCTGGCTGTGGAAGGGCGCTTTACCCTGCTTTCCTTCCTGCTGGGCGGGGCGGTGCTCTTCTGGGTGGCCGGGTTCGACATCCTCTACGCCTTACAGGATATAGACTTCGACCGGCGGGAAAGGCTCCATTCCGTTCCAGCCCGGTTCGGCCAGCGCCCCGCCCTGCTTATCTCGGCCGGCTGCCATATCCTGGCGGTGGGCCTGCTGGCCGCCGTATGCGGATTCCGGCCGGTGGGCGGCTTCTACTGGGCCGGCCTGCTGGCCGTGTCCCTGCTGCTGCTTTTGGAGCATATGGATGTGGAACCCCGCAATCCCCGGCGTATGCGCTTTGCGGCCTACCATCTGAACCAGATGGTCAGCCTGGTTTTCTTTTTCTTTGCCCTTTTGGATATGCTGCTGTCCTAATGGATAAAAGGAGGCGGAGTCTATGCGGCCCTGGATTTTCGGCATCACCGGCGCCAGCGGCAGCCGGATTGCCCTGCGCATGCTGGAATACCTCTGCGGCGCCGGCTATCCCCTGCGGCTGGTAGCCAGCGATACCGGACGGGCGGTCTTCCGGCAGGAAACCGGCTTCGCGCTGGAAACCTTTCTCACCACCTTGGGGGGCGAATCCCTTGTTTTGGAGGATAACCGCGACCTCTTCTCCCCCATCGCCAGCGGCTCCTTCCCGGCGGCGGGCATGTTTATCGTCCCCTGCTCCATGTCCACCGCCGGACGCCTGGCCGCCGGTATGGGGGACACCCTTCTGCTGCGGGCGGCCGACGTCTGCATCAAGGAGAGCCGCCGGCTGGTGCTCAGCCCCCGGGAAACCCCTTTAAGCGCCATCCACCTGCGGAACCTGCTGGCCCTGCGGGAGGCGGGCTGCGTCATCTGCCCGCCCATGCCGGCCTTCTACAACCGCTTCGACAGCCCCGACCAGCTGATAGACAATCTGGCCGGCCGGATTCTGGCGGCCGGCGGGGTGGAAAATTCCCTGTACCGGCCGTGGGAGGGACAATCTTGGCATACATAAAACGGACAGCACACCGGCTGCTGGCGCTTCTCATCTGCCTTTGTCTGGCCCTGTCCGCCGCCGGCTGCGGGCGGGAGGAAAAAGCTGTCCTTAGAATAGGGGTCATGCCTGATTTGGACTCCATCCCCCTGATGACGGCGGCCCTTGCCGGGCTTCTGCCGGAGGAAATCGTCCTGGAGGTTTACAAAAGCCCCACCGACCGGGACAGCGCCCTTTTCAGCGGCCATCTGGACGGGGCGGTATCCGACCTGCTGGCCGCCTTTCTCGCCGCCGAAAACGAGGGGGATTATCGGATCCTCAGCGTCACCGACGGCTGCTATAAGCTGGTGACTGCCCCCGGCGGAGACATTGCCGCAGTGGAACAGCTGGCCGGGAAAAACGTGGGGATGAGCCTGCACACCATCATCGAATACGCCGGCGACCGGATGCTTACGGCCGGCGGCCTTCCCCCCGAACAGGTGGAGAAGACGGCCGTCCCCTCCATTCCCGCCCGGCTGGAATTGCTGAAGGCGGGGCAGCTGGACGCTGCCGTTTTGCCCGAGCCCTACGCCGCAGCGGCCCTGGAAGCCGGCGGGCGGCTGCTGGCCTCCTCGGCCGACCTGTCTTTGGACGCGGGGGTGCTGCTTTTTAACCAGGCGGCCTTTGTGGAAAAAGGCGCGTTGCTACAGACGCTGACAGAGGGCTATAACCAGGCTGTAGACCTGCTGAACAGCGGGCAAGCCGACGTGGGCGCCGCCGCTGCAGCCCTGGGGCTTCCCAATGCCTTGGACAGCGCCCTGCTGCCGGATTACCGGCCGGCCGCCTGGCCCGCTATAGAACAGATGGAGGCTGCCGCCGCATGGCTTATGGACGCCGGACTGGTTTCCGATCCGATGGATCCCCAAAGCCTTTTGGAGGTACCGGCGGGAGAGGGGGAGGTATCTTCTGGAAAGCCTGCTGGAATTGCGGATTGAAAGGGCTTTTTACCCTGGGAAGGGGGGGAACCCGCCCCGGCCTGTGGGATGCCCCCTTGCGCTGCGGCTGGGGCCGGGGGAAGGGGCGGCGCTCACCGGCCCCTCGGGCTGCGGGAAATCCACCTATCTGCGCGTCGCCGCCGGCCTGCACACCTGCTTTGAGGGACGGCGGCGGGTAGGCGGGGGCGTACGTATCGGGTACATGCCCCAGGAGCCCTGCCTGCTGCCCTTCCGGACGGTGGAGCAGAATATCACCGGCATGGCACGAGCCGTGGGGCGGAAGGGTGGGACGGCAGAGGCGATGCTCCTCTGCCGCCGGCTGGGACTGGAAGGGATGGAGGGACGGTATCCGGCCGCCCTCAGCGGCGGGCAATACCGCCGGGCCATGCTGGCCCGCACCCTGGCGGCCGCCCCCCGCCTTCTTCTGCTGGACGAACCCTTTACCGGGCTGGACGGAGCGGCCCGGGCCTTGGTCCGGAACCTTCTGGACGCCTATTTGACCCGCACAGGCGCCGCTTTGCTCCTTACATCCCATGACGCCGAGGAGGCCGGCCTGGCGGAGATGAAATTTTACCCGGTTTGCTCCCCAGCAGGCCAGGCAGAAGACTTCCGGCAAACGACGGTCAAAGTTCCTGAAAGGGTGGGGCAGGCCTGGATTTCCGGGAATCATGGGATTGTATAGACGAGGCTGTCCCACCGTTCTGTACATATGTCCGCCGGTTCTTTGCCGGCGGGAAAGCCTATACCTGCATAGCGTCCGGAAAGGAGGTTTGCCATGTCCAAAGCGGCCGGATGGCTCCGGCGGCTGCGCCCCTGCCTTATCCCCTTCTGCGCCCTTTCAGCCTGGCAGGGAGCCGCCATGCTGGCCGGCCATCCCCTTTTTCCCTCCCCTGCCGCCGTGCTGCTTTCCTTTAGAGATTGCTGGCAGCCCCCTGGGCTGCATCTGCTTTTCAGCGCCGGCCGCCTGGCCGCAGGACTCCTTCCGGCCCTGCTTATCGGGCTGCCTTTGGGCCTCCTTCTGGGCTTTTTTCCAAGGTCTGACCGGTATCTTTCCGGCCTGCTCTACCTGCTGGGGACCTTACCCAAGGCCGCCCTGCTGCCCCTGCTCCTGCTTGCCTTCGGCGTGGGAGAGGGTTCCAAGGCGGCTCTGGTCTTCCTCATCCTCTTCTTTCCCCTGGTTCTGTCCGTCCGGGACGCCCTACGGGAAATCCCGCCCGTCCTCTTTGCGCCTTACCGGGCCGCCGGGCTGTCCGGCTGGCGGATGCTCCTGGATATAGCCCTGCCCGCCTGCCTGCCCGCCCTGTTTACCGTTCTGCGCAATGGCCTTGCCGCCGGCATCTCCATCCTCTTTTTGGCCGAGGCCTACGGCACCCGGTACGGCATGGGCTTTTTTATTATGGACATGTGGGTCAGACTGGAGTATGACCGCATGCTTTTGGGCATCTTCCTCTTCGGCGGCTTTGGGTTCGCCCTCTGTCGTTTGACCGACCGGCTGGAAAAATGCCTCTGTCCCGGGAAAAAGCAGGACAGGACGGATAGACAGCCGGACTAACCCCTCCGCTGACAAAAATCCCCGTACAAGGCACGCGCTTGCGGCCCGTACGGGGTTCTCCTTTATCTTTTGACAGTTCTATTTTTCCGCTCCAACTGCAAAAGTGCCTCCTTCATGGCAAGGCCCCCGGCATAGCCCGTCAGGCTTCCGCCGGCGCCCACCACCCGGTGGCAGGGCACCACAATCCAGATGGGGTTCCGCCGGTTGGCCATACCTACCGCCCGGCAGGCCTTGGGGCTGCCTATGGCTGCGGCGATTTCCCCGTAGGTTCTCGTTTCACCGTAGGGAATTTCCAGCAGCGCCTTCCAGACCTTCTGCTGAAAGGCCGTCCCCCGCAGGATATAGGGAAAATCAAAACTTTGCCGCCCACCGTCCAGGTAATCCCGCACCTGCCGGAAAGCGGCATCGGAAAGAGGTGTCGGCCTGCTTTCCCCTTCCGGGTGCTGCACGAAGGTAAGCGCCGTCACCGCATCCGGGGTACAGCCGATTTTTATGTATCCGAATTCTGTTGGATAATAAGCATATCTTTCCATCTTCCGTCTCCTTTCAGATGGGGAGCTGCAGCAGGCCGCTGCCGTACAGCAGGGCGGCCAGCAGAAAAATATGCAGCAGGATAAACACCGGCAGGCCAATCATAAATTTTTTATGCAGGGTTTTATGCCGGATAAGCAGCATGACGGTATACATGGGCAGCGCCCCGCCTGCAAAGGCCAGCAGCATAAGCCGGCGTTCAGGCACCCGATGAGTATGGCGGCGGGCCGCCCTCTTGTCCAGAATGGTCACAAAAACAGAGATAAGTCCGATGACCAGACAATATACTGGTAGTATGCGGGTTATAAAAAAATCCATAAACGCCCTTTCTCATTCCCAGGGGGATATGTCCGAGATAAACAGGGTCACCGGGCCGCCCTTCTCCATGGCCCGCCCCTTGTCCTCAGGCAGGCTGTACCGCGCTCCGCAGCCGCTGCATATTCCCAGATACCGTCTGCGCAGACGAGCAGCCGGCAGGCCCAGCACCTTGGGGCGGCTGTCCAGCCGGTAGACTGCAAGGGCCGCCGGCCCGCCGCAGTTCGGACAGGGATAACAGCAGTCCCCCACATACTCAAGCCGGGACTTAACGTCCAGTATGGCCATACCTGCACCCCGCTTTCTTTTTAAAAGTATACCACATTCTATGGGATATTACCAGGATTTCCCCGCCGGATTTTTGTCGAACTCCCCGTATTTTTGTTGACCAGGCCGCACAAAAGAAGTACAATGTTCTATATATAATTCCAGGAGGTTGCCTATGCATTTCCCACGCCCTTTCCGCCCCTATCTGCTGCTGGCCCTGCTGCTCAGCCTGCTGCTTTTGGCCGGCTGTACCAAGGCCGACGCCGTATTTCCCTCCTCCAAACCGGCTTCGATACAATCGTCTGCCTTTTCTGTGGCCCCTTCGTCTGCGGTTTCCGCCGGTTCATCGGCGCCTGTGACATCCGTGGATGAGGCCGCACCCTCTTCAGGCGGGGCCATGTCGCCGGCAGCCTCGTCCGGCGTATCCGCCCCGGTGGATTCTTCGGCGGCACCATCCGGGCAAACAGAAACCGTCACGCCGCAGCTGCCGGCAGCCAAGCCGGTGGTGCAGGAGGGGGAAATGCGGGCGGTCTGGATTTCCTACTATGAGCTGGACGGCCGGGGAAAAACCGCAGACCAGTTTGCGGATATGATTGGCGGCATGTTTGACAAAATAAAGGGCATGGGGCTGAACACCGTGGTGGTGCATGTACGGGCCAACTCGGACGCATTCTATCCTTCGTCCTACTTTCCCTGGAGCGAGTATGCCGCCGGGCAGCAGGGGCAAAATCCCGGCTATGACCCCTTGAACATCCTTATTGAGGCGGCCCACGACCGGGGCCTTGCCTTTCACGCCTGGCTGAACCCTTACCGGGTATCCAACAAGACCGACGACCCAATGGAACTGGCCGAAAACAATCCGGCCCGGGTCTGTCTGACCGACGGCGACCCATCCAACGACAGCTGGGCCATCCCCTGGGACGGCGGGATGTACTACAACCCCGGCGTGGTGGAGATGCAGAAGCTGATTCTGGACGGCGTCCGGGAAATCCTGGACAATTATGATGTGGACGGCATCCATTTTGACGACTACTTCTACCCCACCTCCGACCCGGCCTTTGACGCCGCCACCTATACGGCCTATGCGGAAAAGGCGGGAAATAACGCCCTGTCACTGGGGGACTGGCGGCGGGCCAATGTAAACAGCCTGATGCAGGCGGTCTACCGGCTGGCCGACAGCCGGGGCGTGCCCTTTGGCATCAGCCCCTCGGCCCATATTTCGAACGACGGCAGCGACCGGAATTATCAGGAACTCTACGCCGATATAGCCTTATGGATGCGGGAGGGCGGCTACGCCCACTACATAACCCCCCAGCTGTATTTCGGCTTCCAGTACCCAAAAGCGGATTTCCGGTTTGACAATCTTTTGAACCAGTGGCTGTCCCTGCCCCGGGCAGAGGGCGTGCGGCTCTATGTGGGGCTGGCGGCCTATAAAATCGGCACAGAGGATGCCGGCAGCACCGAATGGCAGGAGTCGGAGGATATTTTAAGCCGGCAGCTTTCCCTGCTGCGGCAGGCGGGGGCCGATGGTTTTATGCTGTATTCCTACGGCTCCATCGTCAGCAGCGCGGCCTTAAACCAGGCCCATATGCAGGCTTTTGAGGATGTTTTGCAATCGTAAGGAGGATATCCATGGGGGATAAGAAAAAAGGATTTTTCCGGCCGGCCCAGCACGCCGCCAGCCGGAGAAAGAAAGATAAAATCACACGGCGGCCGGCGGCTTTCCGCGATGCCGCCCATACGGAAGACAGATTAAACGCGGATTGCCCGGCGGATGCCGGCTCGCCTTTGTATCATATAAGCCGTACAGACAGCGGACGGGCTGCCGGCCGGGTAAGACTGCGCGGGAAAGCTATCGGACAGGGGGAGGATACCGGAAGCTATGGAGCCATGCCGGTTGCTGCCGAAAGGACCGAAGCCAGTTCCGCCGAAGATACAGACGCCCTTGCCAATCCATCCAAGCCTGCACCGGATACTGGGATTCTTCCGGCGGACGATGAAGCGAGTTCTATGGCCGATAACTCTGACAGGCCGGATGGCGGCGGCGAGACGGAACCGGCTTATCCGGAGCCGGACGCCGCTCTTTCCGCAGATGAGATGGAGGCCTCTTCCGATGCAGGAGATTTCGCACCGGGCACCGGCCCTTCCCCGGTGGAAGACGAGGCGGTTGCCGGGGCTTATGCAAACCAGGAAGGGCTGGAATACGGTTTAGCAGACGATATGCCGACAGTTCAAAAAGGCGGCAGAAAAAGCCGCCTGCGAGCCCTCCTCATCGGCGGCGCCTGCCTCGTGGCCCTGGCCCTTGTGGGCGGCGGCCTGGCCCTTTCGGGGCTGTTCCGCACGCCTGAAGCCGACCCTTCAGCCGCCGAAGTTTCCCGGCCGGCGGACAGCGGACAGGCCCTGGCCGGTTCCACCTCCTCGGGAACCACGCTGGCCGTAACCCGCTCCGACCGCATCGTCGGGACATACATAACGGCCGGGCGGGAATTTCTGACCCAGGGACAGGACGGCGTACAGGCCGCCGCATCCCTGGAAACGGCTATGGACGCAGCCGGGACATACGGCTGCAACACCATCCTGTTTCCCGTAAATGATAAAACCCAGGCGGCAGCCCCGTCCGGGGGCAGTTATTTGGATTTGGCCATTGATACGGCCCATGCCAAAGGGATGGCCCTGTACGCCGTCTACGACCTGTCGGAGGGGCAGCAGCTGGATTTATCCCGGTCAGAGGATGCCGCTGCGGCCGTCGAGGGGGCGGCAGCCATAGCGGGAATCCAGGGGCTGGACGGCCTGCTGCTGGAGGGCTGCGCCTACGGGACATCCGGCGGCTCCTATGCCGATTACATGGCGGAGGGCGGCGGCATGGGCTACGACGCCTTCCGCCGGGACCGGCTTACCGCCGCCGTGCGGCAGGCTTCCCAGGCCATCCGGGAAGCAAACGGCAGCTTATATCTGGGGGTAGCGGCCGACCCTGTATGGGCGAAGGCGGCCACGGTCCAGGGCGGCATAGAGCTGGAGACCGCGGCGGCGGAATCCTACGCGGCCGGGGCGGATACCCTGGGCTGGCTCCAGGCGGGATATTTTGACTGGGCCATGGTCTCGGCCACCGCAACCGGCGATGGGGCAGCCCCCTTTGAAACCGTGGCCGCCTGGTGGAATCAAAAGGCCGAGGGACATTTCGGCCTCTGTTTCCGCCACGCCGCCGACAAGGCCCTGGCGGCTGCAGAGGGCTACGAAAGTCCCGACCAGCTGGTCAAACAAGTGGCAGCGCTGAAGGGTTTCGCTTCGGCCGGCTCGGCCTTTTACACCCTGGCCGACCTGACCGAGGATACCAGCGGCGGCGCGGCGGTGCTGCAGAAATATCTCACCGGCCAGCTGCCGGAGGGGTACCAGCCCGCCGACCTGCGCATCAGCAGCCCGGCCAGCCGGAATCTGACCACCACCGAATCCAGCATCGGCTTTGTGGGGGCTTCCGACACCCAGTTTCCCCTGCTCCTAAACGGGCAGGAGGTCACCCGCACCGACGCCGGCTACTTCTCCTTGCAGATGGATTTGCAGACAGGCGCCAACACCTTCACCTTCCAGCACAAAGGACAGACCCTTACCTACACCGTCACCTACCGGCAGGTGCTGCTGAAAGAAATCGCCCCGGCGGGGGATCTTACCCTGGACGGCGGCGCGGTCATCATGGTCAAGGCGGTGGCCCGGAAGGGCAGCACCGTCACCGCCAGCCTGGGGGATACATCCATTGCCCTGGATCCCCAAATCAGCGACAATCCCGAGGATACGGGCGGAGACTTCATTACCTATCTGGGCACCTTCTCCATGCCCTCCAACCTGTCGTCCGACACCCGCATGGGGCAAATCTCCTTTACAGCCCACTACGGCGGCCAGAGCGAGTCCATGACCGGGGGCGTTATCACCGTCCGGGCGGGGAATCCGAACGACCCCGGCCTGCCCCCCTTCCAGGAAACCGGCGACGGCAGCGAGAATTACATCAACGTGGGCACCGGCCTCATTGCCGAGGCGGTCTCCTACCAGATCGAAACCTTCGACGGCAACATCATCGATGACCGTTCCCGCCCCACCAACAACTATCTGCCCGCCGGCACGGTGGACTACTGCTCCCGCTCCACGGTCATGGACGCCGGGTCGGGATTCACCTACCGGGTGCTCCGGTACGGCAAGCGGGTCTATACCTCCACCGAGGAGAAGGGGGACAACATCAAGGTCTACGAGGGCACCCTCCCCGAGACCAACAATGTGACGGCCGCCGGCGTACGGGAGGACGACCGTTTCTTATACATGACCTTCGACGTGGACTGGAAGGCCCCCTTCCGGTTTAAGCTGGCGCCCCAGGGGTATCAGAATCCCTACCCCTCCGGCGGCGCGCCCAACTATTCCATCTCCTCCCCCACCTTCGACCATGTGGACATCACCTTCTGCTACGCCGGCACCGCCCAGGGGAAAATCGACCTGCCGGCCGACAACCCCATCTTTTCCGGCGCCGAATGGATAAAGAACGAGGCCGACTACACCCTGCGGCTGTATTTGAAGAAAACCGGCGGGCTGTACGGCTGGAACGCCGAGTACAACAGCGACGGACAGCTGGTTTTCAGCTTTTTAAAGCCGGTGCAGCTGAAAGCGGCGGACAACCAATACGGCGTATCCCTGGAGGGGGTAAAAATTGTCCTGGACCCCGGCCACGGCGGCAGCGACCCCGGGGCGGTGGGGTCGGATCCCCGCTATACCGAGGCCATTTTGAACAGCACCCTCACCTATAAGGCGCGGGATCGCCTGATAGCCCTGGGGGCGGAGGTTACCCTGACCAAAAACGACAGCGACCGGGTGGGGCTTGACCCCAGGGTGCGGACGGTGAAATCGGTAAAACCCGACCTCTTTATCTCCTTCCACCGCAACTCCAGCACCTCCACGTCCAGCAAGGGGTATGAAAGCTACTATTTCAACCCCTTTTCCGAGCCCTTGTCCCGGGCGGTCTACAACCGGAATGCCGGGCTGTATCTGGACCAGCGGGGGAATAAGTGGGGGAATTTCTACGTCATGCGGGTCTCCGACTGCCCGGCCATTCTCACCGAAAACGGCTTTGTCAGCAACGCCGACGAATACAGCCTCTTAGTCACCGACGCCTTTAACGAGGCCAGCGCCGACGCTACGGTGCAGGGGATTGTGGACTACCTCAAAAGCATCCAGCAGTAGCCTTTTTCAATTTATCGCCGGCGGCCTCTTGACAAACCGGTCGGATGGGCATATTATAATAACAAATTTATTGCTGTCTTCGGGGCGGGGTGCAATTCCCCACCGGCGGTAATCCGGCCTTGGCCGGCGAGCCCGCGACCTGTGTATTGCACAGCTGATTCCGGTGTGATTCCGGAGCCGACGGTTACAGTCCGGATGGAAGAAGGCGCGCGCAGTTCCCCTCATTTCCCATCAGGCCGATTGCGTACGTTCCAGCCCCGCAGATGTTTTATCTGCGGGGCTTTTTGCGTCCAAAGATAGCGGATAAGGAGTCGATTGTATGAAAAAAGAAAACGTTATCCGTCTGGCTCAAATGGCTATGCTGGCCGCCATATCGGTTGTGCTGGTCATGCTGATCCACTTTCCCCTGATTCCGGCCGCCAGCTTCTTAGAGTACGACATGGCCGACGTACCCATCCTTTTGGGCAGTATGCTCTACGGCACCGTCCCCGGCCTGCTTATCCTGCTGGTGGTATCCTTGGTGCAGGCCTTCCTGTTGGGTGGGAACGGCTGGTATGGGCTGGTGATGCATGTGGTGGCCTCCAGTGTGCTGGTCATCCTGGTCAGCGCCCTTTACCGCCGGAAGGGCAAGTTCACCCACGCCATTCTGGGCATGGTTCTCGGCACCGTCGGTATGGCCCTGGTTATGATTCCCATGAACCTCTGGCTGACCCCCTTATATATGGGAGCGCCCCGGGAAGCCGTTATCGACCTTCTGCTTCCGGCCATCCTTCCCTTTAACCTTCTGAAAGCCGGTATCAACAGCGTCCTCACCGGGATTCTTTTCAAGGCTCTGACCCCCTTCCTGCGCAAAAACGGCCGGCTGCTGGGAAAAACGGCGTAATAATCGCTCCCTGACAGCCCGGACTTGCAAAAGATAGTTGACAAAGTCCCATAATGTGGTACTATAGTATCCGGAGCCTGTCCGGCTCCCCAGACAATTGAATGATTTTCCTTATCAAGAGCGGCGGAGGGAACAGGCCCTGCGATGCCCGGCAACCTGGCGTTTGCCAAGGTGCCAAATCCTGCGGTATATCCGGAAGATGAGGTGGATACAAAACGCTCTGTCCGGCCCGCCGGCGGAGCGTTTTTTCGTCTTTACCAAGGGGAAGGTCTTTCAAAATCACAGGAGGAACCATAATGGCAAAACGTTTATTCACATCCGAATCGGTCACCGAGGGACATCCCGACAAAATCTGCGACCAGATTTCCGACGCCGTCCTGGATGCGATCCTGGCGGAGGATCCCGACGCCCGGGTGGCCTGCGAAACCTTCTGCACCACCGGCGTGGTCACCGTCATGGGGGAAATCACCACCAAGGCCTATGTGGACATTCCCCACATTGCCCGGGAGGTGGTCAACGGCATCGGCTACGATCACTATTCCAAGGGGTTTGACGGCCACACCTGCGCCGTCCTCACCTCCATCGATGAGCAGTCCCCCGACATCGCCATGGGGGTGGACGCTTCTTTGGAGGAAAAGAGCGGCGAAACCGACCCCCTGAACCAGAACGGCGCCGGCGACCAGGGCATGATGTTCGGCTACGCCTGCGACGACACCCCCGAGCTCATGCCCCTGCCCATCTCCCTGGCCCACGCCATGGCCCGGCAGCTGACCGCCGTCCGCAAGTCGGGAGAATTGCCCTACCTGCGGCCGGACGGCAAGACCCAGGTCACCGTGGAGTACGACGGCGACCGCCCTGTCCGGGTGGACACGGTGGTGGTCTCCTCCCAGCACAGCCCCGATGTGGAACTGGAGGACATCCGCCGGGATATTCTCGAAAAGGTCATCAAGCCCGTCCTGCCCGCAGGCCTGTTTGATGAAGATACAAAGGTTTATGTCAACCCCACCGGCCGATTTGTAACCGGCGGCCCTCAGGGGGACACGGGGCTTACCGGGCGGAAAATCATCGTGGACACCTACGGCGGCTTTGCCCGCCACGGCGGCGGCGCTTTCTCGGGCAAGGATCCCACCAAGGTAGACCGTTCGGCGGCCTACGCCGCCCGGTGGGTGGCCAAGAACATCGTGGCCGCCGGCCTGGCCAAGCGCTGTGAGGTTCAGCTGGCCTACGCCATCGGCGTAGCCCATCCCGTTTCGGTGCTGGTGGATACCTTCGGCACCGGCGCCGTGGCCGACGAAACCATCGCTGCGGCTGTAGCCGAAACCTTTGACCTGCGGCCGGCCGCCATCATCCATGATCTGAACCTGCGCCGGCCCATCTACCGGCAGCTGGCCGCCTACGGCCATATGGGCCGGATGGATTTGGACCTGCCCTGGGAGGACGTCTCCCGGGCCGGCCGGCTGAAGGCCCTTTGCGGCATGTAGGCTGCTCTTTACAAAAGGCGCCCCATATGGTAAACTAATAAGACAGGAATTTTCAGCTGGAGGTGTGACGGCATTGGCAGAAAGCAAAAAGCCGGCGTATTTAACTTATAAGGGCAAACCGCTGGTTCGCAAGGGCAATACCATTTATTACGGCAACATGTCGGATAAATATGTGGTCATGCTGCAGATCATGAGCACCAAAAAGACGGATAAGATGGAAATCGCGGATAAAGTCGTGGTACAGCTTATGTACACCGACCCCGATCTGCGCACCCGGGATCGGGTAGTCAAGAAAAGCGAGAAGCAGGGGCTGTATAATGCCATGGATATCGGCTCCATCTGGCTGGAGCGGGCGCTGAACGAATAATTTTTGCAGAAAACGGGCCGGGAGACAATCCCGGCCCGTTTTTTGTGCCCATATTGGCCCATCTCTACGGGATTGGTCAATATATGGCGCAGCTTCCGCAAAAAACTTCCTTGTGGGGGCGTGCGGTTATTGCTATAATGGCAGTTGGAAAATAGATGGGGCCCCGCCCCGACTGGAGGCAAATTCGATGAATATTACCGTTTGGAATGAAAACGTACACGAGAAGGAAATCCCCCGGGTCACCGAAGTCTATCCCGGCGGCCTGCATGTATTCCTGGCCGATGTGGTGAAGGCCGAGGTCGGCGAAGGGAAGCTGCGCACGGCTACCCTGGACGACCCGGACTGCGGCCTGCCCGACGAGGTGCTGAACGACACCGACGTGCTCATCTGGTGGGGCCA
Source organism: Candidatus Howiella intestinavium (assembly GCA_904420585.1). Taxonomy (GTDB): domain Bacteria; phylum Bacillota; class Clostridia; order Oscillospirales; family Acutalibacteraceae; genus Howiella; species Howiella intestinavium. Next base: position 33,606 of record CAJFVX010000024.1, on the reverse strand, counting down.
CTGCGCCCACGGCCGGGTGCCCGATGAGGTGGTGGACCGGATTTACAAGCGGGTGCTGCAGGGCATGGGCCTTATCGTCCTGCACTCCGGCCACGAGTCCAAAATTTTCCAGAAGCTTATGGGCACCACCTGCCGCCTGCGCTGGCGGGACGATACCTACGAGCGCATGCTGTGCTGCATGCCCTCCCATCCCATCGCCCAGGGGCTTCCCGAGCACTTTGAAATCGGGGTGGAGGAGTGCTACGCCGAATTCTTCGACATCCCCGAGCCGGACGAGCTGATTTTCTTGGGCTGGTTCGATATCGGCGAGGCCTTCCGGGCCGGCTGCACCTGGCACCGGGGCTATGGCAAAATCTTCTACTTCCAGCCCGGGCATGAAACCAACCAGTCCTTCCACAACCCTTATGTGCAGCAGATTATCCGGAACGCCTGCCGCTGGGCCGCCCCCACCGCCAGCCGCACCGAGCTCTGGTCTGCCCACATCGACCCCACTCTGGAGGACATCCGGAAGGGTATCGCAAAGCCCAAAGAGGAGAAATAAGTTTGCGGCGCCGTCCACATGGGCGGCGCCGCTCGTTTTGGCCTGGATACGGCCTGCATCCCCCGCCGCGGTTTTGCGGCGGGGGATTTCCTATGTAGCCCTGCCGCAGGACAGGCCGGTCAGATCTCCTCTTCCTCATCCTCTGCATCGCAGGCTGCCACGGGCTGGCTGCAGCCGCAGTCGGAAGCCGGCTGGGGCGGGAAAAAGTCGTCGGTGGGGAACTTGATTTTCTTGAAGATGTCGCAGGCGCACTCGGTGGGCTCGTCGCAGCTGCACTGCTTCTCCGGGATGCAGAAATCGTATACCGGAATCAGCATCTGCACATTGCGGATAAGCTGGATGATGGAAAACAAGCCGATGGTGGCATACACCGTCTTGTCGCCGTTGGACAGGCTGGTGCAGACCTCCCCGCCCAGCCGGTTGCAGACACAGGACGGCATGCAGCGCACATTCTCATAGCAGTCCCGGATTTCACAGACGCGGGCGGCCAGGGGCACGGGATCCACGCACTGCACCACGCATTTGGGCAGGTTGTTGGTGGGGCGCACCTGGTGATCGTCGGCCCCCTCCTGGGAAAATTCGTTGGAGAAGATTTTCACATTGCCCTCGCTGCCGTACAGAATGGCCTTCTTGTCAAAGAAGCAGACGCCCCGGACGGGTACCGGCTTGGAATGGGGGGAGCAGAACACGTCGAACTTGACAAGGAAGAAGAAGGTCAGGTCACAGGCGTAGTAGCCCCGGTTGAAGTTGACCGGCTCCACGTCGATGAAGACGTTGATGATCTCGGCCGAACGGATGCGGACGTTCAGCGCCTGCTGGATGATCTCCTGGCCCCGGGCCGTAAAGAAGCAGCGCAGGTCTTCCAGGCAATCCCTGTCGCAACAGGAGTCATATACCCTGCCGCCGTCTATGCAGACCGCTTCTTTAAAGCTGCCAGGCGCTTTAAAACCGCTGTTTAACTCTGCCATATACAAAGCCTCCTATGGTAATAGTGTGAAGCGTTTTACTTCACTACCATTCTATGAAGCTTTGCCGGGCCGGTTCCTTGTCCAACCGAAAAAAAGCCCGCCCGCCGGCCTCTTTCCCCTTTCTCCGGCGGGCGGAAAACCTTACAATGGCAGGAATACTGTAAACTCCGTCCGCCCCCTGCTGCCGGAGGCAGGACCTGTGCTGGAGGCCCAAATAGCCCCGCCGTGCAGCTCCACAATCTCCTTGGCGATGGCCAGGCCCAGGCCGGCGCCTCCCGAACTGCTGGAACGGGTGGTATCCAGCCGATAAAACTTTTCAAATATGCTTTGCAGCTTATGGGGCGGGATGGGATCTCCCTCGTTCTGAAACTGCAGCAGCACCCCCGGCCGACTCCCCGCCGCGCTGCCGTCCGGCCGCTGGAAGGGCTGGCTGTAGGGCGCGGCATATATGCGGATGACGCTGTTTGCACAGCTGTAGCTGACGGCGTTTTTCAACAGGTTGTCAAACACCCGGGCCAGCTTGTCGGCGTCTCCGTTTATCACCAGCCCCGGCGTGATATGGGATTCACAGGTAAGGCCTTTGGGGGCAAACAGCGGCTGGAATTCATCCGCCAGCTGCTGGAGCATCACCGAAAGCTGCACCTGGCCTTTCTCCAGGGTAATGCTCTGGAGATTGAAGCGGGTGATTTCAAAGAACTCGTTGATAAGGCTCTCCAGCCTCTCGGCCTTTTCCAGGGCCACCGCCTGGTATTTTTCCCGCAGTGCCGGGGAAATGTCCTTTTCGTCCCGCAGCAGGGTCAGGTAGCCGATGACCGATGTAAGCGGCGTCTTTAAATCATGGGCCAGATAGACCACCAGGTCGTTTTTCCGCTGCTCCGCTTCCTTCGCCACCTGCTCGCTGCGCAGGGCGTTGTATTTAATGGTATTCAGCTGATCCCCGATATCCTCAAAGTCTCTCGGCAGCTTGATGAGGCCGTCGTCCTTCTGGAATACCTTCCCGATGGACTCCACAAGCATATCGATATACCGGGTGGCCGCCGACACGGCAATCCAGATGGAAAAAATCGCCACCACCACGAAAGCCGCCAGGATGACCTCGGTCTTGTGGCTCCGCAGGAATATATACATGGAATGATTCACCGTGGACATGACGTCGGCCAGCAGGTTGTTCAGAATGCCGTCGGCCAGAAACAGCAGAAAAAGCAGCAGAAGCATGCTCAGCGCCACGCCCAGAAGAATCCGGAGGAATAGCCTCCGTTTAAATCTCGCCGTTCCCTTGCTACTCAATTTTGTATCCCACTCCCCACACTGTCTTGATGATTTTCGGATTGCGGGGCGGCTCCTTCAGCTTTTCCCGCAGCCGGCGGATATGCACCATAACCGTATTGTTGGAATCCAGGTACTTCTCCCCCCAGACCCGTTCAAAAAGGGCCTCCTGGCTCACCACCCGGCCCCGGTTTTCGGCCAGGCACCAGAGGATATCGAACTCGATAGGCGTCAGGTTTACCGCTTTCCCGTACAGGGTGCAGCCGTGGGTGGCCCGGTTGATGGTCAGGCCGGAAAATTCCAGAAAATCCTCCTCCCGGTCGGGGGGCGCTCCGTACCGCAGGTACCGCCGCAGCTGCGCCTTGGCCCGGGCCACCAGTTCCAGCGGGTTAAAGGGCTTGGTGATGTAATCGTCCGCGCCGATGGTAAGGCCGTTGATTTTATCCATATCCTCCACCCGGGCCGTCAGCATAATAACCGGGTAGGTGTGGCTCTCCCGGATGCGCCGGCACAGCTCAAAGCCATTCACCCCCGGCAGCATAACGTCCAGAATGGCCAGATCCAGCTCCTCGGTCTGAATCCACCGCAGGGCCTCCGCCCCGTCGCAGCAGGTATATACCCGGCAGCCCTCGTTTTTCAGATACAGCGTCACCAAATCCGCGATTTCCCGCTCGTCGTCCACCACAAGGACGCGGGGTGCCTTCCCTTCCCCGGTCAATGCCGTCCCCTCCCCTTCCTCTATACACTGCAGCCGCCCCAGCGGATCTGCTGGGGCTATTATACCACACATTTTCATTTCCTGCCCCTATGAAAGAAAAACGTAAGAATCCCGTCAAAGATTTGCGGAAAACAGAAAAATTAGTTCTTGACAAATGCCAGCCTATATCGTATAATATTTTTCGTCGCCGGTAAGAGGTTTGACAGAGATACGCTGCTATGGCTCAGGTGGTAGAGCACATCCTTGGTAAGGATGAGGTCACCAGTTCGAATCTGGTTAGCAGCTCCATCAAATGGCAGAAGCCCGCACAAACGTTTTGTTTGTGCGGGCTTTTTTGCATGCAGGTCCAAACAAAGCGCTGTCCCGGCAGTTTATCCTCTGCCGGGACAGCGCTTGCTCAGTTCTTGCGGGCCAAAATTCTGCAGATCATCATTACATCGATTATGGTCATATCCCCGTCTGTATTCAGGTCGCCAATGGCGATCTCGTCCGGTGTGGGGACGATATCCGCCGCCTTCCGGGCCAAGACTCTGCAGGCTTCCATTATATCGGTTATGGTCACTTCGCCGTCCTCATCCATATCACCGGCCAGGATACCGGTTCCGCCCAGCGGTTCGATGGAAAACTCCAGCTGCAAAACCAGACTTCTTCCCTCAAAGCTGAATTCCAGGGTCCCCGTAATGGAACCGGCTGTGTCGGCCGTGGCCATTTTTATGGTAAAGGGCTCTTTCCATGAAATGGCCACCTGCGCATGATTCACGGCTTTCACAGCGGTATCCAGAACCTCGTCCGCCGTAGTTTCGTTGGTCGGATGCAGACCGTCCAGCGCCTCCTCGGCAGCGGCCAGCGCCTGCTCCAATACAGACTCCCCGCCTGCCCGCTTCAGGGTTATGGTATAGGCCCTGCTGAAATAGGGATTGCCGGCGGATATGTTCAGGGTCGCCACGGGATAATCCTCCTGGGCCTGGGTAATGTGCACCGCGGCGGCCTCCGCGTTTGTCACAGCCGTAACGACAGGCAGGGGGTCATCCCGGCCGATTTCCAGGGTGTATTCGGTCTGGTCAGGCTGAAAGCCCTCCAGGGGCCGGCCGTCAATCTCGATGCTTTTCAGGGTGCTGTCCTCCAAAGGCTCGAATATCTGCTGCTTAAACTGCCGGGCCATGAGGGTATACCCTTCCGCGTTGGGATGCAGGCTGTCGTCGAAATACTTGGCCTTATCGCTGTCTGAGAGATTGTACTCCCAGGTGTACATATCGGCCAGCTGCGAGCCGGTATTTTCCGCGATCCGCTCCACGATTTCGTTGACTTCCTCTATCCCGATTTGGGCGGCCTGATGGACGCCGCTGACCTTGGTCAAATAGATTTGGGGCTTGGATTCCAGGTTCTTGTATATATTGACAAACTCGGTGTAATCGCTTTCAAAGTTGCCCTGTACCGTAGACCAGTTGCGGGTGGAAGCGTCGTTTGTGCCCAGCATGATGATGACGATATCCGGCTGGTAGGCCTGGCTTTCAGCGAATTCGCTCAGGCCCCAATAGGGGTAATGAGAATTTTTGGACATACAGATGCCGCATTTGCCAAAGTTCCGGATTTCGTATCGGTCGCCCAGCATCTCCTGCAGCTGGGAAGGATACGAGGCCGGCTGTACGACGCCGCCGCTGACGTCCCCTTCGGTAATGCTGTCGCCGATGCAGGCCACCTTGATTTTTCCCTGGCTTAAGGTCTCCGCCTGCTCCAGGGCGTCCTCCAATTTCGCGACATTGTCCACCAAATACTTCTGCCGGGGCGACAGCGCATCGTACTGTTTTTGAACCAGCTGCACCTGCGCCGTCTCCTGCAGCGAGATTTCGGCCGGCAGATGGTCAATGGCCCGACGCACCTGTTCCGCCGCGGCCGTATCCGCCGGGCTGCCCGGGCCGTCCACTATGACCGTCACCACATAGCTTTCGGAAACCCCCAGCTGGGATGTGACGGTATAGGTCACGGCGTCGGTAAAGTCCTGGGGGCCTTCGGCGGGTGTAACCGTGGAATGGGGATGGATGGAAAAGTCCGGCGTGATTTGGGTTATATCCGTGCCGGCCGGAACCAGGATGTTGATGTCCGTTCCCAGATTATCCAGAAGCTGGCCACCCTCTATGGAAAAGTCCATAAGGGCCGTGTCGTTGGAGGTCTGGGTAACCGCGCCGGTCTCCAGATCTACCGCCAGGGTGAGAAGCTGGAAGTCCTGGCAGAGCATCCCTTCCGCCTCATACTGCTCGCCCAAGGGCGCGCCGGTGACGGCAAAACGCGCATTGTCGGTCTCGCCCAGGGACTGGAAGGCCCGGGCCATTTCCCCTGCGATGGCATAGGCCCCCTCCGGCTTCTCGGGGGTGGCGGCCGCAGCCGTAATCGCAACGGGGTCGCCGGCTATATAGGCATCGCCGTCCGGGCCGCGGAAGGTCTGATAGGCGACGCCGTCGGTCAGCCGGGCGTTGGCAATGGGGATACCCAGCACCCGGCTGTCGGATTTATGCGTTTGGTTATACCGGGCCAAAGCGTACCGGAAGGTGTTGTTTCCGTCGTTTATAAGGCCCCGGCCCGGATACTGATCCGTATAGGTCAGTTCTTCGGCGGTCAGAACCCTTCCCCGCTCCTCGGGAATCCCGCTGTCATAGGATTTCACCTTATCCCAGGTGACCGAATAGTACCTGCCGTCATACAAAAAGGTATTCGACAGCAGGGGCGTCCAGCCGTTGGCCACATAGTCCTGGGACATGTAGCGGATTTGGGAAAAGGCCATGCCCGCATAGGGCGCCGAGATAATGGTGCCGATTTTGTTAAATCCCCAATTTTCACCGTGGATCCTGCCGATGTTGTCGCTGTCGGCAGCGTCCAGATTGATGAGAACACCCGCCGGCGTCCAGGTGGGGGACCAGGTATCCACCAGGGCCAGATCCTCGGTTTCCCCGGCCTGGTATCCCTCCTCCACGTACAGCCGTCGGATTTCCTCCGCCATCGCCTGCCGGGTCAGCGCCTTTTCCTCTGTAGTGCACTTCCCCATCCAGCTGGTGGTGGAGCTGTCGAGAGAGGCCGGCCATCCCGAAACCGACACGGAAAATGCATCGTGCAGGGCCTGCAGCTGGGCTTCGGCCTCGGCAATTCTGGAATAGCCGGTCACCTGTTCCTGTTCTGCAGGCGATAAGGCTTCATAGGCCTGCACGGCCCCCTTCAGCGGTACGGCGGTCTTATGGGTCACGGGAAACAGCGCTTCAATCATGGCGTTCACCTCTGCGGGGGAGGCCGTCCCGTCCTCTGCACAGGACGGGATGGGAAGCCCCCACAGGCAGCCGCCCAGCAGGGCGGCCGATACGACCCAGGACAATAACCTTTTGAACATACTCGAAACCTCCTTCCGGCTGGGTTTTACAGCCTCTGCGTATCAGCACCGTTTTCTCCCCGGGCCAGAATCCTGCAGATTCCCATTATATCGGTTATGGTAATGTCTTTATCCCCGTCCAGGTCTCCTATCCGGATTTCCTCCGGCGTGGGTCGCTCCCCGGTGTTTTTCCGGGCCAGCACCCGGCAGGCCTGCATCACATCGGTGATGGTCACCTTGCCGTTCCCGTCCATATCGCCGGGAATAAGGGTGGGGTCGGGGATCTCCTCCTTCCGGCCGGCTATGGCCTCTGTAAGCGCCTGCAGCGCCTGGTCTATCTCAGCCTGGGTGGCGTCGGGATTTTCCAGCACCTTTTCCGCCGCATCCAACTTTTCTAAGAAGGCCTGCCAGCTTTCATCGGTGTATGTCCCCTGGGTATCCCCCTTGTGCTGGTCATACAGCTTTTGCAGCGCCTCTTTGTCCGCCGGCTCGACTGCCGCTGTCTTCTCCCCATAGGCCCGGATTTCATAAATGGAGGCCGCCGCGGAGCCGCTGCCCGACCATTCGCTGTTGCCGGTTATATCCAGCCGGATGTATCGGGCTTTCACGCCGTCCAGGGAATCGCTGACCACGCCCACAACCGTGTTCTCCGAACGGTCGACTGCCTGCCGGTAATCCTCCCCGTCCTCGCTGACCGAAACCGTATAGGTATAGGCCCGCTTGGAGGAGGAACCCTGGAACCAGGAAACGTCAATCCGATCCAGCGCATACAGATCCCCCAGGTCGATTTCCACCCACTGGGGATAGCTGGTATTGCCGCCGTCTTCCGTCAGGCCGGCGGCCCAGCGGGTGGTGTCGTCGCCGTCGTTCATATATTCCGGCGGATTGTTCCCATTCTGGTTGTCCTGATAGGAGCTGGCCTCTATGGGCTTATCCTGGGTCAGGCAGGGATTCACAAAGATATAGAGAGCCGTCTCGCTTTCGTCCTCGGAGATGACCTGCAAAATCATGCCCGCGCGGATGGGCCCGGACGTGACCCGCCGGCCGGTCTCGCTGAACAGTTCCAGCAGCGCGCCGTAGCTGTGTATGACCTCCTGCAGGTCCTCGGCCTGTACATCGGCGGTCAAAGAGATGGTTCTCGCCGCGTTGTCCACCAGCAGGGCATCCGACCACAGGCTGGTGTCCGCGCTTTCCTGCTTTTCCCACACCACCGTGTCGGTATAGGTTTCCCCATCCTTCTCGGCCGTCATCACAATGGTATTTTCCCCGTTGGCCAGAGGGACATCCTCCCACACAAAGACGGTTTCCTGGGCTAAGTCCTCCTGGCTGAGGCGGCCTATCACCTGGCCGTTGACCGTCAGCTCCACGCTGTCGCAGTTGGAGTAGCCTTTAATCTCCACAGGAGAGTTCTGCCGCACATCGTTGCGGCGGCTGGTGATGTATACAAAGGGCTCGTCGCTCCAGTTGGCTTTGTAGAGGTAGAAGCTGTCCTTTTTCACCTCCCGGTCGCGGGTCACAAGGCCCTTGGTGTTGACGCCGGTAAGTCCCCCTTCGGCCCGCATATCGGAGGAAAAGTCGAACATGTTCCAGTTGAAGGTCGCCCAGAGATAGGAACGCTCGTTTATCTGCGGGATAAAACTCTCGTGGCAGATGTTCTGGTATTCCTCCGGCTGCACCGCCCCCAGGCTCTTGTCGGCGTTGGTGGCCTTATCCACATGGATCTCGATATTGGAGCCGATGCCGTATTCCGATATGCCGAAGGGACGGTCATCCCCGGCGTGGTTTTTATCCAGATCCGCGCCCATGTCCTCTTTGGTGCCGAAGTACCAGCCGGGATACCGGTTCCAGGCAATCAGGTCGCTGGCCCAGTTTTTGGCGGCGTCCTTGTCGGTGGCCTGGGTGGTCAGGCGGGTGGGGTCTTCCTTGTGGGCCAGGTCGTTGAGCTCGGCCATGAATTCCGGCATGCACTCTGCGTACTCCAGCACCTCGTTCTGCAATCCCCAGAAGCAGATGGACGGCCGGTTGTACTGCTGGCGGATAAGCTCGATGAGCTGCTGCTTGGTCACCTGGAAAAAGGCCTGGCGGTCGGCGTCAGGGTTCTCATAGGTGCCCGAACCGCCCACGTTGTTCACAAAGGGGATTTCGGCCCACACCACAATGCCGTACTTGTCGCACAGCTCGTAGAAATAGGGGGCCTGGGGATAGTGGGCCAATCGCACGGCGTTGGCGCCTATCTCGTAAATCAGGCCGAAGTCGATGTTGTGCTCCCGCTGGGTCAGGGCGGTGCCCATGTCCTCCCAGTCCTGATGGCGGCTGACGCCCCGCAGGGGGTAGGATTCGCCGTTTAAGAAAAAGCCTTCATCATAATCCACGGTGTAGTAGCGGAAGCCCACATAGCCGGTTTGGTTATCCGCCCGCTCCCCCTCCTGGAAGACCTCCAAATCCACCTGGTAGCGGTAGGGGTCTTCCCGGCCGTTCCACAGATGGGGGGCCTCCACCGTGAGGTCGTGGACAAAGGCGGCGGATTCCCCGGCCGGGATGGTCAGCTGGGTTTCGTAACTCTCTACAATACCGCCGCCCACCATATCCGCCGGGTCAAAGGCCGGGTTGGGGATGGTGTCGATTTCTTCAAATGCATCCGGATGCCGTAAGGTCGCCCGGACGGTCACCGTCTTTTCCTCTTCCCCGTCGTTTACGATATTGGAACGGATTTCCAAATCGGCGCTTTCCTCGGAGACGTTGGTCTGGGTCAGATAGAGGCCGGAGGAACCGTAGTCGGCCGTATCGATATGTACGCTGTCGGTCAGCACCAGGGATACCTCCCGGTAGATGCCGCCGAAGACGGTGAAGTCCCCCGACAAAGGCGCGATGTCCTGGGTTTGCTGGTTGTTGACCCGGACGGCGATGATATTCTCCTGGCCGGGAATCAGGGCGTCGGTGATGTCAAACCGGAAGGCGGTATAGCCACCCTTATGGTTGCCCATAAACTGCCCGTTTACATAGACGTCGGCCTGCAGGCAGGCACCTAAAAACTCGATATCGATTCGCTTGCCGGCGTAGTCGGGGTTCCAGTCCAGCACCTTGCGGTACCAGCCGTCTCCCCGGTAGTAGTTATTGCCCCCGTCCTGGCCGTCCTGGGCGTTCCAGGTATGAGGAAGGTCCAGCTGCTCCCAGGCGGCGTCGTTATAGGCCGGGGCCTCTGCGCCGGCCAGGGTACCCTGCATGAAGGTCCAGTCGTTAGAGATGGACACCACCTGTCGGCCGGAAAGGTCGGCCTCCTCCTCGCAGACGGTCACCGGCAGGGATGCGGTGATGCCGGCCGGGTTGGTTATTTCGCCCTCCTCATCCAGCACCGGCGTGCCCACAAAGGTATATGTCCCCGGCTGCTGGGAATTGTAATCAGCGCAGGCCCACCGGAGGGATACCTCCCCCTTCTGCCCGTTATCCAGGGATACGGTGGCTTTGTCCGGCAGGACAATATCCTGCATTTCCGTTCCAAAGGCAACCCTTCTCCCGGTCATGCCGGAGATGGATGCAATGGCCGCCTGTACTGTTTCGCCAACCTGCACGCCGTTTACCTCCAGTTCCCATAATACGGCGGCATTGCCGCCTGCAACATCGGTGCATACAATGGTCAGATACCGCCCGGTCACTTTCTCCGGGAAGGTGTATTCGGTGCGCAGGCTGCCGGGTGTGCCGGCGGATGTGGAGGAGTTGGCCGTACCGCTCCCCTGGCCGGTCAGATCGGCGGCCACCGGTTCCCCGGTTGTCTGCAGGACACCATCGACAATCATGGGTTCATCGGTCAGATAGATGGAATAGGTATAGGTGCGTCCCACTCCGAACCAGTAGGTGGCCACGCTCTCCACTTCGCAGACAGCCCGCAGATCCACCTGGATAGCCCCCGGCAAAGAAGGAGCGCCAAAGGTGGACCATCTGGAATGGTAGTCCCCGTCCACCGCGTTGGCGGCATAGGCCTGGTACTCCCCGTCCATCTGCTCATAGGTTGCCTCGGCGGGCTTGCCCAGGGCAAGGTTTTTTTCCTTTAGGGCTTCCAAAAGTTCGGCCAGCCTTTCCTCCGCCTGCTCCAGCACATCCAGATTGGTCACCAGTTCCTTTTGCGCTGCGCGCAGGGCTTCATAGGCCTCCCGGGCTTCTTTTATCGCCGCCTGGTCATCCACGGTCAATTGCTCCAGAGCCGGCAGGGCGGCGATGATGGCGCTCACCCGGTCGGCGGCGGCCTGGTCGGCGGCTTCCCCGTTGTCCAGCTGCCAGCTCAGCACCGGATACCCGTCGTTTATGCCCTGGCTGTCCTCCACGTAGGCGTTTCCGTCGTCGGCGGCGTCCAGGGCCAGCACGCCGGCCTTTAGGGTTTCACTGTCGACACACCAGGCGTCGTCAGCCGAAAGGGTGCCGCTTAAGCCAAAGCAGGTGGCGGTGCTGGGGTCGTTGCCCGAACCCACAATGCTCCTGGTATTGCGGGAGGTGCTCTGCATGGTCCCGGTGTTATAACAGCAGGTCAGGCTTTGATGGTTGATGACGCCGGCTATGCCGCCGACCGCGCCTTCCCCGCTTTCCAGCTGCAGGTTACCCCTGTTGTAGCAGTAGCGGATGACGCCCCGGCGGCTGAAGCTGCATATGCCGCCTATATTGTCACACAGGCCGGCCGTTATGCCGCCGTAATTGACACAGTACTGTATAGTCGTTGTGGTGGCGTTGCTGGAAAAGCAGCTGGAACCGACGACACCGCCGATTCTGGCCTTGACGCTGGGCAGATGGATACTACCCAGGTTTACGCAGTATTCCACCACGCCCCCGTAGTCGTTGATGCCTACGATGCCGCCCACATTGAGAGAGCGGCGGGTATCGGTTTCGGTGCCGTCGTCGGTAATCCGGGCCGCCGAGGTACAGCGGGAAACGGTTCCCCCGTTATTAAAGCCCACAATGGCGCCAAAGGGAGTCAGGTCGGCGGTGACGCCGCTCAGGTCTATAACCCCGTCGGAAGCCACCGATACATCGCTTATGGAACCCGTGCTGTATCCGAAAAGCCCATAGCCCAAATTCCCTTCAGCAAACTTTAAGGACAGGCCGTGGACGGTATGGCCCTGCCCGTCAAATACCCCGGCAAAGGCGCTGCCCTGTATGGAATCTTTGGCCAGGGCCGTCACCTGCCCGATGGGGGTCCAGTCGTGGCCGCCCAGGTCTACGTCCGCATCCAGATACACCGTCTGGCCGCTGAAATCCGTCCCCGCATTGACCAGCTTGGCCAGCCCGGCCAGTTCGGCCGCCGTATCCAGATGCAGCTCGGCGGCATCGGTATACCACGACTGGTCGGCCGCCTGCCCGTCCCACGCTTCCTCCTGCGCCCCGGCGGACAGGGGAAGGGCGGATAATAGAATACAGCCCGCCGTCAAAAGCGCGCCAAATCGTTTTCCGTGCATAACTTACAGCATCTCCTTTCGGTTGTAAAACAGCCGGTTTTCCCGTCTTTTCCGGCCCCAAGTTCTGCAATACCGGCTCTCTGTGCGCCGATTCCGGGAAAATACATCTGCTCTGCCCCGCATCGGCAAAGGTTTGCCGGTCTGCGGACATTGCGCCTACAGATACTATATCTCTTTTTACCTGCAATTGCTCGACAAAGCGGCTCTGTTTCCAGCCATTTTTTACGATTTTATGTTCCTGCAGTATAGATTTTTCGTGAATCAGAGATAATTTTTCACAGCCAGCTGTAGGTTTGTCAATGATGTGCGACTGAAAAAGGCGAGAGAGTTTTAAGAATTAGGAGAACGATTTCGCAGAGACCCCACAGGCTTGGTCCACCCTGTGTCAGAAAAGACGGGCAGCTACCAGTTCCCGCCGTTTCTGCAATAGTTAAGGATGGCCATAGAAATACGGTTGGCTGACTGAAAATATCGCTTCATCTGCATCTGTAGGTCTTCATAAGAATAGAACTTCAGGTAATTATAAAACTGCGTCTATATCCTTTGTCTGCCGGTATAGCTTCACTGCGCCCTCCTTCGTGCTCATCGTATGGGGCAAATACCGCTTGTTCTTTCCCTTTTCCTGTGCTACAATATCCATGGCGATTGAGTCCTTTCGTTAGTTTGGGTGTGGCAGCTTTATTCTAACGTTCTCAATCGCTTTTTTCTATCCTCTTGGTCTCACTTCTATTGTATCGTTACATCCGCTGTTCCTCTTCAACCAGATGCTGGCGGCCTATCTGCGCAACGACAAAAACCCCGCCCTGGCCACCGGCGGGGTGCTGGCCGGCGGTATTTTCAATATATTCGGCGATTACTTTTTCGTCTTTGCCTGCGATACGGGGGCCTACGGCGCGGGACTGGCCACCGCCATCGGCTCTTTCATCACCTTTGTGGTGATGCTGTCCCATTTCCTTTTGAAGAAGAATACCCTGCGGCTGGTCCGGCCCGCCCGGCTGTTCCGCAAGCTGCGGGAGATAGGGGTAACGGGCTTTTCCACCTTCTTTATCGATGTGGCCATGGGGCTTTTGACCATCCTGTTCAACCGGCAGATTGTGACCTGGCTTGGCACCAACGCCCTGGCGGTTTACGGCGTCATTGTCAATATCAGCACCTTTGCCCAGTGCTGCGCCTACAGCGTGGGACAGGCGGCCCAGCCCATTATCTCCACCAACTACGGCGCGGGCGCGGGTACGCGCATCCGGCAGACTTTGAAATACGCTCTGGGTGCAGTGGCCTTTTTCGCCCTGCTTTGGACGGCTTTGAGCCTTGGACTACCCAACCTGTTTATCCGCATTTTTATGGCCCCGACGGCCGAAGTCCTGCAGATAGCCCCGGCCATTTTCCGGGTCTACGGCATTTCCTTTTTGCTGCTGCCTCTGAATATTTTCTCCACCTACTACTTCCAGGCGCTGATGAAGCCCGGCACAGCCTTTATTGTCTCGGTGGCCAGGGGTATTGTCATCAGCGGCTGCCTCATCTTCCTGCTTCCCGTCCTTTTCGGCGCGGATTCCATCTGGTTTACCATGCCGATTACCGAGACGGTAGTGGCCGTCTTTGTGGTGTGCATGATGGTGCGGTATACAAAAGCGCTGAAAGACCGGCCGGCGCAGCCGGAAGGGGCCGGAACAAGCGCGTAACTTGGCCCGCAAATACAATAGAAGCCCAAGCCGACGGTATATACTGCCGGCTTGGGCTTTTTTATCGTAATAATGCCAGGCTGCTTCAAAACAAAGACAGGGCAAGTCCACATCCAAGTCCCATATCCGGCATAAGATGTGACAGGGCGTCCTGCGCGCCCAAATATGGAAAGGAGCAAACAGCATGGGATTAAATAATTCTAATAAAATTATCAGCACCGACCGGATAGAGTGTGACGGTTCGCTGATGGTTACGCTGGCGCTGGCCGCTTCGCCGGACATCAGCAGCAACCCTACGGACATTGTCCTGGTCCTGGACCGTTCCGGCAGCATGGCGGGGAGCCCCCTTAGCAACATGAAAGCCGGCGCCAAGGCCTTCATCGATATTATCGATGAGGCCACCGACGGCACCCAGGACGGCAACATCGGTTCCGGCAGCCGCATCGGGATTGTCAGCTTTGCGGAAACCGCTGTCCAGGATACCCAGCTTATCACATCCACAGCCGACCTGAAGGCGGCGGTGGACAGCTTAACCGCCGGCGGCAGCACCAACCACGCCGACGCCTTCGAGAAGGCCACGGCCCTCTTCGACCCGGCCTCCTCCAACGCCAAGGTCATCGTCATGTTTACCGACGGGAAGACCACCGCCGGTCCCGACCCCACCCCCGTGGCCGCAGCCGCCCGGGCCTCCGGCGTCATCATCTACTGTATCGGCCTGGTGGGCGCAGACGGCATTGACCCCAATGTCCTGAATGAATGGGCCACCGATCCGGATGCCTCCCACGTGGCCATCACCCGGACGACGCCGAGCTGGAAGACCTGTTCGCCGACCTGGCGGCCAACATCTCCAAACCGGGCGCCACCGACATTGTCATCGATGAGGTGGTAAACCCCGATTTCGTCATTACGGACATCCGTATGCCTACCAAGGGCACCGCCACCATGATCAATACCACCACCCTGAAGTGGACCATCGACGAGCTGGGGACCACGGCCAACGAGGGCGCCACGCTGGAATTCTTCATCCGGCATACCGCCGGCACGTCGGGGAACAAGCTGGTCAATGAATCCATCACCTATACGGATGCGGAAAACAACCAGGCCACCTTCCCCGCCCCCACCGTGCAGGTGGACTGCGGCGGCGCACAGCCGGAGCCCTCTCCGGAACCGGTGGAAATCTCCATGGGGAGCTGCCGGGATTCGGTGCTGTTCGACGCAGGCGACGTCTACTTGGAATCCCAGGGACGGATTCTGCAGCTGGATGTAAACCTGAAAAACGTCTGTCCGAACAAGCGGGTGGCCTTGGCCATCCTGCTGACCGAGGTGGACAGACAGGGCAACGAGTATTCCCGCGGACTGAAAACCGTCACCGTGCCCGCCCATCATTTCCCCGCCTGCCGGGACGTGCTGGTCAAGTGCATCAAGTTTGTCCTGCCGGAGGATTTGGATGTATCGGACGGCACCCCCAACTCCCTGTGCGGGATAAGAAGCTTCCGCGCCCGCTTCATCTCCCACTATATCGACACGGATTTTGAATGCTGCCCGCGGTAAAGGCTCCGGGCGGCTTTAGCCGTACAAAAGAATAAAAAATAACAGGCCGGATAAGGCGGGGTTATACCGTTCCTTATCCGGCCCTGCTTATTTATTGGTTCATCTCCGCAATTTCACAGATAAGCCGTTCCGAGGCATCCCATCCCAAACAGGGGTCGGTGATGGACTTCCCGTAAACCTGGCCGGTCACATCCTGCCGGCCGGGCTCGATATAGCTTTCGATCATAACGCCCTTTACCAGCTGCCGGATATCGCTTGCCAGCTGCCGGTTGTGCATGACCTCCTTGACAATCCGCACCTGCTCTTCGTACTGCTTGTCCGAATTGGAGTGGTTGGCGTCCACAATCACAGCCGGATTCTGAAGGCCCATTTTCAGATACATGCCCAGCAGACGCTTGATGTCCTCATAATGGTAGTTGGGCTGGCTGACCCCCCGCTTGTTGACGCCGCCCCGCAGGATGGCGTGGGCCAGGTCGTTGCCCGAGGTCTCCACCTCAAAGCCGCTGTAGGCGTAATGCTGGGGGTGCTGCGCCGCATAGATGGAGTTGAGCATGACCGAGAAGTCCCCGCTGGTGGGGTTCTTCATGCCGGTGGCCACATCGAAGCCGCTGGCCGTTTGGCGATGGTGCTGGTCCTCCACCGAACGGGCGCCGATGGCCACATAGGAGAGCAAGTCCTCCACATATCCCCAGTTCTCCGGGTAGAGCATTTCATCTGCCGGCGGCAGGCCGAATTCCTCAATAGAGCGCATGTGCAGCTTGCGCATGGCGATGAGGCCGGCCGTCAAATCCGGCTGTTCATTGGGATTGGGCTGGAAGGCCAGCCCCTTGTAGCCGTCCCCGTTGGTCCGGGGCTTGTAGGTGTAAATCCGGGGCACCAGCACCAGGCGATCCGCCACCTTTTCCTGTACCCGGGCCAGGCGGCTCACATAATCGCATACGGCCTTTTCGTTGTCGGCCGAGCAGGGGCCGATAATAACGAGAAATTTATCCGACTGCCCCGTGATAATCTCCCGTATAGCCTTGTCCCGCTCCTGCTTGACCTGCCGGCCTTTGGGAGAAAGCGGATACCGCTCCCGTATCTCCGCAGGGGTGGGCAGCGCTTTTAAAAATGTAAAACTCATGAAATTCCAACCCTTTCTTATCTCAACGTCCCGCCCGCATTTTGAGGGGCGGCCGTTTATCCACATCCGATATAGCGCGGCGCTTTCTGCAATCGTTCGCCACGGATTATTATTCTACCACAACAAGGACCCGGACGCAAGAAAGGACGCTGGAAAATTCCCTTGCAGCCTCAAATCGGGCGCAGTCAGGGGAACCGGTGCCAACAACACATCCGACGCCGGCAGGCAGCGGCGTGGCTGGCCGCATTCACTCTTTGTTTGCCCTTTCTTCCAAAAGGGAGCAGCGATAGGCGCTGGGGGTCTGCTGGAAACGGTCGGAGAAAAGGCGGTTAAAGGTGCGCAGGCTGCCGAATCCGCATGCGTAGGCGATTTCGGTGATGCTCTTATCCGTATACTGCAGGGTCTCTCTGGCGCTGTGCAGCCGGATGTTGTTTACATACTGATTGAAACTCATGCCCATATGCTTGGAAAAGGCGGCGGACAAATGATTTTTCCCCACGCCGGCCGCCTCTGCGGCCGATTCCAGGGTGATGGGCTGGGTGTAATTTTTTAAAATGTAATCCACGGCCTTCTGGATGCTGCTGAAGCCCTTGTTTTCCTTCTGAACCAACTGAAAACGGGGAAGGGTCCACCCCAGGATAATCTGCATATAGGACTGGATTAAAATTTCGGCATATTGGCCCTGATTGACCTCCCGGCTCAGCTCCAGCAACTGGTCAAATGCGTGCAGAACCGCCGGCGTGACATCCCCGGCAGAGAGTATAGGCGTCTGCGGCCGGAAGTGCAGCACGGTCTGGCTGAACTGCCCGGTCAGCTGGGGGACAACGGCCGCTATGGCCACGCGGGCCGGCTGTTGGCCCACCGAGGCGCGCCCGTGTATACAGTTGGGAAAGACAAAGGTCATATCCCCCGTTTCCAGCAGATGCTTCTGCCCGTCTATATAGGCATACAGGCTGCCTTCCAGCACCAGCATCATCTCCAGCTGCATGTGCATATGAGGGGGAAAATAGGGATTGTCGCTTTTAAAGGCAAATATTTTATCGGGCCGGATTTCATAGTAAGCCGTTATGGAAACACACCTCCCCTATGTGGACTGCATACCGTAATTTTAACATGGATGCCGGATGGAATCAACGAAGATGGCTGTGAAAAATTATCTCTGCGTGTAGGAGTTACAATGATGTGTAACAGAGGGGAATAAAACCGGTATTGTCTGAACCGGCAGTATATCTATCGTTGGAGAAAGCGCTATGACGGAACGCTTGTCCCATCGTCCCCGCAGCCATCCAAATCAACACACCGTATGCGCCGCAGGAATCCGAATGCCGGAATCGTTGTATTCTGGGTCAAGCTGTGGAAACGTGGTGCTATGGCGGTAAAACTGCCCAACCCTAAACAGCCGTTTCCGCTTCTGCTCCTTCGATGATTTCAAAGCTCAGTTAGCTGTTCGCCAACGGGCTTACAACCATTTCCCTGTCCGTCCCTTAAATTGGCGCTCTCCTTTCCTCTTTCTCTTTTCTGTTACACATCATTAATCCTACAGCTTTTCAGAGACCGCCGCCCTTTAAAGCCTGCATGAAGATGAGATATACACCGGTAAATAATAGGGCGGGATTGCCTTTTGTAACCAGAAAACCTCCCGCAAGCAGGATAAAGGCCGATAAAAACCGGGAGAGGCATTTGCAGCAGCGTCCGGCCCGCTCCTCCCCCATCCGGCGGCTGAGAAAGAGGTAGCATATGGTTCCGCCGTCCAGCCCCAGCAGCGGCAGGAGGTTAAAAAGGCCGTACAGCAGATGAACGGCGAAAAAAAGGGCGGCGGCCGGCATACCGGTACAGCTGTACAGGATATACCCGCCCCCGGCGCAGAAAAGGTTGGTCAGGGGGCCGCCGGCGGCAATCCGCAATTCCTCCCGGCGGGTCAGCAGCCGGCCGGATTTTTCGATGCGGATGGCCCCCGCCTGCAGCCGGATGGCCCGGGGCCGGGCCGACGCAGCGGCCATACACACAAGATGGCCGCCCTCGTGCAGCAGGACGGCCAGCAGCATCCAGCCCATCAGCCCGGTGCGATCCACCAGCAGCATAAAGACAAGCAGCAGGCAGAAGGGCACCGTGATGGTAAAGCGGATGCCAAACAGGCGGAAGCTCATGCGGCCTCCGGCAGCTTTAAGAGCCATTCGGGGTTCAGCTTGCAGCCCTGGACCCGCACCTCAAAATGACAGTGGGGCCCTGTGGCGTAGCCGGTCTGCCCTACCAGCGCAATCACGTCCCCCTGCCGGACGGCCTCCCCCTCCTCCGCCAGCAGCTTGCTGCAGTGGGCGTACCAGGTCTCAAACCCGTTTTGATGGTCGATGACCACATACATGCCGTAGCTGTCGCTTTGGGCCACCGTCTTGACCACGCCGTCCATGGAGGCTTGGATTTCCGTGCCCTCGTCGGCGGCCAAATCCAGCCCGCCGTGCATGGAATACTTGCCGGTGATGGGATGTATCCGATAGCCGAAGCGGGAGGAAACCGTGCCGGATACCGGGGCCAGCAGCTGGTTGCCGCTGCTGCCGGGGGATTTGAGCACCGTCTGCACCTGGACCAAATCAAAGAGGTAATTGGTGACGTCGTCCTCCTCTTCTCCCTGCTTGAGCCTGGCTGTGCTGCTCCCCTCGGCCACCGGCGGGGCGTCGGTCTGCACCGTGCCGCCGGAAGTGGTGGTATCCGCCCCGGCGGCCGGGTCGGAGGCGGGATCGGAGGCGGTTCCCTCTTCCCCGCCGGAGGAGACGGAAGACTCCCCGCCGGCCGCCGGAAGGCTGCTGTCGGCAGGCAGGGAAGCCGGGGCGGATGTTTCCGACGTACCGGCCGGGTCGGAAGCGCCGTCGGCCGGGGTCATCTGAAAGACGCCGGTCATGGTCTCCATAACCTCCGACAGGGAGGTTTCGTCCTCAAAGAGCTCTATGTACTTTTCCCGGGCCTCGGCGTAAAAGCTGCCGCCGGCCAGCTTGATGACAAGGGCAGCCAGCAGCAGCACGGCGCAGGCCGTGACCTGCAGCAGCAAAAAATCCAGCTTGGGGTCCTTTTTCTTCTTTTTCTCCCCCTCGGCCGGCGGAAGGTCGTCCAAAAGAAAATCGTCTTCGCGCATACCCGCATCCCCCTATCCCGGCGTGTTCCGCCTATGTTTTTTGTATATGCCAACCTGTCCGGAAACATGCGGGATTTTTTCCGGCGGGCGGCGGGACGGGAAAGGGAAAACTTATAGAAAGCCGGGCAAGGGGGCAAAATATTCCGGAAGCCGGCGGGCTTTGGCAATACGCTGCAGGAGGTGAATCCATGCCGCCACGTCTTTTAAAGGCCCTGAAGATTGCCGTGGGCTGTTCCGCCGCCATTCTCATCGCCCGGCTCCTGGGGCTGGAGCACGGCACCTCGGCCGGGGTCATCACCCTGCTGAGCATCCAGGACACCCGGCGGGACACCTTCCGGGTGGCCGGCAAGCGATTCCTGGACTTCTTCCTGGCCCTGGGACTTGCGCTGCTGACCTTCCCGTCCCTGCGCTACGGCGTCCTGGCCTTCGGCGTCTTCCTTTTTCTCTTCACCCTCCTTTGCTATCTCCTTTCTTCCGAGGAAGGGCTTTCCTCCAACGTGGTCCTGGCCAGCCACTACTGGATTGCCGGCGCCTTAACCCCCCGGCTGGTTTTAAACGAGCTGGCCCTGCTGGTCATCGGCGTGGGGCTGGGCATCCTGGTCAACACCTATATGCGGGACATATCCGGCCGCATCCGGCAGGATCAGGCCTTTATCGATGAATCCCTGCGCAATCTCCTGCTGGCCCTTTCCGACCGGCTGGAGGGACGGCCGCCGCGGCCCCATATGGAATTTTCCCCGCTGCGGGCGCATCTGAAGGACACCCTGGCCCGCTCCAGGGCCCACGAGGACAACCGGCTGCGAAAGGAAACCCGCTACTACAGCGAATACGCCGCCCTGCGGCGGAACCAGTGCGCCCTGCTGGAAAACATGTGGGAGGCGGCCGACGGCCTTTCCTTTCTGCCCGAGCAGGCCGCCGCCACCGCCGCTTTGCTGCGGGATGTGGCCGCCTCCTTCCACCGGCTGGACAACGCCGGCAGCCTCTTGGAGGAGCTGGAAGGCCGGCGGGCCGCCTTCCGCACCGCTCCCCTGCCCGCCACAAGGGAGGAGTTTGAGGCCCGGGCCCTGCTCTACCAAATCGTCCGGGATCTTATCTACCTTCTGCGGGCCAAAAAGGAATTTGCCGGCCGGCTGACCGAGGAACAGCTGCGGGATCTCTGGCCCGAAGGACCGCAGGACTGCACAGCCCGTCCTTAGATTTGCGGGGGAATCCTGTACAAACCGCCCGGAAGGGCCGGCCGCCGCAATTTTTCGTTCCCTTTTTTGAAAAAATGTGCTATGATGGTAGGTACAAATGAGCAAAAGGAACGGAGGTTTCGCTATATGCGAGCGGTTATTACGGTTGTAGGTAAGGATACGGTGGGCATTCTGGCCAAGGTCTCCGGCGCCTGCGCGGAATGCAACGTCAATGTCAGCGAGGTGTCCCAGACCGTCCTGCAGGATATGTTCTGCATGATTATGATGTGCGACATCACGAATATTTCCATCGACTTCGGCAGCTTTGCCGACAAACTCAGCGATTTGGGCAAGGACATGGGCCTTTCCGTCCACGTCATGCACGAGGACATCTTCAATTCCATGCACAGGATTTAGGAGGCCGGGCCGATGTTTGATACGCACGATATACTGGAAACCATTACCATGATCCAGGACGAGAACCTGGACATCCGCACCGTCACCATGGGCATTTCCCTGCTGGACTGCATCGACAGCGACATCGACGCCGCCTGCGGGAAGGTATACGATAAAATTGTACGCATGGCCTCCGACCTGGTGCCGGTCTGCGAGGCCATTGAAAAGGAATACGGCATCCCCATCATCAATAAGCGCATCGCCGTGACCCCCATCGCCATGCTGGCCGCCGCCTGCCAGACCAGCCGGATTGTAAAATTCGCCGAAGCCCTGGAACGGGCGGCTAGGACGGTGGGCGTCAACTTCATCGGCGGCTATTCGGCTTTGGTGCAAAAGGGCTTTGCCGCCGGGGACTACGCCTTAATCGAGAGCATCCCCGAGGCTTTGGACATCACCGAGCACGTCTGCGCGTCGGTGAACATCGGCTCCACCAAGGCCGGCATCAATATGGACGCGGTGGAGATGATGGGCCGCATCGTCAAGCAGACGGCCCAGCGCACGGCCGACCGGGACTGCATCGGCGCGGCCAAGCTGGTGATCTTCTGCAACGCGCCGGAGGACAACCCCTTTATGGCCGGCGCCTTCCACGGCGTGGGCGAACCCGACTGTGAAATCAACGTGGGCGTATCCGGCCCCGGCGTGGTGCGGGCCGCACTGGCCAAGTCCAAGGGGCTGGATATCACCGGCGTGGCCGACCTTATCAAGCGCACCGCCTTTAAAATCACCCGCATGGGGCAGCTGGTGGCCAGAGAGGCCTCCCGCCGCCTCTGCGTACCCGCCGGCATTGTGGACCTGTCCCTGGCCCCCACCCCCGCCGTGGGCGACTCGGTGGCCCACATTCTGGAGGAAATGGGGCTGGAAACCTGCGGGGCCTGCGGCACCACTGCCTGCCTGGCCCTGCTCAACGACGCGGTGAAAAAGGGCGGGGTCATGGCCTCCTCCCACGTGGGCGGCCTGTCCGGCGCCTTTATCCCGGTCACCGAGGACGCGGGCATGATCGACGCGGCCCGCAGCGGCACCCTGATTATTGAGAAGCTGGAGGCCATGACCGCCGTCTGCTCGGTGGGACTGGATATGATCAACATCCCCGGCGACACCACGCCGGAGGTCATCTCGGCCATCATCGCCGACGAGGCGGCCATCGGCATGGTCAATTCCAAGACCACCGCCGTGCGCTTAATCCCCGCCATCGGCAAGCAGGTGGGGGATGAGCTGTCCTTCGGGGGATTGCTGGGCGGCGGCCCGGTCATGCGGGTCAACACTGCTTCCCCCTCCGTCTTTATCCACCGGGGCGGCCGGATTCCCGCTCCTTTGCAGAGCCTCAAGAACTAAGGGGACGGATTGGTCGCCGTCACCCGCACCTCCCTGGCCTGGCCCATTTCGATGGTCTCGCTGCAGGCGGTGAGGAACAACGCCAGCGTCAGGGCAAAAAGGATTATCAGCTTCTTTCTCATTGTTCCGCATTTCTCCCTTCCCCTGCGGGCCTTCCGCAGACGCTTGTCTTTTTAGTATGTCCGGCTTGCCGTCCCTTCCTGCCGGCAAAATATACCGGGGACAAAGCTGCCCCGCTGACCCATCGGGAGGCGATACACCTGTGAAAAAATACGCCCTGCTTGCTCTGTCCGGCCTCCTGGCCCTGTCCCTTGCGTCCTGCGGCGGCGGTGCGGAAGGGACGGACTCTTCCGTATCCGTTTTGTCCTCGGATGCCCTTGCCTCCGAGGAAAACACCTCTCAGGCCGGCGTGGACGTAACCGATTCGGTGGACGGCTTCGCCCTCTATCAAACCGCCGTGGCGGGACTTGCGGAGCAGGTGGAAAACGGCTCCTTCCGCTGCGGGTATTCGGTGGAGAACGACAGCGGCGCCTATACCATCGCCACCACCGGCGTTATGGCCGTATCCCACGCCGACGGCTTTCGCTTTTCCAACCAGACGGCCACCGAAACCGGCCTTAGCAGCCTGGCCTCCGACTGGTACTGCGACGGCGCCCACGTCTACACCGCCGTGGACGGCGTCACCCGCAAGCAGGC
The DNA here is from genome assembly GCA_904420585.1 of Candidatus Howiella intestinavium. Classification (GTDB taxonomy): domain Bacteria; phylum Bacillota; class Clostridia; order Oscillospirales; family Acutalibacteraceae; genus Howiella; species Howiella intestinavium. The sequence continues at coordinate 10,178 of CAJFVX010000024.1, read as the reverse complement.
CCTGAATGCCGACGCGGAGGAGCGGCTGGGCCGCCTTATCCGCTCCTACAGCTACGGCCTCATCGACCCGGCCGACGCCGCAGCCGAAAGCCAGAGCGTCTCGCAGACCGAGGAAGGCTATACCGTCCAGCTCACCCTGGACGACGAGACCCTTACCTCCATTTCGGAAAACTTTTCCGACGTATTCGGCACTCCCTATCAGACGGTCAGTATGGATATTACGGCCGAAATCACAGAGGACAGCCAGCTTTCGGGCGTCACGGCCACCGCCGAAGTGGCCGGCAGCGCCGACGGACAGGTCATGAGCTTTACCATGACCATCCGGCTGACCTTCTCGGATTTGGGGACTGATTTGGACATTACGCCGGCCGACACCATTTCCCTGACGGACGCCCAAACCGTCGATTCCCTCTGGTCTTAAGGCCCATAGCCCGGCTTCCTCACCGAAGCCCGGGCTTTTTTCCGGCCTGCTTTTTTGCCCTTTTCGCTTTACAAGAATTTCTCCAGATATTATAATAAACAGGATACAGAAAGGGAGTTCCCCTCCCTCTTCCCTTTTGCAAACCAACCTGCTTTAAGAGGATGATGGCATATGAAAACCCGGCATCTCATCGATTTGGACGACCTGTCCTTAGACGAAATCAACCAGATTCTCGACCTGGCCAAGGTCATTATGGCCCATCCCCCCTATTACCTGGACAGCTGTCACGGGAAATTGATGGCCACCTTATTCTACGAACCCTCCACCCGCACCCAGATGTCCTTCCAGTCGGCCATGCTAAAACTGGGGGGACAGGTCATCGGCTTCGACAACCCCGGCAATTCCTCCGTATCCAAGGGGGAGAGTTTAAAGGACACCGTCCGGGTGGTCAGCAACTATGCCGATGTGGTGGTTATCCGCCACCCCAAGGAGGGGACGGCCAAGGCCGCCGGCATGTTCTCCCGGGCGCCGGTCATCAACGCCGGCGACGGCGGGCACCTCCACCCCACCCAGACCCTGACCGACCTGTTTACCCTGCTCAACACCAAGGGCCGGCTGGACCATCTGGCCGTGGGCTTCTGCGGTGATTTGAAAAACGGACGGACGGTACATTCCCTGATTAAAACCCTCATCCGCTATCCCGGCAGCCGCTTTATCCTGATATCCACCCCCGAACTGGCCCTGCCGGACTATCTGAAAGACCTGGTGCGGGCGGCCGGCTGCGACTATACCGAGTGCGCCAGTTTGTACGACGCCATCGGGGATGTGGATGTGCTGTACATGACCCGCATCCAGCAGGAGCGGTTCGCCTCCAGGGAAGAATACGAAAAGCAGAAGGGGGCCTTTGTGCTGGATACCGAGACCCTGAAGCGGGCCCGGTACGGTCTGAAAATCCTCCATCCTCTGCCCCGGGTGGATGAAATCGACTACGCCGTGGACGACGACCCCAGGGCCGTCTACTTTGAGCAGACCGAATACGGCATGTTCGCCCGCATGGCCCTTATCCTCCACATGCTGGACGGCAGCAAAAAGCAGCTGGATGCCCGGCCGGAGTCCAACACACCCCATCGCTGTGCCAATCCCCGCTGCATCACCAGCACCGAAAGCTACCTGCCCCGGCTGTTTAAAAAGACCGACGGCGGCCTCTTCTGTGAATACTGCGACGCGGCCCAGCCGGCCGGCGGCGGGGAGGAAGGACGCTGAGAGATGGATAACATCGCGGCGCGGCCCCTTATCCTCTTCGGCTCCCCCCATGCGGACGGCCCTACGGCAGCCCTTGTGCAGGCCTTTTTGGAAAGAGAGAAGCTGTCTATGGAAGACTGCGGCCGGCTGAGCGCCTACAGTCTCCGCCCCCTCCCCTGTGTGGACTGCGGCTGGTGCAAAGCCAACCCGGACTGCCGCCTGCCCGATTTAAAAGAATTTTACGCCGCCTTTGAGGAAACCGGGCTGCTCATTCTGGCCGCGCCGGTATACAACGCCGGCCTGCCCGCCCCCTTAAAGGCCATGATTGACCGCACCCAGGTCTACTTCAACGCCCGGTTTCACCGACAGATGCGGCCGCCCATCGCCCGGCCCAAAAAGGCGGTATTGCTCTTTACCGCCGGTTCGGATAAGGACTTCCGCTCCCTGCTGCTGGAGCAATTGGCCCCCATGTTCACGGTGACCAACTGCAAGTTCCAGGGCGCGGCCCTGCTGGGGAACCTGGACAGGCATCCCCTCTCCCCCGCCCACCGGGCAGAGCGGCTGAAGCAGGCCCTGGCGGATATTCCGCCCCTGTTGGACGCGTAAGACGGCTGGGCTTTATACGGCAGAAAGGATTGTGACATATGGAATTCGACGCATTCCGCGCGGGCGTGGAGCCCGGCGGGCTTATCAACCGCACCGAAATCCGCCTGCTGGTCTGCTATATTCTGAGAAGCATCCGGCAGCCCATATCCGGCCAGCTGATTCAGGAACTGTTCCATTACGAGGGTCTGGCCAACTATTTTGAGGTGGGCCAGGCCATACAGGATTTGACCGAACAAGGGAATATCCGTCCTGCAGACGGGGATGCGGACGCCTACGAAATCACCGACGCAGGCTGCGCCATTGTGGAGACCCTCCAGCGGGATCTGCCCGTCACCGTGCGGGAGAAGGCGGTCAAGTCGGCCATCAAGCTGCTGACCCGCCTGCGCCGGGAACGGGAAAACAAGGTGGAAATCACCAAGGCCGAAAGGGGCTACTGCATCAGCTGCTCGGTCATGGATCGGGGGGCCGAACTTATGACCATCCGTCTGATGGTGGCCGATGAAATGCAGGCTCAGACCGTGAAAAATATTTTTCTGGATGACCCATCGGCCATTTACACCGGCGTTGTGGAACTCATGACCCATGACGAAATGCCCTATGAGCCGGAGGAAATCTCCTTTTAGGCAGGGATAAAACAATAAAGACGCCCGGTCTGCCGTATGTTTAACGGCCGCATCCGGGCGTCTTTCCCTTTTTCCTCATATTCATTTCCCTGCTTTTTCGGCGGAATCAGCGGCGCCGTCCGCCGTGATTTTTCCGTCAGCTGATTTTCAGCCGCAGGCGGAGTTTATCCGCAATCATGGCGATAAACTCGCTGTTGGTGGGCTTGCCCCGGCCGTTGTGGATGGTGTAGCCGAAATAGGAATTGAGCACATCCACATCCCCCCTGTCCCAGGCCACTTCGATGGCATGCCGGATGGCCCGCTCCACGCGGGAGGAGGTGGTATCGTGCATTTTGGCCACGGTGGGATAGAGCTGCTTGGTCACTGAATTGATGATCTCCGAATCCTTGACGGCCAGCATAATGGCCTCCCGCAGATAATGATACCCCTTGATGTGGGCGGGCACGCCGATTTGATGGATGATTTCGGTCACCATCAGTTCCAAATCCGGTTCGGAGGAAACCGTTTTGCCGGGCAGTTCCGCCGGCTCGTTCTTCCAGCCCGAGAGCTGGATAATCCGCTCGGCCAGCACGTTCATGTCAAAGGGCTTGAGAAAATAGTAGCTGGCCCCGGCCGAAAGGGTCTCGATTTCCAGACGGGCGTTGTCATAGCTGGACATGGCCATGACCATGGGCCGGCTCTTTTTGTCCATGCTCTCCAGCCCCCGCAGCACCCCCAGCACATCCAGGCCTGGCATAAACACATCGGCCAGCACCACGTCGGGATGCTGGGTCTTTATCTCCTCCAGCACAGCCATGCCGTCCTTGGGGCAGAGGCTGACCTCCATCCCGTAGGTTTTCAGCACATTCGCGCAAATCTGACCAAATCCCGTGGTATCATCCGCAATGAGCACCTTTAACTTCTTTTCCATGCATTCTTCCTCCGTTTCCTTTGATTGCATGGAATAATTTACCATATATTTAGACGGCTTTCAAGTAGCCGCGCGGTATAAACTTGAAAATATTACCAAGTTTGTAAGAATTTAACAGAAGGTATGCTCAGGACGCTTTTTGGGCTGACGCGCCCGCCACGGATTTTGCGGAATTATACATGTTCTCGGCGAAAATGCCATATCCCTTGGTGGGGTCATTGACAAAAACATGGGTTACGGCCCCTGCCAAACAGTCATTTTGAATAATGGGGCTGCCGCTCATGCCCTGTACAATGCCGCCGGTGGCCTCCAAAAGTTCCGGGTCGGTGACGCGGATTACCATATTCTGCGTCAGGCTCTCGTCGTTAAAATGCACTTTTTCGATTTCGCAGTCGTAAAGCCGGGGCTCTCCGTCGTCGATGGTTGTCAGAATCTGCGCCGGCCCTGTTTCGACCTCCTGTTTCATGGCGATTTTCATCCATTGGCCGCTGGCAGACAAATCGGCCGTGCGGCCGTATACGCCGGTTTCCCCGTTCATCAGCAGGTTCCCCAGAGTACCGTCGGTAAACTGCCCCCGCAGCTCGCCCGGCGAGCCCGCTTTTCCCTTCACCACATTATGGATTTTCGCCCCAACCAGTTCTCCTGAACTCAAGAGCAGCAGGTCACCAGTATCCACATCGCAGATGCCGTGTCCCAGACCGGCTGCAATGCCGGTGGCCGGGTCATAGAAGGTAAGGGTGCCGATGCCGGCCGAGCTGTCCCGCACCCATAAGCCGGCCTTGTACTTATCTTCCGTAGCCGACAAAACGGGGGTAAAGGCCACCGTAAAGGTCATATTGTCCCGCTGGAGCTCCATGCGCAGGGAACGGCCCTCGCTTTTTTCGATGACGGCCGCCACGTCTTCATTGCTGCTGACCGTCTGGCCGTCGATGGACAGAATAATATCCCCTTCCTTAATACCGGCGTTCTTGGCGGGGTTGCTCAGGCCCTCTTTTCCGTCCACATCGCTCATCCCCACCACCAGCACGCCCTCGGTAAAGATTTTGATGCCGAAGGTGGTCCCCGACGGCACCACATACATCTGGCCCACCACGTCCACCTGGGCTTCCTTGACGGGGATAATCCCGAACAGCTTTAGGTCCACGCTGTATTCGCTGCCGGCCAGGGCGGTGTCCCCCAGTTCAGCCTGGGAGAGGGCGCTGTCGTTGTAGACAGCCCGGACGGGCATATGCTGAAAGGTCAGGCTGCTGCCCTCCACAACCTGGAAATGGTCGGGAAGATGGTTGCCGAAAAGATAGGCTAACGTCAGCACGGCCGTGGAAAGCAGGCTGGCGGCTGTAAATATAGGTTTGATGATTTTTTTTGCTGTCAGTTTCATTGTTTACACTCCCAAAAACAGCTTGCCTTATTTAATCTGCCTCGAAATCCGCCGGCTATAAAGGGAATTATCCCTTTGGGCGGAACATGCTGGCGCATTGCGTTTCCAAAGCCCGAAGCCGCCGGGGCTGGAAATTTGTTTTTGGAAGTTTTTACTGCACGCATATTTGATATGTATGGGCTTAAACCTTTCCTAGTATGCCGCCATTTCTCCCCTTCATCCCTTTTATATATTGCATTTACAGCCGTTCCCATCTGTTTGGCTCCGCCTGGCGCTATACCTTATTCAGCTGTTTGAAAAAATCTTGGCTGCGGCAATCATAAAAATAGGGACAGCCCGACCACATCTGCTGTGATCGGGCTGTCCCTTAAGCACTCCAGTCCGCCTTGATATAACCCCCGCAGGCAAAAGGGCGCAGCTTTTTCTTTGGGTACCTGTGCATCCTGACAGAGCCGCCGCATCTGAAGCATTTTAAAGGGGAACCGTTCTTGTTCATAAAAAGCGGTCCTGCGTTTATGATAAGGCGGCTCCTTCTTTTTTGCCTATCCGCCGAAAAATTCGTTGGCGATGCGGACGCTGGCCTGGGCATCCTTGGCGTAGTAGTCGGCGCCCACCATGGCGGCGTACTCCTCGTTGAGCACCGCGCCGCCCACCATCACCCTGCAGGCCGCCCCGGCGGCCCGCAGGGCCTCGATGGTTTCCTGCATGCTTTTTACCGTAGTGGTCATCAGGGCACTGAGGCCCACCAGGGGGATTTGCTGCTTCAGGGTCTCTTCCACCACCTGCTCCACCGGCACGTCCTTGCCCAGGTCCACCACGTCGTAGCCGTAGTTTTCCAGCATCATCTTTACTATATTTTTGCCGATGTCGTGAATGTCCCCCTGGACGGTGGCCAGCAGGATTTTTCCCCGGGCTTCCCCCTGCCGGCCCGCCGCGTCGTTGTGGGCCTTGATGACCGAGAAGGCCGCCTTCACCGCCTGGGCCGACTGCATCAGCTGGGGCAGGAACAGCTTTCCCTTCTCGAACCGATCCCCCACATAGTCCAACGCAGGCACAAACTGCCCGTCGATAATCTCCAGGGCGTCCCCGCTCTCCAGCAGGGCGGTGGTCTTGCGCACCGCCTCCTCCCTGCGCCCCTGGACGATGCAGTCGTAGAGGGTCAGGGTCTCGGCGGCCGGTGGGACAGCCGGCGCTCCCGCCTGGCCGGCCGGTGGGACAGGCGCAGCGGCTGCGGCCGTTTCGGTACCGGTATACTTGGCGATATAGGCGGCGGCGTCCTTGTCCTCGTTGTCCAGCACCCGGAAGGTATCCACCACCCGCATGATTTCGGCCGACATGGGATTGATAATCGGCGCGTCCAGCCCCGCTCCAAAGGCGGCGGCCAGGTAGGTGCTGTTGAGCAGGGGCCGATTGGGCAGGCCGAAGGATACGTTGCTGACCCCCAGCACCGTCTTGAGTCCCAGCCGGCTCTTGACCAGCTTGATGGCCTTCAGGGTCTCCAGCACCTGCTCCTGCTGGGCCGAAGCGGTCAGCACCAAACAGTCGATGAGCAGATCCTCCCGGGGGATGCCGTAGCTTTCGGCCGTTTCCAGAATCCGGGCCGCTATAGCCAGCCGCTCCTCGGCTGTGGGGGGGATGCCCTTTTCATCCAGCGTCAGGCCGATGACCAGGGCCCCGTACTTCTTGACAATGGGGAAAATCTGTTCCATGGTCTCTTTCTTGCCATTGACCGAATTGATAATGGGCTTGCCGCAATAGCACCGCACTCCCGCCTCGATGGCGGCGGGGTCGGAGCTGTCGATTTGCAGCGGCAGGGCGGTGACCCCCTGCACCTCCCGGATAACCTTTGCCAGCATAGCCGGCTCGTCCAGCTCAGGCAGCCCTACGTTGACGTCCAGCAGGTCGGCCCCGGCGTTGGTCTGGTCGATGGCCTCCCCGATGATATAATCCATCCGCCCCTCCCGCAGGGCCTCCTTCAGCCGCTTCTTGCCGGTGGGGTTGATGCGCTCCCCGATGACCGACACCCGGCCGTCCAGCAGGCAGGTCGTGGTGCCCGAACAGGCGGCCGTGACCGTCCGGGGATGGGTCTCCACCGGCCGGCGGCCCTCCAGCAGGCTGTGCAGGCGGGCCATGTAGGTCGGGTCGGTGCCGCAGCAGCCCCCCACAATGTGCACGCCCTTTTCCAGCATAAGCTCCACGGCGGCGGCGTAGTCCTCCGGCCCGATGTCGTAAACCGTGCGGCCATTCTCTTCCCGGGGCAGCCCGGCGTTGGCCTGCACCATCACCGGCACCTTGGCGTAGGTAAGCAGGGTTTCCACCACCGGCAGCAGCTCCTTCGGCCCCAGGGAGCAGTTGACCCCCAGGGCGTCCACCCCCCAGGCGTTCAGGGCCACGGCGGCGGTCAGGGGGTCGGCGCCGATAAAGGTACGCTGGCCTTCTTCAAAGGTCAGGGTGCAGAATACCGGCAGGTCGGTCAGTTCCCGGGCGGCCAGTATGGCGGCCTTGGCCTCATATAAATCCGAAATGGTTTCTATGAGAATGAGGTCGGCCCCTGCGGCGGCGCCGGCCTTTATCTGCTCGGCATAGAGGTCGTAGGCCTTTTCAAAGGAAAGGGTGCCCATGGGCTCCAGAAGCTGCCCGGTGGGGCCTAAGTCCAGGGCCGTCCAGCGGGCGCCCGACGCCTTGGCACAGGCGATGCCCGCCTTTACCACCTCTTCCACCGTGTGTCCGCTGCCGGCAAGCTTCAGGCTGTTGGCCCCGAAGGTATTGGCCGATGCCACCTGGCAGCCGGCCTCCACATAGGCCTTGTGGATGCTTGTAATCAGGCCGGGGTCGGTCAGGTTCAAAAGCTCGGGAAGCTGGCCCGGCGCCACCCCCGCCCGCTGGAGCATGGTACCCATAGCCCCGTCAAAAAGCAGAAAGCCATCTTTTATCTGTTCAGTTATGCGCAAGGCGCATCCTCCTTCCGGTATAAGCAGTCTTTTAGGCGGCAGTCGACACACCGGCGGCCGCAGCCCCGCCGCTCTTCTGTACGGCCGGCAGGTTCGTCCCGCAGGCCCAGGACGGCTGTCACCGACTTGCGGGGCATGAGAATGTAGCTGCCGCTGCAATAGAGGCCGATGCGGCGGGGGGTATCCAGCAGAGCCGTAAAGCGGGGCTGGATTTCTATGGGCAAGTCGCCGTAGCCCGGGCTGTACCGGCTTGTCAGTCCCTTCCCCGCTTTAGCGGCCTGGCTGCGGATGGCGGTCTCGGCCTCGTCACAGACCGATTCGATAAGGCAGGTGGCGCAGGCGTCCAGAATCAGGGAACGGGTCAAATCTCCCGCTTCGTACCGCCGAATGGCGGCGTCGATTTCCACCCCCAGGGTGGCGGCCAGAAGATAACAGGCCCCGCAGCCGGACAGATGAGCCCGGATATCCCGCCCCGGCAGGGCAAAACCGGCCGCCGGCAGGGTCACATCCGCCTCCCCTTCGGGAAAGGACACCTCAAACCGCCGCCAGACCGAACGGGGCCGGGCGATCTGCAGGCATTCTTCCATACAGTCGTCAATCAGGGCGTCCAGTTGGGGCTCTATAGCCTGTCCCCGGTAGCCCAGATACCGCAGCGCCTCTGCCCGGTCAATCCTATACACGGGCGGCCTCCGCTCCCCCCTGCCGGATGGCGGCCAGGTTGCCCCGGGCGATGGCCGGCCGGTTCATGGAGTAGATATGCAGCCCGTCGGCCCCATGGGCCGCCAGGCCCTGGAGCTGCTCGCTGGAGTATTCGATGCCCGCCTTGACCAGGCCGTCGGGGTCGTTTTCATATTTATTGAGGATGCGGATAATGCGGGATGGCAGGGACGCGCCGCACATAAAAATCATCTTCTGAATCTGGCTGCGTCCCAGGATGGGCATGACGCCGGCCGAAATGGGCGCCTTTATCCCCGCCTTCCGGGCGGCCTCGTGGAAGCGGTAGAACATCTCGTTGTCAAAAAAGAGCTGGGTGACAAAGAAGTCGGCCCCCGCCTCCTCCTTCTGCCGCAGGTGGGACAGGTTTTCCTCCATGCTGTCGCAGGTGATATGCCCTTCCGCATAGGCCGCCCCGCCTATGCAGAGTTCGGGATGCCGGGCCTTGATGGCGGCGATCAGATCCTTGGCGTAGGTATAGGCCCCCTCGGGCGGAAGGCTGCCGTCGGCCGGCAGATCGCCCCGCAGGGCCATGACATTTTGAAGTCCCTTGCTCAGCAGCTTGTCCAATCGTTCTTCCACCGCCTGGGGCGTGGACTGGATACAGGTCAAATGGGGCAGAGCCTCCACGCCGTAGCGCTCCTTGATGATACCGGCGATATCCAGGGTGATATCGCTGCCGCCGCTGCCGCCGGCGCTGTAGGTCACGCTGATAAAGTCCGGGCGCAGGTCGGTCATGGCCTCCAGGGTATCCAGGATGCTCTCAGGCCCCTGGTCCTTCTTGGGTGGAAAAATTTCCAGCGACACCACCGGCCGCTTTTGCTTATATAAGTCTGCAATACGCATAATATCCCTTCTTTCCGGCTTTCTGCCGCTGGCGGGATCCATACCGCCGCGCCCAGGCCAAAGTATTCTTATATTTTAACTGAAATTCCCCCGGGGCGCAACTGTTTTCCGGTCTTTCCGGCAAAAATCCACTCTGCCGATCCATTGGAGTCCGAATTTTTCCGGGAAAAGACAGTGTTGAAACTTTAAAGCCCGGAGAAAACCCGTCGATTTTCCCAAAAAAGAAGTTGACAAAGGCGGTGGCCTGTGCTACAATAATGAGGCCGCTTTTCGGAGAGATGTCCGAGTGGTTTATGGAGCTGGTCTTGAAAACCAGTGACCCGCAAGGGCCGGGGGTTCGAATCCCTCTCTCTCCGCCAATCTCTCCAACAAACTGCATATTTTTTATAGACGTTACAACACGGAGAAGTACTCAAGTTGGTGACGAGGCGCCCCTGCTAAGGGCGTAGGTCGGGCAACCGGCGCGAGGGTTCGAGTCCCTCCTTCT
>CAJFVX010000023.1 GCA_904420585.1 Candidatus Howiella intestinavium | reverse complement strand
TGACCATGGTGGACGGCGTGCTGCTGCTGGTGGACGCCTTTGAGGGCTGTATGCCCCAGACCCGCTTTGTGCTGAAAAAGGCCCTGGGATTGGGCAAGAAGCCCATTGTGGTGGTCAATAAAATCGACCGGCCCATGGCCCGTCCCCAGGAGGTGGTGGACGAGGTGCTGGATCTGTTTATCGAACTGGGGGCCGACGACGACCAGCTGGAATTCCCGGTGGTCTACGCCTCCGGCCGGGACGGTTACGCCAGTATGGATCCGGACGTCATCGGCAAGGATTTGCAGCCTTTATTTGAAACCATCGTCCACCAAATTCAGCCGCCCCAGGGCGACCCGGACGGCCCGCTGCAAATCCTCTTCTCCAACATCGATTATGACGATTACCTGGGCCGCATCGGCGTAGGCCGGGTGGAGCGGGGGCATGTGCAGGCCGGCCAGCAGGCGGTGCTCTGCCATACCGACGGGACCACCTCCCACGTGAAAATCGCCAAGCTTTACACCTTTGAGGGCCTGCGCCGCACCGAGGTGGAGTCGGCCCGGCTGGGGGACATTATATCGGTGTCCGGCATTCCCGATTTGAATATCGGGGAGACGGCCTGCGACCCCGAGCATGTGAATCCCCTGCCCTTTGTGAAAATCGACGAGCCCACCCTTTCCATGAACTTTATGGTCAACAACTCCCCCTTTGCCGGCCGGGAAGGCAAGTTTGTCACCTCCCGGAACCTGCGGGACCGGCTGTTTAAAGAGGTGGAGACCAATGTGAGCCTGCGGGTCAAGGAGACCGACTCGGCCGATACCTTTGAGGTGTCCGGCCGGGGAGAACTGCACCTTTCCATCCTGATTGAGACCATGCGGCGGCAGGGGTATGAATTCCAGGTATCCCGCCCCAGCGTCATCTACAAATACGACGAGAACGGAAGGAAGCTGGAGCCCATCGAGCTGCTGATGATTGAGGTGCCCGAGGAGTATGTGGGCGCGGTCATGGAGCGGCTGGGCACAAGGAAGGCTGAACTGCAGAATATGGGAACCAGAGAGGGAGGCAGCACCCATCTGGAATTCCTCATTCCGGCCCGGGGACTGATGGGATACCGCTCGCAGTTTTTGACCGATACCAACGGAAACGGCATCATGAACCATGTTTTCCACGACTATGAGCCCTACAAGGGGGACATCGAGCAGCGTCTGACCGGTTCCATTGTGGTGCACGAAAGCGGCGAGACCACGGGCTACGGCCTTTTCAACACCCAGAGCCGCGGCCGGCTGTTCGTAGGCCCCGGCGTGGAGGTATACGAGGGTATGATCGTGGGGGAGAACCCCAAGAACGAGGATATTGTCTGCAACGTCTGCAAGAAGAAGCAGGCTACCAACATGCGGGCCGCCGGCTCGGATGACGCCCTCAAGCTGGTGCCGCCTTCGGTTTTGAGCCTGGAGCAGTCTCTGGAGTTCATCAAGGACGACGAACTGGTGGAGGTCACCCCCAAATCCATCCGGCTGCGCAAGCGGATCCTCTCCAAGGAGCTGCGCATGAAGCAGGCCAGCAAGAATAAGTAATAAGCAAGAAAGGAGCAGCGGCATATGATCATCGATTTCCACACCCACGCCTTTCCGGAAAAGATTGTGGAGAAGGCCATGCGTACCCTTATCCACAACGCCGGCAACGCGATACCCTTTACCGACGGCACGGCGGCCGGTCTTCTTAAGTATATGGATGCAAACGGTATCGACAAGGCCGTGGTGCTGAACATCGCCACCAATCCCAAACAGCAGCACAATGTCAATGACTTTGCCGCCTCCATTAACTCCGACCGGCTTATCTCCTTTGGTTCGGTGCACCCCGACGCCCCCGACGCTATAGAGGAACTGCACCGCATCAAGGAAATGGGGCTTAAGGGGATAAAGCTGCACCCGGATTATCAGGGTTTTTTTGTGGACGATGAGAAGCTGCTTCCCATTTATGAGACCATAGACAAGCTGGGGCTGGTGCTGGTGTTCCACGCGGGTGTGGACATCCAGTATTTCGAGCCGGTTCACTGCCCGCCCCAGCGGCTCTGCCGGGTGCTTTCTGCCTTTCCAGGCGGCCGGGTGGTGACGGCCCATATGGGCGGCTATTTGCAGTGGTACGATGTGGAAAAATACCTGGTGGGCAAGAACCTGTATCTGGACACCTCCTATTCCTATTCCCGGATGCCCAGCCCCCACGCGGCGCGCATCATCCGCGCCCACGGGACGGACAAGGTGCTTTTCGGCAGCGACATGCCCTGGAGCGGGACGGCCCTGGAAAAGCGTTTTATCGAAAGCCTGGAACTGGATGCGGACGCGGAAGCCGGCATCCTGGGCGAAAACGCCCGCCGGCTGCTGGGATTATAAGGGAAAACACAGCGACAGACGGAATAAAAGGAGCACGGTGATAGGTTTTGGAGTACATCCTCTTGGATTTGGAGTGGAACGGCGCATACTGCAAAAGCGCGGGCAAGTTTGTGAACGAGATCATTGAAATCGGCGCCATCCGGCTGAACGAGCAGCTGGAGGAGGTGGACAGCTTCCGGCAGATGATCCGTTCCCAGCTGACCAAACGCCTGTGCGGCCGCTTTAAGGAACTGACCAATATCACCAATGAGGAAATGGCTGCCGGTATATCCTTTGCCAAGGCCCTGAAGCGGTATACCGACTGGGCGGGGAAAGGCGCCGTCACCATGACCTGGAGCAATACCGATCTGCATGTGCTCCTGGAAAACTGCCGGCTGTTTGCCGGGGAGGAGCGCATTCCCTGCATCGGGCTTTACGCCGATTTGCAGCGGTATGTCCAGCAGGCTTTGGCCGCCGCCGGGGTGGAGCATAAGGGGCAGATGTCCCTGGCCCACGCCGCCGAGGCTTTCGGCCTGGATACCTCCGGCTTTGCGCTGCACCGGGCCCAGGACGACAGCCGGGTGTGCGGCGAGCTGCTGCGGCGCACCTACGACGCCGATATACTGCCCGCCTTCTTTGAGGATACGGACACCCCCGACTATTACGATCGCCTGACCTTCAAATCCTACATGATTTCGGATATTGACAGCCCTTACATCGACAAAAATGAACTCCGTTTCCGGTGCGAGGCCTGCGGCCGCTTTGCCCGGCGCACCAGCAAATGGGTGTTTAAGAACCGGATGTTCCGGGCTGAATTCCGCTGCGGCAACTGCGGCAGTACCTTCCGCGGCCGGGTGGGCTTCAAAAAGAAGTACGACAGCGTGGTCATCAAGCGGGTTTCGGAACCCATCCCGCCTGCGCCTGCCGAAACCGGGCCGGCCGAAGAGGCAATCGCTGAATAAAATTGCAGACATAATTTGTCCTGTTTCCGCCTATACCTGTAGTAGTCCCCAAAGGACTGTGATGGGTATAGGCGGTTTTTTTATGCCTTTTGCCGGCAGAAAAGGGGAGATTTCCTGTTTACATTTCGGCCGGTTTCGGGTACAATAGGGCTTGTTATTCTTTTAACAGATTCAAAACGGCAAATATAAGGAAAGGACGGGGAATAGCCGATGGGTGAGATGATTGCAAAGATAGTGGATGAAATATCCCAGGCCGTGTGGGGGCTGCCCACGGTGGCTATGCTGGGTTTTGTCGGAATCCTGTACACCATCCGCAGCCGTTTTTTCCAGTTCCGGAAGTTCGGCACGGTCTGGAAGCGGACCTTCGGCAGCCTCTTTCATAAAGGGAGCAAGGAGGAGAGCCGTTCTGCCTTTAAGGCCATGGCCACCGCTCTGGGGGGCACCATCGGCATCGGGAATATCGCCGGCGTGGCCACCGCCATCGTATCCGGCGGCCCGGGGGCCGTTTTCTGGATGTGGATTTCCGCCTTTGTGGGCATGATGACCAAGATGGCCGAGGTCTGCCTGGCGGTGACCTATCGCCGGAAAGGAAAGGACGGCGGCCACTTCGGCGGCCCCATGTACTACATACTGGACGGCCTGGGCAAGAAGTGGAAGCCCCTGGCCGTGGTCTTCGCCTGTCTGTGCCTGCTGGCCTCCTTCGGCATTGGCAGTATGACCCAGACCAATTCGGTGGCCACCTCCCTGCACGATAACTTCGGCCTCCCTCAAATTGCCGTGGGCGTGGCTATCGTCATATTGGTCCTTTTGGTTACCTGCGGCGGCATCCGGCGCATCTCCAACTTCACCAGCGTATTTGTACCCTTTATGGCTGTGTTTTATCTGCTCTTTTCCATCATTGTCCTTTTCCACAATGCGGCCTATCTGCCCGAGGCCCTGGCCGGCATCTTCCGGTCGGCCTTCGGCCTGCAACAGGTGGCAGGGGGCGTGGCCGGCTTTGCCGTATCCCGGGCCATCGCCATCGGGGTCAGCCGGGGTGTCTTCACCAATGAGGCCGGCATGGGCAGCGCCCCCATCGCCCACGCCTCCTCCGATGTAAAGGATCCTCTGTCCCAGGGCATGTGGGGCGTGGTGGAGGTCTTTATGGACACCATCGTGGTCTGCACCATGACCGCCCTTGTGGTGCTCACCTCCGGTACCTACCGGGGCGGCACGGACCTGGACGGCGTGGCCCTGACCACGGCGGCCTTCCAGGAGGTTTTCGGCAGCTTCGGCGGCAAATTTATGGGCATATCGGTAACCCTTTTTGCCTTTTCCACCATCCTGGGCTGGGCTTATTACGGCGAGGCCGCCCTGAAATTCCTGACCGGCGAACGCCGTTGGCCCTCTTATATCTACAAGGCCCTTTTCTCCGGCGCCATCCTGCTGGGGGCCGTGGCCAACCTGGGGCTTGTCTGGAGCCTGGCCGATATTTTCAACGGCCTGATGATATTGCCCAACGTACTGGCCCTGGTGCTGCTGTATCCGGTGGTAGTGGACCAGATAGACCAGATGGACGGCCGCCTGCCCCGCAAGGGACGTATCCGCCGGTTCCCGGCCCGCTGGGGCGGGGATTTGCCCGACCGGCAGTAGTATTTGTTCGTCCGCTTCCGAAAGGAGGCGGGCGCTTTTGCAGGATGGGAAATCCCTTCCCATTTTCCTGCGGGGTGTGGTATAATAAAACGAACTTACGGAAGGGAGGCGGACGGCCTTGCCGGAAATTATAGAGGCCTGCCGGCTCTGCCCGCGGCAGTGCGGCGCCTATCGGGACGAGAGGGAGAACCGGGGCGGCTGGTGCGGTATGCCGGCGGCGCCGGTGCTGGCCCGGGCGGCCCTGCACTTCTGGGAGGAGCCCTGCATCAGCGGCACCAAGGGTTCGGGCACGGTTTTTTTCAGCGGCTGTATATTGGGTTGCTGTTTTTGCCAAAATGATAGTATCAGCCACGGCCGGAAGGGAAAGGCCGTCACGGCCGGGCGTCTGGCGGACATATTCCGGGAGCTGGAAGCGGCGGGGGCTCACAATATCAACCTGGTCAATCCCACCCACTACGTGGAGGCGATTCTGGAGGCGGTGCGGATTTACCGCCCTGGTATCCCTCTTGTGTACAATTCCGGGGGATACGAACGGGTGGAGACCCTCCGGCGGCTGGAGGGGATTATCGACGTGTATCTGCCGGATTTGAAGTACGTGGATCCGGCCAGGGCCAGGCTCTACGCCGGCGCGGCGGATTATTTCCCCGTGGCCGCCGCGGCCCTGAGGGAAATGTACCGGCAGACCGGCGTCCCCCAATATAAAATAGAAGGGGAGACGCGGCTCATGCAGCGGGGGCTGCTGGTGCGGCATCTGGTCATGCCTCAGGGCACGGAGGACGCCATCCAGGCCCTTCGCTTTGTGGCCGAAAACCTGCTGGGCGTACCCGTGAGCCTTATGGCCCAGTATACCCCCTGCGGCCGGGCTGCCGAATATAAGGAGATAAACCGCCGGATTACCCGCCGGGAGTATGATAAGGTGCTGGCTGCTTTGGAGGAGCTGGGACTGGACGGCTATGTGCAGCAGCGGGCAAGCAGCGACCAGGCCTTTATCCCGGCCTTTGACGGAACCGGCGTGTAGACCGAAAGGAGCGGATGTATGACCCGAACCAGGCTGCGGGACAGAATCCTGCCGTCCTATACCAAGGGCGAAGAGATATTCAATATGGTTTCCCACATTGTCGGTGGGGCCTTCGGCGTGGCGGCGCTGGTGCTCTGTGTGGTGACGGCCGCCCTGTATGGCAACACCTGGGGCGTGGCCAGCGGCGCCATCTATGGCAGTACCATGGTGCTGCTCTACACCATGTCCAGCATCTACCACGGCCTGCGTCCGCCCATGGCCAAAAAGGTCTTCCAGGTCATCGACCACTGCTCCATTTACCTGCTGATTGCGGGCACCTATACCCCCATCACCCTGTGCAGCCTTCGCCCGTCCTATCCGGTCACTGCTTGGATAATATTCGGCGGGGTCTGGGGGCTGGCCGTCCTGGGAATAACCCTGAACGCTATCGACCTAAAGGGGTTTAAGGTCTTTTCCATGATTTGCTATCTGGGAATGGGCTGGTGTATCGTCTTTGCGCTTCAGGCCACCCTGAACAGCCTGCCCGCAGCGGGGCTCTGGCTGCTGCTGGCCGGCGGCATCGCCTATACCTTGGGGGCGGTTCTCTATGGCCTGGGCAAGAAAATCCGGTACATGCATTCGGTGTTTCACCTGTTTGTGGTGCTGGGCAGCATCCTGCACTTTCTGTTGATTGTGCTGTTCGTCATGCCCGGATAAGGGCATTCGGCCCTTTTTGAAAATTTTCGCAGATTCTGCACCCATTCCCGCCCTTTTCCGTAAAATAGGGCAGGGAGGTGCGTATTTATGCGTTACAGAAGCTACCGTACCCCCGCCCAGCGGCGGCGCCGGCGGCGGATTGGAAGGGTGCTGCTTTTATTTTCGGCGCTGCTGTTTCTGTCCGCCTATCTGCTGAAGAACCATCTTTTCCCCATTGCCCAGGCCTACGCCGAAAACCGGGCAAAAACCTACGCCGTGGGGCTCATCAACCAGGCGGTGCAGGATGTCCTTGCCGACAAAGCGGTGACCTATGATACCCTGGTGCAGCACGAGGAACTGTCCGACGGGCGGGTGACCTCGGTAGAGGCCGATTCTATAGCCATAGACGGCATCAAGACGGCGGTCGTCCAGCAGGTGCAAATCCTCTCGGAAGAGGAGACCGAGGTTTTAAAAATCCCCCTGGGCACCCTGACCGACATTCCCTATTTCATAGGCTGGGGGCCAAATATATCCGTAAAGATGCGGTTTTCGCCCTATGTGACGGCCGACATCACCAGCGAATTTCAGTCGGCCGGCATCAACCAGACCCTGCATCAGATGATGCTGCACGTGTCGGCGGAGGTGTATATGCTGCTGCCCGGTGAGAAGCACACCGCCCAGGTGGATACCGATTTTTGTCTGGCCGAAACCGTCCTGGTGGGCGAGGTGCCGGACGCTTATACCAATGTAAAAGATGGGGAACTGGCCAACAATATCGCCGACTACGGGGCCACGACTGGAAGTACCCAGTAAGAGACTACATACGAAGGATTGGGAGAGAAAACTATGCAGGAAATCATGGATAAGGAACGGGCTGCCCGGCGGATAGAGGAACTGCGGGAGCAGCTGAACTACCACAGCCGGAAGTATTATGTGGAGGACAATCCGGAAATCACCGATTTTGCCTACGACGCCCTCATGCGGGAACTGGAGGACTTGGAGGCGGCCTGGCCGGAATGTATCCGGCCGGATTCCCCCACCCAGCGGGTGGGGGGCGCGCCATTGGACCAGTTCGAGCCGGTGACCCACGCCGTGCCCATGGAAAGCCTGCAGGACGCCTTTTCCTTTGAGGAGATGGAGGCCTTTGACAACCGGGTGCGGGAGGCACTGGCCGAAGCCGGCCCTGTCAGATATTCGGTGGAGCCTAAAATCGACGGCCTGTCGGTTTCCCTGGAGTATCAGGAAGGCGTCTTCACCCGGGGATCCACCCGGGGTGACGGGGTGACGGGGGAGAACATCACCGCCAACCTGAAAACCATCGGCTCCATCCCTCTGCGGCTGACCGAGCCGGTGACCATCGAGGTGCGGGGGGAGGTTTACATGCCCCACAAGAGCTTTTTCAAGCTGGTGGAACGGCAGGAACTAAACGGGGAACCCCCCGCCAAGAATCCCCGCAACGCCGCCGCCGGCTCCCTGCGGCAGAAGGATCCCAAAATTACCGCCCAGCGGGAGCTGGATATCTTTGTCTTTAACGTCCAGCGCATAGAGGGAAAGATCCTGACCGGCCACCTGGAGTCCCTTACCTATTTAAAGCAGCTGGGCTTTAAAACCCTGCCCTTTTATACCGGCTGCGACAGCATGGAAGCGGCCGTGGCTGAAATCCGGCGCATCGGCGAAATGCGGGGAGAGCTGGATTTTGACATCGACGGGGCGGTGGTGAAAATCGACGATTTTAGCCAGCGGGAGCGCTTAGGCAGTACGGCCAAATTCCCCCGCTGGGCCATCGCCTATAAGTATCCCCCGGAGGAAAAGCAGACCGTCCTGCGGGAAATAGAGGTGGAGGTGGGCCGGACGGGCAAGCTGACCCCCACCGCCGTATTTGATCCCATCCATCTGGCAGGCACTACCGTCCGCCGGGCAGTGCTGCACAATGAGGATTTTATCAAGGAGAAGGATATCCGCATCGGGGATACCCTGCTTGTCAGCAAGGCGGGGGATATTATCCCCCAGGTGGTGGGGGTAGTCGCCCACGCCGCCGATTCCGCCCCCTATGCCATGCCGGCGGTATGTCCCTCCTGCGGGGCCCGGGTCTTCCGGGCGGAGGACGAGGCGGCCACCTACTGCACCAACGCGGCCTGCCCGGCCCAGCTGCTGCGCCACCTGATTCACTTTGCCTCCAAGGACGCCATGGACATCAAGGGCCTGGGGCCGTCCATCCTGCGCCAGCTGGTGGAAAAGGGACTTGTACACACCCCCGACGATTTGTACGCCCTGCGCCGGGAGGATTTGGAGCCTCTGGAGCGGATGGGGGAAAAATCCGCCGCCAACCTGCTGGCCGCCATCGATAAGTCCAGGCAGAACGACGTATACCGGCTGCTGTTCGCCCTGGGTATCCGGCATATCGGGCTGAAGGCCGCCCGGCTGCTGGCCGAACGGTTCGGCAGCCTGCCGGCGGTTATGGAGGCCACAGCCGAGGAGATGGAGGCCATCGACGGATTCGGCGCCATCATGGCTGAAAACGCCGCCGAGTTTTTCAGCCTGGAAGAATCCAAAGCCCTGGTGGGGCGCCTGCAGGCCGCCGGCCTGCGGATGGATTCCGATTTGGCGAAAAGGGAAGAGGGGGAGCAGCCCTTTGCAGGCCTTACCTTTGTGCTCACCGGCACCCTGCCCACGTATACCCGGGACCAGGCGGCGGTCCTGATTGAAGAGCGGGGGGGCAAGGTTTCCTCCAGCGTGTCCAAAAAGACCTCCTATGTGCTGGCTGGCGAGGCGGCGGGCAGCAAGCTGACCAAAGCCCAAAGCCTGGGCGTGGCCATCATCGATGAAAAGGAATTCCTGAAAATGGCCGGATTGGCTTAAAGCGTTTGGGGAGGCGGCAAAAGTGCCCTTCTGCAGGCCATTGAAAATCCAGCGAAAGCCCTTTTATTGCAGAAACCGGCGACATGTGCGCCGGTTTCTGCATGCGACAAATCCCGCTTTGGCGGGATTTGTCGAGGAAATGTCAGAAAGGGATTGGCCTCCTTCTGCATCCTGTTGGCTTTTTTGAGGGGCTGCAGGGGCGGCAAAAATGCCGCCCCGCCCTTTGTCTTGACAGGGGCAGAAAAAAATTGTATACTATATCCTGCGCCGCTGTGGTGGAATCGGCAGACACAAGGGACTTAAAATCCCTCGATGGCAACATCGTACGAGTTCAAGTCTCGTCAGCGGCACCACCAGGCTGAACCTGGACGCAATCCGCGTTCCGGGTTCGGCTTTTTATTTTTCCTAGAGGTGCATATATGAAAATTGTATATAAAGACATACATAGATTTGCCAAGGATGAATTGCAGGATTTGTTTTTATCGGTTCATTGGTCGTCCGGAGCGTATCCGGAAAAGCTTGTTAAAGCCATGGAAAACTTTCAGACCGTTTATTCTGCGTGGGATAATGAAAAACTGGTAGGGCTGATTTGTGCAATGGATGATGGCATAATGAATGCGTATGTCCATTATCTTTTGGTTCATCCGGATTATCAGCACATGGGAATTGGAAAGGCCCTGGTAGACAGGATAAAGGAAACCTATCACAGTTATCTGCGCATCGTTTTGGTAGCATACAACAGTGGGCTGGGCTTTTATGAGTCCTGTGGTTTTGAAAAAGCCGAAGACGCTGTACCCATGTATATCACCTCACTCGAGAATTAAAAAACGACCTTGTTTATGTAGACAAAAAAGCAACGCCAGAAGAATGAACCGCTCCAGTAAAAACGGACAATAGACAAAAGCCCCCTAATGTAGGAAAATAGAACTACATTAGGGGGTCTTAGTATGTCGGGAAAAAAGGGATGAAAAAGTATCCGGAGGGAATACGGAAAGAAGTAGTGGCACGAATCGGCGCAGGAGAAAGCCAATGTGCTTATATCCATTTTTACAACCATGAGCGTATCCAGCTAAAGACTGGAGAGGCACCGCTGACGCGACGCCTCTCCGCTTAAATCTTCATATTTCCCTACTTAGGTGCCTTTTTGTGCTGTCCGCACAATCTGGGGCGGTTCGAAAGAAAGGCGCTGCTTTTTTTGCAAAGACTGCAATTTAATTATCCTGTCCGTCCCCGTCCTTTGCAGCCGCGTTCCTCTCGTGCTTTTGGGTAATGTACCGGTAAAGCAGGATGCCGAACAAACTGACCACAGCTGACACAGAAAAGATGATGATGGTGGTTACATAGTTTTTTTCATTTAAGGAAGAACCGGCGTAGGTGGAACTGAGGATGGAAGGGATACGGGCCAGGGTGGTCATCCAGAGAAAGGAGGAGGGTTTCATCTCGGTCAGCCCCACAAAGAAGGTCAGCAAATCCTTGGGAGTGCCGGGGATAAAATACAGCAGGAAAACAATCAGGTTCAGCTGCTTGCTATTGTGCAAAAACTTGAGTTTCTCCAGCTTCTGGGAACTCATGAGGATTTCAGCCAGCCGGCGGCCGGCCTTGCGCACTAAAAAGAAAATGAGGGTCGACGCCAGAAAGACGCCTATCATGCACAGCAGCAGCCCCTGCCAGGGCCCGAAGGCGTATCCCGCCCCTACCTCGATGACCTCCCCGGGGATCAGGGCGAAAATGACCTGCAGCATCTGGATGCCGATAAAAAGCAGGCGGCCGGCAAAGCCGTAGGAATCAATATAATCCCGGAACTGCTCGGGATTCTGGGCGGTGCGCAGGATGATGGGACCCAGGGCCGCCGTGCCGGCCACCAACAGGACAGCCAGGACAATAACAGACAGGATTTGATACAGCCCCCGGCCCTGCCGGTAGGTCTTGTCCTTCTTTTCGGGCTTCATACGGATGGATGCTCCTTTGCGGGGGATTGGTTTACAGGGAAATGCGGTCGATCTGCTCCAGTTCTTCCGTGGTAAAGGAAGTGTTCTTGATAGCCGCGATATTGTCGAGAATCTGGGCAGGCTTGGAGGCACCGATCAGCACGCTGGTTACGATGCCGTCCCGCAGGACCCAGCTTAGGGCCATGGCCGCCAGGGACTGTCCGCGCTGGGCCGCCAGGTCGTTCAGCGCCCGAATCTGAGACAGCCTTTTTTCGGTCAGGGCCGAGGCCTGCAAAAACCGGCCGTCGGTCTTGATGCGGCTGTCTTCCGGGATGCCGTGGAGATACCGGTCGGTCAGCATGCCCTGGGCCAGAGGGCTGAAGGCAATGATGCCCTTCTGCAGCCGGGCCGAGGCTTCCTTCAGGCCGTTGCGTTCGATGGTGCGGTCAAAAATCGAATAGCAGTTCTGGTTGATAATAAAGGGGCAGTGCAGGGCATCCAAAATGGCCGTAGCCTTTTCCAGGGTGGGGCCGTCGTAGTTGGACAGGCCCACATACAGCGCCTTGCCGCTGGTTACCGCCTGGCTCAGGGCGCCCATGGTCTCTTCCAGAGGCGTCTGGCTGTCCATGCGGTGGTGGTAGTAGATGTCTACATAGTCCAGCCCCAGCCGCTGCAAGCTCTGATCCAGGCTGGCCAGGAGGTACTTCCGGCTGCCGCCGTCCCCGTAGGGGCCGTCCCACATGCCGTAGCCGGCCTTGGTGCTGATAACCAGCTCGTCCCGGTAAGCGCCCATATCCTCTTTCAGGATACGTCCCAGATTGGTTTCCGCGCTGCCAGGGGCGGGGCCGTAGTTGTTGGCCAAATCAAAGTGGGTAATCCCGTGGTCAAAGACGGTAAAGCAGAGCTGCCGCATGTTTTCAAAAGAAGCGGTGTCCCCAAAGTTGTGCCAGAATCCCAGAGAGACGGCGGGCAGCCGCAGGCCGCTGCCGCCTGTGCGATGGTATGCCATGTCCTGGTACCGCGTGGTTTCTGCCGTATACATTTTCGTTCCCTCCATATCATGATATAGGATATAGGTATCCGGGCCGCCGGCCGGCCCATTCAAATTCTTTTATACTATAACATTATTCGACGCCGCTTACAAGCAGGGGACGGATAAATTCAGAAAGGTTTAAGCCTTGTACACCTTTTCCTAAGCTTTTTGCCCCAAGACTTGACAGAACCCCAAGATATGGGGTATCTTATAAATTAGTTGTCTGCATAATCGGATAGGAGAAAATCCGGGAAAAAGCGCAAACAAGCCAGAAGGATGAGAGGAAATATGCCAAAAAAAGCAACTGGGTACACAAATGAGAGCATCTCGTCGCTGAAAGGAGCCGACCGGGTGCGCAAGCGGCCGGCTGTTATCTTCGGCTCCGACGGGCTGGACGGCTGCCAGCACGCCATATTTGAGATTATCTCCAACTCCATCGACGAGGCCCGGGAGGGGTACGGCAATAAGATTATTGTCACCCGGTACGAGGATCATTCCATAGAGGTACAGGACTTTGGCCGGGGCACCCCGGTGGATTTCAACCAGCGGGAGGGCCGGTATAACTGGGAACTGCTCTACTGTGAGATGTATGCCGGCGGCAAATACAATACCAACGAGGGGGAGAACTACGAGTTTTCTCTGGGACTCAACGGCCTGGGCCTCTGCTCCACCCAGTATGCCTCCGAGTACATGGACGCGGAAATCAAGCGGGACGGATACAAATACACCCTGCACTTTGAAAAGGGGGAGAATGTGGGCGGCCTGAAAAAGGAGCCTTACGGCGGCAAGGACACGGGCACCAAAACCCGCTGGAAGCCGGATTTGAGCGTCTTTACCGACATCGACGTACCCCTGGAATATTATATGGATGTACTAAAAAGGCAGGCTGTGGTCAACGACGGGCTGCTTTTTATCCTGCGCAACCAGGTGGGCGGGAAGTTTGAGACCTATGAATTTAAATATGACCACGGTATTGAAGACTATGTAAAGGAATTGGCCGGGGGGGAGGCCCTGACGCCGGTGCAGTTCTGGCAGACCGAGCGGCGGGGCCGCGACCGGGCGGACAAACCGGAGTACAAGGTCAAAATCAGCGCGGCCCTCTGCTTCTCCAACAAGTTCCAGCTGAAGGAATACTACCACAATTCCAGCTGGCTGGAGTACGGCGGGGCCCCGGAAAAGGCTGTGCGTTCGGCCTTTGTGGCCCAGGTGGACGCCTACCTCAAGCAGAACAGCAAATACCAGAAAAACGAGAGCAAGGTCTCCTTTTCGGATATTGAGGAGTGCCTGGTGCTGGTCATGTCCTCCTTTTCCACCCAGACCTCCTATGAAAATCAGACCAAAAAGGCCATCACCAACAAATTCATCCAGGAGGCCATGACCGACTTCCTCCGCCGCCAGCTGGAAATCTACTTTATCGAAAATCGCCTGGAGGCCGAGAAAATCGCCGAGCAGATCCTGGTCAACAAGCGCAGCCGGGAGCGAAGCGAGCGGGAGCGGCTGAATCTGAAAAAGACCCTGCAAAGCGGCAACAATTTGGCCGACCGGGTGCAGAAGTTTGTGGACTGCCGCAGCCGGGACGTGGAGCAGCGGGAGCTCTTCATCGTGGAGGGCGATTCGGCCCTTGGTTCCTGTAAGCAGGCCCGGGACCCGGATTTCCAGGCCATTATCCCGGTGCGGGGGAAAATCCTCAACTGCTTAAAGGCCGAGTACGGCAAGATATTTAAAAATGAAATCATCACCGACCTTGTGAAGGTGCTGGGCTGCGGGGTGGAGGTCAAGTCCAAGGCCAACAAGGATTTGTCCAACTTCGATTTGAACAATCTTCGCTGGAATAAGGTCATCATCTGTACCGATGCGGATGTGGACGGCTTCCAGATCCGCACCCTGATTCTCACCATGCTCTACCGGCTCATGCCCACCCTCATCGACGAGGGCAAGGTTTTCATCGCCGAGACCCCCTTATACGAAATCGGCACCAAGGATATGACCTATTTCGCCTATGATGACAAGGAGAAGGGGGAAATCCTCGAGCGCATAGGGGGGCAGAAATACACCCTTCAGCGCTCCAAGGGATTGGGCGAGAACCAGCCGGATATGATGAACCTGACCACCATGAATCCGGCCACCCGCAGACTTATCAAGGTCATGCGGGAGGATGCAGAGCGTACCTCCCAGGTCTTTGATTTGCTGCTGGGCGACAATCTCCAGGGCCGCAAGGACTTTATTGCCGAAAATGGCTACCTCTATCTGGACGATGTGGATGTAAGCTGAGCGGCCGTATACGGCAAGATAAAACTGTGCGAAGGAGAGAGAAAGAATGGCGCCCAGAAAGAAAGCAAGACCCAGCCGGGCGGCCGCCACGCCGGAAGAGCAGAATGCCTATATTGCCGGCGCTGGCCTGGTGGTGGAGCAGCCCATCACCGAGACGCTGGAAAGCAATTATATGCCCTACGCCATGAGCGTGATTTTATCCCGGGCTATCCCGGAAATCGACGGTTTTAAGCCCTCCCACCGGAAGCTGCTCTATACCATGTACCAGATGGGATTGCTGAGCGGCGGCAAGGTCAAGTCGGCCAACATCGTGGGCCGCACCATGCAACTGAATCCCCACGGCGACGGGCCGATTTACGATACCATGGTCCGCCTGTCGGAGGGCTACGGCGCCCTGCTGCATCCTTACGTGGAGTCCAAGGGTAACTTCGGCAAGGCCTATTCCCGGGACATGCAGTGCGCCGCCTCCCGGTATACCGAGGCAAAACTGGCCCCTATTGCGGGGGAACTGTTTAAGGACATCGACAAGGACACGGTGGACTTTGCGGACAACTACGACGCCACCATGAAGGAACCCACCCTTTTCCCTGTGACCTTCCCCTCCATCCTGGTCAACGCCAACATTGGCATCGCTGTGGGCATGGCCAGCGCCATCTGCCCCTTTAACCTGGAGGAGGTCTGCCGGACGGCCATCGCCTGCATCCGGGATGAAAACGCCAACGTGGCCGATACCCTCTTGGCCCCTGATTTCCCCATCGGCGGCCAGCTGGTCTACAACCGGGATGAACTGGAGAAAATCTACGAAACCGGCCGGGGCAGCGTAAAGGTGCGGGGGGTATACAGCTACGACAAGTCGGCCAACTGCATCGACATCACCGAAATCCCGCCCACCACCACGGTGGAGGCCATCATCGAAAAGGTGGTGGAGCTGGTCAAGGCCAAAAAAATCACCGAAATCAGCGATATCCGGGACGAAACCGGCCTGAAGGGCCTGAAAATCACCATTGACCTGAAGCGGGGGACCGACCCGGATAAGCTCATGCAGCGCTTGTTCCGCCTGACCCCCCTGCAGGACAGCTTTTCCTGCAATTTCAACGTCCTTATCGCCGGCTCTCCCCGGGTGCTGGGGGTGCGGGATATTTTAAGGGAGTGGACGGCCTTCCGCAGCGAATGTGTCCGCCGTCGCACCTATTTCAACCTGCAGAAGGCCAAGGACAAGCTCCACCTGCTCAAGGGCCTGTCCAAAATTCTCTTGGACATCGACAAGGCCATCAAGATAGTGCGGGAGACCAAAGAGGAAAAGGAAGTGGTCCCCAACCTGATGATCGGCTTCGGCATCGACGAAACCCAGGCCGAGTACGTGGCCGAGATAAAACTGCGCCACTTAAACCGGGAGTACATCCTCCGGCGGATGGAGGACATCGAATCCCTGGAGAAGGAGATAGCCGAACTCCAATCCATCCTGGATGATAAGAAGAAGGTCGGGGCCATCATCATCAAGGAGCTGGAAGAGGTTATAAAGAAGTACGGCCAGCCCCGGCGGACGGCCATTATCCAGGCGGCCGAGGAGCCGGAAGTCGAGCCCGGGGAGGAAATCCCCGACTACCCGGTGCATCTGTTCTTTACAAAGGAAGGGTACTTCAAAAAGATAACCCCCCAGTCCCTGCGCATGAGCGGGGAGCAGAAGCTCAAGGAAGGGGACGCGGTCATCTTCGAGGGCGAGGGCACCAACCGCACCGAGCTGCTTTTCTTTACGGACAAGTGCCAGGTCTACAAGGCCAAGGCTGCCGACTTCGAGGACGGCAAGGCCAGCCTCCTTGGTGACTACGTGCCGGCCAAGCTGGGCATGGACGAGGGGGAGCGGGCCATTTATATGCTGGCCACGACGGATTATGCCGGCTTTGTGCTCTTCTTCTTTGAGAACGGCCGGGTGGCCAAGGTGGCCCTGTCGGCCTATCAGACCAAGACCAACCGCCGCCGGCTGGTGGCGGCCTACAGCGACAAATTCCCCCTGGCCCAGATTCTCTTTATCCCGGAGGATACCGAGCTGCTGCTGCGCTCCACCGGCGGCCGGATGCTGCTGGTGCATACGGGAGCCCTTGCGGTCAAGTCCACGCGGGATACCCAGGGCGTGGCCGTTATGACCCAGAAGCGGGGTCAGCGGCTGGCTAAAGTGACGCCTTATGTGGAGGGAAGCTTGCAGAAGCCCCACCGCTACCGCACCCGTACCCTGCCTGCCGCCGGCAGCCTGCCCGCGGCGGAGGACCAGGGGGAGCAGCTGACCTTATAGAATAGGTGAAAACCGTTCCCGCCTGGCGCGGCGGATAAGGGCGTCCTATCATTTGGAGGAGGCGGATGGAATGGATAACATGCTGGCGTTTGAATCCCTGTCCCCGGCGCATCTGGATCTGGCGGCGGCCCTCTGGGCCGACCCCGAGGTGATGCGGTATACCGCTATCGGCCGGCCTCTCACGGCGGACGAAGCGGCCGACCGGCTGGAAGAATTGCTGCGCACCCAGGATTCCCTTGCCTTTCCCACCCTGTTTGCCGTTATGTACAAGGGAACCCGCTGCGGCCTGGTTGGCTGCCTGCCTGTGGACCCGGATGGGGGTACCTACGGCCTTTTCTACCAGGTGCAAAGGGACACATGGGGGAAGGGGGTAGGAGGCAGCAGCGCCCGGTGGCTGCTCTCCTATATGCAGCAGAAGTGCAGGCCGCTGACCCTGTTGGCCGATGTGATGGCCGGGAATACGGCCAGCCTGCGGATTCTGGAATCCCTGGGGTTCCAAAAGACGGCCGAGGAGCCGGCGGAGGGCGGTATGCGCATCCATTACCGGCTGGAAGTAAATGCGCCCGGCGATAAATAAAATGCGCCGCTTACGGGATACCCTGCGGTTCTCGTAAGCGGCGGGCAGCGATGGACTACAAACGCAAGCTGATTTTTGCCCCGGCTGCCACAAATAGAATATGCAGGGGACGGCCTTCTACCCATGGAAGTTTTTGCCCCTTTCCCCTTGGAAAAGGTTTGACAACCCGCCCTGCATGGCGTATTATTATTTTTAAGTATTTTATCAGCGTCCGGCGGCTTTTTGCCGGCCGGAAGCCTGCTTTAGGAGGAAAACGTATGGCGAAGCAATTGGCCAAGGTGTACGACCCCGGCGAGGTGGAAGACCGCACCTATGCCTTCTGGGAGGAAGGCGGCTTTTTCCACGCAGAGGTTGACCAGAGCAAGAAACCCTATACCATCGTCATCCCGCCGCCCAACATCACCGGGCAGCTGCATATGGGCCACGCCCTGGACGAGACGCTGCAGGATATCCTCATCCGCTTCCGGCGGATGCAGGGGTATGCCGCTTTGTGGCTGCCGGGCACCGACCACGCGTCCATCGCCACCGAGGCCAAGATTGTGGAGGCTATGCGGAAGGAGGGCCTGTCCAAGGAGGACTTGGGCCGGGAGAAGTTCCTGGAACGGGCCTGGGCCTGGAAGGAACAGTACGGCGGCCGCATCCTGTCCCAGCTGAAAAAGCTGGGTTCCTCCTGCGACTGGCAGCGGGAGCGGTTCACCCTGGACGAGGGCTGCAGCAAGGCCGTGCGGGAGGTTTTTGTCCGCCTGTATGAAAAGGGACTTATCTACCGGGGGGAGCGCATCATCAACTGGTGTCCCCACTGCTTAACCTCCATCTCCGACGCCGAGGTGGAGCATGAGGAGCACGACGGCTCCTTCTGGCATCTGCGGTATCCCCTGGCCGACGGCAGCGGCTATGTGGAGCTGGCCACCACCCGGCCCGAGACCCTTTTGGGCGATACGGCCGTGGCCGTCCACCCCGACGACGAGCGGTATAAGGCCCTTGTGGGCAAGAATGTCATCCTGCCCTTGGTGGGCCGGGAAATCCCCATTGTGGCCGACGAGTATGTGGAAATGGACTTCGGTACCGGCGTGGTGAAAATCACCCCCGCCCACGACCCCAACGACTTTGAGGTGGGCCTGCGGCACAACCTGCTGGTCATCAACGTCATGACCGAGGACGCCCATATCAACGAAGAGGGCGGCAAGTACGCCGGCATGGACCGGTATGAGGCCCGCAAGGCCATTGTGGCCGATTTGGAGGCCGGCGGCTATCTGGTGAAGGTGGAGCCCATGAAGCACAATGTGGGTTCCTGCTACCGCTGCGGTTCCATTGTGGAGCCCCGTGTATCCAAGCAGTGGTTCGTGAAGATGGAGCCCCTGGCGAAACCGGCCATAGACGCCGTGCGCAATGGGGATGTAAAGCTTATCCCCGAACGGTTTAATAAGATTTATTACAACTGGATGGAGAACATCAAGGACTGGTGTATTTCCCGCCAGCTCTGGTGGGGCCACCGCATCCCCGCCTGGTACTGTGAAGACTGCGGGGAGACCATCGTCAGCCGGCGGGATCCCAGTGTCTGCCCCAAGTGCGGCAGCAGCCATATCCATCAGGACGAGGACACCCTGGATACCTGGTTCTCTTCCGCCCTCTGGCCTTTCTCCACTTTGGGATGGCCGGACCAGACCCTGGATCTCAAATATTTCTACCCCACCGATACCCTGGTGACGGGGTACGATATCATCTTCTTCTGGGTGGCCCGGATGATTTTCTCCGGCCTGGCCCACATGGGGGAGGTGCCCTTCCACACTGTGCTTTTCCACGGCCTGGTGCGGGACGCCAAGGGCCGGAAGATGTCCAAATCCCTGGGCAACGGTATCGACCCCCTGGAGGAAATCCAGCGGTACGGGGCGGACGCCCTGCGTTTCTCCCTGGCCACCGGCAACAGCCCGGGCAACGATATGCGGTATACCCCCGAGAAGGTGGAGTCCAGCCGCAACTTTGCCAATAAGCTGTGGAACGCCGCCCGCTTTGTGCTGATGAATCTGCCGGACGACGAGCCGGCCCCCCACCTGCCGGAGAACCTGGCCCTGGAGGATAAATGGCTGCTTAGCCAATACAACCGCCTTATCACCGAAGTGACCGACAACCTGGATAAATTCGAACTGGGCCTTGCGGTGCAGAAACTCTACGACTTTATTTGGGATGTCTATTGCGACTGGTACATCGAAATCGCCAAGGTGCGCCTGAACGCCGGCGACCCGGAGCAGGCTGCGGCTGCCCGGGCGGTGCTGGTTTACGTGCTGTCGGGCACCCTGCAGCTGCTGCATCCCTTTATGCCCTTCATCACCGAGGAAATCTGGCAGGCCCTGCCCCACGAGGGTCGTTCCATCATGGTGTCCAAGTGGCCCGTGGCGGACGAAAAGCTGGACTTTGCGGCGGAGGAAACCGAGTTTGAGCGGATTATGGCCGTCATCCGGGCCATCCGTAACCGCCGGGCCGAGATGAACGTGCCCCCCTCCAAGAAGGCCAAGGTTTGCATCGCCACCGAATACGGCGATACCTTCCGCAGCGGCGCGGTGTTTATGGAGCGCCTGGCCTCGGCCTCTGCGGTGGAGGTAGGCGAATCCTTCCAGATTCCCGGGGCGGTGACGGTGGTCACGGCCGACGCCAAGGTTTATATCCCCATGAGCGACCTCATCGACTTTGCCGCCGAGAAAGCCCGGCTGGAAAAGGAGCTGGAGAGCGCCAGGCGGGACGTGGAATTTGCCCGCAAGAAGCTGGATAACCCCAGCTTTGTGGAAAAGGCTCCCGCCGCCGTGGTGGAGAAGGAACGGGCGGCCGAGCAGAAGGCGCTGGACAAAATTGCCCATCTGGAGGACAGTCTCAAGAGCCTGGAGGAGGCTGCCAAGGCCTAAATATACAAAAGAACATCCGCCCGGCTGTTTTCCGGTTGACCGGAAGAAGCCGGGCGGCTTTGCCGAAAGAAGGTTTTTTCATGACATATGCGCAGGCCTTGTCCTATATCCACTCCCTGTTAAAGTTCGGCATAAAGCCGGGACTGCAGCGCATTGAAGCCCTGCTGGACCGCCTGGGCCGGCCCGACCGCCGGCTGGCCGTGCTGCATGTGGCCGGCACCAACGGCAAGGGCTCCACCTGCGCCATGCTGGCCTCCATTTTGCAGGCGGCGGGGTATAAGACCGGCCTTTTTATCTCGCCCTATGTGGTAAACTTCCGGGAGCGCATGCAGATAAACGGGCAGTATATCCCCCCGGGGGAGCTTACCCGCCGCACCGAACGGCTGCAGAAGCTGGCCGAGGAGTTGGAAAAGGAGGATTTAGGTCCTACGGAATTTGAGTTCATCACCGCCCTGGCCTTAGAATGGTTTGCCGACGCCGGCTGCCAGGCGGTGGTGCTGGAAACCGGCCTGGGCGGCCGGCTGGATTCCACCAATGTGGTGGAAAAGCCCCTTGTCAGCGTCATCACCTCCATCTCCTTGGATCACACCGCCATCCTGGGGGATACCATCGAGGAAATCGCCATGGAAAAGAGCGGAATTATCAAGCCCGGCTGCCCCGTGGTGGTAAGCCCCGGCCTGCGGGCCGACGCCTTCGGCGCCATCCGCCGGACGGCAGCGGAACAGAACTGCAGTCTGTACCAGCCAAAGCCGGCCCGGGAGGCAACCTCTCTGGGACTGGAAGGCAGCCGGTTTACAGCCGGCGGCCTGCGGCGGATACAGCCGGACGGTACGGAGACGGATGTAAACGACGGGGCCGGGCAGGCCTATACCGTATGCCTTGCAGGGGCCCATCAGGTGTCCAACGCCCTGACGGCCATAGAGGCGGTCCGGCTCTGCGGGCTGCCGGTATCACAGCAGGCCATAGAAACAGGCCTGTCCGCCGCCCGGTTCCCCGCCCGGCTGGAACTTCTCCGCAAACAGCCTCCGGTGGTGCTGGACGGAGCCCACAACCCCGAAGGGGCGGCCGCCCTGGCCGTTGCTATGGCAGGGGAGGCGGGCAAAATCACGGCGGTCATGGGCATGATGGCAGATAAGGACTATCCAACCGCCCTGTCTGTTTTAGCCCCTCTCTGCCGGTCGATTGTCACCCTGCGGGTGCGGGACAATCCCCGGAGCCTCAGCGCCGCCGCCCTGGCCGCCGCCGCCCGGCCCTACTGCAGCGACGTGACCGCCGCTTCTTCCTATCGGCAGGCCCTGCTGCTGGCCCGGGAAAAGGCGGCCGGCGGGCCGGTGCTCATCTGCGGATCCTTTTATCTGGCCGGCGCCCTTCGGCAAAAAGCCCTGGATTTCTTTGCGGAAACCCAGAAATAGAACCTGCTCGACGACCGTGTTTTCGTGCAATTTATATTCTCATCCCCTATCCTTAGTGATAGGGGATTTTTTTGTGCTCCGGCGCCGGTTATAAACCTTTTCCAACATCGCCGGCCGCGGAGCGGAAATTCAAAGGAACCGCTTTTTGCATGGCAGAGGCGGAAAGAGAAAGGACAGAGGTGTTCCAAAATGCCGGTTAGAATCGAAACCTCCGGCGAGGTGGTCACTGCCTATTTGAGCGGCGAGCTGGACCACCATGCGGCCAGAGGCATCCGGGAGGCCATCGACGCGGCCGTGGACCGCGACATGCCCACCCTGCTCATCCTGGACTTCGGGGAAGTGACCTTTATGGACAGCTCGGGTATCGGCCTGGTCATGGGCCGGTACCGCAAGCTGCAGCAGACGGGGGCCGAACTGCATGTGGCCAATACGCCGCCCCACATCTACAAGGTTATGAAGCTGGCCGGGCTGGAAAAGCTGGCCAAGCTGGAGAAGGGAGGGGAGCGGCATGAAACCCGTCAATGAGTGCAAAATGACCCTGCTGTCCCGTTCGGCAAACGAGGGCTTCGCCCGGGTGGCGGTGGCCTCCTTTATCGCCCAGCTGGATCCCACCATCGAGGAAATCAGCGACATCAAAACCGCCGTATCCGAGGCGGTTACCAACTGCATCGTCCACGCCTACCGGGAAACCGTGGGTAAGATATACATAACCGTATCCATCTACGACCAGCGGAAAATCCGTATTGTCATCCGGGATACCGGCTGCGGCATCGCGGATGTAAGGCAGGCCATGGAACCCCTGTTCACTACCGCCGGCG
The DNA here is from genome assembly GCA_904420585.1 of Candidatus Howiella intestinavium. GTDB lineage: Bacteria > Bacillota > Clostridia > Oscillospirales > Acutalibacteraceae > Howiella > Howiella intestinavium. Next base: position 662 of record CAJFVX010000023.1, on the reverse strand, counting down.
GCGAACGGGCGGGCTTGGGCTTTGCGGTGATGGAGAGTTTTATGGACAAGCTGCAGGTGCGTTCCAAACTTGGAAAGGGGACGACGGTTATCCTGCAAAAGCAGCTGAGCCTGCGGGCAGGGGGCCATGCATAGGCTGGCGGAGGCCCGTCCGGAACCCTCTTCGCCGGACAAGCCGGCCGGATTTGACCGGGACGCCTTTATCACGGAAAACTTAGGGCTGGTACACACCTGCTGCCACCGGTTTACCGGCCGTGGGGTGGAGTACGACGACCTGTACCAGGCGGGCTGCATCGGCCTGTGCAAAGCCGCCGACGGCTTTGACTTCGGCCGGGGCCTGAAATTTTCCACCTATGCCGTACCGGTTATCCTGGGGGAAATCCGCCGGATTTTCCGGGATGGGGGCGCGGTCAAGGTGGGGCGCACCCTGAAAGAGCTGTCCTTAAAGGCGGGCAGGGAGAAGGAGCGCCTGGCAAAGTCCCTGGGGCGGGAGCCCAGCGTGGGGGAATTGGCCGAAGCCCTGGGGGTCACCCCGGAAGAGGCAGCCGAGGCGGTCTGCGCCGGACAACCTGCCTTATCCCTGACCTACGAGGGGGAGGACGGGGTCTGCGAGTTGGATTTGCCCGCCCCGGACAGGGAGGAGGAAATCGCCGACAGCCTGGC
>CAJFVX010000022.1 GCA_904420585.1 Candidatus Howiella intestinavium | reverse complement strand
ACCTACTGGTCCTACCGGCCCCACCGGAGCCACAGGGCCTACAGGTGTAACCGGCTCCACTGGCCCTTCCGGTGTTACCGGATCTACTGGTCCCACCGGTGCGACGGGTGCCACCGGTGTCACTGGGCCTACTGGTCCCACTGGCCCCACTGGTGCAACAGGACCTTCTGGTGCAACAGGTGCACAAGGAGCTACAGGTATAGCGGCTACGATTCGCGTAGGGATTACCACCACCGGCGAACCCGGTACTGCTGCGGATGTTACAAATACAGGTACCGAACAGGATGCCGTTCTTGATTTTGTCATTCCTAGGGGTGCTACGGGGCCTACTGGCTCTACGGGTGTCACCGGTCCCACAGGACCTTCCGGCGCAACGGGGGAAACCGGACCTTCTGGTCCAACAGGACCTTCCGGTGCAACGGGGGCAACTGGGCCCACGGGTCCTACGGGGCCTTCCGGTCTCACGGGTGCCACTGGTTCCACAGGACCTTCTGGCGCAACAGGAGCAACTGGGCCCACAGGTCCTACAGGGCCTTCCGGTCCCATGGGCGTCACGGGTCCCACAGGGCCTTCCGGCGCGACGGGCGCAACCGGACCTTCTGGTCCCACAGGGCCTACTGGCTCCACGGGCGTCACTGGTCCCACAGGGCCTTCTGGTGCAACAGGTCCTACTGGCCCCACGGGTCCTACAGGGCCTTCCGGTGCGACCGGCGCACAGGGCGCGACAGGCGCGGCGGCTACCATTCGCATAGGGACCGTCACCACCAGCCAGCCGGGAACCAATGCACAGGTTACAAATTCCGGTACGGAGCAGTCTGCTGTCTTCAATTTTGTTATTCCCAGAGGGATAACCGGCCCCATGGGCGCAACAGGCGCCGCCGGTGCTGCAGCGCCTGTAGAGTCCCTGTCCGCCTTTTCCACGCCGCCGCAGGCAGCCGCCAGCGCTCCTCTCATTTTCGACCGGAATGCTGTCTCCTACGGCAATGCTATCAGCCACGCGGCGAATACGGCCAACTTCAGCATACAGACGCCCGGCGTCTACTTTATGGCCTTTCACGGCACCCTTACGCCCTCCAGCGAGTCGACCTTCCCCATGACTGTCCTCATCCACGCTACATTGAACGGCACGGAAATCCCCGGCGCTGCGGTACAATACCTGTTCCGTGCCGCAACCGGCATATTCAATCCATCCTTCACGGGAATAGTGACGGTTTCCAAGGCTCCTGCTGTTCTGCAAATTTCAGTTGTAAACACAGGCTCCAATTCCATTTTGTACAGCGGCATCACGCTGAATATATATCGTTTGGGCGACATCCCGACAACCTGAGCACAGCACGGGAGGAATAAGCTATGGAATACGCATACGGATACTACGACGGCTGGGACTGCGATCCCGATTGGCAGATGCCCTGCCCCCGGTCCTGTATAGGCCCGACAGGCCCAACAGGTCCGCAGGGCTACCCCGGGTATCCTGGACCGCCCGGCCCTACCGGCCCCACTGGGCCATCCGGTTCAGATACCATCGCTGTGGGAAGTACAACGGAGGGAACGGACGCCCAGGTTATCGACCGGACCGGCGGCCCGCAGCACATTCTGGACTTTGTGCTGCCGGTTTCCCGCCCGGCCGGAGTCATCCCCTTTTTCCCAGACGGCTGCATAACTCTTTCCGCCGGCTGCATAGGTGCGGATTCGGCAGCAGCCGTCGGTTTGGGGGAGGCTCGCTCTATCCCCTATGCAGAAAATGCAAATCTGGACTTTTCCCAGACTCTGTCCATACGGGCCTTTTTGGCGCCCAAAGCCATGCGGCTGACGGATATGGCCGTCAGCTTCCAGACGGACACCCAAATTCCTGCGGCATACGGAACTGTCAAAGCGCAGCTTTACATAGCCGATGCCGGAAGCAGCCTGTATGTTCCCCTGGAGGGCACGGGTTTATCTTTGCTGCCGGCAGAAGCCGAGTCCTGTGCCCATACAAATTTCCGGGCATCCGCCGACGGGTTGGATATACCCATAGATGCCGGTTCCCAACTTTTGCTGCTGCTCTGGAGCCAGGACGGCTGTCTGGATACAAAAGGGCAGATTACCGGCCAGGTCAGCGCCAGCATTGCACTGGCCTGACGCGCAAGACCAGCTAAAAGACACAAAAATCCCTCTGCCGCAGATTTTGCAGCAGAGGGATTTTTCTCTTTTCAGTCCATTACATAAACAGGCGGCCGTCGGCAAAAATATCCATATTATCAGTTGCCCAGATATTCCAGATACTCCTCCAGACACATATCGAGTTTCTGCATCTCGGCGGCATGCTTCCGGCCTACAAAGCGGAAATGCCACGGTTCGTAGATGACCCCTGTTATCTCGGTTTTATCGGTTGGATAACGCATGACAAATCCGTATTCCACCGAATGGGCCCGCAGCCACTTTCCGGCTTTCGTATGCTCGAAATCCTGTTCCACCGAATTGAAGTCGATAGCCAGCCCCACCTGGTGCTCGCTGGTCCCCGGCCGGGCCACAGCAGTAGCGGCCTCCACCAAGGCGTCCTCCCGATTGTACCCCTGATTCATCAGTCGATCGACCTTATTGTTATAGAGGGAACTCTGTTTTTCCTGTGTGCGATAGGCCGAAATGACTGTCAGATCCACCCCGTCGCGGGCTGCGGCGTCGCACATGATATTGACCGCATCCACAATCCGGGAGTCGATTTTTAACCCGTTGGGATTATAGTCCGACTTTATCCGGCTCAGGGAAGGGGAAAATCCCTCTTCCAAAGGCGTTTCAAAATTCACCAGCTTCAAAGCCCAGTCGCCGGGATCATAGGGGATGGAATCCACCGTGGCCGCTGCGGCCGCAGTCTCACTTTCATCGGGGGCAGATGTGCTGGCGGGGGTGCTGGTGACCGCTTCAGAAGAGGACAGCGCAACGGATTCCGGGACAGATGCAGACGAATCAGCCGCAGAGGTCTCGGCCGGTGCGGATGAAATAAGGACAGTTTCCGGTACAGATGCAGAAGTTGCCGTCGAGGCAGAAGCGGGAACGGACGAAAGAGGTGCAGCCTCTTTTTTCCAAGGATATAGAATCAGCAAAAGAATAACAACCAATAGCAGGCCCGCCAAAACCGCTCCGGCGGCCAGCAGCAGTTTCCGGCGCTTTCGGGCAGCCGGCGATATTTTCTTTTTATAGTGTTTAGCCTTGGGCATAGTCAAACCCTCCCAAATCGGATTCACATTTATTTTATAGCAGCAGAAAGATAATAGCAAGAAAAAATTATCTTTATGTCTTTACTGTGTAAAGCGGGTGGCAAAATTGACAAGAAAAGGGAGAAAGAACCTGCAAACTCCGTTTTTTTACCCGGTTGCTATTTGACAAAAAGTATGCAACAATATATTTTGGAGAAGGTTTTGGAAATCCTTCATTATACTGCTTTTTTCATTACTTCCAGAAAGGATGATTGGAATGAGCCAGATTAGAAAAACAAAGATTATTTGCACGCTTGGCCCCGCTACAGATGACCCCGAGGTGCTGCGCCAGCTGATGATAAACGGCATGGACGTGGCGCGCGTAAACTTTTCTCATCAGACCCACCCGGAGCATCTGGAACGTATCCGGGTGCTGAAAAAGATGCGGGAGGAACTGCATATTCCTGTCGCCCTTCTGGCCGATACCAAGGGGCCTGAGATTCGGTTGGGCAAGCTGGAGCCCAATAAAATCACCTTGAACGAAGGGCAGACCTTTACCTTAACTACCGTAGAAATCATCGGCAACGAACAGCGGGCCTCCATCTCCTTCGAGGGCCTTCCTCACGACGTTTCCCGCGGCTCCACCATTTTGATTGACGATGGTTTAATCGAACTGGTGGTGGAATCTGTCAGCGATACGGATATTACCTGCCGGGTGGTCAACGGAGGCGAAATTTCTTCCAACAAGGGCGTCAACGTCCCTGGTGTGGAGCTGTCCATGCCCTTTGTCAGCGGCCGCGACCGGGCGGATATCCGGTTTGCCGTTGAAAATGATTTTGATTTTATCGCCGCATCCTTTACCCGCACGGCCCAGGATATCATGCTTATCCGGGAGGAACTGGATCGTCTGGGATGTAAGGATATGCGGATTATCGCCAAGATTGAAAATATGCAGGGCGTGGCCAATATCGACGACATACTGACTGTGGTGGACGGCATTATGGTCGCCCGGGGCGATTTGGGCGTGGAAATCCCCCTGGAGGAAGTACCGGTTATACAGAAAGAGCTGATTAAAAAGGCCTATAATGAAGGCAAACAGGTTATTACGGCCACCCAGATGCTGGATTCCATGATGCATAACCCCCGCCCCACCCGCGCCGAAGCCACCGACGTAGCCAACGCCATTTACGACGGGACCAGCGCTATCATGCTTTCGGGCGAAACCGCCGCCGGCCAGTATCCGGTAGAAGCGGTCAAAACCATGGCCCGCATCGCCTGCCGCACCGAACGGGATATCGACTACAAAAAACGGTTCCGTATACGCAGGGAAATTGACTTGTGCAGCGTGACCAACGCCATTTCCCATGCCACCTGTGCCGCCGCCCACGACCTGTCGGCTGCCTCCATTATCACAGTGACAAAATCCGGCGTAACCGCCCGCATGATTTCCAAATTCCGGCCGGCCTGCCCCATCATCGGATGTTCCACCTCCGAGAAGGTCGTCCGCCAGATGAACCTGTCCTGGGGCGTCTCCCCCCTGCTCATGGAGGAAAAGGATAACACCGACGATTTGTTTGCCCATGCCGTGGATGTGGCGCAGGCCGCCGGCTTTATCCGGGACGGCGACCTGGCCGTGATCACGGCCGGCGTCCCTCTGGGCGTATCCGGCACCACCAATATGATTAAGGTACATGTTGTTGGTGAACCCACAAAATAGAGCAGGATATTTTTTCTGACCGGCGCCTTTTGGCGCCGGTTCTTTTTTTGCTTAGCTGAACCGCTGTGCGGCGTTTGCTCCGGGACAGAACGTCGGGATACTGCATATGATGTTATTGTATGAAGAGGCCGGATAGACGGTCTGCGCATCCGAAAAAACACAGCGCCGGCATCGGCGGCAAGCAAACAGAAAGGCGGTTCTTTATGCGAAAAAAGGGTCCATGTATCGCTGTCATCGGCGGGGACAATCGGCAGGGATACTTAGCCGATGCCCTGGCGCAGGATGGTATGGAAGTTATGGTTGTGGGACTGGAAAAATTTCCGGGGCTGCACAATACGCGGTTTGTGTCCGACGCGGTGGAAGCGGTGGAGGAGGCTGACGTCATGATTCTGCCCATGCCGGTCAGTCATGACGGCGTTACGGTTAACGCACCCTACAGCTACGCCGTTATCTATCTCTCCGATTTGGTGGCGGCGGCGTCACCGGAACAACTGATTCTGGGCGGGAAATTCGACCGCGCCCTGGCCGATGAACTGGCAGGACAGGGCCTGCATGCCATCGACTATCTGGAGCGGGAGGAGCTGGCCATCCGCAACGCCGTTCCCACCGCGGAGGGCGCTCTGGCCATCGCCATCAACGAAACCAAGGTCACCCTTTTCGGGTCAAAATGCCTGGTTATCGGATACGGCCGGCTGGGCAAGGTACTGGCGGCTGATTTGAAGGCTCTGGGTGCGCAGGTGACGGTATCCGCCCGCAAGCAGTCCGATTTGGCCTGGATACTGGCCGGCGGATGCCGGCCGGTGCAGACGGCGGAAATCTACGAGGGACTCCCCGACTATGATCTCATTTTCAATACGGTCCCCGCCCTTGTGCTGGGTCGGAAGGAACTGCAGAAATGCCGGCCGGAAACCGTGGTGATAGACCTGGCTTCCTCGCCCGGCGGTCTGGATTACACTGCCGGGCAGCAGCTGGGCCTGAAATGCATACAGGCGCTCTCCCTGCCGGGAAAAACAGCCCCTGCCAGCGCCGCCGTCATCATCAAAGATACCATACTGAATATTATCCGGGAGGAAACCATATGACAAACAATCGTGCCGGCTTCGCCCTCTGCGGCTCCTTCTGCACCCTGGCAAAAGCCGTGGCAGAGATGGAGCATCTGAAAGAAGAGGGCTGGGACCTTTACCCCATTATGTCCCCTATCGTATACGGCACCGATACCCGCTTTGGCAAGGCCGCCGATTTCCGGGACAGAATTCAGAATATATGCGGACGTGAAATCATACATGAAATCAAGGACGCCGAGCCCATCGGCCCAAAAAAGCTGCTGGATATCCTGGTTATCGCCCCCTGTACCGGCAATACCATGGGAAAGCTTGCCTGCGGCATCACCGATACATCGGTTACGATGGCGGCCAAGGCGCATCTGCGCAATGGGCGGCCGCTGGTCATTGCGCCGGCCACCAATGACGCTTTGAGCGGTTCGGCAAAAAATATCGGCGCCCTGTCCAATACGAAAAATGTGTATTTTGTCCCCTTCGGACAGGACGATGCGGAAAAAAAGCCCACATCCATGATAGCGGATTTCACACAAATCGGGCCGGCTATGCTGGCAGCCCTGGAGGGCAGACAGCTGCAGCCCATGCTGTTTTCTTAAAGGCATGAAAATATACTGCAAAGCCGGCGATGGAATAATCCCGCCGGCTTTTTTCATATCTGCGTCATCTTCGCATAAATAAAGGGTTCTGCGCAATAGTATTAAGGAAAACAGCAAAGGAGGTATAAATCCTATGGAGAAAAAGGGAAAAAAGGTCCGCAGGCTGGAGGGAAACAACCAGGCGTTCCAGACGCAGGCCATCTCGCAGGCCGACCACCAGCAGCCGCAGACCCACGTAGCCCTGCCCGACGAGGAAAATGTAAAAAGGGCGCGGGATTGGGTCATCGAAAACGAAAAATAAACAAGCAGGCAGATGCAAAGAGAAAAGCATCTGCCTGCTTGTTATAGCAATTATTATTCGCCAAAGGGAAAGTCAAATTCGGAACCATTGCCCGAATAATCCTCGCCCTCCTGCGAATCGCTGGATTTCAGGGTGTAGCTGGAGGAACCGCGATCCTCCAGCAGCGTGGCGGTAACCTCAGCCTGCTGGCCGCCGCTACCGTATACGGTCAGACGGACGGTGTCCCCCGGCTGGGAGTTTTCCAGGACTTCCAGCACCTCGCCGCCGTCGGTAATTTCCGTGTCGTTTATGGCGGTGATGATATCGCCTACCTGCACCTTGCCGTTCAGGTCGCTTTCTTCGGTGATACTGGCAATCTGCAGTCCCCTGGGGACATCGTTCAGCCGGGCGGTCACCGAATCGATGGTCTGGTAGGTGATGCCCAGCTTGGTGCGGCCGGTTACATACTTGTTTGCAATCAGGGAATCCACCACCGTCTTCATGGTCGTGGTGGGGATGGCGAAGCCAATCCGCTCGTAGGAATCGCCCGCATACTTCCAGGCTGTAATGCCCACTACCTGTCCATACATATTCACAAGGGCCCCACCCGAGTTGCCGGGGTTGATGGCCGTGTCGGTCTGGATGAACTCCATGGAATAGTTGGAGGCATTGGCAACCCGCCGGTTGACAGCCGAAACCACCCCTTCGGTTGCCGAAAAGGCCAGCTGCTGGCCCCCGGGATTGCCAATGGCGATGACCGATTCTCCCACTTCCAGCTCATCCGAATTCCCGAAGGTGGCGGCCGGAAGGCCTTCGGCTTCAACCTTCAGTACGGCCAGGTCGCTGCGGGAATCCCCCGCCACATAGGAAGCGTCATATTCGCTGCCGTCGGCCATCAAAATCAGGAATTTGGGATCGGGTATATCGGCGTAGATGTGGTCATTGGTGACGATATATCCGTCGCTGGTGTAGATGACGCCGCTGGCCCGGGCCCGGCTTTGGGTATCCTGTTCACTGTAGACCTCAATGCCCACCACAGAGGGCTTAACCGCCTGGAAGACATAGGACGCATTCTGGTTGTCCTCGTCTGTGATGGTCCCTTCGGGCTTGGAAGCCAAATCCACGGCAGCCTGCTGATTGTTCGCTGTTCCATTGGAGCGGCCGACAAAATAGCCGCCGGCAGCCACGGCGCTGAGCAAAAGCACCCCCGCCAGGATGATGCAGAAAACCCGCAGGCCCTTGTTGGGCGTCGGCTCCGACTTCTGCGGCTCCACCTTCTGAATTTGGATGGGCGGAGGCGTCTGGTTGACCTGATAAGGCTGGGCGGTCGTATACCCGCTGCCGGGAGTATAGCTGGCGCCCTGCTCGCCGTAGGCCCCGCCCTGAGGCGGATAGGGCGTCTGCCCGCCGTACCCCGGCCCATAGGGCCCATATCCCTGTCCTCCGGCCGGCGAATATCCGCCTGCGCCATAGCCGTAGGGCGGTTGGCCTGCAGCGGGATTATAGGCCGTTCCCGTGGGCTGGGACGCATCAGCCGGGCCGGCTGCCGTGGTCACATGGCCTGCCGGCTGCCAACCGTCTGTGCCGGCGGCGGACGGCGTCTCCGGCTTTTCACCCGAAAAGGCATCGCTGCCTGTGGGTTCCTGGGCAATGTTATCCGGGGAAGATGCGGCCGTCCCGGCCGGGGCGGCGCCGTCGGCAAAGAGTTCGCCGCCGGACCGGTCCGGCGCCGTATTGTCAGAGGGCGGGGTATCCGGAGCCTGGGCAGGCTGCCGGAATACCGTTTCCTCCTCATGTTCCTGATTTGCAGGCCGTTCTTCCTCCCTGGGGGTTTCGTCAAATTCGCGCATGGTGCAAATCCTCCTAGCTTGTGACGTTTATAAGAAAACAGCTTTTACTGCTGTGCTTCCTTGTTTTTCTTTCCGCGGCCGGATTTATGCGTCCCCGTATCATCCGGCAGAGCCGGTTCTCCAGACGGAAGGCGGACCTCAAACTCGGTGAATTCGCCTACCGTACTGCGGACGGTCACGCCGCCGCCGTGTATGTCTGCAATGGTTTTCACAAGATACAGACCCAATCCCGTACCGCTCTTGTCGGCCGAACGGGACTTATCCGTCTTGAAAAACCTGTCAAAAACATGGGGCAGATCCTTGGGGGCGATACCCTCGCCGCTGTTGCGGATGCGCAGGCGGACGCCTTCCTCGAATTTTTCCACCGAGAGGCGAATCCAGCCCTTGACATCGGTAAATTTTACGGCGTTGTCCACCAGATTGTAAACCACCTGATGGATAAGATCCCGGTCGGCAAAAATCCGGACCTCTTCCATTTCCTCCAGGCCCTCGATGCGGATTTCCTTGGCCTCGATGCGCTGCTCAAAGGAGATGACAATGGTGCGCACCACTTCGGAGAGGTTAAATCCGGTCTTATTGACCTTCATTTCCCCCGATTCCAGCTTGGCCATGCTGAGCATGGCGCCCACCAGGCGGGAAAGACGCTTGACCTCATCGGACACCAGCTTGAGATAGTAATCCTGCCGCTCGGGCGGGATGGTGCCGTCCAGGATGCCGTCGATAAAGCCGCCGATGGAGGTCATGGGGGTTTTCAGCTCGTGCGACACGTTGGCTACAAAGCTGCGCCGCATGCTCTCCAGCTGCACAAGGGAATTGGTCATCTGGTTAAAGGCGATGCAGAGTTCCCCCATTTCGTCGTCGCTCTCCACAGGAATACGCTTGGAAAAATCCCCCTTGGCCATGCTCCTGGCCGCCTCGGACATCAGGCGCAGAGGCCTTGTAAGCCGCAGGGTCATGGCGTAGACGGCAAAGAACATAAGGATGATGGGGATACAGGCCGAAAAGAGGAAAATGCGGAAAAACTGGTTAAACATGGCCTTCAGGCTGGCTGCCGGAGAGGAGGCAAATACCGCTCCTACAGCATTGCCCTCTGTGTCGTTCAGGGGTACGCCGCAGACATAATAGGGGCTGCTGTACAGCCCGCCCAGGGTATCCACAGCATAGTACTCCCCCGCCATGGCGCTCTCCACAACATTGGCAGGAAGCTGGGCCTGGGTATGCATGCAGCTGCCCTCGTCCATGTACAGGTCGCAGCTGCAGACATACGGCTGCCCGGATGCATCGGTGATAAACACGGTGGCCTCAATGGCCCGCGAGACAACGGCACCGATGCTGCCCATGCCTTCTATAAAGTCGGGCTCCCCCACCCAGCCGGAGGCCATCCGGCTGATTGTCTGGCAGGTTTCGGACAAAAGATCCCGCTTCTCCCGCGCAAGGAAACCGCTGATCCAGACGCTGAGTATCACAATCAGAAAGGCAAAGCTTACCAATATGATGGCCGATGTGGTCAAAAAATATTTCTTGAAAAGGTTTAATTTCATCTTTCCCATCCCGTCCGGCAGAAAACGAATGCGTTTTCCGGGATTATTTTACTTCAAATTTATAGCCCACGCCCCAGACCGTCTTTAAGGACCAGTTGGGAGACACGCCCTCCAGCTTTTCCCGCAGCCGCTTGACATGAACATCCACCGTGCGGGAATCGCCGTAATAATCAAAGCCCCATACCTCGTCCAGCAGCTGGTCCCGGGTATAGACCCGGTTGGGATTGCTGGCCAGATGGTAGATGAGTTCCAGTTCCTTGGGCGGCGTATCGATTTGCTTGCCGTCCACAATCAGTTCGTAATTGGTCAGGTTGATGATCAGCTTATCGTAACGGACCTCCTTGACGCCGCCGTTGTCCTCCGGATTGGAGCGGCGCAGCACCGCCTTTACGCGGGCCACCACCTCCTTGGCGTCAAAGGGCTTGACCACATAGTCGTCGGCCCCCAGTTCCAGGCCGAGGACCTTGTCGAAGGTCTCGCCCTTGGCGGTCAGCATAATGATAGGCACCGAGGAGGTCTTGCGAATCTCCCGGCAGACCTGCCAGCCGTCCAGCTTGGGAAGCATAATGTCCAGCAGAATCATATCCGGATTCTGCTTGTTTGCCTCTTCCAACGCGGCTTCGCCGTCGTGCACCACAATGGTCTCGAACCCGTCCTTTTCCAAATACAGGCGCAGCAGTTCGCAGATATTGGTATCGTCGTCCACCACCAAAATTTTTACAGCCATCGGTATACCCCTTTCCAACACCCACCGCCTTCAGGCGGTACTCTCCAGCGGTAATTTTACTATAAACGACTTTTTTGGGCCATATATGACCCTTGTGTAAACGATTCATAAAGCCCGCACAGGCCAATCCGGGAATTTTTTTCAGTTTACTGCAAACTTGTGAATACACTATGAACGCCCGGGTGCAAGGTATGAAAACAGCCGCGGAAGAAAAGCCTTTTCCGCGGCTGCAGCAATAGCAGAGTATCAAGCCCCCAAGCGAATCATTTCGTCGATGCAGCGACGGGCCTGCCGGATGGTATCGGCATCCAGTTCAATCCGTTCCCCGCCTGTACCCTCCAGGGCGCGGCAGACGTCCAGCAGATTGGTCAGGCGCATATCCGGGCAGATGAGCTTGGGAGAGAGCAGATAAAAGTGTTTTTCGGGCATTTCGTAGGACAGGGCCGCAGCGATGCTCATCTCGGTGCCGATGATAAAGGAGGAGGCTTCCGACTGCCGGGCGTACTGCATAATCCCGGCGGTGGAACCCAGGTAGTCGGCCATGGCCGAAACCTCCGGCAGACACTCGGGATGCACCAGCAGTTTGGCCTCCGGATGCGCCGCCTTGGCCGCTTCCGCCTCTTCCTTTGTCACCGAGGCGTGGATGGGACATCCCCCGTCAAATAAGGTGATGTTTTTATCCGGTACGGCGGCGGCTACAAAGGCCCCCAGATTGCAGTCGGGCAGGAAGAGGATGTCCTTCTGCTCCATTTTCTGCACAATCTGCGCCGCCGAGGAAGAGGTGACGCAGACGTCGCAGACCGTCTTCAGGGCCGCTGTGGTGTTGATATAGCAGACGGCCGCATAGCCGGGATGGGACTTTTTAAAATCGGTTACATATTCCGGCCCCACCTGCCGGGCCATGGCGCAGCCCGCACCGGGATGGGCCAGCAGAACCTGCTTTTCGGGCGACAGGATTTTAACCGTTTCGGCCATAAAATGCACCCCGCACAGAATCACCGTCTGCTGGGGGATGTCCTTGGCGGCCAGGCTCAGCTGAAAGGAATCGCCGGTTTTGTCGGCGATTTCCAGGATTTCCGGACTCTGGTAGCTGTGGGCCAGAATTACGGCGTCCTTTTCCTTCTTCAGCTTCAAAATCTTGTCCTGCAATTCTCTTGTGGTAAAACCCATACTATAATTCCCTTCCCTTTCTCTGTCTCGCCGGGCTTCTATTCCTCTGCCCCTTCGATGACGCCGCCGCCTATGAGCACGTCCCCATCATAAAACACGGCGGCCTGGCCGGGGGTCATGGCCCGCTGGGGGCGGTCGAATTCCAGAAGCGCCCGATTCTCATCCAGCGGATGAACCGTCGCCGGCTCCTCCTTCTGCCTGTATCGGGCCTTGGCCTGTACCTTAAGCGGCCCGTCCATCCGTTCCAGGGCCTGCAAATTCACCTGGCTTATCAGCACCCGCCTGGAAAAAAGGGACGGCTCGTCCCCCAAAACCACCCGATTGGCGGATGCATCCTTATGCACCACATAAACCGGCCGGCCAAAGGCCACACCCAGTCCCTTGCGCTGGCCTACCGTATAGCGGATAAGGCCCTTATGCCTACCTGCCGGCCGGCCGTCTTCCCAGACAAAATCACCGGGAGGATAGGAATGGCCCCTGTAGGCCTCTATAAATGCGGCGTAGTCCCCGCCCGGCACAAAGCAGATATCCTGGCTGTCGGGACGATCGGCGTTCAGCAGGCCGGCTTTGCCCGCCATCTCCCGTGCCTCCGCCTTGGTGTATTCCCCCATTGGGAAAAGGGCTGCCGCCAGCTGCTGCTGGGTCAGGCTGTAAAGAAAATAGGACTGGTCCTTTCCCCTGTCCGCCGCCCGTTCCAGCATATACCGGCCGGAACCGGCATCATACCTCTTGCGGACATAATGCCCTGTGGCCAGATATGTCCTCCCCTTTTCGGCGGCAATCCGGCGCATCTCCCCGAATTTAATCGTCCGGTTGCAAAGGATGCAGGGGTTGGGGGTGCGGCCGCGCTCGTATTCCTCTATAAAGGGCTCCATGACCAGCTGGGCAAAACGGGGGCGCAGATCCTCTGTGAAATGTGCAATCCCCAACCGGGCGGCCGCCTGCCGGGCATCCGCCTCGGCCGTACCGCCGTCGCCGCACAGGCGCAGGGTCAGGCCTGCCACATCGTATCCCGCGTCCAGCAGCAGCAGGACGGCTGCAGAAGAATCCACACCGCCGCTCATACCCACCAATACCGTATCCGGCATAGCCCGCCTCCTTCCTCTAAAAAGCCGCCGGGAACCACCGGGCTGTCTTCTGAGCCAGCAGCCGATGACCCTTCCGGCTGGGATGGTTTCCATAATACAAAAGGTCGTTCAGGTCCTCGCCACCGGCTACGTATCACCGATAGACATCAAAAAAGTCCAGCAGTCCCACGCCATATTCTTCCGCCAGATGGCGGATTTGGCGGTCGTGCATCTCCAGAGAATACCACAGGTTGTCCTAGCGAAAATAACTGCGATTCCAGCCGGGCGCGGCCAATAGATTTTTGGCATCCACCGCCAGGCCTTCCTCTATCATGCGCCGCCAGGCGGCCTCCGATGCTTCCAGGGTTATGTACCGGTCATTGAGGCCGTAATCCAACAAAAGCACATCCGGCTTATGACAAAGGACGTCAGAAGAAAACCGGGCCGCACCGGATGCCGCATTCTCCCCGCCTGCAGCGGTTACAATCACATTGACCGTGCTAAAGGGAAAGCGCTCTTTAAGCAGCCGGTGCAGAAGGTGCGGATAGGCATGGAATGGATCTACAAACGGAGTTGCACAATATCCCGCCGGCACGCTGTGCCCATGGCAGACAATCTGCACCCAGCGGTTGTCCGGATAGACGCTGGTAAGACAGCGCAAAACCGGCAGAAGATATGTCTTTTTATCCGGAATTGCCAGCTCGGTTCACCCCTTCCCTGTCGTTTGTGTTATTGTAGCATCATAAGCCGGGAAAAGCAAGTCGGCAGAAAAGGAGCGTTTTATGAAAATCTTAATAAATTGCAAAGGGAAAACCTGCGGTATTCCTGCCGCCGTCTGGTATACTGAATACAGAATCCAACATACCATAAAATACGGCCGGTCCAAAGCCGGCCATAACAGGAGGTTTTCCTATGTATTGCAAAAATTGCGGGAACAAAATGGATGATTTGGCTGTCATCTGTGTCAAGTGCGGTGCGGCCAAGGGCACAGGCGCCAACTTCTGTCCCAACTGCGGCGGCGAGACCCAGCCCGGCGCCCAGGTCTGTACCCATTGCGGCGTACCCCTTGCGCCCCCTCCCACGGCATCCGGGGAACAGAAATCCAAAATGGCCGCCGGCCTGCTGGGGATCTTTTTGGGCGGATTCGGCATTCACAATTTTTATCTGGGATTCGAGTCCAAGGCGCTTGTCCAGCTGCTGGTTTCGATTTTCGGCATCCTGCTTTCGGTCTTCACCTGCGGCGTAACCGCCCTTGCCACAACCGGCATGGCCATATGGGGCCTGGTGGAGGGGATTCTCATCCTGACCGGCTCTGTAAGAGCCGACGCAAAAGGGGTGCCCTTGAAGGACTAAATATCGTCTGCCCGGCATTTTGTCCGGAATGGTCAACAGAACAAAAACGGGGATTGCTTTTTGCGGGATTTTCGGTATACTAGAGATATAGGTGTAAACGCTGGGAGGTAATTTCCGCCTGCCTGCTTTCCGCCGGATGAAATAGGAGGGTCTGATATGTTTTGTAAAAACTGTGGCAACCAGATGGATGATTTGGCTGTAATCTGCGTCAAGTGCGGTGCGGCCAAGGGTACCGGCGCCAATTTTTGTCCCAATTGCGGCGCGCCCACCACACCCGGCGCCAATGTCTGCACCCAGTGCGGCGTAGCGCTGTACACGCCGGCGCCTCCTATGGCCCAGCAAAAGTCCAAAATGGCCGCCGGCCTGCTGGGAGTTTTCCTGGGCGGCTGGGGAATCCACAATTTTTACCTGGGATTCACAAATAAAGCCTTAATCCAGCTTATTGTAACTGCCGTAGGGCTTGTGCTGTCATTCTTTACCTGTGGTATTACTGCTTTGGCTATGACAGGCATGTGGATTTGGGGGCTTGTCGAGGGAATCATGATTTTGACCGGCAGTATCAATGCCGACGCCAATGGCATTCCCTTACGAGATTAGAATATTGGCTTTTTAAACGCCATGGATGGGTTTCGCCTGTCCATGGCGTTTTTGTCTTTTCTTGGTAATATAATCCCTTGTGGGAAAGCTGTAAAAAGCATATGGAAGTAAAAAAGCCGCTACATGCTGCAAATCCGATCTTTTGAAGCGGAGCCATTATAGGGGGAAGTATTCCGTCCTGTGCGTGGAATATGCTCTTCAATAGTCCTTGAGGAAGCGGAATTTGCATAATTTTAAAAAATTTTTTTTCAAACCATCGTCATTTTCTCTCTTTCAACAGGTAATAGTAGGTAGAAAAAGGCGGAAAGAATATCCCCATTGGCGGAAACGATGACGGAAGGAGAATATTTATGAAAAAATTAAAAAATCGCCTGGTGGCCTCCGCGCTGACAGCGGCCATGCTGGTACTCAACCTGTCGGAAATGACGCCGGCCGTTCAGGTTGCGGGCGAAGAATCCGAGGAGTTTATCCCGATTCGCACAATCGAAGAGTTGTATAACATCCGCAACGATTTGGACGGCAATTACCGGCTGATGAACGACATCGACCTGACCGAAGCCACGGCCAAAGGCGGGGACTGGGATTACATGGGCAACGGCTGGAACCCCATCGGCAGCAATGACGTATATGGCGCTGAAGCCTTCACCGGAACCTTTGACGGGGCAGGTCACGCTATTACGGGTATGCGGATAGAGATAAATACATGGCCCCATGGAATGGAGGATACGGCATATCTCGGTCTGTTTTCTCAAAATGCCGGAAAAATCTGCAATATACATATAGAGAGTAGTATTGTTCAACACCAAGACACCTATAATAATATTTACGCCGGAGGACTAGTAGCCTGTAACGGTAGCACGCTCGATAATTGTTTTCATGATGGAGATATACAGGCGATTTCTTATAATTCCGTTTATTGCGGGGGTATTGCTGGAAGCAATACAAACGGTATTATTAGTATCAGTCACAACAACGGAGATATTACTGCCTCTGCTAAACGGGGGTCTAACTCCGAGCCTGAGGCGTATTCAGGGGGGATAGTCGGATATGGAATTAGTGGTACTATCAGCGAATGCTATAATATCGGCACTGTCAGCGGTGTTTCACCGGGAAATTGGGGTGCTATGTCTGGCGGGATCGTTGGACGTTGGGGAGATGCCAAACAGGCTACAGACTGTGTGATAACAAACTGCTATAATACAGGGAAAATCTCAACAGTTTCCGGATATGACCTTAATCGTTCGGCGTGCGGTATTGCTGGTTATGCAGAAAAGGATTCGCATATACAAGATTGCTATAATTTAGGATATACAGACTTCGTGGATTTTGACAATTCTTATTCGGATGTCGGACGCGGAATCGCTGTATCGTTTGGAGTAGTAACTGATTGTTATTATTTAGCAGGCTCGGGCAATACATGTAGTGGAGCGACCTCCCTAACAGATAAACAAATGAAAATATTCTCACTCTATACAGGATTCGATTTCGATACTACATGGAGGATAGATACGCACAGCGGCTATCCTTATCCGCAACTTCAAACTCAGCCGCACGGTGATATGGAACTTATACAGAATATCCGCCTCCTGTCCCCGCCCGACAGGGTGGTATACCGCCTGCATGAGACGCCTGTATATGAAGGCGGGCAGATTGAGGTAGTCTATACCTCCGGCAAGACGGAGCGGGTGGACATCACCGCCGCCAACACCACCGGCATCGACACCTCTGCGCCCGGTCTCCAGACAGCTACCGTTACTTTCCGGAATAAAACCGTCACCTTCGACGTGTATGTCACAGACGCAGCGATGACGGGGATTTCCGTCCTGTCCCTGCCCGCCAAGACGACCTATCTGGAGGGAGAAGCTCTCAACCTAGACGGCCTGGTCGTATCGGCCTCCTTTGACGACGAAACCACCGAACTCCTTCCCCATTATCAGCTGACGGGCTATGACCCCACGCCGGGCACCAAAACCATCACCGTATCTTTCAATGGGATGAGCGCCACCTTCCAGGTGACGGTAAGGGCCAGGAGCCTCACCGGCATTGAATTGACACAGGCGCCGGAAAAACGCACCTATCTGGAGGGGGAAGCGCTGGATCTCGATGGCCTGATCCTGACCGCGGCATATGATAACGGCGATCGGGAAACCGTTTCCGATTACGAGGTATCCGGCTACGATCCTACCCCCGGTACGAAGACGGTGCGCCTGACCTACGGCGGGAAAACGGTGAGCTTTAAGGTGCTGGTGGAGGCGCGCTCCCTGTCGTCGCTGGAAATTCAGACGCTTCCCACCAAGCTTGTCTATCTGGAGGGGGACGACTTTGACCCCTCCGGCATGGTGGTAATCGCCCACTACAACAACGGCGACCAGGAGGAAACCAGCGACTATGAAATCGTCGGTTATGATTCCACGCCGGGCGAAAAAACCGTAACCCTGCAGAACGGGGAAGCGACCATTTCGTTTACGGTAACGGTTACGCCGCGGGCGCTTACCTCCATTTCTGTGACCAACCAGCCCCGTAAACTGACCTATCTGGAAGGGGAAACGTTGGATCCGACCGGCCTGGAAATCACCGCACATTACAACAACGGCACTTCGCAGGTTGTCAGCGGGTATGCGCTGGCAGGCTATACCTCCACGCCGGGCAAGAAAACGGTCATCGTTACATATCAGGGAAAAATTACGACCTTTGAAGTAACGGTGCAGGAAAAGCAGCTGACAGGGCTGGAGGTGACGCAAAAGCCTACCAAGCTCGTCTATCTGGAGGGCGACGCCTTCGAGCCGGCCGGCATGGTCGTCACCGCGCGGTATAACAACGGTACTTCGGAAATTGTCACCGATTACAGCTGTACCGGCTATGACCCCACCCCTGGCACCAAGACGATTGCCGTCACCTACAACGATATGATAACCTATTTCACTGTGGACGTCACGGCGCGCGCATGCAGCGGGATCGTCATTACACAGAAGCCTGCCAAGCTGACCTATCTGGAAGGAGAAGCCTTCGACCCGGCCGGCATGGTCGTCACCGCGCAGTACAACAACGGAACTTCCGAAACCATCGAGGAGTACAGCATAACCGGCTATGACCCGCAGCCGGGTTCCAAGACCATCCGCGTGGAATATCAGGGCGAAAACGCTACTTTTACTGTAAACGTCAAGGCACGCAGTCTGGAATCCATTGAAATCACCAAACAGCCTGATAAAACAGAATACATCGAAGGTCAGGAACTGGATACCGCCGGCCTTATTGTTACCGCGCATTATGACAACGGAACATCGGAGCCGGTAACAGATTATTCAACGGCGGGATATACCGGTGAAATTGGTATGCAGACGATTGTCGTGACCTATCAGGAGAAAACCGCATCCTTCTCCGTGCGGGTTATCGCGCGTATCGTTACCGGCCTGGAAATTCAACATCTGCCGAACAAGACGAACTACTTGGAGGGGGACGAATTGGAAACCGACGGCCTGGTGGTTGTCCTCACCTATAACGACGGCTCCACAAAGGAAACCGACGACTACACACTGACTGGTTATTCTTCCCTGCCCGGACTCAAAACCATTTCGGTTATGTGCGACGGACAAACGGCGCAATTCCAGGTTACGGTACAGGCGAAAACCTTAACGCACATCGCCATCACCTATCCGGAAAAGCTGACCTATTATGTCAACGAGGAATTTGTCCCAGACGGGCTGACCGTTACGGCGCACTATGACAACGGGAAAGCGGTCGAACTGGATGAGGCGGAGTATATGGTCGACGGCTTTGACTCCAAGACGCCTGGAAACAAGACGCTGACAGTTTCCTATCAGGGCAAAACGCAGGTTTTCTCTGTTTCCGTGATGGAGCGGCCGGTGCCGGAGGCATCCTATTCCATAAGCAGCGCTCTGGGCCGGGCGGGAGATACGGTGTCGGTGACGGTTTCGGCAAAACGGAACCCGGGGATCGCTGGATTTCGGCATACCATCCACTTCGATCCCACCGTCTTAAAATTTATATCTGTCGAAGGCGAGGAAGTACTCCAGCCCGGCAATCTGGTAGTTAATGAAGAACAGGCTGGCAGCGGCCAAATTACACTGGTGTGGTTTAACCCGACAGACATAAAGGCAGACGGAGAATTGTATACGCTGACCTTTGAAATCCTGGAAGGCGCCGCTGCGGGCGCATCCGATGTGACTCTCTCTTTTGAAGAGAAAGACAACCAAAATGCTGCTGGGGAATATGTCTTTTTCCAGACGAGTTCCGGCGTGGTTGAGGTCGCAGATTACATTTTAGGCGATCTGACGGGCGATAAAATTCTGGGAATGAAGGATGTATTGCTGCTGGCGCAGGTGGTTTCCGGGCAGAGCATTGAACTGACCGAAAAACAGCGGCTTGCCGCCGATGTCAACGAGGACGACAAAATTGATTTGTCTGACGTTATTCTGCTTTCGCAATGGTTGATGGATGCACCCATAGGAAACGAGAGGTGAGCATATGGGACATAATAAACTGAATTTGCGCCGGATTGTTGGCTCGGGGCTCGCATTGCTTATTTTAGTGATACTGTCCGGCATTGCACCGTTGGCTAAGGCAGAAGATGACCCCGCCATTATTGCTTTCGGTCAAGTCACGGGGTATTCTGGCGAAGAAGTATGCGTTCCCGTAACCATTACAGGCAATCCCGGACTGGCATCGTTCCGGTTCCGGGTTGCGTATGATGCTGAAAAGCTGACTCCGGTTGCTGTGGAACAGGGAACGCTGTTGACTGAAGGCGCGTTTTTCAGCAATGAAGAAGGGAATCATACGGGAACACTGACCTTTTTATGGTATCACACGCAAGATGTGCAGGGAGACGGCGAGTTGGCGGTCATACGATTCCTCGTGGCGCCTACTGCTGATGGGGACTATCCCTTGACAGTGCGTTATTTTCCGGATGATATCTCCAATGCCGCACTGGAAACCGTACCGCATACTGTACAGGACGGCAGCATCCACGTAGAACAGAGGCCTACGCATATTGCTATAAAGCCACCGGATAAATTATGCTACTGGGAGGATGAGAGACTAGATCTTACAGGTATGACGGTGACCGCGTATTATAAGGATGGCACGGCAAAGGAGGTTTCCGATTACACCGTTTCAGGCTTCGATGCATTCCCCGGCGAAAAGGAAATTGTAATTACGGTTCAAGGCGTTTCGGCAACCTTCACGGTGACTGTGCTGGAGGGAACCGCACCTATTCCCGGCGATGTTAATGCAGACGGCGAGATTACCAGTGATGACGCAGAGCACCTTCTCAACTACACTTTTTTCCCGAGTCTTTATCCTGTCAACCAGAATTGCGACTTCAACGGGGACGGTTTGGTGGACAGTGATGACGCGGTGTATATCCTTAATCATACATTTTTCCCGGAACGCTATCCGCTAAAATGAAAATTCTCAAAAACGAGGGAAAAACAATGAAAAAATTATTGGCGCTTTTTCTAAGTATGGCCCTAGCCGTCACATCGTTTTTCACGGCTTTTGCGGCAGAGCCAAAGATCGTCTGCGCCACGTCCGGTACAGACGTCAAAATGGGCGATACCTTTACCGTCACAATCTCGCTCAGCGATTACGAACCGATTAAAGCTGCAGGAATCCTGTTTGCTTTTGAGGGGTCTATGTTGGAAGTCGTCTCGGGGGAATGGTTGGTTGCCGATCCCTTGATAAAAGACTTTAATCCGAATTTTTTGACCGCCGCCTTTGCGTATTCCAGCGCACAGGATATCAATGGCGATATTTTCCGTCTGACGCTAAGAGCGAAGGCCGATGCGCCCGCTGCGGGAGATACGGCTATTACTATTGCGCCTCAGTTGAGAAACGAGGCTGGCCAAAATATAGAAGCCGAGTCGGCAATCAACATCTCTGTCACCATCACCTGCAATGAACATAAATACGGCAATCTGATTCCTGCAGTTCCCGCCAAATGTGGCGTCGAAGGCAAAAAAGCGTATTATGCGTGCTCTGTCTGCCACAAATTGTTTGACGAAAACGAAAAGGAAGTAACAGAAGCAGAGCTTGTGATCCCCGCCTTGCATCACGTTGTCGGAAGCGATTGGCAGTCTGATGCCGACAATCACTGGAAGAACTGTGCCAACGGCTGCGGATCCATCATGGACAAAACCGCCCATGCATTTGAATGGGTAGTAGATACGTCCGCTACGGAAGACGCTCCCGGCATCCAGCATGAGGAATGTACTGTTTGCGGATATAAGCGCAATGAGAACACCAAGATTCCTCAGCTTCCCCATATGCATATTGGCATCACGCATCACGAAATGATAGCGGCGACCTGTCATTCCACCGGAACGGTGGAATATTGGACCTGCTCCAGCGACAAATGCGCAGGAAAATATTACGGCAATGCGGAGTGCACCACAGAGCTTGCGTCGATTACCACACCGGTCAATCCGGCTAATCACGATGGCGGCACCGAGGTAAGAGACGCAGCCGGCGCTACCTGCGGTACTGACGGATACACCGGCGATACCTACTGCCTTGGCTGCGAAACGAAGCTTTCCGCCGGCATAACGATTCCCGCCACCGGTGAGCATACCGATGAGGACGGCGAGTGGAAATCCGACGGTACAGACCATTGGCACACCTGCAGCGTATGCGGAACGCCCTTTGACAAAGCAGCTCACACGGGCGGTAAGGCCACCTGTTCTGCTAAGGCAGTCTGCTCCGTCTGCGATGCGGAATATGGAGAAATCAATCCGGACAATCATGTGCATACCGAGAACCGTGACGCTGTGGCGGCCACGGAAGAGTCCGACGGCTACACCGGCGACACATGGTGCATGGACTGCGGAAAAAAGATTGCCGAGGGCACGGTCATTCCCAAGCTTGACCATACCCATGATATGCTAAAGACCGAGGCCAAACCTGCCACCCATGAAGAAGACGGGAATATCGAATATTATACCTGCACCAAGTGCGGCAAGCTGTACCGCGACGCCGAGGGAGTCCAAGAAATCACTTTAGCTGATACGGTTATTCCAGCTGCAGGCCATACTTACGGCGAGGAATATCAGTTTGATCAAAACGGCCACTGGCGTGCGTGCAGCTGTGGAGAGCGTACCGACGCCCAAGTCCATATCTTCGGCGGGTGGACGGTGACGCAAGAGGCTACTGAAACAGTGGATGGCTGCAGGGAAAGGGTATGCTCTGCCTGTGGGTATACGCAGACAGAAGTGATTCCTGCAACGGGTCCTTCTCGCCCCCCTGCATCTCAAGGCGATGTAGACGGCAACGGCGTGGTGAATATCAGCGACGTCATGGCGGCCTGCAGGATCTTGGCCCGGGCCGCCGGCGAGACGCCGCCCACATCCGCAGAAATCCTGGCCGCAGATGTAAACGGCAGCGGCACTGTCGATATCTTGGACATCATGGGCATCTGCAGAATTTTGGCCGGCAAGAAAGCATAGTTAATTTTGTGTAAACACCAAAACAGGTGAGAATAAGCAAGATGAATAAATATCCTCCGACAAAGCCGGTGAATATTTATTCATACAAAAGAGCGGGCAGGCTAAAACCTGTCCGCCCTTTCTTTTGTCAGCCCAGCTGTTCCCTCGTGGCGTATTCCATCAATTCCCGAAGCCACGCCGGGCGATAATCACCTTTGGGAATAATCTCCCCATTCTGATAATTCGCTACCTCTACAAAACCGTTCTCGTTGTCATAAAAGGCCGCTTCATCACAGAGAGGAAGCACCCGGAGCAGGGAATCAAACCGGGAGCCAAAGCGGCGGTATACATCCTCCTGTGGGATATCATGGCCGCCCTTGGCTACTCGGTTGGCAATCCTCTTTATAGATTCATCCGCCGAATTTAGCCCAATATAATAGAGCCGTACATAATAGCCCCGCTCTCTGGCTTTGCGGGCTGTCCGCTCGGTCTTTCGCCCTGCAAGGGTGGTTTCCTGTGTAAAGGATGCCCCCTGCTCTAAAAGCCGGTCAATCTTCTGCACGGCGGATTTCCCCGCTTTTAAATTATTTCCGCCCAAGGAAGCGGCCAGCTTATCCACATCGATGACCGTCCCCAGGTCGTTTGTTTCGGCTCTCAAAACGCCGGTAAGGCTGCTTTTCCCCGCTCCGTTTATACCGCCTATAATGGTATATATCTTCATTCTGTGGGCTCCTCCCTTTTCCGGTCGTCCCGCTCCATTGTTTCATCTATAGCACGGCCAACAAAGCCATTTAAGCTTTCTCCTTGCTTTTCCGCATGTGCCCGTATGATTTCTTTTTGTCCTTTTTTTACAACGATTCTTAAATTATCATATACTTTCGCATTATATTTATTTTTGGCTCTGGTGCTTGCTTTTCCCTGGGAGTCTTCCATTATAATCGCCTCTCCCTATTTTACTATTTATAGTATATCACGCTCTCACAAGTTGCACAAGTATATAATTACACAAATGTACTTGTCCAAGCACTATATTGTAATCCGTCCAAGAGGTACCAGCATCACCCAGCCGGCCGGGGAAACAAAGCGGCTACGATGACGAGGCGGGAGCATGGGAAAAGCAGCTGATATGCGCCCATGAATTGGGGCATGTACTGTTTGGGAATTTGCGCCAGAGGCGGTATAAAAAGCAGCGCGGCGAGCACCAAGAGCAGGAAGCGCGAATTTTTCCCGCCGTCATTACAGCCTTAATGTTGTACAACGCATACCGCCAAGGGCCGGAAGCCCTTCCAAACTGAAAGGTGGATATAACCGACCAAACCTATGAGCGGACCATATTGTGAAGCGTTATTCTATATCTTGTGGTATCCCCGCACGTTAAGTAGCACCAAATAAACACCAAACGACCACCTGGTAGAAAATGTAAAACCCCGGAAACCTTGCAATCAACGGCTCCCGGGGTTTCCCACTTGGTGCGAGTGACGGGACTTGAAAAGGCGAAGCATTGTTTTATCGAATCTGAAAAGTTCCAGGAAACCGCTTGAATACTGGGATT
>CAJFVX010000021.1 GCA_904420585.1 Candidatus Howiella intestinavium | reverse complement strand
GTTTTTGATGGCTATCTGCCGGCAGATGGCCATAATATCATCGATGCCGATATCTCCATCTTCCGTCAGGTCATACCGCTCCAGCTCTTCATCCGCCGGCTCCGTACCCGTATTGCTCCGCGCCAGAATCCGGCAGGCCGCCATCACATCCTGTATATCAAAGGTATCCTGTACCGGCTCCGGTCTCCAGGACAGCACCGTTTGAATACCGCTGCGGGGGTCATCGCTCAGGCCCATGAGCCAGTAGTCCGAGCCTTCCAGCAGCTCTCTCTGCACTGTCGTCAGGCCTTCCACCGCTGCGGCCAGCGGCGCTACATAAGTTGTGTACTCATGGCTTGCAAGATAACTTTCCTCATCCCTGTACAGGGCAGTCCATACGGTCTGGTAATCCGCCGGCACGGCCAGGTAATACACGGTGACTACTTTAGCCGCCGCCAGCGCATTCTCCGCATCCTCCAGACGGCCGTAATGCACTACCAATACCTTCGCGGCGGCGTCCAAATTCTCATAAGCCCTCCGGGCCGCCGCAATTTCCGCGCTCCAGTCCGTATTGGCATCTTCCACGATTTTCTCTATCTCACATGGCAGGGCAAGCAGGAGGGTATCCACGGCAGCAGCCGCCTCCAGACGCTGGTTGAAAGCATCCAGCGCCGCACGCACCGCCGTCAGCTTTTCCAGCGAGGGTACCAGACCCTGGTAAGCCTTATCCAAAGCGCCTATCATATTTTCCGCAGCTTTCACATTCATCTCCACGGCCAGGGCCGTGACCTTATCCGTGATACTTGCCGCTTCCGGCAAAGCCGCAATCAACGTTTCCGCCGCATGGATGGTCTCTGCCGCTTTGTTTAACTCCGCTATGGCAGCATAGTTGCTTACCATACCCTGCCATGCCGCATCCAGTTCACTGTACATTTTTTCAGCCGTCCCGATGGCCATTTTAAAGCTATCGAACGTCGTCTCGTCCGTAACATTCGCCGCTGCGGCGATGGCCTGCTCCACGGCGGTAATCTTTTCAATCACATCAGGATCCGGCCTCCAGGACAACACCGTTTGGATACCGCCGCGGGGGTCAACGCTTAAGTCCATAATCCAGTAATACGAGCCTTCCAGCAGCCCCCGCTGCTCTGCCGTCAGGCCTTCCACCGCTGCGGCCAGCGGCGCCACATAGGCCGCGTACTCCTCGCCCGCAAGATAACTCGCCTCGTCTCTGTACAGGGCAGTCCATGCGGTCTGGTAATTCTCCGGCACGGCCAGATAATACCCTGTTACCACCTCGGCCGCCGCCAGCGTGTCCTCTGCCGTTACCAGATACCCGTAGTAAACATCCGTCACCAGCGCCTTCTCCACATCATCCAGCGCATCGTAGACCCTTCGCGCCGTCGCAATGGCTGCGGCCCAGTCGGTCACCTGGTCCTCCACTATGGATTCTACCCTGTTGGGCAGGCTGCGCAGTATCGACTGCATTTCCTGCGCTGCAGTCAGCCGCTCATAGAAGGTATCCAGCGCCGCACGCACCGCCGTCAGCTTTTCCAGCGAGGGCACCAGATGCCGGTAGGCCTCATACAAAGCATCTACCGCATTCTCCGCCGCTCTCCATTTTGTCTCCAAAGCCGCCGCCGTATCCGCATCCGTAATATCCGCCCCTTCCGGCAGCGCTTGAATCAACGCTTCTGCCGCCTCCACGGCCTTCACCACATCATTCAGTTCTGCTATGACGGCATAGTTGTCTACCATTCCCTGCAGCGTTTCATCCAGTTCGCCGTACATTTTCTCTGCCGCCGCAATGGCCGCCTTACATTCCTCCAGCGTCGTCTCCTCCGTGATGTTGGCCGCTGCGGCAATGGCCTTTTCCACGGCAATAACTTTTTCAACATCCCCAGGGTTCGGTCTCCAGGACAGCACCGTTTGGATACCGCCGCGGGGGTCAAAATTTTCATCTGTAAGCCAGTAATACGAGTTTTCCAGCAGCTCCCTCTGCTCTGCCGTCAGGCCTTCCACCGCTGCGGCCAGCGGCGCCACATAGGCCGCGTACTCCTCGCCTGCAAGATAACTCGCCTCATCGTCATACAGAGCATCCCATGCGGTCTGGTAATTCTCCGGCACCTTCTGGTAGTACTCGGTTACCACCTCGGCTGCCGCCACCGTATCCTTTGCTTCCTGCAGATACACATAGTACTGCACCAGACTCCTCGCTACCTCGTTCAGCCCGTTGTATGCTTCCTCCGTCGCTGCGATTTGTGCGGAAAAGTCCGTCTCGGTGTCTTCCACTACGTCTCTCACGTCATACGGCAGGTCGATTAACATCTTGTCTACCTTTGCCGCAGCTTCCACCGCTGCGTCATAGGCTGCCAGCGCCGCCTTGCACGCTTCCAGGATGTCCGCGTTCTCCACGTCCCCCTGATCTTCGGGGTTCAGCTCATTATACGCCTTGTACGCTTTCTGATACGCCGCTTCGATGGCGTCGTAGGTCGCCTGGTCCGCGATGCCGCCTGCCGGTATCGCCGGGATAGCCGCGATTGCACGCTCTACCAGCTGGGCTGCCGTGTAGGCCGTGAAGACACCATCCTCGATATGCCCCTTCGCAAACTCCCAACTGCCCCTCTCCGGCCGGGCCATCACCGGCGCACCTGTCTGCGCCAGCGCAGTTACCACGTCGGCCGCATCCGTTGCCGCCAGCAGCGCCGCCTGGTCGTCTCCATCCAGCACAAAGGCCACTTCTGCGGGTACATTCGGGTCGGTATCGCCGATTGCCGCCGCGTCGCCCACGATGTACATGGCGCCGTCCGGGCCTTCATACGCCTGGTAATACGTATCCCTGTCAGCCGTCAGCAGGGTGTTCCCGCTGGGGATGCCCACCGTGTGGTTATTCCACTTCTGAGCCTGGTTGTACAGGGCAGCCGCATAGGCGAACGTCCCGTTGGTCACATCTGTCCCTGCGGCATTTTTACCCGGGAAGATGTCTTTTCTCTTAATATCACCGGAAGACACCGACGCGCTGCCGGCATCACAGGAATATACGCCCGTCTTGGTCAGCAGGTATGCACGGCCGTTGTATGCAAAGGCGTTACCCAGCAGCAGCAGGTTGTTTACCCCTATATATCCAAAGGGCGACTTGACCGAAAAGGCCACCCCTCCGTAGGGCGCCACTACGGCCGCCCACCGGCGTTCAGACTGGCTGGAAAACCACGGGTTGCAGCCGGGAATGTTGTCCCCGCCGTCCCCGCCGTCGCCAAGTTCCGCATACAGCAGCCCTTCCTGCTCCTGTACAGCCTTGGGTGTCGTCACCGATAAGAAACCCAGGTCATACCCTTCATGCATGTACTGGTAGACGATTTCGTCTTCTATCGCATTCAAAATGGCCGTTCGCTCTTCATCCGTGAAGTTGTCGTACGCCATCCAGGGCGACTGCGGGAAGCTCCTGCCACTCCAGTTGCTCATGTCATCCCGGTTGATGCGGTTGGCGGGATAGCTTTCCTTCAGCGCTTCCATGGCCGCTACGGCATCGTCTAATGCGGCTTTCTTTGCGCTGTCCACAAGGCTCTGGTTTTCCTCGCTGAGTTGGTCATAGGCTTCCTTGGCGTTCCAGATGGTCTTGGCCAGCTTGTAGGCATCCGTCTCCGGTATCGTGCCGATGGCGTCGATTAAGTCCTCCACTGCTGCCACCCCATCAGCCGCTACATGGACATCGGGACCCACAGTTGGAGAAGAAAAATCCGCATATGCCGCCAGCATATTTCCAGGCAATACGGAAGCAAGTATGCTGACCGCCAACGCAATCGCCAGCATACGTCTTCTTGCTTTCGACTTGTACATTGTACTCATATTATCCTCCCCATATAGTCCGGTTTTCATTTTATTATACTGCTATTTCTTCTTTTTTCTACTTAATACTACCTGTCGAAAGAGAGAAAATGACGAGCGTTTGAAAAAAATCTAAATATAGAGTCGCATAACACAGGGCCTATCCGTAATATCTCGCCGCAAAAAGGAGCGCCGGCCGGCGCTCCTTTCAATTGTACAGTATGGTAGACCCCCTGGGCGTCAGGGCAGCAGGGTGTTGGCCGCCGGCTCCACGTAGGGGTCGGTCTGGGAGAAAAAGTAGGCGTCGAAAATGGCACGGACAAGGGAACCGCTGGAGGAACCGTGGCCGCCGTGCTCGATAACCACCGAAACGGCGATTTCCGGGTCGTCGTAGGGGGCGAAGGCCACGAACACGCTGTTGTCCTCCCCTGTGGGGACCTGAGCCGTACCCGTCTTGCCCCCTACCCGGATGGGGTAGTTGGCAAAGGTGCCCCGGCCGGTACCGTCCTCGGTCACCGACAGCATGCCTTCCTTCACCGTTTCAATCACCGACTGGGAAAAATCCACCGTATTCAGCACGGTGGGGGTGGAATCCACCACCGTCTCCTCCAAATCGTAGGAGCGGACCTCGTGGATGAGGCTGGCCTGGTAGCGGGTGCCGCCGTTGGCCATGGTGGCGGTGTAGACAGCCAGCTGGAGGGGGGTCAGCACGGTATCCGACTGGCCGATGGCCGCCTGGATGGTATCGCCGTCCCGCCAGACCGGATCCACCGTATTGTTTTTGCGCTCCTCCGGGCCGGCCAGGATGCCCCTGCTCTCCTGCACCTCCACGCCGGTGGCCACCCCCAGCCCCAGCTGCTGGCAATATTGATTTAACCTGGAGATACCCAGCCGGTATCCCACCTCATAGAAAAAGTAGTTGCAGGAGCGGGACAGGGCCCTGGTGACGTTGATACTGCCGTGGTACCCCAGACACCGGGGCTGGTAATCCTGGAAACGGGTATACCGCTGGACGCAGCGGATGGTTTCGGTGGGGGTGATAACCCCTTCCTGCAGACCGGCAGCCGCCACCGCCGGCTTGAAAACCGAACCGGGGGGATAGAGGCCGTTAAAGGCCCGGTCGAAAAGGGGATTGGAGGAATCAGAGGCCAGGGCGGTGTAATTCTCCTTGTACTCCGTCATGGTGTAGGAGGGGTAGTTGGCCGAAAAGAGGACTCCCCCCGTCTTGACGTTGACGCCCACCACGGCGCCGGCGTCGGCCTCCCCGTTGGTTTCGGTCTTCAGCTGGTCGATCATGTTTTTCAGCTGGACCTGGGCCACCCGCTGGAGGTTCTTGTCGATGGACATGAGCACCGTATTGCCGGCAACCGGCGCCTCGGTCACCTCGGAGGAAAGGGTGTTGCCCGACGCATCCTGGGTCACCAGCATGGTGCCGTTCTGGCCCCGGAGGTACTCCTCGGCGGCCTGTTCCATGCCGCTGCGGCCCACCTTGTCGTTGTAGCTGTATCCCTTGTCCCGCAGTTCCTCCCAGTCCTCGGCGTAGATGGGACCCACGGTGCCGATAAGGTGGGGAGCCACGTCGTCGTCCACATACTCCCGGAAGGGCACCACGCTGATTTCCACACCCGGCATGGCGGCCTCGGTCACCCGGGTCATGACCTCGGAGGACACGTCCTCGGCCAGGGTGAAGGGGTTGGAGACAGAGAAATCCTGCTGCTCCATGGTGTATCGTACGCCCATCACCGTCCGTTGGAGCTGCCGGTCCAGGCCCTCCAGCGAGTACCGGCTGACCATCTGGGTAAAGCAGTTTTCGGCCGTGGCATAGTCGGCCACGCCCAGCCGGTTTTTCAGGGAGGCAATATCGCTTTCGCTGGCATCTTCCGCGAAACCGAAGGGCTCCTCGGCAGAGAGGGGCAGGTTGTCGGTCCAGGCCTGCCCGGCCGACTGTAAATAATCGGTCAGGCGGGCGATGGTGTTGTTCAAATCGTCCCGGGACAGATAGGCGCTGTTGAACACAATATTATAGCCCTCCCGGTTGACGGCGATGGGCCGTCCGTACCGGTCCAGAATCTCCCCCCGGGCGGCCGCCAGGGTAACCCGCCGGCTGCCGGTGGTATCGGCCTGGTCCAGGTACTTCTGGGCGTTGACCACCTGGATCTGGGCCGCCCGGGCCGTGTAGGCCACCAGCACGGCGGCCAGCAGCACGGCCATGGTAATCTGCCGGGGATTGGCTTTTTTCTTCTTACGCAATTGCAATTCTCCTTAAAATGATCCCGCCGCGGGGCGGCGGGAATAGGGGCACTATGCCACCGTGGGCACCTGCCGCATAAGCCGGCGGATGAGCAGGTAGAGGGGGATGGAGAGCACCAGGGTGTAAACAAAATCCCCCAGCCCGTATTTCACGAACAGATAGCCTGCGTCCTCATACCCGGCGGTGAAATAGAAGAAAAACCAGCGCAGGAGGACGTACAAAAACAAAAAGCCCGCCTGGAGGAGAAAATTCGCCCCCAGGGTATTATTGAAAAGGCAGGTGATGAGCAGTCCCACAACACAGCCGAAGACCAGCAGGGTAACCGTGTTGAAGCAATTGGCCCGGCTGGTCACCGCGTCTAAGAACATGCCGGCCACGCAGCCGAAGGCCGCCCCGCCCCACTGCCGCAGGAACATGGACG
This sequence comes from Candidatus Howiella intestinavium, assembly GCA_904420585.1. GTDB lineage: Bacteria > Bacillota > Clostridia > Oscillospirales > Acutalibacteraceae > Howiella > Howiella intestinavium. The sequence continues at coordinate 113,742 of CAJFVX010000021.1, read as the reverse complement.
CCGAGATAACCGCCGTGACCACCAACAGGGGCCGCGCCCCCCCGATGGCCGGGAAGAGTCCCAGATACTGTATCAGGTACAGCAGCAGGAAAAGCACCCCCAGGGCGGTGTAGTGCAGATAGGTGCGGCTCTTGGTCCTCTGCATCTCACTCCCCTCCCGTCAGCGGGTCGCCCTGGCCGGAGAAGTAGGTCAGCACCATGACGTCCCGCAGGCCGGCGATGTCGGTCGCCGGGTCGATGACGGCGTAGACCGAAATATCCTGCTCCTCCTGCCGCACATCGGCCACCGTGCCGATGAGCAGGCCGTCGGGGAATAGGCCGCCTCCCGAAGTCACCACATAGTCGCCGATGTTCACCCCGCTGCTCCGGGGCAGATTGTACAGCCGGCACTGGCCGTTTTCAGCCAGCTCGATGGTGCCCGACGCGATGCCCGCGTCCCGGGTGCGGCGGTCATAGGCTCCCGCCCGCATCTTCTGGTCCAGGACGGTGGTCACCTTGGAATAGGAGGGGGCCACCTCGCTGACGTAGCCCACCAGCCCGTCGGCCGTGATGACCGGGTCGTTGACGGCCACCCCGCTCAAGGAGCCCTTGTCGATGGTAAAGCCGCCGAAGGGGTCTTCCGTATCCCGGGAGATGAGCATGGCCGGTTCAAACTGGAAGTCGGGATTCTGCTCCTTGAGTTCCAGGAAATCCTTATAAAACGCGTTCTCCTCCTTGGTCTTCTGGTAATCGATGACCTGGGAGGTGAGCCTGCGCACCTCTTCCTCCAGGGCGGCGTTCTCCTCCATGAGCTGCTGCCCTTCGGTAAAGGCGGTGGTGATGTCTTCTATTTGATTGGAAATCGCCCCGAACAGCTTCTGAAAGGGCGCGGCAATGGCCCCGGCTATGCTGGCCTGGGGGGCTATCCAGCCGCCTATCAGGCGCGCGCCGATGGTGACCACCAGGATAATGGCAATGGCGGCCATCATGGCCTTAAACCGGGGGCTTCTGAAGAAAAAACGCAACGCTTGGCGCCTCCTGTCTCCTAAGGGCCTGCGGCCCCCCAGACTGTCAAAAAAGCCCGGATAGAACATTTACAATCGTCCAAACCGGCGGCATGGACGCCGGCTTGGACCATCTGCAAATCCCACAGCTGGGGGATTTGCCGGGGTAAGGGCAAAAGAAGGGGTCCCGCCCCTCCTCCAAGACCCGCCTTTTTGCCGGCGGCCTTTACCGGTACCGCTTGCTGCGCTTTTCCATATAGCTGTCGAAATCCGGGTTGGATTCCAGCCGGCGGGAGATGCCGATGACCACGCAGTCCATGGGGTTGTTTGCCACCCGCACCGGCATGCCGGTCTCGCTCTCAATCAGGGGGGCGATGTTCCGCAGCAGGGCCCCGCCGCCGGTGAGGACAATGCCCCGGTCGATGATGTCGGCCGCAAGCTCGGGAGGGGTCTTCTCCAAAGTGGAGCGGATGGCGTCGATAATCTGGTTCAGGGGGTCGGTCAGGGCCTCCCGCACCTCGGCCGCCGTGACAATCACGTTCTTGGGCAGGCCGTCCACCAGGTTGCGGCCCTTTATCTCCATCTCCGGCTCGTCCTCATAGGGCATGGCCGAACCTATTTGAATCTTAATCTGTTCGGCCGTCCGCTCGCCGATCATCAGGTTGTGCTTTTTGCGGATGTAGCTCAAAATGGCCTCGTCCAAATCGTCCCCCGCAACCCGCAGGGACTGGGCGGTGACCACGTCGCCCAAAGAGATAATGGCCACCTCGCAGGTGCCGCCGCCGATGTCCACCACCATGCTGCCGGCCGGCTCCCATACGGGCAGGTCGGCCCCCAGGGCGGCGGCCATGGGCTCTTCCATCAAATCGATTTCGGTGGCGCCGGCCTGCTTGGCCGCGTCGTACACCGCCCGGCTCTCCACCTCGGTGACGCCGGCGGGGATGCAGATAATGACCCGGGCCCGGGAAAAGAGGGAACCCTTAAGGGCCTGCTTGATAAACCGCTTGAGCATGGCGGCCGTCACGTCAAAGTCGGCGATAACGCCGTTTTTCAGCGGCCGGACGGCTACAATGGAGCCGGGCGTCCGCCCGATCATATCCTTGGCCTCGGTGCCCACGGCCTTGACCGCATCGTTGCGCACGTCGTAGGCCACCACCGACGGCTCCCGCATGATGATGCCCTTGCCCTTAATGCACACCAAGGTATTCGCCGTGCCCAGGTCGATGCCGATATCTCTGGTAAACATGTGCTTCTCCCCTTCTGCCCCTGTTATTTACCGCCCTTTCCGGGCGGCAACGCAAAACGGGGCCTCCCGCCCGCTCCTTCCGAAAAGCGGCGGAAGCCCTGTATTTTTATGATTCTCCCCCACCGGGGGTCTGCTTATGTAAAGTACAGATACATGGGTATTATAACCTATCTGCAGGTTCCATAACAACCCACAAATTGCCGATATTATGTCTATTCCGTAAATTTTTTATGAGGGTCTTGTCACCGGGCGGCGGGCAGGACGCCCCATTCCCGCAGGGCCCGCACCGTCCGGCCGGCGGGCAGACCCACCACCGTGAAGAAGTCCCCCCGGATGCCCTCCACCAGGGCCGAGCCCTTGCCCTGGATGCCGTAGGCCCCGGCCTTGTCCATAGGCTCCCCCGTAGCCACATAGGCTGCAATCTCGGCCGCGGTCAGGGGGTAAAAGGTCACCTCGGTGCACTGGTGGAAGCAGCGGGCGTCGCCTCCCCGCAGGAGGGCCACCCCCGTATACACCTGGTGGGTGCGGCCGGAAAGGCTTCTCAGCATGGCGGCGGCCTGGGCTTCGTCCGCCGGCTTGCCTAAAATCCGGCCGTCCAGCACCACCACCGTGTCCGACCCCAGCACCACAGCATCGGCCGCCGCGTCTTCCGCCGCGGCCCGGGCCTTCCGGGCGGCCAGCAGCTCCACCGCCTCCCCCGGCCCGACTCCGGCGGGGATGGTCTCGTCAGCGTGGGCCGGCCGGCACTGGAATTCGTACCCCAGCATCTGTAAAATCTCCCGCCGCCGCGGGGACTGGGACGCCAGTATCAGCATACCCATCCCCCCTCAGCGCACCTTGCGGTAGATGAGCAGCGCCGCCACAATCAGGATGATTTGCAATACGCTTATCTGCATGCGGAAGCCGAAGTTCAGCTGGATAATCTGCAAATCGATAAGGGGCCCGGCGCTGTCGCTGTTAAAGGCGATGGACTGGCCGTAGGTCAGCCATTTCAGCCAGGGGATGCCGGCGGTCAGTTCGCTGACAAGCCCGCCGATAACCAGGGCCGCCAGCACAAAAAAGAGCAGAAGGAAAAAGTTTTTGCTTTTCTGCATGGATATAACCTCCCTCGCCCGGCCCTACTTGCCGGTGGAACCGAAGCCGCCGGCCCCCCGGTCGGTTTCATCCAGGTTCTCCGCCTCCACCACCTGGGGCAGGCAGACCGGCATAATCACCAGCTGGGCAATCCGCTCCCCCTTTTCGATGGTGTAGGCCTCCTTAGACTGGTTGATAAGCCCGATTTTCAACTCTCCCCGGTAGTCGCTGTCGATAACCCCCACGCAGTTGGAGAGGGTGACGCCCTTCTTGACGGCCAGGCCGCTGCGGGCGAAAATCAGCGCCACATACTCGGGAGAGGGCAGAGCGATGGCCAGCCCCGTGGGCACCATGGCCCGCTCCCCCGGCTGGAGGGTCACCGGCGCGTCCACCAAGGCGTGCAGGTCCATCCCCGCCGAGCCTTCGGTGGCCCGCACGGGCAGCACGGCGTCTTCCCGCAGTTTCTTTACATGCAGTATCATACATATACCTCCGTTTATACAAATAGAAATATTTTTATTCCACACCCCGGTAGAGCAGCCCCCGGGTAAAGGCCGCCGGGGGCGGCCCGCCGTCCCGGTAGGCCGCAAGGACGGCGGCACAGGTTTCGGCGTCTTCCAGGGTAAAATACAGCAGAAGAAAATCAAAATCCCGGATTTCGCCCAGCCGGTCGGCCATCCAGAGGGGGCGGGAGTTGTAGATTTCCGAACAGCCCGCCCGGCAGCGGACAGGGAAATCCACATGCTTCCGGTCGGTGAGGGTACACTCTCCCCCGCAGGTCTTGCAGGCCGACGGCCCCCGGTTGCGGCCGGGGCAGTTCCGCGTCAGCATCAGGGGCAGCCGCCCGTAGGCGAAGAGGCCCCAGGGGACAGAATGGGCCGAACGCAGCAGGGATGCCCCGTCCTGTAAGGTAAGTTCGGCCGATAGGACAGCCCCCGCCGCCCCCAGGTCCGCCGCCTGTTCCAGGGCGGGCGGGTTAAAGAGGTTCATGGAAAAGTCCCACACGGCTTGCATCCCCGCCCGCCGTGCCAGGGCCGCGGCCGACAGGTTGCCGCAGAGGGCGGTATGCACCCCGGCGGCCCTGGCGGCAGCCAGCTTTTCCAGCGCCCAATCGTCCCGGCCGAAAAGCCCTCTGGGCAGATGGGCCCAGACCGGCAGGCCGGCGGGCAGGGAGAGGGAGGCAAAATCGGTTTCCACCGGCAGGCAGAGGGCCGCAAGGCCGTAGGATGCCAGGTTTTCCGGCAGCTGGCCGGGATGGCTGAACCAGGCCACCCGGCCGGGATTCCCCTTACCGGCCGGGGACAGCACCCCTTCCCCCGGCGGCGATACAGCCGATGGGGTTTCGGCCGGCCTGACCGGCATGGAAAAGGGGATAGGCCGGGTCTTGCCCCGCAGGGCGGCCAATTCCCCAGCCGCCTGCCGCCGCAGGGCGTTTAAGGCCGACGCCGGCAGGGTGTACCCCTCCTCTATCCGGCAGGTAAGGTCCTCCATGGTAAAACAGGTGCCCCCCAGCTTGGACAGCTGGGCGGACGCCCGGACGGCATCCAGGGGCCGGCTGCGGGCAGGTTCGGGTACAGGCCCTTCCGCCTCCCCCAAAAGCTGCCCATCGGTGAGGGAAAACCGGGAAGGCCGGCCGGCCTCCAGGGTAAAAAGCCCCTTTACCGGCACCGACTGCCGGGGCTGGCGGGTCAGTTCGTGCAGGCCGGCCAGGACGTCCGCCGAACGCTGCTGGTCGGATTCGGTGCGGCGGCCGAACATGGCCGGGCCGGTCTGCCCGGTGAAATAGCCGTCGGTAAAGCCGCTGCGGGAAAACACCTGCTCCAGCTGCCGGCGCAGGCTGTCCGGGGGCCTCTGCCCGTCGGCCGCCATGCGGCAGACCGCCGTGGCCGCCGCCACATACTCCGGCCGCTTCATGCGCCCCTCGATTTTAAGGGAGGCCACCCCCATCTTTCCCAGCTGGGCGATATGGTCCACAAGGCTCATGTCCTTTAAACTCAAATCGAAGCCGCTGCCCCCTTCCACCCGAAAGGGCAGCCGGCAGGGCTGGGCGCAGAGGCCCCGGTTGCCGCTGCGCCCCCCCAGCATGGCGCTCATGTAGCACTGGCCGGAGACGCACATGCACAGCGCCCCGTGGACGAAGACCTCCACCTCCATATCCAGCTCCCGGGCGGCCCGGCAGAAGGCCGCCAGTTCATCCCGGGACATTTCCCGGGCGGCTACCACCCGGCAAAAGCCCATCTCCTTCAGAAGGGGCAGGGCGGCGGGGGTGTGCACCGCCATCTGGGTGGAGGCGTGGAGGGGCAGCCCCGGGGCGGCCCGGCGCAGGAGGGAGGCAAGGCCTATATCCTGCACAATCAGCCCGTCCATGCCGGCGGCGGCCGCCAATTCGGCCGTATGTAAGGCGGCGGGCAGTTCGTCCTCCCGCACTAAGGTATTGAGGGTCAGGTAGGCCTTTACCCCCTGTATATGACAAGAGGCGACGGCGCCGACCAGGGCGCCGTCGTCGATGTTTTCCGCGTTTTTGCGGGCGTTGAATCCCCCCAGCCCGAAATAGACCGCGTCAGCCCCCGCCCGGATGGCCGCCTCCAGGGATGCGAGGGAGCCGGCGGGGGATAATACCTCCGGCATCAGGCTTTGGCCTGCTGTTTGCGCAGGCTCTGGTTCTCCCGGTTGAGCCGGTCGATTTCCCGGCGGGCCTCGTCGGCCTCCAGCCGGGCGCAGGCCGCCTCTTCCATGTATCCCTTCATCTGCATACGGAGGTCGTCGGCTTCCGACAGGGCCTTCTTATTTTCGTCGCACAAATCCAGCGCCGCCAGCACCGCCACCATGGTGGTGGATAAGTAGGGGTTCCGCCGGGAAATCTGATCCAGCCGGCGGTTGAGCTCGTCCCCCACGCTGCGCACGTAGGCCTCGTCCTCATCGGCCAGGATGCAGTATTCCAGGCCGCCTACAACCAATCTGATTTTATTGGCCATTGTCTTTCACCTCTGCATATCCATTCTCATTTGGATATATTCATAATACCCCATCCGCCGCAAAATAGAAAGCCCCTTTTCGACAGTTTTCCGAAATTCTTTCCCCATTTTTACCCCTTTTGGCGGAATGGAAGGGGCCGCGTCCGGCCTAAAATAAAATCAGACTTTCAAAAAATAATGAAATTATAATGAATTGCAGAAACCGGCGGCATGCGCGTCGGGTCACGCACACGACAAATCCCGCTTCTGCGGGATTTGTAGGGGGAATGTTAGAAGGGGGGCGCGCCCCTCTTCTACAGCTTGTCGACTTTGTCGACAAGCTGCGTTCAGGGAGAGGGACGCCGCCCTCCCTTCCCTTTACAGTTCGGCCTTCTTCTCCTGCCAGCTTTCCAGCAAATCGTGCATGCTGGCGGCGCACTCGCCCTCCTTGACGGCGGCGGCGGCAAATACCTCCCCGGCCTCGGTGCCTTCATACAGCTTGGAATACTTGGTGAAGTCTCTGGTATGGCCCATGCAGGTCTCCCAGGCCTGGAGCAGCCGGTCCTTGGCCGTGATGGTCACCCCGTGCTGGCAGTCCGCGTGAAGATTGTCGTACTTCGGCTCACGTTCCATCCATCCCGCCTCCTTCGCAGCCTTGAAAGAGGAATTCGCCTTTTCCCGTAAAAAGAAAAGACACGGCTGCATCCTTATTGTGCGCCTGGAAAGCATCCCTATGCCGCCCTACTTTTTTCCAATGTAATTTCACGGCTTATTCATAAGCCGTTCACACACTTCCCATATAGCGGCATTATACTCTTAAGCAGCTAAAAATTTAAGATGCTTAAATAAAAACGGAGGCGATTGTTATGTGGGAAGCGGAGGCCCGGGCGGGAGAACTGCTGCGGGCGTTTTTCCGGCTGCGCAACCACAAGCTGGCCACCAAGCCCCCGGACGGCATCCGGCCGGGGGAAATGCTGATGCTGGCCGAGCTGGCCGAGCAGGAAAACGAGGCCCGGGTTCCCGGGCAGGGGCTGACCGTCTCGGAGCTGGGCGCCATTTTCGGCACCTCCCCCTCCTCGGTCACCCAGCATGTCAACCCCCTGGAGAAGGCGGGCTATCTTATCCGCCGGCCGGACGAAAAGGACCGCCGGGTGGTGCGGGTCTGCCTGACCGATGCCGGCCGGGAGAAGATGCGAAGCACCCAGAAAAAGATGCTGGAGGAAGCCGGCCGGCTGGCCGCATTCCTGGGTCCGGAGGACACCGACCATCTCATCCGGATTCTGTACCGGGTCAAGGCTTATACCGACCGGTTAAACGAAACCCAAAAGGCAAAAGGGAGGTAACCCTATGATAAAGGTTTTCAAGAGAATGGGGAAAAAGTACGGCGGCCTCTTCGCCCTGGCCATCGTCTTCATCTTTATCCAGACCATGGCCGACCTATCCCTGCCCAAAAAGATGCAGGTCATCATCGACGAGGGCATCACCATGGGCAATACCGACATGATTTGGCAGGCGGGCCTGCAGATGCTGCTCTACGCCGCCATCGTATCCGTCAGCGCCGTGGCGGCTTCCCTGCTGGCCTCGGTCTGCGCATCGGGGCTGGCCCGGAACCTGCGGCGGGATATTTTCACCAAGGTCACCGGCGCCACCAACAACCAGGTAAACCCCTTCGGCACCGCTTCCCTCATCACCCGCACCACCAACGACGTCACCCAGCTGCAGCAGCTGGTGGTCATATCCCGGCTGATGATTATGGCCCCGGTCATGGGCATCGGCGGCATTATCATGGCCGTGTCCACCGCCCCTTCCCTCTCCTGGATCATCGTGGCCGTCATTGCGGTTGTGGCCGTTTTTGTGGCCCTGGTGCTCCGGAAGGGCAACCCCCTCTTCAAGGCCCAGCAGAAAAAGCTGGATACCTTAAACCAGGTCATGCGGGAGGATTTGACCGGCGTGCGGGTCATCCGGGCCTTTAACCGCACCGAAAAGGAGCAGAAGCGCTTCGAGGCCGCCAACGCCGATTTAACCGGCACGGCCCTCAAAATTTCCCGGCTCATGGCCGTCATGATGCCGGTGACCATGCTGATTATGAACCTGACCACCCTGCTGGTCTCCTGGGTGAGCGCCGGCCTCATCGACCAGGGCTCCCTGGATGTGGGACAGATGTCGGCCTTTATCCAGTACGTCATGCAGATTATGATGTCCCTCATCATGGTGTCCATGATTTTCGTCTTCATCCCCCGGGCCGCCGTGTCGGCCGACCGCATCAACAAGGTGCTGGAATCCCAAGGGGAGATTTTCGACCCCAAGGCCCCCAAGGCCCTGCCCGCCGGGGGCCAGAGCACCCTGGAATTCAGAGACGTGACCTTCCGGTTCCAGGGGGCGGAGGAGCCGGTGCTCTCCCACATCTCCTTTACCGCCAGAGCCGGCCAGACCACGGCCATCATCGGCGCCACCGGTTCGGGCAAGACCACCCTGGTGGACCTTGTCTCCCGGTTCTACGACGTGGAATCCGGCCAAATCCTGCTGGACGGGGTGGACATCCGGGAGATTCCCCAGGAAGAGCTGCATAAACGCATCGGCCTTGTGCCCCAGAAGGCGGTGCTCTTTACCGGCACCATCGCCGAAAACATCCGCTTCGGCAAGTCCGACGCCACCGACGAGGAGGTCCGCCACGCGGCCCAAATCGCCCAGGCCGCCGACTTTATCGAATCCAAGCCGGACGGCTACGACGCCCTGCTGGCCCAGGGAGGCGTGAACCTGTCGGGCGGGCAGAAGCAGCGGCTTTCCATCGCCCGGGCCCTGGTCCGCCGGCCGGAGGTCTATATTTTCGACGACAGCTTCTCGGCTTTGGACTTCAAGACCGACGCGAAGCTTCGGGCGGCCCTAAAGGACGAAACGGAGGATTCCATCACCCTCATCGTGGCCCAGCGGGTGTCCTCCATCATGCACGCCGAGCAGATTCTCGTGCTGGCCGACGGGCAGCTGGCCGGCGTGGGCACCCACAAGGAATTGTATGAAACCTGCCCGGTCTATAAGGAAATCGTATTAAGCCAGCACAGTGAGGAGGAGATAGCATGAGAGGTCCCGGTCCTATGAGAGGCCCCCACGGCCAGGCCAAGGCCAAGAATTTCAAGGGCACCATCCTGCGGCTGGCCACCTATTTCAAGGCGGCCAAAATCGCCCTGCTGCTGGTGCTGGCCGTCACCGTTTTAGCTACCATTTTCAACACCATCTCCCCCAAGCAGCTGGGCAAGGCCACCACCAGCATCCAGACCACCGTCATGCAGCGGATGCTCTACGACCAGATAGCCGACCAGTTTGGGGGTGAAATCCCCGAACAGATGCAGGGCATGACCGGCAGCCAGCTGCTGGAGATGCTGCCGGCCGAGGTGCAGGAAAGCGTATCGGAAAACGCCCGGCAGGCCATCGCCGACATGCCCTTCGACCACCGTCCCACCATGGATTTCGGCTATATCGGCGGCATCCTGCTGCTCTGCCTCGGGCTCTACGCCTTCAGCGCCTTCTTCAACTTTATCCAGGCCTTTGTCATGGCGGGGCTGACCCAGAAAATCGTGCGCAAAATGCGAAACGACGTCAGCGCCAAGCTCAACCGCCTGCCCATCAAGTACTTTGACGCCTACACCCACGGCGAAATCCTCAGCCGGGTCACCAACGATATCGACAACATCTCCAACACCCTCCAGCAGTCCTTAACCCAGATTATCACCTCGGTGGTGACCATCATCAGCGTGCTTGTGATGATGCTCTCCATCAGCGGCTGGCTGACCCTTATCTGCGTCTGCACCCTGCCCTTTATCGTCCTCATCGCGGCCCTGGTGGCCAAGCATTCCCAAAAGCAGTTCGCCGCCAACCAGAAGGAATTGGGCGAGCTCAGCGGCCACGTGGAGGAAATCTACAGCGGCCGGCAGGTCATCGAGGCCTACGGCCAGCAGGACAAGGTGACGGCCCAGTTCGACTCCATCAACAACCGGCTGTACGCCGCCGGCTGGAAGTCCCAGTTTATTTCCGGCCTCATCATGCCCCTGACCAACTTTATCAACAACCTGGGCTTCCTGCTCATCTGCGTGGTGGGCGGCATGTTCTCCATTAACGGCGCCATTTCTTTGGGCGACGTGGTGGCCTTCACCCAGTATTCCCGCCAGTTCACCCAGCCCATCGTCCAGACGGCCAACATCGTCAATATCCTCCAGTCCACCGCCGCCTCGGCCGAACGGGTCTTTGAAATCCTGGATGCCGCCGAGGAGGAGCCCGACGCTCCCGATGCCGTGGAGCTGGCAAATCCGGAAGGACGGGTGTCCTTCCAGCATGTGCGGTTTGGCTATCGGGAGGACAAAATCCTCATTTCGGATATGAACATCGATGTAAAGCCCGGCCAGACGGTGGCCATCGTAGGCCCCACCGGGGCGGGCAAGACCACCCTGGTCAACCTGCTCATGCGGTTCTATGAACTAAACGGCGGAAAAATTTCCATCGACGGGGTGGACATCACCCATATCAAGCGCTCTAACCTCCGCAGCCTCTTCGGCATGGTCTTGCAGGACACCTGGCTCTTCGGCGGCAGCATCCGGGACAATATCGCCTACGGCCGGGACGACGCCACCGAGGAACAGATACAGGCCGCCGCCAAGGCCGCCTATGTGGACCGGTTCGTCCGCACCCTGTCGGAGGGGTACGACACAGTCATCAACGAGGAGGCCTCCAACCTCTCCCAGGGCCAGAAGCAGCTTATGACCATCGCCCGGGCCATCCTGGCCGACCCGGCCATCCTGATTCTCGACGAGGCCACTTCCAGCGTGGACACCCGCACCGAGGTGCTCATCCAGAAAGCCATGAACCGGCTGATGGAGGGCCGCACCAGCTTTGTCATCGCCCACCGGCTGTCCACCATCCGGGGGGCCGACGTCATCCTGGTCATGAACCACGGCGACATCATCGAGCAGGGCACCCACGAGGAGCTTATGGCCCAAAAGGGCTTCTACGCCGATTTGTACATGAGCCAGTTCGCCGGCGGAACCGAACAGTCGGCCTAAAGACCGCCCTCGGTGGAAAACAAAAGCCCGCCCTCCCAGTTTAGCAGGGAAGGCGGGCTTTTCCGGCGCATATAAAAGAGCGAGCATAAACATCCGGCAGGCCCGGCGGGATAAATCCGCTCCGGGCCATTGCAGCCGGCGCGGCGGTGTGGTATGCTGAAAATATAGGAAGCCCTCTGGCCGGGGGCTGTCGGGGAAAGAGGGAGAGCAAGCATGAAAATCCGTTTTATCGAACCGGGAAACCGGCCCTACCGCAAAAGCCCGCTCAATTATTTCGTCTATGACAGATACATCCGCACCCCCTCCAACGGGATGATGATTCTGGCCGCCATCTTAAAGGAGGCCTATGACGACGTCTACTGCTACAGCGAATCCATCTCCAAAATTAAGTGGGCCGATGTGCTGGACGCCGACCTCATCTTTATCACTATATTCACCTTCAACGCCAACCGGGGATATGAACTAGCGGCTTACATAAAGAAAAACAGCCGGGCCAAGGTGGTCTTCGGCGGCCTGCACGCCACTCTGAACGGGGAGGAGGCCGTCCGGCATGGGGATTATGTCCTGCAGGGCGAGGGGGACGAAACCATCCTGCCCTTTGTCAGAGCTCTGGAGAGGGACGGGGACATGGCGGACATCCCCGGTATTTTATATCAAACAGACGGCCGGATGGTCTCCACCGGCCGCCCCCTTCCGCCACAGCAGATTGAAACCATCCCTGCTCGCCAGCTGCTCTACCGCTTTCAAAAGATGGCTGGGCACAATACCATCTGGCCCCAGGTCCACGCCTCCCGCGGATGTCCCCACAGCTGCGATTACTGCGCCCTGATAGCCGCCTTCGGCCGGGGCGTCCGTCTGCGCGCCCCCGAGACGGTGGTGGAGGATATCCGGCAGGCTATCGCCTTTTTCGACACCGGCCACCGGCGTCTGGCCAAGGTTTTATGGATTACCGACGACAACTTCTTCGCCGACCGGGATTGGGCCGTCCAGGTGCTCCAGGCCATTATCCGCAGCGGCATCCGGTACGCCTTTACCATCCAGGCCCGGTATGAAGTGGGCCTGGACGACGAAATGCTGGAACTGCTCAAACAGGCCGGCTTCGTGGAACTGGCCGTAGGCATCGAGTTCCTGGAGGACCAGTCCTTCCAAAGCTATCACAAGCAAAGCTCCTATGCAGGCGTCCTGCAGGCCGTGCAGAACATCCAGCGGCACGGCCTGCGGGTACGGGGACTCTTTATCGTGGGGGCCGACGGCCACGAAAAGGGCGTGGGCGACCGGCTGGCCGACTTTGTCCTGCAATTCAACATCGCCGGCGCCCTCATCCAGTCCATGTACTTCATTCCCGGCACTCCGGTGTACGAGACCCATAAAGACCTGCTGCTGGAAAAGGACAACTGGGCCAGATGCACCGGCAAGGTGGTGCACCGCCCCCAGAAGCTGTCCCCTATAGAACTGCAAAAAGAAATTATCACCGCCAGTAAAAGAATTTATTCCTTTCCCCGGCTGATACAGGCTATCCTTCGCAAAAGAGGCCTGGACCGCATCCTGTTTATAGGGGAATACTGCTGGCAGATGAGCGTCCGGCAGGATCTGCGGCGGGATATCCGCTACCTGCGCAAAATAATCGGCGAGGCAAAGTAGCCCCCAGCCCTGTCCTTGCGGATAGGGCTATTTTTTTAATGCCGTTTTTGTTTTGTTTTTAGCACTCTTGTTCTTAGAGTGCTAAATTTACAGTTTAGACATAATTTCACGTACATTTGTTCATGAATACATCCTATAATATAGTCTGTAAACAATCGGGCGCTCAGCCCGTAGACATATGGGGCGCGTTACGACGCGGAGAAGAAAGGCGGGATGAAGCATGAACGCGCAGAAATTTACACAGAAATCCCTGGAGGCCATTGAAGCGGCCCAGACCATTGCAACCGAACACGATAACATGAATCTGGACGAGGAGCATCTGCTGCTGGCCCTGCTGGAGCAGGACGGGGGACTTATTCCCCAGCTTGTGAAAAGAATGGGGCTGGACGCCGACCGGATGCGGGATTCCGCCCGGCGGCTGGTGGAAGCCCTGCCCGGCGTCAGCGGCCCCGGCCGGGAGGCGGGCAAGATTTACGTCTCCCCCGCCCTGGACAAGATGCTGGCCGCCGCCGAAAAGACGGCCGACAGCATGAAGGACGAGTACGTCTCGGTGGAACACCTTTTCCTTTCCATGCTGGACCACCCCAACGAGGCGGTGAAAAAGCTGTTCAAGGAGATGGGGGTGGAGAAAAACGCCTTTTTAAAGGCCCTGTCCGAAGTGCGGGGGGCCACAAGGGTGACCTCCGACAGCCCCGAGTCCACCTATGACGCTCTCAAAAAATACGGCACCGACCTGGTGGAACAGGCCCGGGCAAAAAAGCTGGACCCGGTCATCGGACGGGACGATGAAATCCGGAACGTCATCCGGATCCTCTCCCGCAAGTCCAAGAACAACCCCGTGCTCATCGGCGAGCCGGGCGTGGGCAAGACGGCCATCGCCGAAGGCCTGGCCCAGCGGATTGTCCGGGGGGACGTGCCGGGGAGCTTAAAGGATAAGACCATCTTCTCCCTGGATATGGGCTCCCTGATTGCAGGGGCCAAGTTCCGGGGGGAATTTGAGGAACGCCTGAAGGCCGTCCTTAACGAAATCAAGAAGAGCGAGGGCAAAATCATCCTCTTCATCGACGAGCTGCACACCATCGTAGGCGCCGGCAAGACCGAGGGCTCCATGGACGCGGGCAACCTGTTAAAGCCCATGCTGGCCCGGGGCGAGCTGCACTGTATCGGCGCCACCACCCTCAACGAGTACCGGCAGTACATCGAAAAGGACGCCGCCCTGGAGCGGCGGTTCCAGCCGGTGATGGTCAATGAGCCCACGGTGGAGGATACCATCGCCATCCTCCGGGGCCTGAAAGAACGGTACGAGGTCTACCACGGGGTCAAAATCCAGGACAGCGCCATCATCGCGGCGGCCACCCTGTCCAACCGGTACGTCACCGACCGGTTCCTGCCCGATAAGGCCATCGACCTCATCGACGAGGCCTGCGCCACCATCCGCACCGAAATCGATTCCATGCCCACCGAACTGGACGTCATCCAGCGGAAGATCATCCAGCACGAAATCGAGGAGGCGGCCTTGAAGAAGGAAAAGGACGCCCTTTCCCAGGAGCATCTGGCCGAAATCCGGAAGGAACTGGCCGAAATGCGGGAGCAGTTCGGCTCCATGAAGGCCAAGTGGGAGAACGAAAAGGCGGCCATCGGCAAGGTGCAGGAGCTGCGCCGCAAGATCGAGGAAATGAATGCCGACATCGAGCGGGCCGAGCAGGCCTACGACCTAAACAAGGCGGCCGAACTGAAGTACGGCGAGCTGCCGGCCCTGCAAAAGCAGCTGGCCGAAGAGGAAAAGCTGGCCGACGCCTCCAAGAACCGGGAGGGTTCCCTGCTGCGGGATAAGGTCACCGATGAAGAGGTGGCCCGCATCATCGAGCGCTGGACCGGCATCCCGGTGGCCCGGCTGATGGAGGGCGAACGGGAGAAGCTGCTGCATCTGCCCGAAATCCTGCACAAGCGGGTTATCGGCCAGGACGAGGCGGTGGAAAAGGTCACCGAGGCCATCATGCGTTCGAGAGCCGGCATTAAAGACCCGAACCGCCCCATCGGCTCCTTCCTCTTCCTAGGCCCCACCGGCGTAGGCAAGACCGAGCTGGCCAAGGCCCTGGCCCAGTGCCTGTTCGACGATGAAAAGAACCTCATCCGCATCGACATGAGCGAATATATGGAGAAATTCTCGGTGTCCCGGCTTATCGGGGCGCCTCCCGGATATGTGGGCTACGAGGAAGGCGGCCAGCTGACCGAGGCCGTCCGCCGCAAGCCCTATTCGGTCATCCTCTTCGACGAGGTGGAAAAGGCCCATCCCGACGTCTTCAACATCCTCCTGCAGGTGCTGGACGACGGCCGCATCACCGATTCCCAGGGCCGGACGGTGGACTTTAAGAACACCATCCTAATTCTGACCTCCAACCTGGGCTCGGCTTACCTGCTGGAGGGCATCGGGGCCGACGGGGAAATCACCGAGGCCGCCCGGGAGCAGGTAAACGGCCTTTTAAAGCAGTCCTTCCGGCCGGAGTTTTTGAACCGGCTGGACGAAATCGTCTTCTACAAGCCCCTGACCAAGGAGAACATCGCCGGCATCGTGGATTTGCAGATAGCCGATCTCAACCGGCGGCTGGCCCAGAAGCAGCTCAGCTGCACCGTCACGCCGGCGGCCAAGGACTACATTGTGGAGCAGGGCTACGACCCGGTGTACGGTGCCAGACCCCTGCGGCGGTATATCGAGCAGGCGGTGGAGACCCGCATCGCCCGGAAAATCCTGGAGGCCGACCTGCTGCCCGGCACCTGCCTGCAGGTGGACGCCGACGCCGACGGGCTGCAGGTGGAAGCCGTCAGCCTGCAAAAAACCAAAGAATAATCCCTTTACCCGACATCCGCCCACAGACGCGGCCTATGGCTTCGCCTGTGGGCGGATTTGCATCTTGGGGCAGGCTGCATCCCTGGGGCGGTTTGCGTCTGGCGGCAAAGAGGGAAGTATGTTATAATAAAATAAATGATTCTCTCGGCCGGACTGACTGACCCGGCGCGAAAAGGAGGGATGGGCGTGGCCCAATCCATTTACATAGCCGACGACGAGCCCAGCATCCGGCGGCTGGTGTCGGTGGCCCTGCGGGACGAGGGGTATAAAACGGAGGAATTTTCCGACGGCGTAACCCTGCTGGCCGCCCTGCGGCATACCCTGCCCGACCTGGTGGTGCTGGACTGGATGATGCCCGAGCCGGACGGACTGGAGGTCTGCCGCCGGCTGCGGGCCGACCCGGCCACCCGGCCGGTGCCGGTGCTCATGCTCACCGCCCGCAGCGACGAGGGCGACCGGGTGGCCGGGCTGACCGTAGGGGCGGACGACTACCTTTCCAAACCCTTTTCCCTGCGGGAGCTGGCCGCCCGGGCCAAGGCCCTCATCCGGCGCAAGGAGTATCTCTCCGCCCAGCCCCGGCTGCTGCGGGCCGGAGGCCTTACCATGAACCTGGACAGCCGGCAGGCCGACCTGGAAGGACGCCCCCTGGAGCTGACGGCCAAGGAATTCGACCTGCTTTCCTTCCTTATGCGCCATTCGGGCCAGGTACTCACCCGGGAGCAGCTGCTGGATACGGTCTGGGGGGTTGGCTACGCCGGCGAGGCCCGGACGGTGGATGTACACATCCGGTACCTGCGCCAGAAGCTGGAGCGGGAGGATAAGACCGGGCGGTATATCCATACCCTGCGGGGGGTGGGCTACCGCTTTGCCCCGCCGGAAAAAGACGGGGATTAGACGGGGGACGGATGGATGAAAGGATATTTTACAGGCGCGCTGGCGGCAGCCCTTCTGGGCGCCGCCTGCCTTTTTTACTGCTTTGCCGCAGAGGAGGTATCCGGGATTATCCTCTTTGCGGCGGGACTGCTGCTGGGCGGGGCGGCAGGATTGCTCGCCATGGGCATCGGCCGCCGCAGGCAGGCGGCCGAGACAGATAAACTGGCCCAAACAGCAGCGGCCATCGCCTCCGGAGATTACACCCGCCGGGCTTCGTTTCAAGCCGGTCCCCTGCTCCCCCTGCGGGGCGGCATCAACGCCATGGCGGAAAGCCTGCAGAACACCCGGGAGGAACTCCGGCAGCAGCGGGCCCAGATGCGGGGCGTGCTGGAGGGCATGGACGACGGGGTGGTGGCCGTGGACGCCGACGGCCGGACGCTTTTATACAACGACCGGGCCGGCCAGCTGCTGGATTGCACCCTGGCGGACGGGCAAATCCTGGCCGGGGGTACCGCCGCCGACCTGCGCAGCCGTCTGCTGGCCGCCATGCAGGCGGGGAAACCCGGCCGGGAAACCCTGACCCTGCCCGACGGCCGGATGCTGGAGGTCTACATCGCCCCCCTGCGGCCCATGTCCGGCGCCCTGGCCGTCATGGCCGACGTGACCAAGCTGCGCAAGCTGGAGACCATGCGCAGCCAGTTTGTGGCCAATGTGACCCACGAGTTGAAAACGCCCCTCACCTCCATCATGGGGTATATCGAACTGCTGAAGGGAGAGCCCCGGAAGGAGGCGGTGCGGCAGGATTTCTACGAGATTATGCAGATTGAGGCCGAGCGGCTGCAGCACCTTATCGACGATTTGCTGCTGCTGGGCGAAATCGAAAACAGCAGGGACATGCATCTGCAATCCTGCGATTTGTCGGCCATCCTGGGGGAAATCACCCGCTCCCTGCGGCCTTTGGCCCAAAAGCAGCAGGTGACTTTGCACACAGACGCCGAACCGGGGCTGTCTATCACAGCCAATCCCCTGCGCCTGCGGCAGCTCTTCACCAACCTGCTGGACAACGCCTTGAAATACAACCGGCCGGGGGGCAGCGTGGAGGCCTCCGCCCGCCGGGAGGGGGATGCCCTTATCGTCCGGGTAGCCGACACGGGCATCGGCATCGACCCTTCCCACTTTGAGCGGCTGTTTGAACGGTTCTACCGGGTGGACAAGGGCCGTTCGCGGGAGATGGGCGGCACGGGGCTGGGGCTTTCCATCGTCAAGCACATTGTCCAGCTCTACGGCGGGGAAATCCAGGTGGAGAGCCGGCCGGGAGAAGGCTCGGTCTTCACCGTCCGGCTGCCCGGGCCGGAGCCGGCGGCTGCAGAGCCTGTCAAGGCCTGATATCCCTGCCGCCGGGGCCGTTTTTTTGGGCAGCCTTCCGAAATGCCGGCCCGCCCCTTCCCCCGGCTGCCGGTTTGTGCTACAATACAAATCATACCGGATGCGCCGCAGGCCCCAACCGGCCGCAGCGGACGGCATCCAAAATAGAGGGCGGCATACCGCTCTACAGGGACGTGGAAATTATGGACAGACAGTATGACGTCATCATTGTCGGCGGCGGGGTAGCGGGCCTGTACGCCGCCCTGCATCTGGATGAAGGCTGCAATGCATTGCTGGCCTGCAAGCGGGAGCTGACCCTCTGCAACAGCTCTCTGGCCCAGGGGGGCGTGGCCGCCGTGCTGGACACGGTCAACGACAGCTACGAAAACCATTTCCGGGACACCATGATAGCCGGGGGCCAGGCCAACCGGCCGGAGGCCGTCCGGGTGCTGGTGGAGGAGGGGCCGGCCGACGTCCGGAAGATTGTGGAGCTGGGGGCCGACTTTGACCGGGGCCCTGACGGCCGGCTGCACCAGACCCTGGAGGGGGGCCACGGCCACCACCGCATCGTCCACCACAAGGACTCCACCGGCGCCGAAATCATGCGCACCCTGATAGAAGCGGTGAAAAAACGGCCCAATATCCACATCGAAGAAAACACCCAGATGTGCTTCCTGGACGAAATGTCCGGAGGGCTTTGCGCCACCTTTTTGCAGGAAGGGCAGTATTTCCGGGCCGCCGCCCCCTACTGCATCCTGGCCACCGGGGGCATCGGGCGGGTGTACCAGTACACCACCAACTCGGCCATCGCCACCGGCGACGGCATCGCCATGGCCTATGACCTAGGGGCGAAAATCCAGAACCTGCACTATGTCCAGTTCCACCCCACCGCCTTTGCGGCCGCCCCCGACCGGGAGCGGTTCCTCATCAGCGAGGCCGTGCGGGGAGAGGGAGCCTACCTGCTCAACGGCGACGGCCAGCGGTTTATGCAGCGGTACGACGAGCGGCTGGAGCTGGCTCCCCGGGACGTGGTGTCCCGCTCGATTATGCTGGAATCCCGCCGGACGGGCAACGAGAATTTCTATCTGGACATCACCCGCAAAGACCCGGATTTTGTCAAAAACCGCTTCCCCATGATTTACGAGAAATGTCTGGAGGAAGGGGTGGACATCACCAAAGACTGGATTCCCGTCTTCCCCTGTCAGCACTACCTCATGGGCGGCATCGACGTGGACCTTCACGCCCGCACCCGGCTAAACCGGCTGTACGCCGTAGGGGAATGCTCCCACACCGGGGTACACGGCAAGAACCGGCTGGCCTCCAACTCCCTGCTGGAGGCGCTGGTCTTCGGCCGCCGGGCGGCGGAGGATATAGGCGGCCGCACCGACGGCGGCCCCCTGGGAGACCTGCCCCCCGCCCACGTGATGGAGGGGGCCCCCCTGCCCACCGGCATCCGGACGGCGGTGCGGCAGATTTTGCAGCAGGCCTACTTTGTCATCCCCGACTACGACGCCGCCGAGCGGGGCCTTATCCAGGTGGAAAGCTACCGCAAGCGGCTCTACCGCAGCTATTTCGCCGTGACCCCCGACTTTGTGGAGGCCAAGAGCCTCTGCCGGGTGGCCGGCATCATTTTGGAGGAGGTCGCACACAGATGATGCAGTTTTACATCGACGATATTATCAAAACCGCCCTGCTGGAGGACGTCAATTACATCGACACCACCGCCGACTACCTGCTGGAGGATGAACGCTCCACCGGCCGGTTTTTGGCCAAGGCCGACGGGGTGCTCTGCGGCTTGGATGTGGCTGAGCGGGTCTTTACCCTGCTGGATCCGGCCATTACCTTCCAAAAGTTTAAAAAGGACGGCCACCGGCTGGAGAAGGGGGAGGTTTTCGCCACCGTCACCGGCCTTACGTCGGTGCTCCTAAAGGGGGAGCGGACGGCGCTGAACCTTTTGCAGCACATGTCGGGCATCGCCACGGCCACCGCCCAGGCGGTGGAGCTGGTCAAGGGCACGCGGGCCATGATAACCGACACCCGCAAGACCCTGCCCGGCCTGCGGCCTTTACAGAAGTACGCCGTGGTCTGCGGCGGGGGCCGGAACCACCGGTTCAACCTGTCCGACGGAGCCATGCTCAAGGACAACCACATCGACGCCGCCGGGGGCATCACCCCCGCCGTGGAAAAGCTCCGGGGCAGGCTGGGACATATGGTCAAGCTGGAGGTGGAGACCCGGACGCTGGAGGAGGTGGCCGAAGCCCTTTCCTGCGGCGTGGAGGTCATCATGCTGGACAACATGGACTGCGACACCATGCGCCGGGCGGTGGAGATGACCGCCGGCCGGGCGCTGCTGGAGGCCTCGGGAGGCATCACGGCCGAAACCCTGCGGCAGGTGGCCGAAACCGGGGTGGACATCATCTCCATCGGGGCGCTGACCCACTCGGTCAAGGCCTTCGACATCTCCATGAAAATCACGCCGGAAAAGTAAATAGCCATATAAGTAAAATCGCGGGACGCCCATGGACCGGGCGCCCCGCAGTTTTTTGGCAGAAAAGTTTTTGGCCGCTTTTTTCAAAAAGCGGTGGGGTGGAGGGGCAAGGCCCCTCCTCGCGTCCCGCAGGACGCGAAATCCCTTATGCATCAAGAAGCGCAGGAGGGGGCGTGAAAACCTTCCGGGGGAAGGTTTTCACACGGGGAACCCTCGCCGGGGGTTCCCCGATGCAGCGCTTTTGCGCTGCATAAGCAAATCCGCCTACCTGGCCGTAATCTGCAGCAAATGGGCCACGCCGGGGATGCTCTCCCCCTGCTGGCTGGAGGTGGTGGACATAAGGGCGCCGGTGGCGCAGAAGAGGATATTCTGCAGCTTTCCCTCCCGCAGCTGGTTGAAAATATAGGAGCAGAGCACGCTGCCCGCGCAGCCGCAGCCCGACCCGCCGGCGTGGACGTCCTGGTTCTCCCGGTCAAAAATCAGCAGGCCGCAGTCATTGTGTACGCCGCTGATGTCGATGCCGTCCTTTTCCAGCAGCTCCATAAGCAGGCCGGAGCCCACCTCGCCCAAATCGCCGGTGAGGATTAAATCGTAGTCGGCCGGCGCGGTGCCGGTATCCTGCAAAAAGTCCTCGATGGTCTGGGCCGCCGCCGGGGCCATGGCCGCCCCCATGTTGTTGGCGTCCTTTACCCCCAAATCCACCATCTTCCCCACGGTCACGGCCTGGACAAAGGGGCCGCCCCCCTGGGCCGCCACAATGGCCGCCCCCGCGCCGGTCACCGTCCACTGGGCCGTGGGGGGACGCTGCCCGCCGTATTCCAGGGGAAACCGGAACTGCCGTTCGGCGGCGCAGAAGTGGGAGGAGGTGACGGCGGCCGTCAGGGTGGCCGCCCCGCTGTCCACGAATATGGCGGCCATGGCCAGGGACAGCGCCATGGTGGAGCAGGCGCCGTACAGGCCGATAAAGGGGATGTTGTAATCCCGCAGGCCGAAGGAGCTGCCGATGCACTGGTTCAGCAGGTCCCCGGCAAAGATATACTGGACGTCCCCCGCCGTGCAGCCGGCCTTCTCCAGGGCGATGCCCACGGCCATTTTCTGCAGGGCCGACTCGGCCCGCTCAAAGGACGCCTCTCCCAGCAGGCTGTCCTCGTTTATCCGGTCAAACTGGTCGGCCAGGGGGCCTTCCCCCTCCTTCTGGCCCACCACGGCGGCGTAGCCGGCCACGGCCGGCCGATTGTGCAGCTGCAGCGTGCGCTGCCCCACCCGATTGGGCATAGCGATTCTCCTTCCGCTTTTCGGTTATTAAAGCATGGTAAACAGGATGAGGAACAATCCGTAGATTACGCTGGCGGTAATGCCATAGACCAGCACTGGCCCCGCGATGGTGAACATCTTGGCCCCGATGCCCAGCACATACCCCTCGGCCTTGAACTCCATGGCCGGGGATACAATGGCGTTGGCAAAGCCGGTGATGGGTACCAATGTACCCGCCCCGGCGTGCTTGGCCAGCCGGTCAAAGAGCCGCAGGCCGGTGGCCAGGGCGGCTAAGAAAATCAGGGTCACAGGCACCGCGGCCTTGACCTGGGTCTCACTCATACCCGCCAGGCCGAATAAATCATGGAGCAGCTGGCCCAAAGTACAGATGAGCCCGCCGACCACGAAAGCCCAGATAAAGTCCTTCAGCTTGGGGGAAGCCGGCGAAGCCTTGCCCACCATCTTGTCGTATTCCTGATTGGTCATCTTCATGCGGCACGCCTCCTTGCAGCGCGTTTTTCCCTTTTATCCTTTCCCGGCGTCTGAAAAATATTCCGCCCATTCGGCGGCAGCCCCGCAAAATAAGGGGCGGCCGGGAAATAATAAGAAAAACCCGCCGGCCGGCGGGCAAAGGAGGCTGTTTTTATGCAGGCGCTGCTGGATGTGAAAAACCTATATAAAATCTATAAATCCGGGCCGGATGAAGTCCGGGCCCTGGACGGGGTCACCTTTTCGGTGGCACAGGGGGAAATGGTGGCAGTGGTGGGGGCGTCGGGTTCGGGCAAGTCCACCCTGATGAATATTTTGGGCTGCCTGGACGCCCCCACCAAGGGCAGCTACCGGCTGGACGGCCAGGAGGTGGGCCGGCTGTCCGACCGGCGGCTGTCGGCCATCCGCAACCGGAAAATCGGCTTTATCTTCCAGGGATTCAACCTGGTGCCCTCCCTGTCGGCCCTGGAAAATGTGGAACTACCCCTGCTCTACCGGGGGATTGCCGGCAAAAAGCGCCGACAGCTGGCCGAGGCGGCCTTACAGCGGGTGGGATTATCCCAGCGGATGCGCCACCGGCCGGCCGAGCTTTCGGGAGGGCAACAGCAGCGGGTGGCCATCGCCCGGGCCATCGCCGCCCGGCCGCCCATGATTCTGGCCGACGAACCCACCGGCAACCTGGACAGCCGGGCCGGCGGACAGATTATGGCCATCCTGCGGGAACTTCACGCCGACGGACGGACGGTGGTGCTCATCACCCACGACGACGGGATTGCCCAAAGCGTCCCCCGGCGCATCCGCATGATGGACGGGAAAATCCTGGAGGACAGCGGCGCGCCGGCCGCCATGGGCGTCCTGCCCGGATTGACTTAAAATCCCCCATCCCTTATAATAGAAGCAAAATCCGGACCGGCGGCAGGGATTTCCCCGCCGCCGGCCAATCTGGAGTATGGGAGTTTTTTAATATGGTGGATTACAAAAGCTACAAGAGCGGAACGGATATCCGGGGCGTGGCCAGCGACGAGGGCGGCAAGGCCGTCACCCTCACCGACCCAGCGGTGGAAAATATGGCGGCCGGCTTTGCCCGCTGGCTGGCCGGGAAAAAGGGCAGCGGCGCCAAGGGCCTGCGTGTGGCCGTGGGGCACGATTCCCGCATCTCGGCGGGGCGGCTGCAGGCGGCGGTGACCCGGGGCCTGCAGGCGGCCGGCATCCAGGTGCTGGACTGCGGCCTCTCTTCCACCCCGGCCATGTTCATGACCACCGTTTCCTCAGCGGAGGGAGGCGCGGGGGCCGACGGGGCGGTGCAGATTACGGCCAGCCATCACCCCTTTGACCGCAACGGCTTAAAATTCTTCACCCCCGCCGGCGGCCTGGACGGCCCGGACATTGCGGCCATCCTTTCCTACGCCGCCGAACTGGATAAACAGGGGGGCATCGCGTCCCTGCCGGGTGGCGGCGGTGCCGAGCCTCTCGGCTACATGCCCCGCTACGCCGCCCTGCTGCGGGGGATTATCGCCAAGGGCACGGGCAAGGCCGAGGCCGAAAAGCCCCTGGCCGGCTTCCACATCGTGGTGGACGCGGGCAACGGCGCCGGCGGATTCTATGCCAGCGAGGTTCTGGCGCCTCTGGGGGCCGACGTGTCGGGCAGCCAGTTTTTAGAGCCGGACGGCTATTTCCCCAACCACATCCCCAACCCGGAAAACGAGCAGGCCATGGAGAGCATCTGCAAGGCCACCCTGGCGTCCGGGGCCGACCTGGGCGTGATTTTCGACACCGACGTGGACCGGGCCGGCTGCGTGGGCCGGGACGGCAAGGAGATTAACCGCAACCGCCTGGTGGCCCTGGCGGCGGCCATCGCCCTGGAGGACTGCCCCGGCGGCACCATTGTCACCGACTCCATCACCTCCAGCGGCCTGAAGACCTTCCTGGAGCAGAATCTGGGGGGCGTCCACTACCGCTACCGCCGGGGGTACCGGAATGTCATCAACAAGGCCATGGAGCTGGAGGGGCAGGGCATTTCCGCCCCCCTGGCCATTGAGACCTCCGGCCACGCCGCTTTGAAGGAAAATTATTTTCTGGACGACGGGGCCTATCTCATCACCAAGATTATCATTAAGATGGCCAACCTCCGGGCCGAGGGCAAGGAGCTGGAAGACCTTATCGGCGCCCTGCCCGAGCCGGTGGAAGCCGCCGAGGCCCGCCTGGCCATAAAGGAAGCCGACTTCGCCGCCTACGGCAGCCGGGTCATCGCCGCCCTGGAGGAATTCGCCGCCGGCGTGGACGGCTGGGAAATCGCCGACGACAACCGGGAGGGCATCCGGGTCGCGGTGGACGGCGGCAAGGGCTGGTTCCTGCTGCGGCTGTCGGTTCACGACCCCATCATGCCCATGAACCTGGAAAGCGATCGGGCCGGCGGCGTAAAAGACATGGCCGCCGCCCTACTGCCCTTCTTCCGGCAGTTTGACGGGCTGGATATTGCGCCCCTGGAAAAGCTGGTGTAAGGGTTTCGCATCCTGCGGGATGCGAGCCGGGGCCTTGCCCCGGCACCCCGCCCGCTTTTTAAAAAAAGCGGCCAAAAACTTTTATTTTTCAGCTAAACAACAAAAAGTGCGGATTCCCACAAGCAGCGGGAATCCGCACCTTTTCTTTTTCCATCAGTCTTCGTCGTCGGCGTCTGCGCCGCTTACGGTGTCCGCGTCCAGCCATTCGCTGTTGGGCCGGCAGAGCAGCCGGCCGTCTATATAGGCCTGCCGCAGGGTCAGGATGGTCTGGCCCTGGTAGTTGCCCGAACGGGTCTGCTCCACCACCAAAGCGGCGTCGGCACGGCCGTCCTCCATCAAGGCCAAAGGCAGCATCAGGCTCATGACGTTGCGGGTGGGGAAGTAACAGGGGATGGCCGTCTTGAAGTTCCAGCGCACCTGCTTGCGGGCCAGCTGGATGGCGTCGTCCAGCCGGTTGCGCAGCCGGTTGAACAGCCGGGGGGTGTCGGCCACCAGGTCGCTGAGCTCCCAATACAGCTTCCTGCGCCGGACAAAGTCCGATTCGGCCCGGATTTTGTCCAGAAGCTCCAGGGCCTCCCCCAGTCCCCAGCATTCCTCCTGCAAAAAGTCCAGGGGCAGCCGGGAGAGATTGTCCAGCAGGATGTGGTCGTAGTCGGTGTGCAGCTCCTTTTCCAAATCGAAGAGCAGGTCCTCCTTCTTCTCGAAGTAGGACGGAGGCTGGGGCAGGGGGTTGAAGGCGTCCACCAGCCGCTTGCCCACACCCCGGCCGCCGGCGGTGCAGAATTCCAAAAAGCGCCATTTGGTGGCGTGCTCCTCCGTGTCGCTCTCTTCAAAGCAGGCGTAAATGTCGTCGTAGTGAGGGGTGACCAGCCCGGTGTTGAAGGCGGCGAAGGAGCCGTCCTGCGATATGCAGATTTTGTCCTCCAGATGCAGGCGGTAGAAGGTGTACTGGATGTATTTCTTTAAAATGGTGTAGCTCTTTTCCCCCGGCTCCTTGAGGCTGCCGGAAAAGTCCCAGGGCTCGGGCAGGGCCTTGTTCGCCAGTTCCTCCAGGAAGCTGGACCAGGCCCCCAGAAAGGCGAACCGCTCCAGCATCTTGCCCGGGGTGCGGGAGGCGGCGTACCGGTTGACCCCCGCATAGCTTAAAAACCATTTGTAGCCGTCGGCAAAGTCCGAGCGCTTGAGGGTGGCGCCGATGGGATTCCCCTCCCGGTCGGTCAGGTCCACCTCAAAGGTATAGGCGTCGTTCTTGCTGTAAAATTCCCCCGTCTCCCTGGCCTGCCGGTAGGCGCTGCGCAGGGCCTCCAGCACCTGCTCCGACGGGTGGGTCTCCTCCCCTGTCAAATCCAGGTTCAGCTTGGCAAGGGTTTTCTCCGGCAGGTAGACCTGCCCCTCCAGACAGGGGGGCAGGAAGGTAAAGCGAACCGGCGCGGCCTCGTCCTCCTCTCGGGGCGGGACAGCCCCCCGGGCATCGGCAGCCCATCTGGGTACGGCGTGGAGGGTAACCACCACCTGGGGCACCCCGTTCATCACCGCGTCCTCCATGCTCACAAATTCCGAAAGGGCTTTCAGCATGTTTTTCATCCGCTTAAAGCCGTACTGCTCCTTGGCGTGTCCCGTCTCGTTGAGCTTCTGGCTCACCGTGGCCATGTGCAGCTTTTCCTCCAGCGGCAGGCAGGCGGTTAAGTCCAGATAGATTTCCCGCTTCTCCTCCTCGCTCAGCTGCTGCCCGGCCGGCGCCTCCGGCTGCGCCGGAACCGGCGGCGGGGACGGGACGGGCGGCGGGGCCGGCGCCGGGGACGGGGCCAGGTTCGGCTGGGCATGCCGGCGTACAGAGGGCGGCGTCCACCGCTGGGAAAAGCCCGCCCGCACCGGCCGGTTTTCCCCGCCGGCGGGGATTTCCCCGGCATTCCGAAAAGCAGCAGGCTGCCGGGCGTGGTAATTGGGGCCGGCGTAATTCAGGTACCAGGGGAAGCCCCCGTCCAAATCCGACCGCTTGATGGAGGCGCTGACCGGCGTGCCGTCGGGGGTGCAGGCGTCCAGGTCGAATACGTAAGATTCCCCCCGGCGGAAAAACGTCCCCTGCTCCCGGGCCCGCCGGTAGGCCGCCGCCAGCATCTCCCGGACGCCGGCGTCCGGCATGGTTTCTACGCCGGTCAGGGCCAGGTTCAGCTTGCAGAGGGTCTTGGCCGGCAGGTAGACCTGCCCCTGCAGACCGGCCGGCAGCTGGGAAAACCCGTCTTCTCCCTCCCCGTCCGGCAGGTCCGGGCCGGCGGGCTGTCCATCCGCCTCCTCCCAGGGGTGCAGGCGGATTTCCTGGTGGGGATGCCCCTCCAGCAGGACGTCCTTCATGCCGATAAACTCGGGCATATCCCCCATCATATCCTTTAATTTCTTATAGCCGTATGTGTGGGCCATAATGCCCTGCTGGGTCAGGTACAGGGCGATTTTGCTCAGCGGGTAGGGTTTTTCAAAGGAAAACCGGCCGGTGAGCAGGCGGTAAATTTTTTGCTTTATCTCCTTTTCCAACATGTCTCTCGCTCCTTACTTGCAAAAGCCGCCTACAGGATCGGGTTCATGACCAATCCGGTGATGAGCTTGGGGTAAAAATAGGTGGACTTTTGGGGCATCTTCTCTCCGGCGGCGGCCACGGCGCTGATTTCCTCCACTCGGGTGGGGTTGAGGATAAAGCAGCAGTCGGCCCCCTCCCGGACGGCCTCCAGGGCCTCGGCCTTGTCCCGGGTGTAGGTCAGGTTGACCTGGTTTGCCATATTCTCCTTGTCAATGTGCAGCAGCCGTTCCAGCACCAGGCTGTGAAGCACCGAAACGTCCAGCTCCCGCAGGGCCTTGCTGCCTTCCGGCAGGAATTCGGCCATGACCGCCGGGTCCCGCAGCCGCAGCAGGTGCCAGCCGCTGCCGCCGTCATAGAAACCGAAGGCCTTCTGGCCGGCGGCGTAGGCCGCCTCCAGGGCGGCGTCCATGGAGGAAAGGGAATCCTCTTCCGTCACATCGAAATAGGCTTCGCAGTTCCGCAGCAGGGCCGCCCCGTCGAAGGCGGGCAGGTCCCGGACAATCCGGTGGGTGGGGAATACCACCAGGCCGGGGTTCTCCATATCCACCAGCATCATCATGACATAGTCGCTGTCCCCCACCGGGCCGCCGGCCTCCCGCAGGTGGTCCCGGTAGCGCAGGGCGGTTTCATACCGGTGATGGCCGTCGGCTATGTAGAGCTTCCGGCCGGCGAACTGCCGGCAGATTTCCTCCACGGCGGGGCCGTCCTCGGCAATCCACAGCCGGTGGGTCACCCCCGCTCCATCCGTAAAGCACTGGGCGGGCCGGCCGGAGGAAAGGGCCTCCACCGCCCGGCGGGTCTGGCCGCCCTCGTCCATGTACAAAGAATAAATCTGGCTGAAATTGCAGCCGGTGGCGCACATGAGGTTGAACCGGTCGGCCTTGGCCTTGGAGAGGGTCTCCTCATGGGGCAGAACGACTCCCTTGGAGAATTCCTCCAGCCGCACCCGGCAGATAAAGCCCCGCACGGCGTAAGAACGGCCGCCGGCGGTAAAGGCCTCCTCATAGATATAGAGGGCCGGCTTCCCGTCCCGGGCCAGTATACCCTCCGCCAGCCATTCCTGTAATACCCGGCCGGCCTCGGCGTAGGGGTCGGCCCCCTCCCCTTCGGCCCGGGGCAGCTCCAGGCGGATGACGTTGTGGGGATTCCGGGCAAGATACCCCCGCCGCTCCTCCTCGCTGATGATGTCGTAGGGCGGACAGGTGATTTCCTCCGCCCGGCCGGCCTTGCCGGTAAACCGCAGGGCCGCAAATGGTTTGATTTCCGCCATTTTCTCACATTCCTTTCCTTACTTTTTTCCGCAGCCTATACACTTTTATATTAGTACCGAAAGCCGCCTGCGTCAATGCATTTCTGCCCGCCGGCGGGGATTCGGGCAAATTTTAAGGGGCAAATGCAAAAAGAAGGGCAAAACCCGTGGATTTCCCCTTTATTTGCGGTCCCGTATCGTGTATAATGAATCCGTATGTTGCATGGAAAATCGGGGTAATTTGTTCAGAGAAAGTTTACAAAGTCATAAAATTTGTCTGTTATCCTACATTTGTTATAATCCCGCATGGCGCGTCTTCCCGCGGCGGGTGCCCAACAATCCATACAACAATTCATCCGAAATTGGAGGGAACGCAAATGATTGAGGTGCAAAACCTCTCCAAGCGCTACGGCAGCCACCTGGCCGTGGACGACGTCAGCTTCCAAGTGAAGGACGGGGAGATCCTGGGCTTCCTGGGCCCCAACGGCGCCGGGAAATCCACCACCATGAATATCCTGACCGGCTATCTGTCGGCCACCGCCGGCAGCGTCAAGATCGACGGCTATGATATTCTGGAGAACGCCAACGAGGCCAAGCGCCGCATCGGCTACCTGCCCGAGCAGCCGCCCCTTTACCTGGACATGACGGTAAAGGAGTACCTGAACTTCATCTTCGGCCTGAAAAAGGTCAAGCTGCCCAAGGAGCCCCACATCCAGGAGGTCTGCCGGCTGGTAAAAATCCAGGATGTTTACAATCGCCTGATTAAGAACCTGTCCAAGGGCTACCGGCAGCGGGTGGGCATTGCCCAGGCCCTCATCGGCAACCCCGACGTTCTGATTCTGGACGAGCCCACCGTGGGCCTGGACCCCAAGCAGATCATTGAAATCCGCAGCCTGATCAAGCATCTGGGCCGCAGCCACACCGTCATCCTCAGCTCCCATATCCTCTCGGAGATTCAGGCGGTCTGCGACCGGATTATCGTCATCAACCGGGGGGTCATGATCGCCGACGACACGCCGGACAACCTGGCCCGCACCCTCTCCAGCGACCGCTCCCTCATCGCCCGGGTCCGGGGGCCCAAGAGCGATGTGCAGCGGCTGTTAAACGGCATCCCCGGCGTGCAGAAGGTATCCTTCTTAGGGCCCCGGGAGGGCAACGCTAGCGAGTTCTCCATCGAGCCGGAAGGAGAGGCCGACGTGCGGCCTTACATCTTCGACCGGCTGGCCGACCGGCACTGGACGCTGCTGATGCTGCGCCCCAACGAAATGGATTTGGAGCAGATCTTCCTGCGCCTGACCGATTCCACCCTGGATCCCCACGAGGTGGCCAAGCGCACCCACGCGGCCCCCTTGGCGGAGGAGCCGGCCGAGGCCTCTGGGGAAGAGCAGGCGGCGGATACGGATACGCAGCCGGAGGAAGCCGGGACGGAAGAGGCCCCGGTGGATACCGAAACCGAAAAGGAGGGGGAGTAAACCATGTCGGCAATTTTTAAAAGGGAATTCAAGGCCTATTTCACCTCGCCGGTGGGATATATCGTATTGGCCGCCTTCGCCTTCTTTTTGGGCCTGGCCTTCTGTATCGCCTATGCAAACGGCTCTGCGGAGATCGACGCTGTTTTCAGCCTGATGTCCAGCATCATCATATTCGCCATCCCCATCCTGACCATGCGGCTTATGAGTGAAGACCGCCGGCTGAAGGTGGACCAGGCCCTGCTGACCGCGCCGGTGCGGCTGAGCGGCATCGTCATGGGCAAATTTTTCGCGGCCCTGGCCGTATTTGCCCTGCCCTTCGCCCTGACCCTCATCTTCCAGCTGATTTTCGCCCTGCATGTGTCGGTTGACTGGATGATCTTCATCGGCAACCTGCTGGGCGTGCTGCTTTTCGGCGGCGCCCTCATCGCCATCGGCCTTTTCATCTCCTCCTTAACCGAGAGCCAGGCCGTGGCCGCCCTGGGGAGCCTTGCCATTTCCCTGCTGCTCTCCCTCATCGATCTGCTCCCCTCCATGACCACCAATACGATTGTGCAGACCGTTGTGAACTGGATCTCCTTCAACGGCCGGTACCAGGCCTTTGTAACGGGAGTCGTGGATCTTTCCAACATCATCTTTTTCCTGAGCCTCATAGGCATCTTCCTCTTCCTGGCCGTCCGGGTGCTCGAGAAAAAGAGATGGGCCTAAAGGAGGGAGCTGAGAAATATGAAGCGCATAGAAAACAAAGCCGAAGGCAAGGACACAAAAATCAAGAATTTCAAAACTCTGCGGCATGGCAGCTATGCCGTCCTGATTACGGTGATCGTCATTGTAGTGGCCCTGGTGATCAACATCCTGGCCACCATGGTGGTCAACCGTTTCCCCGTGGATCTGGATTTGACCGCCAACCAGGATTACTCCATTTCCGATAAGAATATCGACTACATCCGGGAGGTGGCCCATCCCGTCACCATCACCCTCTGTGTGGGGGAAGGGGACTACGACGTCACCAATGCGGCCAGCACCGCCCAGTATCTGTACGACCAGCAAAACGTTATCGACTCCACCGGCGGCCGGTATCTCCAGCAGGTGGACGCCATGCTGCGGGAATACACCCAGTATAACAGCAATATCACCCTGCAGTACTCCGACCCCCAGCTGCCCGCCTTTACCGACATCCAGCAGCGCTTCTCCGACCAGCAGATAGGCTACGGCTACATCCTGGTGGAAAGCACCTTTGAAGTAGACGGTCAGATGGTGGAGCGCAACCGGGTCATCGCCCTGGACGATATGTTCCAGCTGGAATCCGTTCCTCTGGACCCATATGGGAGGTATGTCTATTATTACATCACCGGCTCCAACCTGGAAACCGAACTGACCTCGGCCATTTACAGCGTCACCTCCGACGAGACCACCCAGGTGCTGTTTATCGCCGGCCATTCCAGCGAGGAGGATATTACCGCCCTGCAGACCATGATGGAGCACAACAATTACGCCTTCTCCACCCTGGACAACCTGATAAATGAGGATATCCCCGAGGAGACCGACATCGTGCTCATCACCGCTCCCACCAGCGATTATTCGGGGGAAGAACTGGCCAAGCTGGACGCCTTTTTGGAAAACGACGGCCAGCGGGGGAAAACCCTTCTCTTCTTCGGCAGCGCCGCCTCTCCCGACCTGCCTAACTTCTATGACTTCCTGGACGAATGGGGCATCCACGCCTCCGCCGGCACCCTGTACGAGACCGATTCGTATTCGGGCAGCGAAACCGCCATGATGCTGCAGAACAGCCAGAGCGATTACACCGCTTCGGTCAATGATACCACTTATGAGTATGTAGGCCAGGACTGCCTGCCCATGACCGTGGGCTTTGATTCCCAGGGCAACCGTACCACCACCCAGCTTATAGCTACCAACGACACCGTCGTGGTCCGGCCGGCCGGCGTGGGGGACGAGTTTAATCCCGATAACGCCACCAAAGGCACCTACGCAGCGGGCATTGTCTCCAAGGATACCATTTACGCCGAAAATATGGCCGAGCGGAACAGCTATGTCATTGCCTTCTCCAGCATCGATTTTATTGGCGAGGCGTGGAACAGCTATCCCACCGTGGGCAACAACGAGCTTGTCCTTTCGGCGGTGAACACGGTGATGGGACGGGATGCCGATGACATCACCATCTCTACCAGGACGATCAATACCCTGACCTTTACCCAGGATTCCGGGCTGTCCCGGTTCATGGTCATCCTCTTTATGATTGTCCTGCCCGTTGCCGTCCTTGCGACCGGCGTCATTATCTGGGTCTGGAGGAGAAGAAGATGAGCGAATTCCCCGAGAAAGACATAAACCAGCCGGCCGCCCTGGATACCGAGGCTGCGCCGGCCGAGGAACCGGCCACGCCGGAGGAGGCGGCAGAGACGGCAGAGGCGGCTTCCAAAGAAGCCTCCGAACAGCCCCGCACCACCGCCGACGAGGCGGCCGCATCGGCCGAATCCACCATCTTTACCAAGCCGCAGCAGACCGGCCAGGCCAAAAAGCCGCCCAAAAAAGGCGGCAGCCACATGGTGCGCAATATCGTGGCCGCCCTGGTTGTGCTGTGCGTGCTGGCCGGGGCCGTCCTGTCCATCTACATCTTTGTCCCCGCCCCCGAGGAGGAAACCGCTTCCAGCAGTTCCTCCACCGTCATCCAGCTGGTTTCCATGTCCGCTTCGGACATCACCCGCATCGACCTTGCCAATGACAGCGGCGCCTACGCGGTGTATCCCACCGAGGACGAGGGCGCCGAGACCAGTACGGCCAGCGGCGATACGGATAACCTGACCTGGCATATTGAAGGGGTGTCCGACGAGTATGTGGACACCTACTCGGTGGGCGTATTTGCCGACAATGCGGCCGGCGTGCAGGCCATGCGCCTCATCGGCGAGGATACCGACCTGGCCGCCTACGGCCTGGATACCCCCCGCATCACCGTCACCGTCACCGCCAAGGACGAGGCCGACAGCTTTATACTCTATTTCGGCGACGACGCCCCCAACGGCGACGGCACCTATCTGAAGCTGTCAAACAGTTCCCAGATTTACCTGGCCTCCACCTATGTCCGGGACCTGTTCAACCGGGGCAAAACCGCCTTTACCAATATTAACATGGTGCTGTCGGTAACCCAGACCGAGGACAACAGTTCCTACTTTGACGAGGACGGCGCCCTGGCCTCCTTCGACCGCATCACCATCTCCGGCCGGAATCATGCCCAAACCATGGAGTTTGTCCCCAACCCCTATGCGGACACCTCCCTTGTCCCCTATCTGATGACCGCGCCGGTGACCCAGAATGTCATGGGGGATGTCTTTGACGACGTGTTCCACGTCATTTCCAACGGTCTCACTGCCGACGGGGGCTATGCTTTCAATCCCACCGCCGAGCAGCTGGCCGCCTACGGCCTGGACAACCCGGGCACGGTTATCTCCTACAAGGTGGGCCGCACCGAGATGACCCTGAAAATCGGCAACGCCACCGAGGACGGCTACTACCCCGTCATGGTGGACGACCGGCCGGTTATCTATAAGGTCCAGACCAGCGTCCTGCCCTTTGTGGATTACGGGCCGGAGGGCTACTTCAGTTCGGTCCTCTTCATGGACGATATCACCTCGGTCAAGTGGCTGGAGATGAAGACGCCCGGCAGCGACCATGTCTACAATTTCACCCACGGCACGGATGAGAACGATGCGGCCACCCTGGATGTGGTCTGCGACGATAAGGTCATCAACACCGAGGATTTCCGCAACTTCTATCAGTATATCCTCCGCTGCCCGGCCTCCGACTTTACCCTGGAGCCGGCGGCAGAAGGCGTGGAACCCGCCCTGGTCATCACCGTCCACTACATGGACGACGCCCGGCCGGAGCTTGTCCTGACCTTCACCCCCAGTTCCGACCGCCGGTATCATGTGGCGGTAAACGGTTCTCCTCTGGGGTATGCGGCCGTCAACACGGTGGATCAGCTGATTTCCTACGACCAGTCCATCTACGCCGGGGAAGCCATCCCCACCCCGTAAAACCCATATGTATGCCCAGCACCCCAAGGTTATCCTTGGGGTGCTCTTTTTCTGCACCTACAGCTGCAAAAGTCCCAGGACAACCCTGGGCAGCAGGGTAAAAAACTGCCAAAGCAGCCGCAGGGCCGGCCCGCTGAGCTGTATAAGGGCCTGCAGGAACCACCGGGCCGGCCCGGGCAGGGCGTCCGGCTGGATGAAAAAATCAAACAGACGCAGGCCGCCCTCCGACGGGGCAAGGGCCAGGGCCGGCACATCCTCCGCAAAGCCGTTGGCCCGCACGGCCGTATAGGCCTCCCCCATGCCCAGGAGGGCCAATACAGGACAGCCGATAAAAAGGGCCGTCAGCCAGAAGGCCCGCAAAAAGCCGGCCCGGGCCTCCTTCCGGGACAAAAGGTCCCGCAGGGAATCCGGCCGCCGGCCTGCCGCGGGACGGGTCAGCCAGACCGGGGCCTCCAGCGGCAGCGGCCGGCCCTTTTTGATGTTCCAGGCCCTTCTGGCGGCCGCTCTCTGCCGGATGCGGGCCTTGCGTTCCTCCTCCCTTTCCCGCCGAATGGCCTGCTGCCGGGCCAGGCGGGTCCGGCGGCGGGCGTCGGCGGCGCCCGCCTTCTGCCGGCTTTTCAGGGCCTTATCCACCTGCCGGGACACCGCCCGGCAGTACCGCGCCTCTTTTTTCTCTTCCTGCGTTTTGTTCATGTCCTTTTTATGCGCGCCTTTCTATTTTAAATCCAGCAGCACCTGGGCCAGGGCCTTGCCGGCCAGTTCACCGGCGTATACGGCCTCCTCCAGGGTGTTGGCCTCGGTCCCCATTTCAAAGAGCATGGAGCCGGGGGACAGGTTCTGGTTGTATTTCTTGGGGGCAAAGTACATGGGCCGCGCCAGGCCGGGATAGAGCTCCTCGCAGGTCTGCTGCATGCGGATGGCCAGCCGGAAGTTTTCCCGCCAGTTGGGGAAATCGGTGACCTTGCCGTCCTCGCACCCCACCACCAGCATAATCTGGGCGGCCTGCCGGCCGTCCACCTCCACCACCGGCTTGACCTTGTCCTTCTCCCCGCTGGAGACCGAATCCCGGTGCACGTCCAGAATGACCTTGATGGAGGGGTATTCCTCCAGATACCGGGCGGCCGTCTCGGCCGAGCGGCCGTAGCTGCCGGTGTAGGACGCCTTGTCGTGGAGGGTCTTGTCGTGGATGACCCCGATGCCCGCCGCCGTCAGCTGCTGGGCGATGGCCTCCCCCACCCGTACGACGTTTTGGGAATCGTCCTCCGAGTGGGTGGGGTCGTCGGCGGTGTAGAAGTCCCGGTCCTCCGGCATGTAGCTTTCGGTGGCGTGGGTATGGAGAATCAGCACCTCCGGCTCGCCGGTTATGGCGGGGGCCCAGCTTAAGGGCTGGGCCATTTCAGCCTCCAAATCGATTTCCTTGGAGGTCATGTTCCGGATATAGATTTTATTCCAGTGCAGCCCCGCCGTATAGGGGGAGATGAACTTGGGCAGGATTTTTCCCACCGTGTCGGCCGGGTCGGCCGCGGAGGGCTGAGAGGCCGCCGAAACACGGGAGGACAGCACCGGCGCCTCCACAATCTGGGGGTCGGGGATATAGGGCTCCTCATCCTCCTCCCCATCGGCGGCCGCGGCCCCCGCCGCAGCCCCCTCCGGCATGGCCAGCATGGCCGAGAAATAGGCGGCCCCCACCGCCGTATCCCCCTTTCCCAGCTTATCCAGAAGGCCGCTGCGGGCGATAAAGCATATGACGCAGACACATAAAAACAGCGCCGCCGCCCGCCGGAACAATCGCATGGCCCAGCCCCCTTTCCCGCTTATCTCACATAAATATATGCGGCGGCGGGGGCCGGCAGTACTCCCCGGCCTAGTCTTCGGTCAGGGAAAGGAGGGTTTCGCTGTCCAGCCCGGGCTGCAGGGCGCAGTTGATGGCCTGGGCCACCAGCTGGGCCGCCCGGTCGATAAGCAGGTCGATTTCCCGGGGGGTGACAATCATCCCGGCCCCCCTGGGATTGGTGAGTTCGGCGTCCTCGGGAGACCGGCCGCCCAGCAGGTCCCAGGCCAGGGTGCCCGCGTCCACCACCGTGGGCACCCCCATGGACACCACCGGCACCCCCAGGGTATCCCGGCTTATCTCCTGCCGCCGGTTGCCCACCCCGGCGCCGGGGGCGATGCCTGTATCCGATATCTGCACCGTACAGCCCAGCCGGGCCAGCCGGCGGGAGGCCAGGGCGTCCACCACCACCACCGCCGCCGGCCGGATGCGCTCCACCGAGCCGGCCAGGATTTCGGCCGTCTCGATGCCGGTCTGCCCCAGCACCCCAGGGGCCAGCACGGCCACCGGCCTTAAGTTCCCCAGCCCGGCCGCCCGGGCCACCTCCCCGGCGATGTGCCTCGTAGCCAGCACCCGGCCGGCCGCCTTGGGCCCCAGGGCGTCGGGGGTAATGCGGGTATTGCCCAGGCCGGCCACCAGCACCGTCCCTTCTTCGGGCAGCAGGGCGGCCAGCTCCCGCCGGACGGCGGCCAGGGCATTCTCGTCCAGGCCGGCGTCGTCGGTGAAGGGGGGGACCTCCACGGTGACATAGGTCCCCTGTTTGCGTCCCAGGGCCCGCTCCCCCGCCTCGTTGCGTACCCGGATGCGGGTTACCCGCACCTGCCCCATCTGGATTTCATCGCTTTCCACCCCTTCCGGCGTCCGGCGGTCCTCCTCCAGCATTTCCTTCTGCTCCAGTGCCAAATCTGTACGCAGCTGCATGCTTTTTCCTCCTTCCATTCTTTTGGTAGTATGCCAACGGCCGGCGGCGGCTATCCGGCGGGACGAAAATTTCCGGCGGGCCCCGCCGCCCTTGACAGGGCATGGGGGCGATGATACCATGAACATAAAGATTGCATCATGCCCTGAAGGCGGATATGCGCATCCCAAATACGGGTTTTATCACATCCCCAAGGCCTTCCTGCTGCTTATCACCGGCCTTGTCTGGCTGGCGGCGGGGGCAATATCGTCCGGCTCGGCCTTTCGGCCGGCCTTCTTTCGGCAGTTCCGGTCCCCCGTACCAGCAAAGGAGGAATAAGCATGGCGACCTTATACGCATCCGACCTGGACGGCACCCTGCTGGGGCCGGATGGGAAACTCTCACCCTTTTCCCGGGATACCATCAACCGGCTGGTGGAGAAGGGCTTCCCCTTTACCCTGGCCACCGCCCGCTCGGTGGCCTCGGCCCGGCCCATCCTGGCCGGCCTGCGGCTTCGGCTGCCCTGCGTGATGATGAACGGGGTATTCCTGACCGACATCGCCACCGAAAGGCACGCGGCCGTGGCCTATATCCCGGCCGAAACGGCCCGCCGCACGGTGGATACCTTTTTGGCCCATGGACGGCCGCCCTTTGTCTACACCTGCCCTGCGGGGGCGGGCATCGACGTGGTCTATACCCGGCTGCTCCATGCCTATGAGGAAAATTTCGCGGCCGAGCGGAAATCCCGCTATCACAGCTTCCGGCAGGCGCCGGATTATGTCATAGGCGACCGTACGGTCTATATCAACGGCATCGACCGGCCGGAGGTCATCCTGCCCCTGTACGAGGCGGTGGGGAAAATCCCCGGCCTTGCCGCCGTCTGCTATCCCGACAGCTACGACAGCCGGTATTATTACCTGGAGACCTTCAGCCATACGGCCGGCAAATGGCAGGGCATCCGCCGGCTGGCCGCCATGGAAGGTTTTGATACCATTGTGGCCATAGGGGACAACCTCAACGACCTGGAGATGCTCACAATGGCCCACCGGGGCGTAGCCGTGGCCAATGCCCAGCCCGAAGCCCTCCGGGCTGCCGACCAGGTCATCGGCCCCAACGGCGGGGACGGCGTGGCCCGTTTCCTGTTGGAAGAGGCGGCAAAGCAGGGGATAAATTTGTGATAATTGTAAACATATATAGACTTTTTGTTAATAATATAGTACCATATTTATAGGTAAGCATTTCCGATGTAAGAGAAAAAGCCGCGGGCGGGAAATGTATGGGACAGAAGCGCCCCGGCGCCGAAGGAGGGGTCTATATGAAAAAGCTTACCACAGCGGTCCTGTCGGCCCTATTGGCCGTATGCATGGCCTGCACCGCATGGGCGGCCGATGTGCCTGCCAATGTAGGCGTTTTTATGGGTGAGATGCCTGCGGCCTTTCAGGGTAAGGAGGCAATTCTGGAGCAAAACTGCAAAAAAGCCTATGCATGGGCCTTGCAGCTTCACGCCCAGGAGGAAGACGGCAGCTTCCGGTTTGGCGAAAGCAGCGGCACACTGCTCCATGCCTGGTACGGGATGGATATGGAGGAAGTCGTAAACGTCCTTCTCTGCCAGGATTTTTCCGGCGGAAATTCCACCGCCCCCGGCGCCTTTGGAACCGGCAGCTGGGCCGCCCTTGTCTGCGTTGATCCGGAGACCTGCGAATTCATCGTCCTGCGGGATACCCCGGCCGAATACTTTTCTCTGGGCGGCGGCCCCCTCAATCTGCAAACTGGTATGCCCACCACCAACCAATACTGGCGGATGGAGGATGGCATTCCCGTCCTCTATCAGCAGTTTGAAAACGGGTACCTGCGTGCGGAAGAAGGCAAATCCTGGTTTGCGGAATTCCACAACAAAACAGCCGAAGGCACAGTTTATGTGGAGCCGCCCCAGCCCCCCACGGCCTACGGCCCCATAGACGAGGTCAGCGCCGACGGCTGCACCTGGGAGAATCCCCTGTATCTGGATTCTCTCCGCGGGGATGTCAATGGGGACGGCAGGGTGGACATCCAGGACGTGATGGCCCTGTGCAAAATTCTGGCCTGCATAAACACCAATATCCAGCCCGACGCAGACCAGTTGTCCCGCGGGAACCTGGACGGGGATGATTCCATTTCCATAGGGGATGTCATGGCCCTTTGCCGGATTCTGGCCCAGCGGGCCGCCTAACGCCGCCCGGCCGCTGAACAAGGAGGTGCAACCGGATATGAAAAGAGCATGGACGATTGCTTTGTCTGCGGTATTGGCCGGCACCATGGCCTGTACCGCATGGGCGGCCGATGTGCCGTCCCATGTTGGCATTGTGACCGGGGAACTTCCCGAAGCCTTCCAGGGTAAGGAGGCCCTGTTGGAGCAAAACTGCAAAAAGGCTTATGAGTGGGCTTTGCAGCTCCACGCCAAAGAAGCGGAGGACGGCGGCTTTCAATTTGGCCAGAGCACCGACCAGCTGCTGCATTATACCGAAAGGCTGCAATACGAAACAAGCAAGGATGTGCTCTTACAGGACTTCGACGGAGGAAATTCTTCTTCGCGCAATGCGTTCCGATTTGACAACTGGGCGGCTCTCGTCTGCGCCGACCCGGAAACCTGCGAGGTCTTCATCCTGCGGGATGCACCGGCGGAATATGTTGCCACGGGCGGAGGCAAAAACAGCAAAGGCATAGGTATGCCCACCACCAACCAATACTGGCGGATGGAAGATGGCATTCCCGTCCTCTATCAGCAGTTTGAAAACGGGTACCTGCGTGCGGAAAAGGGAGAACCTTATTTTGTAGAGTTTCACGATCCTTTAGCCGAAGGCGAATTTTACACAGAACCGCCCCAACCGCCCAAGGCCTACGGCCCCATAGACGAGGTCAGCCCGGACGGCTGCACCTGGGAAAACCCCTTATATATCGGCTGGAACGCTCCGGAAGAGCCGTCTTCAACCGATACCAGCACCGGTGTGACATCCGAAAGCCAGCCCGAAAGCGTTGATTCCGAATCCGACGCCCCTGTGGATGAAAGCATCCCGGCAGGCGGAACCATCACCACCACATCTGCAGCAGACAGCATCAGTTCTTCTGCCCCGTCCGAAAACACCTCCGCCCCCGTGGAGGAGACATCCGACGTTTCATCCCACCCGGAAAGCCGGACATCCAGCGGCCTGGGTGCAAACGCCGACACATCGGATACAGGAGGCTGGAACGCCGGTCTCACAGCGGGCATTGCCGCAGCTGTAGTGGTCATCGCCGGCGGGGGCTTCTGCCTCTACTGGTTTGTCCTGCGGGGTAAAAAGGCCGCCCTGCCCGCAGAAGGCCAGCTTTCCGAGGAGCCGGACAAGGAGGATAAAACCGAATAGCAGGGATAAACAAACGCGCCCCGGAAGACTCCGGGGCGCGTTTTCCACATTTTCACCCGACTTTTCCACAGCAAAAACAGGCCTCAGCCTCTTCTGCACAAAAGAGGACAAAGCCTGTAAACTGCTTCCTAAGGCGGACCTTACGAAACCTTGGCTTTATTCAGCTTAACGGCCAGGGCAGACTTCTTCCGGGCAGCCGTATTCTTATGCAGGAC
This sequence comes from Candidatus Howiella intestinavium, assembly GCA_904420585.1. GTDB lineage: Bacteria > Bacillota > Clostridia > Oscillospirales > Acutalibacteraceae > Howiella > Howiella intestinavium. The sequence continues at coordinate 73,312 of CAJFVX010000021.1, read as the reverse complement.
ACCCTTGGAAACGGCCTGATCAATCTTCTTGATAGCGGCCTTGACAGCTGCATCCATATCGGCGTCCTTACCGGACAGCGCGGCGTCGGCCTTCTTAATCTCGGTCTTCAGAGCAGAACGGCAGCTCTTGTTCCGCAGATTATTCCTCTCGGTAACAAGGACCCGCTTCTTGGCGGATTTAATGTTGGGCATGATTCCACCTCCTTGCCAGCATTTAAGTAAAACTATATTACCACCTTTTCGGAAGATTTGCAAGTTCTTTTTGCAAATTCCCCCCTCTTATCCAAAAAGCCGGCCGGTAAAAACCCCATTTCCGTTTATATGTCGGACTCCTTACAGGACGGGCGGGACGCCGCCGTATTCCCAAACCCATTCTTCCCCGCCCTCGGCCGGTAAAACCCGTATAACACGAAATCCGCACTTTTCCAGCACCCGGCAGGAAGCCGAATTGTCCCGGGCCGTCTGGGCCCGCACCGACCGGACCCCGGGCTGCTCCATGGCCCAGGCGGTCAGCAGGCCGGCCGCCGTGGTCATGTATCCCTTCCCCCGGAAAGCCGCTTGGATACAATAGCCCAGTTCCACCCAGCCGGCGGCGCAGGGCGGGCCCAGGAAACAGGCGCTGCCCACGATGCAGTCCCCCTGCAGGATGAGCCAAACCGCGTACCAGCGCCAGCGGCCCTTTTCCATCTGCCGGCGGGAAAGCCCTTCCGCCTTTCGGCAGAGGGCTTTCAGGGCCGCCCGTGTATCGGCATCCCACATCCCGCCGGGAACACGCATCCCCCACGCCTGCCCGAAGGCGGCCCCATCCTCCAGCAGGAGCCGGAAGGCCGCCGGCGGCAGGGGGAAAACCGCAAGGCCGCCCCCGCGCAGCACCGGGCCGGTCCCCGGGTTCAAAACAGGCATGGCCCTCCCCCGCTTTCCCCAAACCTGCGCCCCAAAGGGCGCAAAAAGGCCGGCAAAGCAACCCTTGCCGGCCGGGATAAGATTTAGTCCAGAATATAGGCGGTGCAGCTGCCGGCCATACCGGCGGCGTTGGCCTCGTCGGTATCCAGATGCATGGCCAGGGCGTACTTGGGGCTCACCCGGCAGACCACATCTTCAAAAATCAGGCTGCGCTCGGCCGACTTGACCGCAACCCGGACAATCTGCTTGTCCTGCATGCCGTACTTCTCGGCGTCCTCCGGCGTCATATGGATATGGCGCTTGGCGATGATGACGCCCTGCTGCAGCTCCACTTCCCCGCAGGGGCCGATGAGCTTACAGGGAGCCGAACCCTCCAAATCCCCCGACTCCCGCACCGGCGCGCTGACGCCGATGGACCGGGCGTCGGTCATGGACAGTTCCACCTGGGATTCGGGCCGGACGGGACCCAGGATGGAAACGTTTTTCAGTTCCCGCTTGGGGCCTACCACTGTCACCCGCTCCTCGCAGGCGAACTGGCCCGGCTGGGACAGGTCTTTTTTATTGGTCAGCTGGTAGCCCTCGCCGAACAGGACGGCCAGATGCTCCTTGGACAAATGGACATGGCGGGCGGAAATTTCCGCAAGGACAGGTTTTTCCATTGTGCAAACTCCTCTTTCTCCGCGCAGCTATAAACTACGATTTTGACCGTCCGCGCGGCCGGCGGCTTATTACAGGGATTATTGTAGCAGTCCAGCCCCCAATTTGCAAGGCCTGTTTGCACCGGCGGACAAAAAATGCTATAATACCGGTAAACCCCCAGGCGTCCGGGGCCCCGCCGCCGGCCGTCAGACAGGAGAGACATATCATGAACGAAAAATGGAACGCGCTGGAGGCGCGCTGTAAGGCCTGCAAGGCCTGTCCCCTTTGGGAAACCCGCACCAATGTGGTCTTCGGCGACGGCAATCCGCACACCGACCTGATGTTTATCGGCGAAGGCCCCGGCCAGCAGGAGGATTTGACCGGCCGGGCCTTTGTGGGCCGGGCCGGCCAGCTGCTGGATAAATTCCTGGCCGCCGTGGACCTGGACCGCTCCATGGTTTACATCGGCAATATGGTCAAATGCCGGCCGCCCCAGAACCGGGACCCCAAGCCGGAGGAAACCGAAAGCTGTATCGGTTTTTTGCGGGAGCAGGTGCGCATCATCCGGCCGAAAATCATCGTATGCCTGGGTCGCATCGCCGCCTGCCGCCTGATTGACCCCGGATTTAAGGTCACCCGGCAGCACGGGGAATGGATAGAAAAGGGCGGTATCCGGTTCATGGGCACCTTCCATCCGGCCGCCTTACTGCGCAACCCGGGACAGAAGCCGGCAGCCTTTGAGGATTTTCTGAAAATCCGGGCGGCCGTGGACGAACTGCAGGCCGAAAAAGCATAGGTTTGTAAGGGCGTTCCGGTTTTCCGGAACGCCCTCAGTCTGTCGAAAAAACCAATGGAAGCCATTTGTATCGCAGAAACCGGCGACATGTGCGTCGGGTCACGCATACGACAAATCCCGCTTCTGCGGGATTTTTAGGGGGAATGTTAGAAGGGGGGCTCGCCCCTCTTCTACAGCTTGTCGACAAAGTCGACAAGCTGAGGGACGGCTTTTTATGCCGGCTGCAGATAGATATATAAGGTAGACTGGCTTTGAAAAACGTATACCCCGGCGTTGTACGCCACATTCTCCATGAGCAGCGAGATGTAGGCGGCGCCGTCAAAGAGGTTTTCCCGGAAGGCGGTAAGGCCCGTCTGGTCGGCAAACCGGATGCAGACGGCAGGCGCCGCCTCCTGCTGCCGGGCGGCCAGCACCTGGCCGGCCCGGGCGGCCAGGGCAGCCTCCTCCTCGCCCCCCGCCGCCTCCGTCACGTCGTACAGCTGCTCCCGCCCGCTTAAGGTAGCCGGGCAGGCGGGGACCTTATCGGCCAGCACGCCGGTATAGGTGAGCCCGTCGGCCAGGGCCTCGGCGTCCGGCATACCGAAAAAGTCGGGGATATCCACCTGGGGCGACAGGCCCTCCCCGGTAAGGTAGTTGATTTGGCTTTCCTTGCACTGCAGGGCGGCGGTGACGTCCACATGGCACCACTGCCCATCCAGCCGCACCACATTCCAGACGTGCCCGTACTCCCGGCCCACGTCCCGGCCCCGGTAGAACACCTTGTAGCACTCGATGCCTTTCAGCCGGCAGAAAAGCTGGAAGGCCCCCGCCAGACCGTTGCACTGGGCCTGCTTATCCATAAGGGCGCCCCGGATGGTAAAGTTCCAGCCCGTCCCCTCTTCCAGGCTGCCTTCGGCTTTATAGGCCATGGTGTCCAGCATGTAGCTGTATATGGCATAGGCCTGCCGGGCCTCGTCTCCCATGCCATCAACCCCGGCGGACGGCATGGCTTCCAGCTGGGCGGCCGCTTGCTCTATTATTTCCCCGCCCACAATATACGCCAGTTCGGTCTCGGGGATTTGGATGGTAAGCACCCCTTCCTCGTCCCGGCTGATGGAAAATTTGCTTTCCAGAGTGGTGGTCATAAACTGGGGATAATCGGCTTTGACCATGGACAGGATGGAAAACACATCTGTCTCGGTGTAGGGCGTTTGGGTCTGCAGGCGGATTTCCGATATGCCCTTTTCGTAGGCATACAGCAGGGCGCTGTACAGCAGCCGGTCCTCCCCCTGCAGGCAGGGTTTGCACAGCGGCTGGATAACCTGGTCATAAGGACTCCGGTAACCCAGCAAGTCCTGCTGATTATAGAGCACACCGTCCATCTCCACCTGGGCTTCCTGCCGGCGGTTATTTACATAAACAAAGACGGCCGACCCGGCCAGAAGAGCCAGTATGATCAGAAGGGCCACAGACCCTATGGCAATGCGGCGTTTATTCACATGGATTCCCCCTTTTTTACAGGCTGGGACAGCCCGCGGGCAATTTTCTCTTTTATTGTAACACGGCAGGCCGCCCCTGGCAATCAGCGGCGGACCCTTTCGCCCCAAGTGGTCATTGACAGAACCCTTTTTCATGCGTAAAATAAAAGGGAACCGCAAAAAATTGCCCTATGGGAAAGGAGGGCGGCGGCTTTGCAGGCCTTTTTGGAAAGAAATGTAGAATACGACAAATCCCTGGACATCCGCCCCCGCGTCAGCAATTTCTGTCAGCCTCACTTCCACTCCCATGTGGAAACGGTATATGTGGAAGACGGGGAAATGGAGGTCACCATCAACGGCGAGACCCGCCTGCTGACCCACGGCTGGGCCTCTATCGCCAACAGCTACGACGTCCACACCTATCAGACCCCCCGGTATTCCGACGCCCGTATCCTGGTCATCCCGCTGGATATGATAGGGCAGTTCGGCGCCTTTATGCAGAATAAATGCTTTGCCTCCCCCTTCCTGCCCCCCGGGCCCCACATCAGCGATTTGGAGACGGTCATCAACAAACTGGATTTCTACCACCGCACCGACAATACCATGCTGGTTACCGGCTATCTCTATGTGCTGCTGGGGATATTCATACAGCAAATCGGCATAAAGCCCTTGAGCAAGGGGGGCGGCATGCCCTCCCTGACCCGGAATATCCTGCTGTATATAGATAACCACTATCTGGAGCCCCTGACCCTGGACGACATCGCCCGGCAGTGCGGATACAACAAATGCTATATTTCCCGGTTTTTCAATTCCGTCCTGGGCTGCGGTTTCAACCGGTACATCAACACCCTGCGGGTGCGCCACGCAGCCTCCCTCATGCGGGAGTCGGACGCGGGAATTGAAGAAATCGCCGCCCGCTCCGGATTCCAGAACATCCGGAATTTCAACCGGTATTTCCAGCTGCTCTACCAGACCACGCCCAAGGAATATAAGCGCAGCCTGCGCAAGGGATAAACGGTAGGAGGGATTTTGCATGAAAACCGCCGTGGTATACACATCCAAATACGGGTTTACCCGGCAGTACGCCGCCTGGATTGCCGAGGCCCTTTCCTGCGACCTGCTGGACGCGAGGGGCCTGCGTCCCGCCGCGCTGGAGCCCTACGACGCCCTTCTCTTCGGCGGCGGGCTGTACGCGGGAGGCGTGGGCGGCATTTCCCTTTTGGCCAAAAACTTCCAGCGGCTTAAGGGCAAAAGGCTGGCCCTCTTTACCTGCGGGCTGGCCGACCCTTCGGATCCGGAGAATGTATCCCATATCCGCGCGGGGCTGGATAAAATTCTGACGCCGCCCATGGTGGAGGCCGTGGAAATTTTCCATCTGCGGGGCGGTATCGATTATGCGCGGCTGGGGCCGGTGCACAGGGCCATGATGGCCATGCTGCGCCGGATGCTTTTGGGAAAAGACCCGGACACCCTGCGGCAGGAGGACAGGGAGCTGCTGCGCACCTATGGACAAAAGGTGGATTTTACGGATAAGGCCTCCATCGCGCCCATTCTGGAATATATGCGGCAGGCCTAGCCATGATTTTTACAACAGGAGGAGCAAACCATGGATGTGAAAACCAAAATGCACGGCTGTGAGCTGTACCTGCCCACAGATGAGGATTTGGCCAAAGAACAACTGGCCTGCCTCGACCGCCTGTACGATTTTAACATGACCCGTCCCACCGAGCAGGACAAGCGGACGGCCATGCTCAAGGAAATGTTTGCGGAAATCGGGGAGGGCTGCTATATCGAGCCCCCCTTCCACGCCAATTTCGGCGGCAGACACGTCCATTTCGGCAGCCATATTTACGCCAACTTCAACCTGACCATGGTGGACGACACCCATATTTACGTGGGGGATTACACCATGTTCGGCCCCAACGTAACCGTGGCCACCGCCGGCCATCCCATCCTGCCCGAGCTGCGGGAGCAGGCCTACCAGTTCAACGCCCCGGTGCACATCGGGCGCAACTGCTGGATCGGGGCCGGCACGGTTATCCTGCCGGGGGTCACCATCGGGGAAAACACGGTCATCGGCGCCGGCAGCGTGGTTTCCAAGGACATCCCGGCCAATGTGGTGGCCCTGGGGGTGCCCTGCAAGGTCCTGCGGGAAATCGGCGAGCACGACAGGGAATTTTATTTTAAGGACCGGCGGGTAAAAGAAAGTTTGGAAAAGTAAAGGAACATACGGCGGCGCACCACCCCATTTGCCGGCGGAGCAGACCGTGCCCATGGGCGGCAAAGGGGGTGTTTTTCTGCGCCGCCTGTATTCGGGAGGAATGCCAATGGAAAAGGAAAAGGCCCTGCAGGCTGCCGCGCCGCCCCAGGCGGGGGATTTTCTGGCCTGCGAAAAACGGTGGGTCTATGCCGTGATGACCTTTGTAGGCGGCTATTTCGGCGCCTTTACCTATTCTATCCGGGGCGGGGTGTTCTGCAACGCCCAGACCGGGAATTTTGTGCTGCTGGCCATGGCCCTGGGCCGGCGGGAGTGGATGCACGCCCTCTACTTCCTCATACCCATCAGCGCCTACTGCCTCGGCGCGTTCCTTTCCGAACTGCTGCCCAAATACGTAAAGCGCTTCCGCCTCATCCGCTGGGATACCCTGTTTATTATGGTGGAAATCGCCGTGGTTATCTTCCTGGGATGCCTGCCGGAAAGCGCCCCCGTCCAAATCACCCAGGTGCTGGTCAACTTTATCTGCTCCATGCAGTACAACACCTTCCGGCAGGCCGAGGGCGTCCCCATGGCCACCACCTTCTGCACCAACCATATCCGGCAGGTGGGCCTTTCGGTCTGCAAAGCCATCCAGCATCCGACCGACAGGCGCAGCCATTTTAAGCGCATGGGGATGCATCTGGGGATGCTGTGCAGCTTTTTGGCCGGCGGGGTGGCGTCCACCTTCTTCTGCGGGCTGCTGCTGGGCAAAGCCGTCTGGCTTTCCCTCATCCCCCTGGGCGTCATCCTTGCCGACCTGCTGTACGCGGATTTAATCAAAGAAAAAGGACAGCTGGGACAGGTGCCCCACGGGCATTAAAGCGAAGGGCGGGCCCAAGAGATGTCCCCGCCTGGCTTTTTGTCCGCCTATCCGTCAAAAAGCTCCTCCGGCCATTCGACCGGGGGAGCTTTCAGCTTATCGGCAAAGTCCACAAGCTGAAGAAGAGGGGCGCGGCAGCCGCAGGCCGCTTCGGTGGCGTACCCCCTATGCCAAAACCGCCGTTCGAACAGATAGCCTATCTCCACCTCTTCTTCCGGCCCGGGCGAGAGCAAGGGCGGCCGGGTGTCCCGCCGCAAGCGCCCCTCTTCCCTGCCGCCATAACAGGCGGGCAGAAAAACTCCCGGACGGCGAAAGCCATCCGGGAGTTTTTGCATCAAAGTCCTTTAGTTGGCCAGGCCGCTGAACTCCACGCCTTCCATGAATTGCTTCTGGAAGATGAAGTAGACAATCAGCAGCGGCAGGATAACCAGCACGCAGGCCGCCAGAGCCGTCATATTGACGCTGGCGCCCACAGCCGACGTTACCGTAGCTGAAGCGCTGGCCACCGACGATATCTTCTGGCTGAGAATCTGCAGGTTGCCCGACAGATAGGTCGCCGGTTCAAAGTAGTCGTTCCAGTGCCACACCACCGAGAGGATAAAGACCACCAGGATGGTCGTCCGCGCGATGGGGAGCATAATGCGGACAAAAACCTGCAGCATGGAGCAGCCTTCGATTTTGGCGGCTTCCTCGTAGGATACCGGCAGGGATTTGAAGAACTGCCGGAACAGGAAGATGTAGATGCCGCCCTTCAGCCCGAAGCCGAAGAAAGAGGGCAGGATAATCGGCAGGTAGGTGCCCATCATGTGGAACTTGGAGAACTGAATGTACAGGGGCATAATCATCAGGGCCGAGGGGATAATCAGGTTCAGCATGGCCAAACCGAACATCAGGCTGCTGCCCTTGAACTTAAACCGGGCGAAGCCGTATCCAGCCAGGGAGCAGGAGATGATATGGCCCAGGGTGCTGCCCAGCACCACAATCAGGGTATTCACCAGGGACTTCATATAATCCAGTCCCTCAAAGGCGCTTACATAGTTGTTCCAGTTGATATCCGTAATGATCCACTGCTTGGTCGCGTCGATGACCTCGTAGTCGTACTTTAAGGAGTTCAGGATCATATAGATGAAGGGATACAGGAACGTAAAGGCAAATTCAATCAGCAGGATGTAAATAATCAGGTTTATGATAAACTTGCCCGAATACTTTTTCGCAGTCGCCAGACGGCTCTGGGTTTTCAGCGAAAGCTTTCCGGTCATACGATTGCCTCCTTCTCTTTTCTGTCGATTTTCATCTGCTTATTCATCTCCATAGAACGTAAACCGTTTCAGAATCAGGAAGACAATCAGGATGATGATACCGGACGTCAGGAAGTAAACCCAGCCCATGGCGCTGCCGAAGGTCACGTTGCCGCCTGTAAGGCCCGTATCCCGGATGTAGGTGACCACCTCGTTGTCCGTACTGCTCAGGTAGTCAATCATGGTATAAACCGTGTTCAGCAGGATATTGGGCATGGTCAGGGGCAGGGTGATCTTCCAGAACTTCTCCCATTCGGAAGCGCCGTCGCAGTAGGCCGCCTCATAGTAGGAGGAGGGGATGGTCTGCAGGGCGCCCAGGAAGATAACGATCTGGATACCCGACATCCAAAGCACGTCGGTAACCACGGTCAGGATATCCTCCAGTATCAGGGCCAGATCCGGCCCCAGCAGCATAACCGTCAGGCCAACCGAGGAGGAATAGCCCTGCATATCCGTGCCGGTAGCGGCCTGCTGGGCCGCCTCCTGGGCCAGCTGGGCCGAATCGTTGCCCAGGCTGCCGTTGATGGTGCTCAGCACGATACCGGTACCCAGGAGAACCGGCAGGAAGAAGAAGACGCGGAAGAGGCCGCGCCCCTTGATGTTCCGGTTCAGCAGAATGGCGATAAACAGGGAGAAAACCACGACCACCGGGGTTTTAATCAGCATATCGCCCAGGGACTGTCCCAAAAGCGGCAGGAACTGCTCGTCGCGGGTAAAGGCGTTGATGAAGTTCTCAAAGCCCACGAACTGGGTAGAGAAGTTGGTCAGGTCGGTAATCCGGCCAAAGGCCAGAATCAAGGAATAGACAATGGGATAGGCGAAGAAGAAGCAGAAGCCCAGTACCCAGGGTGCGGTAAAGACATACCCCCACAGATTTTCCCGGGCGCGGAGCCGCGACTTGCGGGGCTTCCTCGCCTTGGGAGGCTTGGCGGCTTTGACCGGTGCGCTTGTATTATTCATTCCGTTCGCCTCCTCTTACTGTACCACATAATCCAGGGCGGGAATGGTTACGCCGTCCAGGGTGTAGTCTTCTTCCGAGTAGTTGATGTACAGCTTCTGCCCGCCGCTGAAGGTTTCCACCACCACATCGTCGGTCACCCGCTGATGATCCACGATATACTGGGTATAAAGGTGGCTCAGCCGGCTGTTCATCTCGTTGTATACCTCGATCATGCCGTCCTTCACCGAGGAATAGGGGGTGGTGAAGCCGTAGAACAGCTCGCGCAGGTCGGTGGAATCCCGGTAGGTGATTTTGTACAGCGGGATGGCGCCGTACTCAATGGTCTGCAGCTTTTCCCGGTCGGCGTCGTAGAAGTGGTTGAAGGGCTTGGCGCTGTAGGGGATAAGGCCGTGCACCACCATCTGGTAGAAGGGGATGGACTCATCCGAGAAGATATAGCCCGTGGAGCTCATGGGGATATCCTGCAGCCAGTCGGTCCCATTCAGCAGATAGGCGTTGCCGGAGTAGGAGGTCGTCTCGGTCTGCTCCTGCGTGGTGCGATAGATATCGTTCCAGATCTGGGCGGTATCGTCGCGGGTGGCGGCGTTGCGGGTATTGTAGTCATTGTAGATCATGGAGCCCATCCGGTACTGGCCCACGCCGGGATTGCCCAGGCTGTCCACATCCTTCAGATAAGAGGCCATCTGGCTCTGCACATATACGGGCGAGAACAGCTTCAGCCACATGGTCTGGTACTCGTAAATCTTCAGGTTGTTGTCGTAGGCCAGACGGGAATTGCTGATGCTGTGCTCATCCGTATCGGCGTCCACCATATCGGTCTGCAGGAAAACATGGCCGCCGATATTGCGGGTATTCTCCACCAGCTGCCGGAGCCCGTCGGCCCCGCCCAGTTTGCCGGGCACCTTGAAGCCGTTGGGATCCTCGTTGCGATCCCACTGCTGAATATGCAGGAAGGTGTTGGTAATCCCCGCGTCGTTCAACTCGTTGACAATCTGGTTCATTTCCTCAAAGGTGGAAAGGGGCATGACCTGCTTGAAGAAAAGCATTGACTTGAGGGTGTAACCATAAATATCGATGGCCAAAGGCAGCTCATCGGTGACCAGGTCGCTCTTTTCCAGCTGGCCCTTTTCCAGCAGGTAGTCCCGATAGGTATTGGCCATGCCGCTGTAGTCGGCATTCTCCCCGTCCAGGAAAACATAGCGGACTTTGGGCTGGGTCTCCATTCGTTCCTTGTTGTAGATGGTGGCCACGCCGGTGGCGTACTGGCTGGAAGAGGTGACCTGCACCTCATTGCGGTAAACAAAAGAAGCGCTTACCCGGTTCAGGTTGACATTGTTGCCGCTGGGAACAAACCGCAGGCTAGCGTCGGTGTCCCCGTCCTCCACAATGGCCACGTAGGCGTGGCTGTTCTTCTTGACGCCGAAAACCGGCAGCATCGCCCGCTTGAGCCCGGTGGAATCCCGGTTGTTTTCCCAGGACATATCCACATCCTGATCGCTGTACAGGCTGGCTTCGTATACTTCGGCCATGGATCCGTGGCTGGCCGTATTGTAGGTCAGGGCGCCGGATCCGTCGGGATAAAAAACATATCCCTCTTCGGTATCGGCCGCGGCACCCAGGTTGGGCGCCAGCTCCAGGCTGACAATACCGCCGTACTTGATGGAGGCCAGCAGGCCGAAATCATAGCTGCAGTTTTCGATCTCCATCTGCATGCCGCTCCAGGTGCTCTTTACGCTGGAGGGGACGTCCGCATTCTGTACGCGGCCGTAAATACCCACGGTGCTGGTACCGCCGCACATAAAGGTTTTCAGTTCATCCTCCAGGATGATCTTGGCCTGGGATTGGGCGGCGGCCACGCCGACCACCGAGGTCAGATCGTCCACGATGCCCTGCAGCTCCTTGAGCCGGGAACGGGATTTCCGGATATCCGATCCCGTGCCCCGGACGTCGTAGCTTTCCACCTCATCCAGGGCCTCGTTGGCATAGTTGATGAACTCCTCGATATTCTCGATATAATTGTTCATCCGGTCAACCGTGCCTTCGCCCTCCAGGATGCGGTCGTTGGGGACGGACAGCACCAAAGCGCCGCCGTCCAGAACCGCCTCTACGCTCATCTCCAGGTTGATATCGTCCACCCGATAGTTGATACGGACGCCGTTATCGATTTTCTCGGTGGAAATCTCGGGCTCCATATCATTGATGGGCGTGGTGGTAGTGGAAGCGTCGTTGTTATTCAGCTCGGTATAGGTCAGGACAACCAGCGAATCCAGCTGATGGCTCTGAGCGGCCTGCAGGCCGGTGCGGTCATAGGTATCACTGGGGACGTTGGAATACCAGATAAAGCCGCTGCGCAGATCCTTGACAGCCACGGCCCCCAGTTCCTCGCTGGCATAGAGCTCGGCCTGGTCGTTGGAGGCCATGAGCTCAAAATCAGAGGACACCTGGGTGGTGGTGGGCTCGGTGACAGCCGCAGCGCCGGCGGCGTCGGCCGGGGCGGGTTCGGCCAGAGCCGTCGCCGCCAGAAGGTTAACCGATAAAGCCGCCGCCAGCAGTCCGGTAACTAATCTTTTCCTCATTACACGTTACCTCCCTGCATGCTGAAATATACCTGCCAGTTCTCAAAGATGCCGGTGAAGAAGGAAACCACCTCATTGCCCAGCATGAAGATCATGGCGAAGACGACCCACATGAACACACAGGCAAACAGGGCGATGATGATAATTCCCACCGTCTCAAAGAACCGGTACGAGTTCATGGACATGGTGCTGGCAAAGAAGAGGATGCCAATCCAGACCCACATGATCACGGTAATGCCGTTGTAAATGCCCGAACTGCTCAGGGACATGACGTTGGATACGCAGGCCAGCGGGATGGTAATGATGACATAGGGCAGCATGGAATAGGCCGAGGCACTAAAAACCTCCCGCATCTTTACCTCACCGCTGCGGATGGTAGTGACCAGATAGTTGCCCACAACCCAGGTCAGCAGCGGCAGGAATATCATAAGGGTCTCCTGCGCCAAGTTCACCCGGGCGATGTCGGTGGCCTGGAAGGGGTAATGGGTTACAAACAAGGAGAAGCACTTGGCCACAAAAATCAGCGCATAGATGATCAGCGGGATGACAATATCGTAATCCTGCCGGTGCCGCCGAATGTTGCGGAAGCCCTCGTTGGGATCGAAAATACATCCCAGCAGAATCTGCAGCCGCCCTCGGTTGTTGAACCACTTGATGCGGCTTTGTTTCTCATAGGTCTGCTTATACCGCTTGTGCAGGTACATAATCAGCAGCACCACAAGAACTACAATGGCAATGATGGCCAGGAGGACAAAGGCAAAGTTCTGCCGGACAAACTGCAGTTCGTTTTCATCAAAGGCATCCGAATAGCCCGCCTTGTTGTCGGCCAGACGGAACTCTTCGATGGCCTCTTCGTACTGGTCGTTCCGCAGATAGGCATTGCCCCGTCCCACGTGGGCCATGGGGTAGTTGGGATTCAGTTCCAAAACCTGATCCCAGTATTCCACAGCCTCATCATACTTGCCGTCGTAATACAGGCCCAGGGCAGTATGTATGAGATTGGTGAACTGGGTGGGGACAAACTTATGCAGAGAGGACTGGGTCTGGTCCACAACGTAGATATTGCCTTGGCTGTCCATGGCCATGCCCGAGGCGCCCTGGAAGCGGCCTTCCCAGACGCCCACGCCGCCGAAGACGGTCAGGTTGTTGCCCTCGCTGTCATACTGGTAGATACGGCCGGTGACCGAATCCAGAATGCTCACGATGCCGCCGTCGTCCACAACCACGTCCACAAAGTTCTGCTCGGTGGAGTCGGCATTGACGTTATAATGCCGCAGGACGTAGTCGGTACGCTCCTCGCCGAAGGCGCCGGTAAAGGGATAGATATTCTTGCCCACGGGGGAGAATACCATCAGCTGCCCCTCGTCCGCACCCCGGCCGGTGGTGGTGTAAATATAGTTGTCGTCATCGATAAACAGGTTGGTGTGCACCGGGGGCATGGGCTGCTCCATACGGGACAGCTGCTCCTCGGTGGCGAAGATGGAGGCCAGCCTGTACACCAGGTCAAAGGGGACCTTGGTCGGCGCCATATAGCCCCGCAGTTCGCCCGCCTCGTCCAGCACCACAAAACCGTGGTAGTCATCGGTGTTGATGACATAGATCTGACCGATAAGGTTGACCGCCACCTTCAGGGGCTTGAAGGGATAGGTCTTATCGTACAGCTCGGATTCCGGCTGGGTGTAAATCTTTTTCAGGTTGCCGTCCTTATCCGTCAGCAGCAGGCGGCCGTTGTCGGTATCGGCAATCAGCATGTCCCCCGAATCCTCATAGACATAGATGCCGTTGGGATTGGAAAGGGTTTCGCCGCTGAAATTGCTGAAGGTCTTCACATCCGTGCCGTCGCAGTTCATGCTGACGATGCGGTTGTTGCCGCCGTCCACAATATACATCCGGTCGGATTTGGTGATAAAGATATCCGTAGGGCTGCTGAGCTGCCCGGCCTCGTCGCTGAGGTAGCGGGTGACCGATTCGGCGTTGTAGGTTACCGGAATAGGCAGCTGGTAGCCGTCGGCGTCCAGCACATAGTTCTGCTCATCGTAGGCGCTGGCCTGCATGCCGAACATGCCGGCCATGAGGATGAAGACAAGAAATATGAGGCTGATTTGTTTCAATTTACTCCAATTCATTGTCTTCCCCCCCTTAACCCTTAATACCGGAGTAGGCCATGGCCTTTAAGATATTCCGCTCCATCAGGACCGAAATCAGAATCGACGGCAGGGTCGTGATGAATACAGCCGCCGACTGGGCGCCCGCCCGGGCCACTGTACCTACGCCGGAACCGATGGTATTCAGAATCAGCGGGACGGTCTTCATGGCCTGCTTATTGATATAGATAAGGGCCGAGAAGCTGTCGTTCCAGTTGGCCACGAAGGCGAAAACCACGATGGTGGAGATAACAGCCTTGGTCATGGGAAGGACAATCTTCATGAAGATCCGGAAGTTGCCGCAGCCGTCCAGCTTGGCGCTTTCCAGCAGTTCGTTGGGAACCTGGGAAACAAACTGCTGATAGAGGAAGAAGTACATAGGAGTAGCCAGCTTGGGAATGATGAGGGACCAGTAGGTGTCCAGCATGCCCATGTTGTTGATAATGATGTAGATGGGGATCTGGCCGGCCGGCACCGAGAACATCAGGGCGTAGGTGACGATCTGGCCAAAGAGCTTCATGCCCCGCAGGCTCAGCTTCTCCGCCACAAAGGCGCCCATGGAACAGACGATAACCGTGCCCACAACCGAAGCCACCGTCACCAGTACGCTGTTGAAAATGTACCGGGTGAAGGGCACGGTGCTGCTGTCCAGCGTGGCCACCAGGTCGGTGAAGTTCTGCATGGTTGGATGGCGCACAAAGAAGGTGGGCGGGAAGAGGAACAACTCATCCAGCGGCTTGAAGGCCGTACACACCATGTAAATCAGCGGGAGGAGAAAGAAGAGGGCCAGGGCGATCATGATGAGGTAGAAAAGCACGCGGCCGAAGGTGATCTTTTTCCAGCTGAACTTTCTGACTTTGATTTTCTTTACGTTGACTGCCTGCATCGTCGTCCCCCCTATTCGCCTTTCGAGGAGAATATTTTCATAAATATTCTGCCAAGCCCAAAGTTCAGTACAAACAGGATAAACGCGATAGCAGACGCGTAGCCCAGCTCAAAACGCAGGAAGGCGTAGTCGTACATATGGGCCACGATGGTGTGGGCCGCATAGTCGGGGCTGGGGAAGCCGGCGATACCGGTGGCCAGGTCGAATACGCCCAGCGCACCCACAATGCCCATAACGGCGTTGAACAGCAGCTGCGGCTTGACCGAAGGCAGGGTGATGTAGATGAGTTCCTGGAACTTGTTCCGGATGCCGTCGATCTGCGCCGCCTCATAGCGGTCTACCGGGATATTGTTCAAACCGGCCAGGTTGGTTAAGAAGCCCTGGCCCAAGCTGCTCCAAAGGGCTACGATAATGATAACCGGCATGATGTAAGTGGGGTCGGTATTCCACAAAATCGGCTCACTGATGAGCCCCAGGCTGATCAGCTTATCGTTGATGTAGCCGTACCGGTCGCTGGAGAAAAGCACCAGCCAGATAACCGACATGGCGGTGGCGCCCGTCAGGGAGGGGGCGTAGAAGGCCATGGCGAAAGCGTTGCGGAACTTCAGCTGGTTGATAAGCCAGGCGAAGATAAAGGACATCAGGAATCCCACAGGGCCCACGATAATCGCATATGTAAAGGTATTTTTACATGCGGTAATGAACAGGTCGTCGTTGGTAAACAGGTCCCTGTAGTTGTCCAGTCCCGCCCAGGTCATGGGCTGCACGATGTTGTAATGGGTCAGGCTGATGACCAAACTCCATATAACCGGCACAACAATGAAGATGATAAAGAGGATGATAAAGGGGGCGGCCATCAGGTAGCCGGAAATTTTGTCCCGGGCATAACCGCTGAGCAGCTTATTCTTCCGCTTGGGCTTGGGTGCCTTTTTCTCGACCGCTGCCGCTCCTGCGCCGGTGACCTTGGTGTTAGCGCTACTAATCACTTACATCTCACCTTTTTTCCTAATGTAATGAACCCGGGGTTATTCGTACGCTTCTTCCTCCGTGGTAAAGCCGTACTCAATCTGCTTGCGCAGCATCTCGTTGGAAATATCGTCAATGGCCTGCTCCCAGGATTTCCGGGGATTCATGTCATTCATGACTACGCGCGTCCAGGCGTTGGTTACGTTACGCGCGGTGTAATAGCCGCCCAGCGCATTGGGCTGGTTTTCAAACTGGCTGAAAATCTCCTGGAAGACCGGCACATGGTCGTTCTGCCAGGGCAGCCGGAAGAAGGCTTCCACATTGGCCGAATTCCAACGGGCCTCCTGGCCCATGGTGGCTTCCACCTCGGTGGAGAAGTTGTACTGCACATCCGCGGACATCCACCACTTGGCGAACTCCCAGGCATCTTCCTTCCGCTTGGAATCGGTGAACATCATCAGGGTGGTGGAGGCGCCGCCGGCCGTCCGGTCGATGGTGCCGTCCTCCTGCTCGGTGCCGGGGATGGGGGCAATCATCCAGCGGCCGTACAGGTCAGGCGCCGCGTACATAATCTTCAGGTAATCATTATAGCCGCCGATGACCAGCGGGATATCGCCGATACGGAAATGGTTGTAGATATCGGCGGTGGTCTCAAAGTCGTAGACCGTGTAGTTCCGGGTCCACTGCAGGAAGGCCTGGTAAGCTACATCGCTGTCCAAAGCCGTGGCGGTCTTGTCCTCGTTGTAGTAGTCGCCGCCCAGCTGGAAGAGGAAGGGGGCGTAATCCGACGCCATATAGAACATCATGCCGTTCTGATCCAGGATGGGCAGGACCTCGTTGTAGAGTTCCGTCCAGGTATCGGGCACCTTGGCGCCGATCTCCTCCATGATATCCGTCCGGTAGAACATGACCTTAAAGTCCATGTTTTCGGGCAGGGCGTACTGGCCGGGCTCGGACGCATCCTTCTGCTGATAGGACATAGGCTCCAGGGCGCCGGGCAGGAACCAGGACGCCACCTCGTCATACCCCTCAAAATTCTTCAGGTCATAGGCCGCGCCGCGGATGGCCAGCTCCACAGGGGTCTGGGAGTCACTGCCCAGGGCGATATCCGGCACATTGCCCGAGATAACCGCCAGCATCAGGGGGCTGACGCTGCCGACGGCGCCCACCGAACCGCTGGGGAGCACGTTGACCGCAACGCCGATATGGGATTCGGGGGTGAATTCCTCCGAAGCCATCTGCTGGATGATTTCACACATTTCCTTGCTGCGGGCCACCCAGACGTCCAGCGCTTCACCCTCGAAGAGTTCTTCACCGGTGGTGCTCACATACATAACGCTGTCGTAATCCTTGACAAAGGAAAGCGCAAAGTTCACACAGGTGCCGGCGATCTTTTCCCAGATGCTGCTCTTGGGCATCTTGACCTCTTCGGCCGGCGCCACAAACTGCACATAGTCGATCATCATAGGCTGGTCCTGGATGTTGTAATACCAGGTGGAGACGCTGGTCTGGGTTGTAGTCAGCTCATCCAGCTTGGCGGGGATTTTCTTGGGCCGCTCAATCAGGTAGTCCAGCTGATCCGCCGCCGTATTCAGGGAGTTGGCCAGGGTGGGGACCTTGCGGGAATGGGTGGTCAGGAAGTCCACATAATAGCGGTACCGATCCCGCAGGTCGGTCATCTGCTCCATGAGGGAAGGCACCTTGGCCTCCAGCTGATAGTCGAAGTTGGCGTCGGGCTCCGAACCGGTCACCCGGGTGATATTCCGGATAAGCTGGGACATATCATTATTGATATCCAGCAGCCCGTTGATGACGTCTGCGGAATCGCCCATCTTTACCTGCACGCCCAGCACATGCTGTCCCGCCGTCAGATAGAAAAGGTAGGGATTGCCCTCGGCGTCGCAGATGGTCTCGTTCTGCCACTTGGAGGAATAGCCAAATGCGTAGGCGGCCACCTCTGCAAAGGGCACCTCGCCGTCAATGGTGATCTGCCGATGTACGTTCAGGCCTTCGCCGTGGTTCTGGAAGATGCGCATATTCAGCTTATACAGCCCATCTGCCGGCACGTCGATGACCCATTCCACCAGCTGGTTGCCTGCGCGCCAGTTGTAGCCGCCGATGGTATTCAGCTTCACATGGCCGCGGACATACGGGGTGGTGCCGGGATCGGAATTGGCCTCCCGGCGGAGGATCTGGCTGGAGCGGTATTCCGACTCCTCGCCCTCCCGGCGGACAGGCTCGCCCGTATACTCGGTGTAGCCGTTGGCTTCATATTCCGCCTTAACCTCGGCGTAGGTCTTGTATTCTTCTGAGGGAACCAGCCGGATATCGCCCACATACATGTCGGCGTTGACATACTCCAGCGTAAGGGTATGGGTGCCGGCGGTCAGCAGATAGCGGAAGGGGGTCTCAATCATGCCGTCTACGTCGGTCACTTTATTGGTATCCCATCCGGCCACCTGGGCCAGCTTGGGCTTGATTTCATCGCCGTTGGCATCCAGCACCGGGTCGGCCTCTTCGGTCCAGGCCCGCAGGAAGCCGATGTTACCACTTTCGTCAAAGGGCAGCGCCCCGTCGAAAGCAATCTTCCGTTGGATGTCCGATTTATCATCCACGGTAGGGAGGTAGTCGATATGGATGTCGTATAGTCCCGTCTTGGGCACGGTCACCTGCCAGGACAAAGAGCCGGTGGCTTCGTCCGACAAAACAGCCATCCCACCCTCATAGGCAGGGTCGGTCTGGGTAAAGGTCGGCGCAGTCCCGTCCGTCTTGGCAGCGGCGTCGGCCTGCAGGGTGATGGTATCCGCCTCAGTCAGGCCGTAGCTCTCGATCGATTCATATGTGGCTTCCACGTCAAGGTATTCCAGATCGGTGCCCTCTGCGGCGTTTTCATCCTCGCCGGAATCCTCATGCTGCAACAGTTCCTCCAGGGCCGAGTTCAGCCCTGACGTCCCCGTCCCCGCATCCGCAGCCGCCGCGGCGCCGTCTTCGTCCCCTTCCGCAGCCCAGGCGTTTACGCCTGCGCCCGTAGTCAGAAGACAGAATGTCAGCAGCAAAGCGGCCAGACGCATGTAGCCTTTTTTCCTGAATTCCATACAAATCCCCTTTCCTGTTTTACAATCGCCGTTATGCATTACCGTCTGTTCCCCCATTTGACCGGCCGTAAGCCTTCCAAAAAGAAGCAGCGATGTAATTTTCTGGCAACTGCACCCGCCCGCATGGCGAATACATAAAAATTCGACAATGGATTATGCGCATTTTGCACAAAATCCGTAATTTGTCGTAAAGAGGCAAATCCGGCGGTATGTACCGCCGGGCAAAAATAACCTTTTATAAAGTATACCGCATAAATATACGGCTCGTCAAGAAGGGTTTATGAAATATAACCCATTTTATTTAAAACGGCCAAACTTTCCAGCAGGGCCAGCCCGCTGGACTGCACCTGGAGTTCTACCGATTTGCCGGGCTTGTCGCTCCATTTTTCGCTGCAAATCGGCTCCTCCTCGCTGGGGATATTCGCCCAAAGCGCTTCCCCGTTCCTCTCCAACACCCTGCAGTACAGTTCCCGATTGACCGATGTAGTCAATATCAGCTGCGTCAGATACCGGCAGAATATGCCCTTGAAGGCGCCGCCGTCCCCGCCACCTTCGGAACGGAGAATCCCGCTCTCCAGCATGGTATCCAGCGCGTAATCGGCGGTCCGCACCGCCTTGTCAATATAATCCTGTTCATTGGTGATGCGGTATAATTCCACGCAGGCGCCAATGTATACCCCCTGGCAATAGGTAAACTGCCAGTTCTTGTCTATCTTTCCGTCCATTTGCCGGTTGATGCCGTCCCAAACCAGTCCGGTTTCCGGATCCACCAGGGTTTCCGTCCACCAGTCAAAAATCCGGAGCGCCATGTCCAAATATTCCTGCTCCCCGGTATGCTGGTACAGCCGGGCCGCCAGAATGCAGGCAGGGCCGTTGGACGGGGAATTGCGGTAGTACATTTGATCCCGCCGCCAGGCAATGCCGCCGCTGGCCTCATTCCATCCGTCGGCAATGGTCCGGTATAAAAGGTCGATGTCGCTCCACAAATCTTGGTCGCCTGTGGCCTGATACAGCCGGAAGGCCGCGTTGGCCATCCATCCCATATCGTCGTATAAATCATTGGTAATATGATTGCCATTCCGCTTTTTCACCGCAGCGATCAGTTCCTTGGCCCGCTGGGCATAGACTGCATCGCCTGTGCGGATGTAGGCGTCCACAATAGAATCCAAAACCTGCGCCTGGATCCAGTAGTGAAAGGTCGCATTGTCCCTCTGTCTTGTGAGGGGGTATTTGTTTTGGTACATATCATAGGCGCCGAAGAAGTTTTCCCGCATAAAAGCCTGGGTGGCATCCGCCCGCTTTTCCCAAATCCCCTTCTCGGAATCGGCCCGAAGGGCTGGGGCCTTCTCCTCGTCAATATAGATTTGTACCGTGCTGGCAGCAGAACCGGCCTGTAAGGAAGCGCCGCCTTCCGACGCGCTGGTCTGTTCACAGGAAGCCAGCGCTGTCGCCGACAGCGCCAAAGCCAATAGCAGGCACAACCAGCGATGCAGTCTTCCCACAACAGGGGTGCCGCAGGGCTGCCCGTGTTTCATAAACTTTTCTCCTCACTTACAGATTCTACCGCTAAAAGGGACGCCCGGCCATCGTGGCCGGGCGCCACCTTCACTGTCGCATATACTGCAACTGGCACTTATTCGGTTATGCCCAGTACATCCGAACGATAATCCTCGTACAACTGCATACCAACTTTCTGAATATAATCCAAACCATCGGTAACAGTCGTTTCGCCGTTGATGATCTCAACGCACTTGGTTTCCAGAGCGCTTTCCCAGTTGGCATTGATAGGCGCATTAACCGGGCGGGCAATGGAAATCTGATCAAAGATCTCCTCGCGCTTCATCAGGATTTCCTGGATATCCTCCCGGCAGCCTTCCAGATACCGATCGAACAGTTCCTGCTTGGAGGGCTTGTGTACCTGATAGACAGGCACCCAGGTCTCGGGATTCTCCAGAGCGGCACGGGCCTGTACGCCGGCGCAGCCGCCGGTCACAGCCCAGCGGGCTACCGTCCAGCCGCCGTCGGGGTTCTTACAGCCCTTGGGTACGCCGTACCACTGCCAGGCATAACCGGCAACCACCTGGTCGCCTTCCTTATCGTCAGGCTTGGGCATAATGGCGATACCGGTCTCAAAGTCATTAACCATGTTCTGGGAATAACCCGTATCGGCAATAGCCATACCCACGTTGCCTGCGCCCCAGTTCACCGTCTCGGGCAGCCGGTCGGCGCCGCCGAAGGATTCGGGGAAGGACTTTAAGAAGTTCATGACATTCTGCATCTCGGGGGTATTGATGTTGGGCTCGCCAGTCAGGGGATCCTGATAGGTCGTGCCATAGGTCAGGCGCCAATGCTGGAACCACCAGTTATAGGAGGTGAAACCGGCCTGGCTCAGCATGCCGTTGGAGTCGGTTTTGTTCAGCTGAGAAGCCATGGTCTGCATTTCAGACCAGGTTGTCGGCGGCTTATCGGGATCCAGGCCATTGGCTTCAAACATATCCTTGTTCCAGACCAAGCAGGCTACCGACACGTCGGTGTAGACGGCGTAAATATGATCCTGCCCATCGTTGCCCGTATACTTGACAAACATATCATACCATTCGGGCAGATCCTCCCACTTATAGTTGGGATCCCGGTCAAAATAGCCTTCCAGGGGCAGCAGCAGGTCACGGCCCACCGCATCGCCCAGAGGCGCATTGGCGGCATTGTTGGTGTAGAACATATCCGGCTGGTTGCCCGACTGGATTGCCGCAGCCAGGGTCACCAGGCTGTTGTCAGAGGAGGTGGCATAATTCAGATTGATATCCGGATTATCCCGCTTGAAATTCTCGTAGTAGTCCTCGCCGAAGCCTCCCCACATAGTGACGTTCTTGTCAGCAAGAACCCATTCGTCGGAACTGTCAGTGCTGCCACTGGGGGTGCCGTCGTTGTCGCCGCAGGAAGAAGCCATAACTCCCGCGCTGACAATCATAGCGGCGCACAGCAGGGCGCTGATGATTCTTTTCTTGTTCACGCATAACATCCCTTTCTAAAATTTTTATCATCAACCGAATTTCCTCGGCGGATGCCTGATTAAGCCTGGCCCAGGGCGTCCGGATGGGCGTTCTTCCAGTTTTGCAGCATGAGCAGCACCCGGGCGTTACCCGACTGGTTCAGCAGATCCGGGTTGGTGATAACGCCGACCTCATCCCGCGTTTTCCAATCCGAGTCCAGGAATCCGCGAAAATCCTTATTCTTGGAGCAGGCGTAGGCCAACGCGGTCAAAAAACTCTTTACATAGGTTGCGTTGGAACTGTCCACTTCGTACAGCTTTATGTAGCCCTTCAACAAAGATGACTGGAACCAGGGATTGGACTCGCCGGCGATGTAATAGGATTGGGCAGGATCATCCTTAACCACTTCGGTGCCAAAGGTTGTATAGGCGGATTCCGCCATGGTCTTGGCATCGGTGAGGTAGGACTCCTGGCCGGTGATTTTATAGAGCATGGCGGCCGAGGCGATCATATTGCCCGTATTGTAAGTCCATTTCGTCCGGGTCACACTGCCCGAATCCGCCATAATATTATCCCACATCAGGGAATCCTTGGGATCCATCAGGGTCGCCTTGGTCCAATCGTACAGCCGGATGGCCCAGTCCAGATACTGCTGATCCTGGGTGATCTCGTAGAGTTCGGCGGAGGCCAGGGCCAGGGGGGCGTTGATGCAGGTATTTTTGCTGGCGTTCTCCGTGCCCACATCATCTTCCTTCCAGTAGACGCCGCCGCCCTGCTTGTCATCCCAGCCGGAATAGCAGAACTCTATGGTTCCCTTGGCATTATCCAGCCACTTTTGCTCTCCTAAGAGCTGATAGGCGTGGATAAACTCCAGCACAACCCAAACGTCGTCATCAAAAAAGCACTCGGCCTTGCTCTCTACCGGTACGCACTGATAGACCTGCAGGTCATCGGTACGCCATACCGTGCGGTAATACTCCACATTCTCCAAAACCTTTATATATTCGGCCTTTACCTCGGCGTCGTCCGGATGCAGGGCCAGCCATTCACCGCAGGCTTCCATGTAGGAAGCATAGCCCCAGAGCGTTACCGAATCGCTTTTTGCCTGTTCGCTCTTCATGCGGCCGTCGGCTTTCCAAAAACTCTGGCTAAAATACTCCATAATGGCGTCGCCGCGGTCGCCGTAACCATTGAAATTTTGAAAATCGGTTATGGCCACATCCGCCACAGAGGAAGCGGTAGATGTGCTGGTTCCGGCAGATGCGCTGCTGGAACTTTCCGTACCGGTATCCGCACCGCAGCCCGCAGCGCCCAATACCAAAATGGCAGATAGACTGGCTGCCGTAATCTTTTTAAACAGAAGGCATAACCCCTTTCAAAATCTCAATGCCGCTCAAAGAAAAAGGAATAAACCTGGGTATTGTCCCGAGATAACAGTATCCCGGGACAATACCCTTTTGCTTACATGCTTTTAGCCAATCCGGTCAAACCGGGGATAATCCTTCAGGAACTCATCGCACATATACATCAGCCGGGCGGCAGCGCCTTCGCCGGTAGGCGTAATATCAGCCAGTGCCGGCGCCTCTGCGCTCCTCATATCCGGGTTGATATAGTTGTCCGCGCGGCCGGCGTTAACAGCACCCACGGCAGTCGCGTTCAACACGATGCGGGCATACTTGGGATCAGCTGTGTTGCCCTTTTCGGTATCGATTTTATACAAAGTAAAAATACCCTTGGCCAGGTTGCTCTGGAACCAAAGCAGGTTGGAAGAACTATAGGGAGAGGGCGAATCAAAATAATAACCCGTGGCGCCTTCAGGGGCATCCTCGCCGGTGGGGCGAATCCTGATGCGTTCAGAATAGAAGGTGGTTGAGGCACCTTCCGCCAAAGCATACGCATCCGTCCGGTACTGTTCATCGCCGGTGACTTTATACAGCATGGCAGCCGCGCCGATCATACAGCCGGTGTTATAGGCATAGGTGCTGCCATCCAACTCATAGCCAGTTGAAACCTGATAATATTTATCAAGAATAACATTCTTATTCTTATCCCACAGCGTATTTTTGGTCCATGTATAGGCCTGGATAGCGTTATTTAAATAAGACTGCTCACCGGTCAGCTCATACATCTCAGCCGCAGCCCAAGCGTAAGGGGCGTTGATACAGGCATTCTTCTGCAGAGGCTCCTTGCCTTCACGTCCGGGACGGCACCACCAGATACCGCCGTCCAAAACAGTGGTATCCCAGCTTTCGAAGATAAAGTTCAGGTTGCGCTTGGCCAGGGTGAGATACTGGTTGTCGCCCAGCAGCTGGTAAGCGTTCATCCACTCCATGGCGACCCACACATTATCGTCGTTAAAAATCTGGGTGCCGGGGCCAGAACCCTGTACGCAGCCGAGGCCCAGGCTGTCGGCCGAATTGTACTCGCTGTCCGTATAATTCAGAACATTCTTCAGAAGCTTGGCATACTCCTGCTTGGCATCATAGGACTGAGCCAGGCCGGCGGAGGAAATCTGCGCGCCCACACCCTCCATGTAGGTAGCATAAGGCCACAGGGTTGTACCGTTCAAATCATCGCCCATCTTTAACAAATCCGAAGCCAAATTGGTCCCGTTATTCCGCCAGAAACCGCCCTGGGTGGGATTCTGCCGGTTGATATCCCGCTTTGCACTGCTCATAATGCGGTCGGCAACCTGGGTATAGGCACGGTATTCATCGTAAAAGAACTCGTTTTCGTTAACCTGGGTCCCACCGTCCGAAGTGGTCGTACCGCCGCTACTTCCGCCGTCCGTACTGCCGGTGCCGCCGCCCGTAGCGGAACTGCTCTTCAGCCGCTTAATCAGGCTGTAGGGGAACCTGGCGGTGGTGGGGCTCTTTTTGGAGGAAGTAGAACTGGTGGAAGTGGTGGTCTGGGATGTAGTCGTCGTCTGGGAGGTGGTGGTCGCCTCAGACGAAGAGGGCGTCTCGCTCTGGGCGGAGGTGGTGACATTGGTATCCGTGCTTTCCACCGGCACGGTCGTCTCCGTATAGCATCCCGCCAAAAGCGACAGCATCATGGCCGCAGCCAACAACGCCGTGACAATACGTTTACGCATAGCTGAATCTCCTTTTCCTCATTTTAAAATATATACCAACCGCTCCATGCCCGGAGCATAAAGCCCAATAAACGGAACCTACTTCCCGTAGGTGTCCTTCCAGGTCTGCACGTCGAAGAGGACCCGCGCCGTACCCGACTGATCCAGCACGTGCACATCCGCATCCGGCATATCCTTGGATTTCCAATCCCTATGTACGAAGCCGCTGGCATTTTTCGTATTGCGGACGCAATAGGAAACCGCCGAGGCAAAGCTTTCGATATATTCATCGTTGGAATCGAAGGGATACAGGGCCATATAGCCGTCCAACAGCCAGGTCAGGAACCAGGGGTTGGGGTCGGTGAAGTGGTAATCCCCCTTGTCGTCCCACCGGCCAAAGCCGCCGTTCAGGGCGGACATGGCGGAATTTTTCGCATCGGTCAGATACTTCTCATCCTTGGTTATATCGTAGAGATGCGCCGCCGCGCCAATCATGCAGCCCGTGTTGTAGGCAAACTTCCATTCCTGGATTTTGCCCTCCAGGTTGATGTTGTCCCAATAGAGGTAATCCTTGGGATCCATCAGCTTCTCCTTGGTCCAGTCATACAGCTTGACGGCCCAATCCAGATACTTCTGCTTGCCCGTCTCCTTGTAAAGCTGGGCCGACACCTTGGCCAGGGGGGCGTTGATACAGGTGTTCTTGCTGGTCTTGTGGTTCTCCTGCCAGTAGACACCGCCGCCCAGCTTCTCGTCCCAGCCGGAGTAGCAGAACTCGGTTACCCTTTCAGACAGCTCCAGATAACGGGGCTCTTTCAAAATATGGGAAGCGTTGAGATAGATGATGGCAATCCACACATTGTCGTCATAAAAGACATCTCCGCCGCCGCCGTTGGCAGCCGCATAGGCCAGATGCCCGTCGTCCCGGCAGACCGTGTAGGGCAGGACGCCCACCAGGGTATCCAGATACATCTGCTTGGCGTTGGCACAGTCGGGATAATTCTCCAGCTGGGCGGCAACCGCCTCCAGATGGCCGCCGTAGGGCCAGAAGAAAGCCTTGTCGGTACCGATAAGCTTTTCCTTGGCAAAATATCCCACCGGGTTCCAAAAGCCCTTCCGGATTGTGGCCAGCAGCTCGTGGCCGGCAGCCTTAAAATCAAAGTTTAAACAGTCGGCGTGGTTCATGCGCCTCACCATCCTTTGCTTTATTTCACGAATGTATTGACCTTGTCAATCTCTTCCAGAATAAAATACGCCAGAAGGGAGTTGGCCCACGCAAACCATTCGCGGGTATATACGGTGGGATCATTGGCGTCAAACCCCTCGTGCATCACTTCGGTACCGCCGTCGCAGGCCATAATGGTGTTCAGAACCTTGGCCTTCTCCGCGTCGTCGTGGCAGGTCATGGCCTCCATGACCAGGGCGATGTGCCAGATGTAGCCCGGCGGGGTGTGGGGGCTGCCGATGCCCTTGGCGAAGGAACCCTCGTAGTAGTAGGGGTTCTTTTTGGAAAGGATATATTTGCGGGTGTTCTGGTAAATGGGATCGTCCATATCGCAATACCCCAGATAGGGCAGGGACAGCAGACTGGGGACATTGGCGTCGTCCATAAAGACGGCGTTGCCCTTCCCGTCCACCTCATAGGCGTAAACCTTCCCGCAATCGGGGTCCTCGAATACGGCGTACTTCTGAATGCCGGCCTCGATTTCGTCCCTCAGCGCCTTGGCCGAGGCAGCCATGTCGGCGTCATGGTACACGTCCGCATAAATCTCTTCCAGATACCCCAAAATCACAACGGCAAACATATTGGAGGGTACCAGATACCCGTAAACACAGGCGTCGTCACTGGGGCGGAAGCCCGACCAGGTCATGCCGGTGTAGGCCACCTCCGCCCCCTTGCCCTCCCGGGGGAGGGTGTCGGTTTCGGGGCAGTTGAACCGCTGGAACCGGTAGGGGGACTTCTCCTCGTGATGCTGCTCCACCCGGAACAGATCCAGAATCATGCCCGTGCTCTTTTTATACTGCTCGTCAAAAACGGACGTGTCGCCGGTTTTCTTCCAGTATTTATAGGAAATCCAGACCGGGTAGCACAGGGAATCGATTTCATACTTGCGCTCCCAGATCCAGTCTTTGTTCTCGTTGAAGTTTGTCGTATCGCCGCCGTGGCCGGCGCCGTTGGCCTCCTCGTTGAAGGCGTTGGCGTAGGGGTCCAGGGCGATATAACGCATCTGCAGCTTGACAAGGCCGGCAATGGCCTCCTTGATACCGGGGCAGTCACACACCCGCAGATAGTGCATGACCTGGGCGCTGGAATCCCGCAGCCACATGGCGGGAATATCCCCGGTAAAGACATAGGTGCACCCGTCGTCGTGGAGTTTGGTGGTGGTTTCCAGGGTGGAATAGAAACAGTTTTTAAACATGTTGCGGAGTTTCTGATTGTGGATACCCTCCGCCAGCTTATCGATCCTGGCGTTCAGCTCAGGGAATTTAACTTCTGCCAACTTACAACACTCCCGGCAATATAATCATATATGCACTTTTGTGCAAATCCTGCCGGCGTGCCGGCGCAGGATATCGGGCGGCGCGTCCGCAGCGCGAAGCGCCGCCCGGTATTCATTATGCTTGGGTCATAAGGGGAAATACAAGGCTTTACCCGGACTCCCGCTTATTTCTTGTCGTCGGTCTTATCGTCCGACTTCTCCTCGGCCTGTGCAGCCTCGTCAACAGCTTCGGCATCCACGCCATCCGCAGCCGCCTTCTTCTTGCGCAGTACGAACCAGTACAGGCAGAAGGCGCCGGCGCCTACAACGACTACGCAGGCTACCACAATACCGACCGTAGCGCCTACATTCATCTGACGGACGGTGGTAGTGCCGCCGGTGGTGCTGCCGGAAACGGTGCTGCCGGAAACGGTGCTGCCGGAAACAGTGTTGTCGGAAACGGTGCTGCCGGAGACAGTAGTGTCGCTTACCGTGCCGGAGGCCGTACCGGAGGCCGCACCGGAAGCGGTGGTGCTGTTGGGATCAACCGTCCCTGCAGGGAGACTGGGATCAACGATCGCAGGATTCTGATTATCGTCGCCGGTCTGACCACCGGGTACCTCATTGTTAGGCACATTGGTGGTGACATCGGGCGGTGTAACATTCGAGGGCAGATATTTGGGCTCTTCCCAGGTACAGCCGTCCGCATTGGGGGTGTAGATATCGCCATAGGCCGGCGGGGCAGCCGGGGGCTGGGGATAAGCGTCGCCTAAATCGATTTTGCTGTAGAACTCAGCGTACCAAACTTCGCCTTCTTCAATGCGCAGATGGCCGTTTTCAAACTGCTGATAGCAGACGGGCACGCCGTTTTCCGTACGCCAATACTGGTTGGTTGTGGGGCTGCCGGACTTCCAGTTGTTTACACCGCCGCCCTTTGCATACCACTCAGCAGCGGCGTCGCGCATAATAACTACATTCAAGGTCTCCGGATCCGCGCAGACAATGGCAGCCCAGTTGTTGTAGGAGAAAGCGTTGGAAACGGTAGAAGTACCGTTATCAAAGTCCTGGTTGCAGATCTGGTACACATTGCCTTCCGGATCCGTGCCGGACCAGATATGTACCAGCTCGCCGGACGCATCGCCGAAATTAAACAACCCGTCGTTTTCCTTGTGGGAATGCAGGGTGATGCCCCAGTTGTACGCCTCTTTATACTTCTGGGTCAGTTCAGCTTCCTTCCCTTTAAAAGCGTCAGGTACACCGCTGTCGCCGATAGCGCCAACCTGGCTGGCATCCGTGGCACCAGCCATCAGCCCCATGGACAAGGTCGTCAGGGCCAGAGCAGCCGAAATGGCTGCCGAAACCAACTTCTTCATAATCTGTTTTCCTCCTAAAATTTCAGATTAAGATACGTTGCAGGTCATGGGGGCGCTGCCGCGCCCCCAAAACCGCACAAACCTACATGGTGGAACCGGTATCCATTCACCGATTTTGTCCAATATTCCAAACAGACTGAGAGGAAACAAAGGCTATTTCTTCTTGCGCAGTACAACCAGTGCGCCTGCAGCCGCAGCGGTCAGCAGGACCACGCCAACCACGCCGGCCTCGCCAGTGGCAGCGTTTCCGCCGCTCCTGAGCCACTGCTCATAGAACCCCTTGGTTACAGGCACCCACTTGCCATTGGCATCATAATAGCCGTACTCATAGGGATCCTCATCCGAATTGCCGCCGCCGTTGCTTCCATTAGGCTGCTGGGAATTGTTGTTGCCGGGCTGCGAGGGATCGCTTGGATCGTCATCGGTGGGCGGATTTACAATTTCCTGATTGGGATCGTCCGGCGCATCAGCAGACAGCGCCTCGTCGCCCTGCCAGGCGTAAACGCTGTACCTGCGGTTGGCGCCGTTCTCAGCATTTACCTGGAGCAAAGCGCTGTAGGTCAGGTTCACGGCAGTGCCGGGCACAAAAGCCTCGCCGTTATACTCCACGGTGGCATTGGGATCCACAGTCACGATATTGTTGATGGTGACATTAGTCAAATCAACCGTTTCGCCCTCAGCAAAGTAAATGTTGATGGAGTTGCCCAGCCAATCGGTTTCCTCGTTGGGATTCTCCGAATCCAGAGAATTGACAACAACCTTCTCAACCGCCACGTTGCCGCTGGCTTCAACCGACTCAATCCGATTTTCATTGTTCAGCCGGCTGCCATCGTGCCAGATAACCTCATCCGAATCCGCCTTGCACTCGACCCAGCCCTTGGCAAAGTCCATAATCACGGTGCCATTTCCGGTTTCGCTGTCATCCTGAATTTCCGGCGCGCTGTTGGGCATGCCCAGCGTCTTGCTGTATTTTACTTCGAAGCCATCCAGGTTCAGCGAAACGTATTCGTTCTCCTGACCGGCATAAGCTTCCGAGCCGCTGAGATCGATATTCTCATAGACATGCTGAATACGGGGCAGCATGGCGATGGCCGAACCATTGGAGGTCATCTCGATCTCGCCTTCCTCATTCTCAGCGGGAGTAAGGCCCTTAATGATGATGGTCTTATTGTTGCGATCGCGCACGGTAGAATGGTATTCGCCGGTTCCGCTGAAGACCTGGTAGAGAATTTTGTTCTCCGCATCATACTTCATCGCGCCGTCCAAAGCGATACCGGGGTTAATGCCGGACTTGTTGGCGCCCTCGTACGCATCACGGATGGTATTGCGTACTCCCTCCTTGACCTGCACATTATCAAAATCAAAGAAAGGAGAATTCTCTTCCTTCAGAACGTTGGATACGGCATTATAGCTATTGCCCACACCGTTCAGCACGCGCTGAATATTACCGTTGTCGTCATAGGTACCATAACTCATGGAGAACTGCTGATAATGGAGTTTATCCATTACGAATTCATTCTCCACCGGGCTGCCGGCCCAAGACCAGCCGCGGTGCTTAATGCCGTCTTCATCGACTACGTCATCGATCTGCCAAGCGCGAACCATCGTATTTTTCAAAGTATTCGCTTTACCATAGCTGACATCGGCCGCGATCATGGCCGTAGCGCCATTGATTATATCATTTTTTCCGCTTCCGTTGACAAACAGCTGACGGGAAAGCAAATCGTCCCAGTTGCTTACGCCGCCGCTGGGCGTGCCGGGGTCAAATCCCTGAGACCGCTGGTAATTGTACTCTTCCAGAATCGCTTCAAACTCAGCAGCCTCAGCATCCCCGCTGAAACGGCCCCAGTTATCCTGCGCATACAGGTCAAGGTCGTCTACCGGCGGGAAGATTTTGTTGTCGTCCAGGGTGATATGCACCGTATAGACAGCTTCATCGCCGTTCTCGGAGGTAACAACATATTCCTGGCCCAGCTGATCCCGCGCAATGGCAGGATCCGGGGAAATGGTGGCGCCGGAGGGCAGGGTGACCTCTGCGGAAACCCGCGCATAGGGAGTGGGGTTGTTCTCATCGCCTGTAAAGTTACCCCAGGCATATTCCATGTTAATGGTCTTGGCATCATTGTCAATCGTTGCAACCACGTCGCCCCAAGCATACTTGAACTGATCGGCCGAAACAACAAAGGAAGTGATGCTGTTATCCGTATTCAGGTAACGCGCCCGGATGGTATAGGTCGCGGTAGCCGAGCCGGCGGTGACGGTAACCTCTACCGGATTGTCCCAGGAATCCTCCAGGTTCAGGCCGGAGGCCGGGGACATGCTGGCGCCGCTGCCCACAAAGGTCACTTCGGGCGTCACGTTGGAAAGGTCGGCATCCGAATGGACGGCAATGGTGATCTCACGGTTGGCCTGATCAATGGTAGCCGTCGCATCGCCGATGGCAAAAGTGGAAATGGTAGCCTCATTCAGGGTAATAACCGTCACGGTATAATCCTGCGTATTGCCCGCAGCCGCCGTAACCGTATAGGTGACGGGAGAACTGAAGTTCTGGGCACCGGAGGGAGTATAGCTTTTGCCGATGATCTCCACCTCGGGGGTCAGAGAAGAAAGGTTGGTGCCATCCTTCACATAAGCGGTAACCGTGTGATTCGCCTCATCAATCACACTGGGGGCCGCCTCAGCCGAACCAAAGGAGAAGCTTACGATGCTGCAGGTGGTGCTGTGGAAGCCGGAGGCCGTCAAATAGCCGTTGGCAAAATCCATCCGACCGTCGGCATATGCGCCCAGGGGAACACCCGTAACAGCCAACCGCGCATCCATGCTGTCGCCCAGGCCCTCAAAGGCCCCGGCAAGCTCGCTGGGAATCACCTGCGCGCCGGTCAAGGCGCCGCTTTCCGCCACATCCGCACCCTCTACCAGGTAAGCCGTGCCGTCGGGGCCAAGCAGTTCCTGATAAATCATAGAGGCATCGTCGGTCAATGCAGCGTTGCCAACAGGATAGCCGGCATGCAGGCCCTTGCCGTCGGCGCCCGCGCGCTTATTGTTCTGATTGTACGCAGCGATGGCATAGCGGAATGTATTGGCGGTAATGTCATTTCCCTCCGCATTCATGCCGGGGAACATCTGCTGTGTGCTTACCGCGCCATTCTGCAGAATGCGCACATTGTCCCACATGGGCTGGTAGGTAACGCCATCAATCGTAAATTCATTGCCCAGGATCGGCTTGCTCGGATCGGGGGCGGAAGCAGCCATCTGCCCTTTGCAGGTAAAGGCCATGCCGATAAAGGGAACTGTGATAACACCCCATTTGCGGATCTGACCCTGGTCATTGGTCTGGCCCCAGGGGTTGCCTACATTATCGGTAACCGACGTATCATCCGGAGCCAGCCAGTTTTCAAACTGAACATGCAGCATGCTGCTCCAGGAATCGTTCAAAGTAAAGGAAGTGGCTCCGTCATTCGTCGTACCAATTCTGAAATTCAGCGTTTCATTCTGATACTTCAGTTCATCGGCTACGGCAGCATGCGTTACCTCTTGATCCTCGTCGGTCACGTTGTTTTTCTGCAGCCAATAATAATCGGAACTGATTGCATCCGACCAGCCGCTGATAGTCGCCTCATAACCCTGTGCCGTCAGGCCCGCAAAGGCCGACACACAAAGCGACAAGGAGACCAAGAGGGACGCTCCGCGCCTCAAGCTCTTTCTCATCGTTCGTTTCCTCCAGTCATGATAATGATTTCCTCAGTCCATTTATGGAAAGCGAAACCGCCGGAGAGGCATCCGGCAACCCCGCTTTAGCCCTAGACTTCCTCCCTGCCCGGACAAAGGCCGCCCGTTTGGGCTTGTTCCCCCTTTTACATACATATAACAAGGGGCGTGCACACATTCACAAATTCACCATTTTATCCAGTAGAGATTATTACAGGATTGTTTCATAATTATAAAGGAAATCCTGCAGTTTGTCAACTCATATGTAAATTTTAACAGTTTGCGCCAAACACCGCCTTTCCCCTTCTTCATTATAGTCGGATATTCTATAATGTCAAGTGGTTTTATATATTTTTTATCCGACTTATCTAACCAATTTTGTTAAAACATGGGATTTTGCGCCCCCTTTTCCTTTCACATTTTATCGTTTTGCCTGAAGATTCTTACATATTGTATGAATCCGTAGAATGTGTAAGTGCACCTTGCACAAAAGTGTTTTAAAGGCAGGAATACAAGCCCCATTATCTAGTATTTGCGACGGAATAGGACACAATTCCCGCATTTCTTCTTCCCATAGTTTAGTGCCCTGCAGACCCCTATTTTGCTGCAGGCCCGGCAAATTTTTCCCGCCCTGCATCTCACGCTTCCGCTCATGCAGGCACGCAAAGAGGCCCGGCCAAATTTGGCCGGGCCTCTTTCGCAAAGCGGATTTTATTTGCTGTACAGGGTCTTGAGCTTCTCCAGGTAAGCCAAGTGCGCCTTGGCGTTCTCCTCGGCCTTGTCGAAGAGCTTCTCGGCACGCTCGGGGTTGGCGCGCATGAGGGAGGAGTAACGAACCTCGCCCTCAATGAACTCCTTGTAATCGGCCGTGGGAGCCTTGGAATCCAGGGAGAAAGCGCTCTCGTCGGTGCCCACCTTGCGGGGGTCATACCGGAAGAGGTTCCAGTAGCCGGCGGCTACGGCCTTCTTCTCCTCGGTCTGGCTGATGCCCATGCCGCCCCGGATACCATGGTTGATACAGGGGGCGTAGGCGATGATGATGGAGGGGCCATGGTAGCTTTCGGCCTCGTGGAAGGCCTTCAGGCACTGGTTATAGTCGGCGCCCATGGCGATGGAAGCCACATAGACATAGCCGTAGCTCATGGCGATGGAAGCCAGATCCTTCTTCTTGGTCTCCTTACCGGCCGCCGCGAACTGGGCGATGGCGCCGGTGGGAGTGGCCTTGGAGGACTGGCCGCCGGTGTTGGAGTACACCTCGGTATCGAAGACCAGGATGTTGATGTCCTCACCGGAGGCGATGGCATGATCCAGGCCGCCGAAGCCGATGTCATAGGCCCAGCCGTCGCCGCCGAAGGCCCAGAAGGACTTCTTGGCCAAATAGTCGGCGTCTTCCAGCAGCTCTTTTACCAGGGCCTCGGCCTCGCCGGACACCTTAGCGGCCGACAGGGCGGCCTTGAAGTCGGCGGCGGCCGTCTTGTTGGCAGTGCCGTCTTCCATGGTCTCCAGCCACTTCTCGGCAGCGGCCTTCAGGTCGCCGTCGGTCAGCTCGACCAGCTTCCCAGCGGCGTCGGCCAGGCGGCCGCGGATGGCCTTGTTGGCCAGCAGCATGCCGTAGCCGAACTCGGCGTTGTCCTCAAACAGGGAGTTCTGCCAGGCGGGGCCGTGGCCTTCCTTGTTGACGGTGTAGGGAGTGGAGGGAGCGGAGCCGCCCCAGATGGAGGAACAGCCGGTGGCGTTGGCGATGTACATCCGGTCGCCGAACAGCTGGGTTACCAGCTTGGCATAGGGGGTCTCGCCGCAGCCGGCGCAGGCGCCGGAGTACTCCAGCAGAGGCTGCTTGAACTGGCTGCCCTTGACGGTGGTGGGCTTGAATTTCTCGGCCACCTCGGGCTTCTCAGGCAGCTTGCGGCCGTAGACGAAGCCGGCTTCCTTGTCCAGCTGGGTATCCAGGGGCTGCATGGTCAGGGCCTTCTCGCCCTTCTTGCCGGGGCATACGTTGGCGCAGGAACCGCAGCCGGTGCAGTCCAGCACGGACACGGTCATGGCGAAATGCAGGCCGGGCACGCCGGTCATGGGCATGGACTTGGTGCCTTCGGGGGCGTTCTGCACTTCCTCGTCGGTCATGGCCACCGGCCGGATGACGGCGTGGGGGCAGACGTAGGAGCAGAAGTTACACTGGATACAATTGTCGGGGTTCCAGGTGGGAACGTCCACGGCGATACCCCGCTTCTCGTAGGCCGAAGAACCCAGGGGCACAGTGCCGTCCACGTAATCCAGGAAGGCGGATACGGGCAGCTTGTTGCCCCGCTGGGCATTGACAGGGGTCAGGATGCTATCGATATAATCCTTGATTTCGGGACGGCCCTCGGTGAGCACGCCGGCGGCATTGTCGGTATCCTCAGCCTTGGCCCAGGCGGCGGGCACCTTGACCTTCTTGGCGCCGGCCACGCCCCGGTCGATAGCGGCGTGGTTCATGGCCACGACCTTCTCGCCCTTCTTGCCGTAGGACTTGGTGGCGGCTTCCTTCATGAGCACCACGGCCTTGTCGGCGGGGATGATCTTGGAGAGCTTGAAGAAGGCAGCCTGCAGGATGGTGTTGACGCGGCCGCCCAGACCCAGTTCCTTGGCGATGTGGGTGGCGTCGATGGTGTAGAACTTGATGTCGTTCTTGGCGATATACCGCTTCATCTTGGCGGGCAGGTGGGTATCCAGCTCGGCGTCGTCCCAGGAGCAGTTGAGCAGGAAGATGCCGCCGGGCTTGATGTCCTCTACAATGTCATACTTGTCCACATAGGAGGGGTTATGACAGGCCACAAAGTCGGCCTTGTTGATGAGGTAGGTGGACTTGATCTTCTTCTTGCCGAAGCGCAGGTGGGAAACGGTTACGCCGCCCGACTTCTTGGAGTCATAGTCGAAGTAGCCCTGGGCGTACATATCGGTGTTGTCGCCGATGATCTTGATGGAGTTCTTGTTGGCGCCCACGGTGCCGTCCGAACCCAGGCCCCAGAACTTACAGGAAGTGGTGCCCTTGGGGGTGGTGTCGGGATTCTCCTTGACCTTCAGGGACAGGCCGGTCACGTCGTCCTCGATGGCCAGGGTGAAGCGCTTCTTGGAGCGGGCCTTCTCCATGTTGCGGTAAACCGCGATGAAGTCGGCGGGGGTGGTGTCCTTGGAGCCCAGGCCGTAGCGGCCGCCGTATACCGGCACGTCGGCAAACTTGGAATCCTTCAGGGCAGCCACAACGTCCAGGTACAGGGGCTCGCCGATGGAGCCGGGCTCCTTGGTGCGATCCAGCACGGAAATCTTCTTGACGGTGGAGGGGATGGCGGCAATCAGGTGCTTGGCCGAGAAGGGACGGTAGAGATGCACCTTCACCAGGCCCACCTTCTCGCCCTGGGCGTTCAGGTAGTCCACGGTCTCCTCGATGGTGTCGCAGGCCGAGCCCATGGCCACGATGACATGCTCGGCATCCCGGGCGCCGTAGTAGTTGAAGAGCTTGTACTTGGTGCCCAGCTTCTTATTGACCTGGTTCATGTAATCTTCCACAACGTCCACAATGGCGGTGTAGTAGTTGTTGGCAGCCTCGCGGGCCTGGAAGAAGACGTCGGGGTTCTGGGCGGTACCGCGCTGCTCGGGATGCTCGGGGTTTAAGGAGCGGCGGCGGAAGGCGTTGACGGCGTCCTTATCCAGCATCTCCTCCAGATCCTTGTAGTCCCACATCTGGATCTTCTGGATTTCATGGGAGGTGCGGAAGCCGTCGAAGAAGTGCACAAAAGGAACCCGGCCCTTGATGGCCGACAGATGGGCCACAGCGCCCAGATCCATGACCTCCTGGGGGTCGTTGGAGCAGAGCATGGCGAAGCCGGTCTGGCGGCAGGCGTAGATATCGGAGTGGTCGCCGAAGATGGACAGGGCGTGGGCGGCGATGGCGCGGGCCGAGACGTTGATAACGCCCGGCAGCAGCTCACCGGCGATCTTGTACATGTTGGGGATCATGAGCAGCAGGCCCTGGGAGGCAGTGTAGGTGGTGGTAAGGGCGCCGGCGGCCAGGGAGCCGTGGACAGCGCCGGCAGCGCCGGCCTCAGACTGCATCTCGGTGACCTTCACCGTCTGGCCGAAGATATTCTTCACGCCGGCGGTAGCCATCTTGTCGGTCTCCTCGGCCATGTTGGACGAGGGGGTGATGGGGTAGATTGCGGCAACGTCGGTAAAGGCGTAGGATACATGCGCCGCGGCCGAGTTGCCGTCCATGGTTTTCCATTTTCTTGCCATGAAAGATTGCCTCCTTTTGATGATAGACAAATCCTGCGCCCGCCCCTTACATTATAATAGAAGACGGGCCGCCGCCTCTCCCGGGCGGCGCGGGCAGGCTTGTCCGGACCGGCCGGAAAAGCCCCGTGAAATCGGCGCGATGGAAAGGCCGCCGCAACTGATTTCAACTCGCAATTTATAGTAGCACCTTTGCGCAGATAAGTAAAGTGCAAAAACCGAAAAAATGCGGTTTTTTCGTCCTTATTTTTATGTCCATATCCACCAGTTTAAAATTTTGTCCCGGAATTACCCGATTTTGCCCCCATTTCCCTAATGCGGGCGGAAAAACCCGCAAGCGGCGCGGCCGCTGCCCTTGCACGCCTCCGCAGACCGCCGCAGAAGCCGGACGGCCCTTTGACAAACGCCGCTAAAACCGCTATTATGATATGTATCTGATTTTCGCCTTTCGGCGGGGTTTCCCGCGGGAAGGGGAAGGCAGTCCACAGACAATTTTGAGAGGAGTTATGTATCCATGGACGACCCTGGCCCTGGTAATCTAATCGTAAAACTGGTGGTTCTCTTTATCCTGATCCTTGTCAACGCCTTTTTCGCCATGAGCGAAATCGCCGTCATCTCCCTAAACGAGAGCAAGCTGCGGAAAATGGCCGAGGAGGGGCACAAAAAAGCCCAGAAGGTGCTGCGGCTGACCGCGGATTCGTCGGCCTTCCTGTCCACCATCCAGATCGGCGTCACCCTGGCCGGCTTCCTCACCTCCGCTTCGGCGGCCGACAACTTCTCCGAGCCCCTGGCGGCCACCCTGGCCGGCTGGTTCCACGTCACCGACGGGGCGGCTTTGTCCTTCTTAAGCGCCGCCTCCCTGGTGGTGGTGACCATCATCATCTCTTACTTCTCCCTGGTGCTGGGGGAGCTGGTGCCCAAGCGCATCGCCATGCAGCGGGCCGAGGCGGTGTCCTTTAGGGTTGTGGGTATTCTTTTGGGCGTCAAGGCGGTCATGCGTCCCTTCATTTGGTTTTTGTCGGTCTCCACCAACCTGGTGGGCCGGCTCTTCGGCCTGACCCCCGGCTCCAGCCAGGAGGCGGTCACCGAGGAGGAAATCCGCCTGATGGTGGACGCGGGCGAGGAGACCGGCGTCATCGAGGAAAGCCAGAAGGACATGATCAACAACATCTTCGAGTTTGACGACATCGACGCCTCCGACGTCATGACCCACCGCACCGACATGGAGGCAGTGGAGATTAACGACTCCATCGAGGATGTGCTGACCGTGGCCATCAACGACGGCTTTTCCCGCATCCCGGTCTATGAAGAGGACCTGGACAATATCAAGGGCATTTTATATGTAAAGGACCTGCTGCCCTATGTGGGCAAGGCGGCCAACCAGGTCACCCTGAAGGAGCTTATGCGGCCGGCCACCTATGTGCCCGAGAGCAAGAAGTGCGGGGACCTTTTCTCCGAGATGACCGAGAAGCATCTGCAGATGGTCATTGTATCGGACGAATACGGCGGCACGGCAGGCCTTGTGACCATCGAGGATTTGCTGGAGTCCATTGTGGGCAACATCCAGGACGAGTTTGACAACGAAGAAGAAGAGTTTCAGAAGCTGGACGAGGACACCTTCACCATCGACGGCACGGCCGACATCGAAGAGGTGGACGACCTGCTGGATGTAACCCTGCCCGAAGGGGAGTACGACACCATCGGCGGTATGATTATGGCCGAAATCGGCCGGATTCCCGAGCCGGGGGAGCACCCTTCCGTGGAAATCGCCGGCTTCCGCTTTACGGTGGAAGAGGTGGAGGAGCGCCGCATCGAGCGGGTGAAAATCGAACGCCTCCCCGAGCCTCCCGCCGAGGAGGAGGCCGGAAAGTCCGATAAAAAGGAAAAGGGCGAGAAGAAAAGCGACAAGGCCGACAAGGCCGAGAAAGACAAAAAATAAAACATTCCAACCCATGGAAGCCGCCCGCAGGCAGGCGGCTTTCATTTTACATAAGCGGTCAGTCGCAACATCCTGACCTAAAACAAAACTACGGAGGAATGTAACATGCAGCAAGCAATACGCAAACCCAAGGAAAAGCCTGTCCTGTTTGTAGTCCGGGCGGCCGTCATCGCCGCCCTCTACGTGGCCCTGACCTACGCCGGCGCGCCTCTGGCCTACGGCAGCGTCCAGTTCCGCATCTCGGAGGCCCTGACCATCCTGCCGGTCTTTACGCCGGCGGCCATCCCCGGCCTGACGGTGGGGTGCTTCCTGGGCAACCTGGGCAGCTCTTTAGGCCCGGTGGACTGGATATGCGGCACCCTGGCCACCCTGCTGGCCGCCATCCTGGTGCGGCTGACCGCCCGGGTGACCGTCAAGGGCTTCCCGGTGCTGGCCCCCCTCTTCCCCATCCTCTGCAACGCGATTATCGTG
This sequence comes from Candidatus Howiella intestinavium, assembly GCA_904420585.1. Lineage (GTDB taxonomy): Bacteria > Bacillota > Clostridia > Oscillospirales > Acutalibacteraceae > Howiella > Howiella intestinavium. The sequence continues at coordinate 34,214 of CAJFVX010000021.1, read as the reverse complement.
GGCGCCGAACTGGCCATTCTGACCCTGCCCGAGGGCTTTACCGCCTGGGGCTTTGTCACCATGGCGGCCGGCGTGGCCCTGGGCGAAGTGACGGTATGCATCGTCCTGGGCAGCCTTTTGTGGCTGGCCATCCACAAATCCGGCCGGGCCGCCTTCTTATTCGGCCCCCAACTGGCCAAGCGATAGGCTTTCGCCTTATTTCTGCGCCCCCTTTGCCGCCCACCAGCCTGCAGCCGGCGGCAGGGGGGCGTTTTTGCTTTTCCTGATAGATAACCGGCCGCCCTATGGCCAAACAAAAAAGGCCGCAGGCCCCCAAAGAGCCTGTGACCTCGACAAGCAGTCTTAAAATTTTTGCAAAGCCCCGGGAAAAGGGCCGCCGTCCCCTCCGCCCCATTCCGAAGCAGGGAAAACCGAAAAACTCAGCGGTTGCAGACCGGGTTATCCGTCCGCTCCAGCAGATAATCAATGGACACGTTAAAGTAATCCGCCAGGGCGATTAAGGTTTTATAATCGGCCTCCCGCTCGCCGTTTTCGTACCGGCTGATGCTGTTTTGGTTCATACCCAGATCCATGGCCAGCTTCAGCTGGGATATCCCCCTCTGTTTTCGCAATGCTTTCAGTCTCATCCATACACCTCTTGACAAGAAGTATACCAATCTGGTATGATTTAAATATCCCATTTCGGTATATTTTGAGGCGATGTATACAATCTGCAAAAAACAGAAGGGGGAAGAGGAAAATGCAGGTATGGATTATGAATCTGAAGGACAACCGGGAGGAAGCCAACCGGCCGCCCGATTTGGAAAAAACCAAATTCCGGTTTGCCTGGAGCAGGGAATCGTGGGCATCGGCTGGGTGGATGAAGCGGCGCAGGAAGCCGAAAGCCCGGCCTTTTCCCGGGCGGAAAAGGCGCTGGACGCCTTTGCGGCGGGGGATCTCGTATGGGTAAGGGACCCGGAAACAAAAGAATACTACCTCTGCCAAATCACGGCCCCGGCCGTGACCACCCGGGAGGAGGAATGGAACCGGCAGGATATCGGCCGGTACTGCGCCTGTACCTTTTTCCCGGTGGGGACGGCCGAAAACCTGCCGGAGGGGATTACGGCCGACATGCTGGTTTCCCGTTCCGCCATCTCCCCCGCCGGCGACGAGGTGAGCCGGCGGACGGAGGCCTGTTTCGCCGCTTCCCCCTGGAACGCCGCCCCGCCAAAAAAACCAAAGAAAAAATCCCGTCTGAAATGGCTGGCGCTGGCCGGCGTGGCCCTGGTACTGGTTGGGGCGGCGGCCGTGGGGGGATTTTTCGTCCACAAGGAAATGGTCAGGAGCAGCCACCCCCTGCTCCCCTATGGCCTGGAATGGGGCGATACTGTGGAAACGGTAGAGGGGGGTCACGATTGGGGCTTTCTTAAAAAAGAAGGTAGCTCCATCATACTAGACGAGGATAAACCAAACAAACGTGCCTCCGTATTGGGAGTTTGGCAGGCGGAAGACTTTGCGGACTTCCTGCTATGTGATCTGCCGCCCGCCGAGGAGGGTGATTTTGCCTGGGCCAATTTCTATTTTACCCTAGATGGTGAATTTGACAACCTGGACGGCCGATTGTTTGAGATAGATTGCATGTTTCATCAGGGTGACAAAGCCTTCTGCGAACAGTTGGCGGACTATTATGCGGCCGCTCTTGACACAAAACCAGAATTACAGTTTGCCGAGGAAGACGGCGTCGCCTATGCCAGGTGCACCATCGAAAACCAGGACACAGAAGTAGAGATTTCTGGGCTGGGAGTAGATGAGGAGGATGGCAGCATCTCTCTCACCATTACCTCCAAAGCCCTGGAGCCCGTCTTCCACCAGGTGCCGGAATCGGTTATCAACGACACCTTTGACCAAGTCCGCTACAGCTACGGCGGCGCCTCCATCAATCTGGTGGAGCTGCTAAATCTGTGCGCGTCCGGCTACCAGGGGGAATACATGGCCTACCGCGACTTTATCAGTGACCCTCGGAACATGAACATTTTGGACAGCGAAACCCAGGAAGAACTGGAAAGCGGCGAATACGGGGATTACCTGTCCAGCTCCTATATCGTGCAGATTACAGGCGACGTCGAGTACTCCATCGACAATCCCTATCTCAACGTGGCGGAGGACGCGGACATCCTCACCCTGCTTCTGGTTTTTGACGAAAACGACAATTTTATCGGCGACAGCATCCTGCAGGAGCATTCCAATCTGCAAACCTATGCCGTATCCTATATGTTCTGATAAAGCCGGCAGGCTTCCGCCCGGCCGACAGCAAAAACCCGGTTTGGATACTTCCAAACCGGGTTTCTGTTTTCATTCAGTTCCGTCGCGTCATCCGGCGCTCTGGCTGCCGGCGGCAATAATCTTGCATATGGCCATAACATCGTCGATGGCCACCCGGCCCTCGCCGGTCAAATCGCCCCGCTCAATCTCCTGCGGGGTGGGCGGCGTGCCGGCGGTCTGCCGGGCCAGCACCTTACAGGCCGCCATTACATCGGCGATATCCACCCGGCCGTTGCCGTCCATATCCCCCGGGATAACCGGTTGGGACGCAGGGGTGACGGTGACCGTGGCCGCGGCGCTCACCTCCGGATTCCCGATGAGGGCGGCCCGGACGGTAAGCGTCCCCGCCGTCTCGTCGGCGCCGATGGTCAGCAGGCCGTCGGCCGTTATGGCCGTATCCCCGCTCTCAGCCCCCTCTATACTCCATTCCACCGTCTGGGCAGCGGCCTCGCCGTACACCTGGGCGGTGAACTGCTGCCGGGCTCCCGGGGCCAGTTCGGCCGTCTCGGGCGTCACGGCAATGGTGACGGCCGGCGGGGCGGTGATGGTGACAAGGGCGGTATCGCTTATATCCGCGCTGCCCGACAGCGCAGCCCGGACGGTAATCGTCTTCGCCGTCTCATCCCCGCCGATGGTCAGCAGGCCGTCGGCCGTTATGGCCGTATCCGCGCTTACGGCCCCGCTGATACTCCATTCCACCGTCTGGGCAGCGGCCTCGCCGTACACCTGGGCGGTGAACTGCTGCCGGGCTCCCGGATACAGCACTGCTTCCTCCGGGATGACCTCCACAGCTCTCTTGGGATAGAACTGGAGCCAGTTTACGTCGCAGATGGACTCGGTGGAACCGGAGGTAAACAGGAAGTAGACGTCATGGACCCCCGTCACGTCGGCGCAGTCGGCCTGGAAGGTCTGGAAGGTGTTCCAGCTGCCGGTATTGGCAACCTGGAATTCGGCCAGCTTCTGCCCTTCCAGGGAATCCAGATAGACGGTACAGGTACCTCCCGAAAGGCCGGCGGCCAGCCGGACTTCCAGCCTTTCGGGGCCGTCTCCGGCAAAGTTCAAATCCCGGAACAGGGCCCAGTCGCCGTTTTCAATATGGTTGAGGAAGGTACCGTCGTTGCTGATGTCCATGCCGCTGCGTTCATCGGCCGTCTCCCCTTCGATCTGCCGGTAGGCGTCGGCAAGGCCGGTAAAGTGGAACCAGTCCACATCGCAGGTGCCGTCGCTGCACTCCAGCCAGATGTCGCTTATCTCGGCGTCGGTGTCCTGGGACACGGCCTCCAGGGTGTGCCACTGGCCGTCGCCGGGCACGCTGAGGGTAGCCAGGACCTTATCCCCCACCCCGTTTTCATATACGATGATTTCCCCGCCGGTTTCGCTGCGCACCTGGAAGCGGACGCCGCTGCGGTCTTCGCCCCGCACTTCGCTGTACTGAGCCTCGCCGCCGGTTTCCATCCGGACATAGGCGCCGCCCGACGCCGCCGCATCCTCCTGCACGGCGGCCTTCTCCAGGCTGGCCGCGCTTTCGGCCTCTATATTCTGGAAGGCGGACACCGACCGGTCGATGCGGTTAAAGGTCAGGGAGTCCAGATTGTAGTTGCCGGGGTTCCGATCCCCCTCGGCCACAAACCGGAAGGTGTGCACCCCCTCGCTTAAGGTGACGTTTTCCAGGGTATAGTCCCGCCAGTCCCCCTGCTTGGAGCCGCCGGAGGTGGAGCCCCAGGCGGGCGTCACCTCAAACTCCATGGCGGAGAGCACATCCCCGTCCAGATACATGGTGCCCTGCCGGGGGGAGTTGTCGTAAATCGCCTCGTTTTTCTTGCCGCAGTTAACCCGCAGCACCAGGTTGTAGTCTCCGGCCTGCTGAATGTCCACCTGGAATTCGATGGCGTCCCCTTCGCCCTTGAAGCCCTTGGCGAAGCCGGTGCCGGTATAGCCGCCCCACTCGGTGTCCAGGATAACCTGGCCGCCCTCCACAGGCTCCATCTGGGCGTTTTCCAGCTCATACCGGCCGCCGTCCAGGATGGTCTCGGGGGGCAGGCCCTCGTCCTCGTCCCCCAGCTCCGGCTCGGCCACGCCGCCGGTCTGCAGTTCCACTACAATTTCCTCGCCGGTGTCCGGCGTCTTCACATAGAGGATATTTTCCTCCCCGTTCAGCCAGAAGGCTTCTTCGGCGGCGTCGTAGGCCGCCAGGGAATCCACCCCGGCTACCGTCCGGCCGTTAATGGAAACCGCGTCGGCCTGGTCGATGTGGTTAAACTTCAGGTTGTAATTCCGCTCACAGGGCAGGTAGACGGCCGGATTGTGGTCTTCCCGCTCGTGGATGCGGAAGGTCATGTCTTCGCCCTCCACCCTGCTCTCAAAGGTGGTGGTGCTGTAAGCGTTCTGGGTGATGTATTCCCGGGTCTGGCCGTCGTCCTCATACAGGGTAAAGGAGGTGGCGCCCTCGTGGGGATAGATGTCCAGGGTCAGGGGGTCAAGGGGCTTTTCGTCGGCGTAGTCCACATCCGGGCCCATGGGGACGATGGCCCCGGCCTTTACGAATACCGGGATTTCGTCCAGGGCGGCGGCCACGTTGATGGTCTTGCCGTCCCGGCCGCCTTCATACCGCTCGCCGGTGTAGTAGTTGTACCAGGTGGTCTCGGGGGGCAGCCAGACCGACACCACCGTGCTGCTGGTCTGGGAGGCGGGAGCCACCAGGAACCAGTCGCCGTAGTAATACTGCTGGTTCAAATCCCAGGCGTCGGGGTTGTACTGGCTGCCGTCCTCCAGCAGCATGGCCCGCATCATGGGCACGCCTTCCGAATAGCCCTGCCAGGCCAGGGAATAGGTGTAGGGGTAAAGGGCGTAGCGGATTTGCAGATTTTCCTTTAAGGTATCGCTGGCCACGTCGTCGTAGGTCCAGGGTTCCCGGCCGTCGTGGCCGTGGGTGCGCATGATGCCCGTCCAGGCGCCGAATTCCGACACCCACCGGGTGTACAGCTCATCCGAGGGGCGGTGCATAAAGCCGCCCAGGTCGTGGGACACCGCCCAGTAGCCCACCAGGCCGGCGTCGATGCTGAAGCCTATCTGGTTTTCCAGCTCGGAGGAGGTGTTCTCAATATCCCCCGACCAGGCCGTGGCGTAATGCTGGCCGGCGTAGCTGCCCCGGGTGATGAACATGGGGCGGCTCTGATCGGTGTATTCCTGCCAGGCCTCGTAGGCCCCCTTGGAGGAGAAGACCGGCGCGCTGTTGACCCCCAGCACGTCGAACTCATCCGGCCAGAACCAGTCGCCGTAGCCGGTGGTGATGACGCTGTCCATATAGGATTTGACCCAGATTTCCTCATACTCGGGCTTGTACAGCTCCTTGCCGCCCGAGGCCTCGGGGGTGCCGGCGTTGTTGTGCAGGCCCACCCGGAAGCCCAGTTCGTCGGCTTCCTCGAACATGGCGGCTATATCCGGGAACTTGGTTTTATCGTTGTTCCACATCTGCTTGCCGAACTTCTCCCCGGCGCCGGTCTGGTTGCCGCCGTTGTCGGCCACGTCGCCCCGCCAGCCGTAGTCAAAGGCGTAGGAGTCGCAGGGGTAGCCCTCGTCCCGCAGGGTGTGGAGCCATTCCAAAAACTCGGCCTGGGTGGCGTTGTCGTTGCCGTACTTGGAGAGGATGAAGCCGTGGGCCCACTTGCCGTACAGCTCCATGCGGCCGGTGATTTCGGCGTATTCATTGAGGATGGTTTTGAAATCCGGGCCGTACATAAAGTAATAGTCCAGATATTCGGCCGTCTCAAAGCCGCCCCCCTGCTTGAAAAAGCGGGTATCCTTTTCCAGGGTGTTCAAAAAGATGCCGTAGCCCACGCTGCTCATAAAGAAGGGGGCGATAAGCCGGCCGTGGGACATGGAAAATTCGGTAAAGTCCTGATTGTAGCGGTTCAGGTTCTGCCGGCGGCCGTGGTCCCCCGAGCCGAAGCCGAAAATACCGCCGGCGTTCTGGGCGCCCTCTACCTTGCGGACGCCCCGGGTGCCGTCGTCCTCCCAGTACATGCCCTGGTCGTCGGCGTCCTTGCTCAGCAGGTTGCCCTCCAAATCATACATGCCGATGCGGAAGGGGCTTTCCTGAATCCGAATTTCCATGGCCTCGGTGCGGATGCGGATAACCCCGTCCTCCCTGGTCACGGTTTTGGTCACAGGCTCCCATTCGTTCTTCTGCACCATGTAGTATTCCGGGTCGTCGGTGCGGTAGTTGCCGCTGCCGCCCACCGACAGCTGCACCCGCACGGTGCGGGCGGTGCAGAGTTCCACCCGCACCTCGTCGCCGCCGCAGTCGAAGAGAAGCACGTTGCCATCCTCGGTGGATTCTTCATAGGAATCCAAATCCCCGATAGCCTGGGACTGCCCGGCGGCCGCCGCCGACGGCACGGGCAGGGCCGGCGTCAGGGCAATCGCGCAGGAAAGAAGCGCACTGACCATCCATTTCACCTTCATTGCCAAATTCCTCCTTGCCCTGGGCACACAGCCCGGCGGACGCAACCTCCCGGTTTTATCCGTCTCTTAGATATATTGTACATTATTTTCATTTTTCATTGAATTGAAATAATATAAATTAACATTGCAATTGTATAACAAATTCCCTGCAGGCGTAAATGCAAAAAGCCGCCCGCTCTCTCCCGAAGGAGGGCGGACGGCTTTTGTTCGGCAATGGATGGACTTTTCCTTCTAGGCCTGCTTGATGTCCCGGCGGTTGAAGGAATCCAGGGCGATATAGGTGAAGCAGATGAAGTAGACCGCCAGTACGGCTAAGGAGAACTGCACCGTCATGCCCGAGGCCGGCAGGGTCTCCATGCCGGTATTCATAAACTGGCCGGTGGAAAGCTGGGGGAAGTACATGCTCAAATCGGTGTTGAGGAAGAGGATGAACCGCTTGAAGTCATAGGGCAGCATCATGAGAATCATGGAAATCATGCTGCCGCCGAAGAGCAGGGCCGTCCCCACGCCGATGGCCACGGCGCTGCGCCGCATGATGACGGCCAGCATGACGGCCAAAGAGGTCATGACCAGCACCTCGGGGCAGGCCAGCAGGTAACGGAAGGCGGCCATAAGGGCGTAGGGCGTCTCGGTGACCTGCCCGCCGCTGTAGCTGAGATAGGGGCCCGCCCCTTCAAATCCGAAGAGGATGCCGCCGGTGAGAAGGGCGCTGCCAAACAGCAGCACCAGCATGGCAAGGCCCATGAGGAAGAGGCTGACCATCTTGGCCGCAAAGAGCTTCCAGCGCTTGTGGGGGCTGATGAGCAGCAGCTTGATGGTGCCGCTGGAATACTCCGAGGCCATCATGGTGGCGCCGATGATGATGATAAACAGGGAAATCATGGAGACCAGCATACTGGCCTGGGACAGGAAGCCGTACATGGAGGCCTGGGACAAGGGGGCGTTTCCGGTCTCCAGCCGGTGGATGGCGATGGCGATATCCTTTTCCAGGTTCTCCTTTTCCGCCTCGGTCAGGGCGCCGTTCTCCCCCATGCCGCTTTGCAGCTGGGAACGGCCGGAGGAAATCTGGGACAGCATGGTTTCGGTCCAGGGCTCCTCCTCACCGTAGCTGAAAAAGCCCATGTAGTAGGGTTCCAGCCGGTTGTCGATGCGCAGCTGCAGTTCCTCTTTTTCCTGTGCCAGGGTGTCGGCGTCCAGCATTTCGGGGGCCTCGTTCAGGGCGTCCCGCCAGGCCGTCAGATACTGCATGTAGTCGTCCGAACGGATGGCGTTGTAGAGGCTCTGGACCAGCCGATCGTATTTGTCGGCATCGGCCGATCCGGGTTCGGCCGCCGCTTCCCAGGCAGCCGGGGTCAGGCTGTCGTACAAAGCGGCCATCTTCCAGCTGGTGGGGTCGATATTATTGGTTCGGGCGTACTGGAGGATATCCAGCTCCTGCTGGGGTGTATAGGCGGGAGACGCTGCCTGATCCTGGAAGATATACAGGTCGTCGCCTCCGGTTTCCGTGCCCTCGGCGATTTGGGCAGTGAGATCCTCAATGCGCCACTGCATCTGGTCTTCGGGAGAGGGGGCGTAACTGGCGTTCTGGGCCAGAGCCAGCTTCATAACGGCGCCGAGGCCAAAGGTGATGACCGGAATGAGAATCAGCATGATATAGGTGGTGGGCCGGGCGAATAGCTTGACAAATTCGTTGTGGATGAGTCTTCCGAAACTACGCAATGGTGTTCCCTCCTCCCGTGATTTCCATAAAGCTGTCCTCCAGGGAGCCCAGGGCGGGCTGCACCCCGTAGACGGCCGCGCCGGACTGCATAAAGCAGGCGATGAGGCCGGGGACCTCGCTTTCCTCGCAGGCCAAATCGAAGGTTTCGCCATCCCGGGCCAGCAGACGGCCGGCAAGCTGGCTGTCGACGATGGACTGGGCCAGATCGGCCGGCCGGAGGATGAACCGGTAGCCGTGGGCCTGTTCGTCCAGCAGCTGGTCTACGTTGCAGGTGCGCAGGACGGTGCCGGCGCTGATGATGCAGACCCGGTCGCAAAGCAGCTGCATCTCGCTGAGGATGTGGCTGGACACAAAGACGGCGATGCCCTCGGTGGAGGCCAGATATTTTAAGGTATCCCGCAGCTCCCGCATACCGGCGGGGTCCAGGCCGTTGGTGGGTTCGTCCAGCACCAGCACCTTGGGCCGGTGGACGATGGCCTGGGCCAGGCCCAGCCGCTGCTTCATGCCCAGGGAATAGGTTTTCACCTTGTCGTGAATCCGGTTTTCCAGCCCCACCAGCCTTACCACCTCGTCGATGCGCTGCCGGTCCAGCCTGCCCCGCAGCCGGGCGTAGTACTCCAGGTTGCGGTAGCCGGTCATGTAGCCGTAGGTGTCGGGATTTTCGATGATGCCGCCTATCTGCCGCAGGGCGTTCTCAAAATCCTTCTCCCGGTCGCAGCCGCCGATGTAGACCTTGCCGGCGTCGATGCTCAAAAGGCCTAAAATCATTTTGATGGTGGTGGTTTTGCCCGAGCCGTTGGGCCCTAAGAAGCCGAAGATTTCCCCGGCCCGCACCTGCAGGCTGATGTTGTTGATAATCCGCCGGCGGCCGAAATACTTGGTCAGCCCCTCGGTTTTTAAAACAATATTCTGTTCGTTCATACCAGTGAAGCCTCCTTTACAGCCAGTATCCGGCGTATCCGGTGATAAGCCAGGCCCCGTCCACCTTCTGCATGGTGAAGGAGATGGTGGTTTCCCAGGTGTAGCTGCCGCCGCCGCTGGTGCCGGAGGGGTGCTTGACGATGGTACCGTCCTCCAGGTAGGATACATTGTAATACTGGATTTCGCTGCTGGTCTCGGCCCGGGCCTTGACCACGGCGGTGTCCCCGTCGATGTCGGCCTCGGTTATTTTCTCATAGTCGCAGACCGCCTTGGTGACTTCTTCAGTGGGATAGATGGTCTGGCTCTCCAGGGTGGGGATGATGTTGTCCTCCATAAACTGGTTGAGGCTGTCCGTATCGGCAAAGTAGGGGGCGAATTTCGTTTCCAGTTCAGCCGACAGCTTCTCCACGTCCTCCCGGCTGACGTCCTCCCCCTTGTATTCGTCGGGGACGAGGTAGGCGGGGGCCAGCTGCTGGAAAAAGCCGGTGAGGGTCTCATCCATCAGCCGCTTTTCGGGGGCGGCCTTGATGCCCAGCACCACATAGTAGGCCACAATGCCCAGGATAACCAGCAGGCTGAGAATCAGCCCCCGGTTTATCTTGCGGAACTTCGATTTCACGCTGCACACACTCCTTTATCCTCATGTATATGGGGCCGGCCCTACTGCGCGAGGACCGGCAGCACCACCTCAAAGGTGACCTTTCCGTCGCCGCTAAAGGCGCGGATACTGCCGCCGTGGGCCTCCACAATGTTTTTGGCGATGGCCATGCCCAGCCCGGCGCCCCCCGTCCCGGAGGAGCGGGAAGCGTCGGTGCGGTAGAACTTGTCAAAAATACGGGTGAGGTCGGCGGGGGATATTTCGGCCCCGTAGTTGGTTACCCGGACCACGGCCTCGGCCCCCCGGTTGTAGAGCTCGATGTCGATATACCGCCCGGCCGAACCGTAGCGGACGGCGTTGCCCAAAATATTGTCAAACACCCGCACCAGCATGTTGCCGTCCCCCTTGACCCATACCGGCCGGCCGGATACGATGACCCGGCTCTCCAGGCGGTTTTCGGCAAACTGGGGGTAGAATTCCTGGTTTATCTGCTCCAGCAGTTCGGCCAAGTCGATGCGGTTTTCGGCCGGCTTGATTTCCCCGAAGTTGTAGCGGGAAAAGTCGAAAAGCTGGTTGATGAGCAGCTCCAGCCGCTTGGACTTGCGGTAGGCCACGTCGGCGTACTGCACCAGGGTCTCCTTATCCACCGGCTGGCCGTCCTGCTCGGAGATGAGTCCCAGATAGCCGATAACCGAGGTAAGGGGGGTGCGCAGGTCGTGGGCGATGGAGGTGATGAATTCGTTTTTGCGCTGCTCCTCCAGCTGCTCCCGCTCCCGGGCCCGGCTGAGCTCGGTGGTCATCTGGTTGATTTGGCTGGCCAGGGTGCCCAGCTCGTCGCTGTACTTTTCCGGCACCTTGACCGAATAGTCCCCGCCGGAAATCTTGCCCACCGCCTCGGCGATGTCCTTGACGTAGGCCATGGTGTGGTTGGTCATCTTGATGAAAACCAGCAGGGTGATGGCGGCAAAGAACAGGAAGGTGGTAAAGCCCGACAGGTTGAGGACGGCCGATATGATGACGCTGGCCACAAAGCCGGCCAGGGCGCTGACCGCCCCGTTGCAGACGATGCGGACCACCAGGCTGCTTACCAGCCGCTTCCAGAGCTTTCGGATGGCCTGCATCCCCCGCTTCCAGAGGCCGGGCTTCTTGGCCGGCGCCCCCTGCCCCCGGGCCGCGTAGAGCACCTGGGGCGGCACCTGCCAGGCCCCCGGCACGTAGCCCCCGGCCTGGGGCTGGCCGCTGCCGCAGGCCCCCGGGGAAGGTACATAGCCGTTTTGGGGCTGCCATCCCCCCGGCGGGTAGTTCCGGCCGGGCGCCTGCGCCGGGCCCTGGTTCTGGGAATTCTGCCCTGCCTGGGCCGCCCAGTTGTTCCAGGCCGTACCGGCCGGGCCCTGGGGATTCTGTGCTGCCCCGCCCGGCTGGGCGCCGGGGAGCGGCGCTCCGACCGGGCTCTGGGCGGGCTGTGGTATCCCGTCCGGCGGGCTGCCGGCCGCACCGGCAGTCTCCGGCGCGCCGGGGAGCGGCGCACCTACCGGGCTCTGGGCGGGCTGTGGTATCCCATCCGGCGGGCTGCCGGCCACACCGGCAGTCCCCGGCGCACCGGGGAGCGGCGCTCCGACCGGGCTCTGGGGATTCCGGGCCGCGCCCGGCCAGCCGGCGGCCGGCGGAGAAGCGCCGGCCGGCTGCGTTCCCGCCCCGCCGGGGGCCTGGGGGGAACCGCCGGTATCCCCTGCCGGCGGACGTCCTTCTTTATCGGTCATATTTTGTACCCCACCCCCCATACCGTTTTAATGTATACCGGGTTTTTGGAGGTATCCCCCAGCTTTTCCCGCAGATGGCGGATGTGCACCATGACGGTGTTGTTGGAATCGAAATACTTCTCCCCCCAAATCTGCTCGAAAATCTCCTCGCTGGAGTACACCCGGCCGTTGCCCGACGCCAGCAGCCAGAGGATTTCAAACTCCGTGGGGGTCAGGGAAAGCTCCTTGCCGTACAGGGTGGCTTTATGCTCCTTGCGGCGGATGCATAAGCCGTTGTACTCCACCGTTTCCTCCTCCCCGGCCGCCTTCTCAAAGCCGCCGTACCGCCGCAGCTGGGACTTGATGCGGGCGGCCAGCTCCAGGGGGTTGAAGGGCTTGGTCATGTAGTCGTCGGCGCCGGTCATCAGGCCGAATATCTTATCCATATCCTGGGTTTTGGCCGACAGCATGATAATGGGCAGGTCCCGGGTCTTGCGCACCTCCTTGCAGAAGGCGATGCCGTCCATGCCCGGCATCATCACATCCAGCACAATCAGGGAAATGGGCTGCTGCTCCAGGATGGCCAGCGCCTGACGGCCGTCCCCCGCCTTGTACACGTCATACCCCTCGTTGCGCAGGTATATCTCAATCAAATCGCAGATTTCCTTTTCGTCGTCCACCACTAGAATCTGGGTTTCGGCCATGCCGGTTCCTCCTTCTCTTTCCCGTTCCGCGGTCTCTCCCGCGGCATGTGTCTATTGTACGCTCCCCGGCGTCTCGGTTTTAGAGATTTTCCTTTTCAACTTCTTAAGACTTTCTTAACAAGCCCTGATGCTTTTCTGTATTTGCTGTACTATGTCATATAGTACACGTATATGATACACATCTCCCCCGCCCGCGTCAAGGGGAAAGGGGGAAAATTTTATGTAAAACCGGGGCGAAACAGAGTCTTTTGCCTTTTTCGCAACATTTTACATAAATAATGTGGTGCAGGCGATATCCATATGTTATACTGTACAAAAAGGCGGCGGGCAGACGGTCCAAGGCCTTTGGCCGGCGCAGGGCCGGATACAAATTGGAATAAGGAGTGGTCAGTATGCAGTACGAAATCATCGGGGAACCCATGCCGGCGGTGGTCTGCCATCTGCAAAACGGCGAATCCATGACAACCGAAAGGGGCTCCATGTGCTGGATGAGCCCCAACATGAAAATGAGCACCGGCGCCGGCGGGGCCGGCAAGGCCTTCGGCCGGATGTTTTCGGGGGAGGCCATTTTCCAGAACACCTACACGGCCGAAAACGGCCCGGGGATGATAGCCTTTGCCTCCAGCTTCCCCGGCTCCATCCGGGCGGTGCAGATTACGCCCGACCGCCCGGTCATTGTCCAGAAGAGCGGCTTCCTGGCGGCCGAGCGGGGGGTGGATTTGTCCATCTATTTCCAGAAGCGGGTAGGGGCCGGCTTCTTCGGCGGCGAGGGGTTCATTATGCAGAAGCTCTCGGGCAGCGGCATGGCCTTCCTGGAAATCGACGGGTCGGCGGTGGAATACGTCCTGCAGCCGGGCCAGAGCATGGTGGTGGACAGCGGCAACCTGGCCATGATGGACGCCAGCTGTTCTTTGGACATCCAGGTGGTCAGCGGGCTGAAAAACAAGCTTTTCGGCGGGGAAGGCTTCTTCAACACCCTGGTGACCGGCCCCGGCCGGATTATCCTCCAGACCATGCCCATAAGCGGCGTGGCCGCTGCCTTAATCCCCTTCCTGCCCGCCGACAGGAAATAAAGCAAGGCAAGATAAGGCCAAGGGAAGCGCGCTTCCCTTGGCCTTATCTACAGCATACCTGCCGCTTATGCCCGCCCTGTGGCAAGGACCCGGCAAATCAGCATAACATCCACAATACTGACGCTGTCATCTCCATTCATATCGCCCAGATAAAGCTGCGCCTGTGTAAAACCATCGGCAGATGCGCGGGCTATAACCCTGCAGGCGGCCATCACGTCGGAAATCGTCACGCTGCCGCTCCGGTTCATATCGCCCGAAGCTTTTTCCACTTTTACTCTCTCCTCCAGGGCCGTACGCAGCCCGTCTGCCGCCCTGTGAACTGCATCTGCATCCGCCCTGTCTGCCGCCTTTGCCCGGCCCAGCGCCTGCTGCAGCGCCGCCCAGCTTTCCGCCGTGTGCTCCCATTCAAACAGCTGGCCGGCCGTCTCCATATACCCGTCCAAATCTGCGGCGGTATATCCGGTTGCGGGAATGACGCTTGTTTTGACTGCCCCGCATTCACGGCAGGTATAGGTCCGGACGCCGTCTGCCGTACTGGTAGGCTGCTTCGTAACAACGCCTTCATCCCAAGTATACGCCGTCCCGGCCATGGAATCGCAATCGTGCTTTGCCACGGTGGTCGGGGCCGTGGCCGACGTTGTGGCAGCAGCCCCCACGGTGAACGCATAGGTAAGCCTGACATAATATCCCCGCGCATCACGGGCGTCGACCACATAGCTGTACTGTCCGGCGGGCAGGGAGGCAAAGGTCATGTCGCTGTTGAAATCATGCAGATTAAATGTGGACCGGCCATGCTCCGCATACGTCCCCACCCCGAATTTCTGATTGCCGGCGCTGTCATATACAATCGCCTGCCCGCTGGTCAGCAGATAGGGCGACGACAGGACGCCGAAGACCTCAAAGGGCTCCCCCGCCCGCTTCTGGACAGGATAATTCACCCCGGACACCGTAAGCACCTCCACGGCTGCACCGTCGGTATAATTGGGGCGTATCACGCCCCAATAAGAACTATAATACTTATAATTACGCGCATCCCGCATGACGTAGCCGCCCATACTCGGCGCCTGATGGTACATCAGGGAAGCGGAGGCATATATCCCCACATGCCCATAAGGGGCGTTGTTGTACACCAAAATGTCGCCTGGCTGCGGCGCAGCGCCCTGCAGCCGCTGCCAACCGGCCGGCAGGGTATTCCAGGTGTAGTCCACGGCGTTGCCGCCCACAGGGCTGACGCCCAAATAATTATACAGGGCATATATTAAATCCACGCACTGGGCTCCATAGGCGCCGTCCCAGTCCAGGGCCCTGCCCACCTGGGATTCACACCAGCTTAAAACATCCGCCGCCGTCCGCGACGTCGCCTCTGCGGGCAGGCACCGCCAGCCGATCTGCGCCGTCAGCAGGATAATCGCCGAAAGAAAAACAGAAATACACCTTTTCATCGCAGAATCCCCCTCATGATACCGCACCGCAAAGCCTCGAAAGAAGCCTGTTTCCAGTTTTTACCCCATGCTATTATAGCAAAACCATAAAAGGTTTTCAACTGTTCCCATCTGCCTTTTCGGCCTTGACAGCCGGAGCATATTGTGTTACAGTAGACGAAAATAAAATATGCCTGCCGCCGGGTAGGCGTTTGAGCATTGGTTCCGCATCGTTAGGCCTTGGAAGATGCGGGAATCAATGCTTTTTTTCTGCCCGGCCGAAAGGCTTACAGGGAGGAAAACCATGTTTCGGGAAATGAGACGGAAAAAGCAGGCCCTGTCCCCGGATACCTGCGCGGCCATTCTGCGGGAAGGCAGCGCCGGCGTCCTGGCCTTGGAGGGGGCGGAGGGCTACCCTTATGCAGTCCCCCTCAGCTATGTTTACGCCGAGGGGAAAATCTACTTCCACAGCGCCAAAAGCGGCCATAAAATCGACGCCCTGCGCCGGAATCCCAGGGCCTCCTTCTGCGTCGTCGCCCGGGACCAGGTCATGCCGGAAGCCTACACCACCTGCTTTACAAGCGTCATCGCCTTTGGCACCCTGCGGATTCTCGAGGCGGAGGCCGAAAAGCTGGCGGCTGTGGAAAGGCTGGCGGAAAAATACTTCCCCGGCGGCAGCGCCGAACACCGGCAGGCGGCCATCCGGCGGGGCTGGCAGGCCCTGCTGATGCTGGAGATGACCATAGACCACCTGTCGGGCAAGCAGGCCAAGGAGCTTATCGGGAAAAATCCGCCGGCAGAGGGGCAGTAAAGCGAACCAGAAAATTTCCGGGAGGTTGATTGCATGACCAGAAAGGGCTATTGGGGGGAATTCGCCAAATACACATCCTTAAATGTCCTGGGGATGATAGGCTTATCCTTCTACATACTGGCCGACACCTATTTTGTATCCAAAGGCCTGGGGGCCAACGGCCTGACGGCCCTGAACCTGGCCATACCGGTCTACAGCTTCATCCACGGCAGCGGGCTGATGATCGGCATGGGCGGCGGCACCAAGTACGCCATCTGCAAAAGCCGGGGGGAGGACCGGGAGGCCGACCGCATCTTTACCCACGCGGTGGGCCTGGCCGCCCTATTCGCCGTCTTTTTTGTGCTGCTGGGGCTGTTTCTCTCCGGCCCCATCACCGCCCTTTTGGGGGCGGACGCCAGCGTATACCAAATGACCAAAACCTATCTGCAGGTCATCCTGCTCTTCGCCCCGGCCTTCCTGCTCAACAATGTGCTGCTCTGCTTTGTGCGCAACGACGGCGCCCCCCAGCTTTCCATGGCGGCCATGATAGGGGGCAGCCTGTCCAACGTGGTGCTGGACTGGGTCTTTATCTTCCCCTGCGGCATGGGGATTTTCGGCGCCGTCTTTGCCACCGGCCTGGCCCCCATCATCAGCATCCTGCTTCTCTCCCCCCATTTTATCCGGCGGAAAAACCGGTTCCATCCGGTAAAATGCCGGCCGGAGGGGAAAAGGGCCGCCGGCATCCTATCCAGCGGCGTCCCCTCCCTTATCACCGAGGTTTCCTCGGGAGTGGTCATAATTGTCTTTAACGCCATCATCCTGCAGCTTTCGGGGAATATAGGGGTGGCGGCCTATGGGGTCATCGCCAACCTGTCCTTAGTGGTCATCGCCATTTACAACGGCATCGCCCAGGGCATCCAGCCCCTGGTCAGCCGCAGCTGCGGGATGGGGGATGCCGCCGGCGTCCGGGCCTTTCTCCGGTACGCCATGACGGTTATGCTGCTGCTTTCCGGGCTTATCTATCTCACGGTATTTTTCGGCGCCTCCCCCCTTGCCGCCCTTTTCAACAGCGAGCAGAACCCCCTGCTGCAGTCCATCGCCGAAGAGGGCCTGCGGCTCTACTTCATCGGCTGCCCCTTTGCGGGATGCAGCATCCTGCTCTCCATCTACTTTACCTCCACCGAACGGCCCCGGCCGGCCCAGGTCATTTCCCTGCTCCGGGGGTTCCTCGTCATCATCCCCATGGCCTTCCTGCTGGCCTTTATCGGGGGGATACGGGGGGTCTGGCTGGCCTTCCCCGCCGCCGAACTGCTGGTGGCGGCCGTGGGGCTGGCCGTCTTCTTTTCCCGCCGGGGGAAAAGGGCGGATTCTCCCGCCTGACCTTCTGTCAACGGCCGGATTTCCGGCACTGCAAAGGGGAAAGGCCGGTCCTTTCCCGGAAGATTTTCGTAAAGTAACTCTGATTCTGAAAGCCGCAGGAAACGCAGATGTCCAGAATAGGCCGGTCGGTTTCCAGCAGCAGCTGTTTTGCCTTCTGCACCCGCAGGCCGATGACATACTGGATGGGGGAAAGGCCGATGATATTCCGAAATACCCGCATGCATTCCCGGCGGCTGATAAAGGCGCTGTCCGCAATCTGCTGCACCCGAATGGGCTGGGTATAGTGCATTTCTATGAAGGAGAGCATCTGCCGGATGCGGTCGGTTTCGGCCTGGCTTTTGGCCGGCCGGCTGATGGCCTCCCCCTCCTTCTCCAGCAGCAGCAAAAGGATGGCCGAAAGGGCCGACCGGGTATGGATTTCATACCCGAAGGCCTCGTCTGTCAGCGCGCGAAAGGCCTCCTCCGCCTTTTCCAGGGCGGCCTTCTGCCAGGGGACCTGCCGCCGGAAGACCATATGGGTAAAGCCGTTGGATAAAACCAGCGGCTTTACATATTTCTCCCAGAATATGCTCTCCTGGGTACCGTAGAGCAAAGCCGGGTGGAAAAGGATATTGGGCATGCGCACCTCCCCTTCCCCCTGCATGAAAAAGGCGTGCAGGACCCGCCGGTTGATGAAAATGCCGTCGCCCTGCTTTAAGAGGACCTGCCGGTCATTGACGGCGGCGGTCACTTCCCCCTGCTGCACATATACGATTTCCAGCTCGTCGTGCCAATGCCAGGGATAGCAGCCCTGGTGGCTGTAACAGTCCAGGTAGCTGGCACAGGGGAACGGGCCGTCCCCGTGCCGGAAGGTTTCCCGCCCATCCTCCAATATGGAGGCCTGGTGGGCCAGGGCGTCGTTTCTATTATATTTTTTCACGGATACAGCCCCTTTGCATTTTAAATCCGGCGATTTTATTATATAATAAGCCCTTTTTCTGATAGAAGCAACCCCTTGGGACTGCTATAATAGGGGGGAATTTGAAAAGGGAGACAGTACCATGGCGACCTTGCTTCTGCTTGTCATCTATATTGCCTTTATCGGGCTGGGCATTCCCGATTCCCTCTTCGGGGCGGCCTGGCCGGCCATCTATACCGAACTGGGGCTGCCGGTGTCCTGGGCCAACTTTGTGACCATGCTGATTTCGGGGGGCACCATCCTGTCCAGCCTTATGTCGGCCAGGCTGATTAACCGCTTTGGGACGGCGGCCGTCACGGCGGTGAGCACGACCCTGACGGCCGCCGCCCTCTTCGGCTTCTCGGCCTCCGGCAGCATGCTCTGGCTCTGCCTGTTTGCCCTTCCGCTGGGGCTGGGGGCCGGGGCCATCGACACGGGGCTGAACAACTATGTGGCCCTGCACTACAAGGCCACCCACATGAATTTTCTCCACTGCTTTTACGGCATCGGGGTCTCTTTAAGCCCCTTTCTCATGTCCCTGGCCCTGTCCGCCGGTTCCTGGCGGAGGGGGTACCGGACGGTATTCTGGTTTCAACTGGCCATCGCCGCATTGACCATCGTCTCCCTCCCCCTTTGGAAAAAGGTAAAGCACGCCTCCCGGGCGGCAGAAGGGGAAACCGGCCGCTGGGTGGGGTTCCTCACCCTCATAAAAGACGGCAAGGTGCGTATGGCCTGTTCGGTTTTTCTCGGCTCCTGCGGCCTGGAATACACCTGCGGCATTTGGGGAAGCACCTTTCTGGTCCAGGCCAGAGGCCTGCCTGCCGACGCCGCCGCCCTGCTTATCACCTTCTACTATATCGGCATCGCGTTGGGGCGTTTCTGCTCCGGCCTGCTGGCTGCCCGGCTGACCAGCGGCCGGCTGGTATGGGCGGGGCAGGCGGTGACCCTGGCCGCCGTCCTTTTCCTGCTGCTGCCCCTGCCGGCGGCGGCAGGCTTCGGCCTCTTTCTCATCGGCTTCGGCAACGGGCCGGTCTTCCCCAACATGCTGCACCTGACCCCCCAGACCTTCGGCAGGGACATTTCCCAGGCCGTTATGGGCGTCCAGATGGCCGCCGCCTATGTGGGGATTCTGCTGGCCCCCGCCCTCTTCGGCCTGCTGGCCCAAAATGTAAGCGCCGCCCTCTTCCCCCTTTACCTGTTGGCCATGTACGGGATTATGATAACCGGCAGCCTGCTTCTGCGGCGGGCGGACGCAAGGCAGCCGGCCTGAGGGAAAGGAAAGAAGCGGGTGCAGCCCCCACCCTGCCGCACCCGCTCCAGTCTGTCGAAAAACTTATGAAATCGTTGGGGCCGGCGGCATGTGCATCGGCCCCAACCTTCGACAAATCCCGCTCCTGCAGGATTTGTCGGGGGAATAGTAGAAGGGGGGCTTGCCCCTCTTCTGCAGCCTGTCGACAAAGCGCAAGCGGGTGCAGCCCTCACGCAGCTGCACCCGCTTGTTTCTTATGCCCTTTTAAGGATATATACAATCCTGTACAACAGCCCCTGGCCGCAGCCGGCCTCTGCCGGCGCCTGCGTTTTATCGGCCGCCGGCCCCGCCTGTCGGCTGGCTAATTTCTGCGATGCCCACTGGTAAAACTGCCAGACAAGCAGCAGCATGGCCAAAAACCCCAACAGCCGTTTCAACATCGCCTGCGCACTTCCTTTCCCTGCGGCTGCCCGCCGCATCTTTCCTGTTGCTGCCGGCGCACCCCGCCGGATTTTGTATCTGTATTATACTATATTTGTCCTCCCGGCGCAAGACCAGCCTGCTTCGCCTCCAACAGGGCGAAAATGGCGTAGTGGTCGGATACATATCCGCCGCCGGGATTCTCGGTCACTACCTCATAAGACCGGACGTCCAGGGTATCAGGGGTGACAAAGCAGTAATCGATGGGGGTGTGTTTGGACACGTCCACCTTCAAGAAGTTGTGGAAGCTGCCGCAGGCGTTGACCTGTCGGGCGGCCAGATACTTACTGTCCGCCACCGGGGAGGCGGGGTCGGTCATGACGGCATAAACCGAGCTGTGCTCCTCCCCGTTGAAGTCCCCGGTGACCACGGCGGGGATGGGGCCGTACTTTTCCCGCAGGGCCGCAAGGCGGGAGAGAATCAGGGTCGCCCCCCGGCAGGAGGCCTCCACGCTCACATGGTCGGTGTGGGTGTTCATGTGCAGGAAAAGGCCGGCCTGCTTGTCCTCCAGCAGGGCCCAGGTGCAGATGCGGGTACAGGCCGCGCTCCAGGCCGGGCCGGACACCCTGTCCGGCGTCTCGGACAGCCAGAAGGTGCCCCCGTCCTTTAAGGAGAAGCGGTCGGCCCGGTAGAAGACGGGGGAAAACTCCCCCTTGTCCCGGCCGTTGTCCCGGCCCACCCCTACGCCGATATAGCCGGCAAGGTTCCCCCGCAGCCAGCCCATCCACTGGGGCGTGGCCTCCTGGAAGCCTATGGTATCCGGCCGGTACTTGTCCAGCAGCCAGGAAAGCCGCGGCCCCCGGATTTCCAGGGCGTTGACCCCCGAGGTATCGTAACGCAGGTTCTGGCTCATGACACGGTATGCGGGCATGTGCCCTCCACTCCTTTCTCTTCAAAAGGCAAAACCGGGCGCCGTAAAACAGCGTCCGGCTGGTATAACCCCGCCGGGTGCGGGGGCTTTTCCGGTATTCGGTTAGATGCGGGCCACGCCGGTCTTCCGGGCGGCCTCGGCCACGGCGGCGGCCACGGCGGCGCAGACCTTCTTGTCGAAGGCGTCCGGGATGATGTAGTCCGGCTTCAGCTCGTTTTCGGGGATGACCGAGGCGATGGCCTCGGCGGCGGCAATCTTCATCTCGTCGTTGATGTCCGACGCACGCACGTCCAGGGCGCCCCGGAAGATACCCGGGAAGGCCAGCACGTTGTTGATCTGGTTGGGGAAGTCCGACCGGCCGGTGCACATGATGGCCACGCCGGCCTTGGCGGCCTCGTCCGGCATAATTTCGGGCACCGGGTTGGCCATGGCCATGACGATGGGCTTCTCGGCCATGGTGGCCACCATCTCGGCCGTCAGCACGCCGGGGGCGGACACGCCGATAAAGACGTCGGCGCCCTTGATGACGTCGCTGAGGGTGCCCTTCTTCATGGCCCGGTTGGAAATGGCGGCCATTTCCTCCTTCACCGGGTTCAGGCCGGCGCGGCCCTCGTAGATGGCGCCCTTGGTGTCGCACAGCACGGCGTTCTTCAGGCCCATCTTCATCAGCAGCTTGGTGATGGCGATGCCGGCGGCGCCGGAACCGCTGACCACCACTTCAATGTCGGACAGCTTCTTGCCCACCAGCTTCAGCCCGTTGATGAGGCCGGCCAGGGTGACCACGGCGGTGCCGTGCTGGTCGTCGTGGAAGATGGGGATGTCGCAGCATTCCTTCAGCTTCTTCTCGATTTCAAAGCAGCGGGGGGCGGAGATGTCCTCCAGGTTGACGCCGCCGAAGGAGCCGGCCAGCAGCCGGACGGTGTTCACGATTTCGTCCACATCCTTGGAGCGGACGCAGAGGGGGAAAGCGTCCACGCCGCCGAACTCCTTAAAGAGGACGCATTTGCCCTCCATAACCGGCATGCCGGCCTCGGGGCCGATGTCGCCCAGGCCCAGAACGGCGGTGCCGTCGGTGACCACGGCCACCAGGTTGTGGCGGCGGGTGTAGGTGTAGGACAGGTTCGCATCGTCCTTAATGGCCAGGCAGGGCTCGGCGACGCCGGGGGTGTAGGCAATGGCCAGGTCTTCCCGGTTCTTCAGCTCGGCGCGGCTGACTACCTCGATTTTGCCCGCCCATTCGGCGTGCTTCTGCATGGCAAGTTCTTTCTTATCCATCTTCTTTTCCTCCCGAAAAACAATAGAATTTACATTTGACAGCGGCCGGGGGCGCGCTGGAAATATCGATTAAAGAGACGCCATGGTCTCCTTAATGGCGTCGGCCGACTTGAGCAGCCGCTCCTTCTCCTCAGCGGTGAAGGTGTACTCAATGGACTGGAGCACCCCGCCCCGGCCCACAATGGAGGGCAGGCTCAGGGCCACATCGTCCAGCCCGAAGATGCCCCGCTGCACCGAGGAGACGTTGAGGATGGCCCGCTGGTCCTTTAAGACCACCTCGCTGATTTTGGCGATGACCGAGGCGATGGCGTAGTAGGTGGCGCCCTTGCGCTTGATGACCTCGGCGCCGGCCACCTTTACGTCGTGCTCAATCTTCTCCTTGTCAATCTGGATGTTCAGGTTCCGGCAGTACTCGTCCAAAGAGATGCCGGCAATGCGCACGGCGCTCCAGGCGGGGAACTGGCTGTCCCCGTGCTCGCCCACGATGAAGGCATGGATATTCCGCACGTCCACCCCGATGGCCTCGGAGAGCATAAAGCGGAAGCGGGCGGTATCCAGCACCGAGCCGGTGCCGAAGACCCGGCCCATGGGCAGGCCGGATTCCTCCTGGATGACCTGGGTGATAATGTCCACCGGGTTGGAGACCACCAGGATGACGCCGGTGGTGTAATGCTTCATGATTTCCCGGGTCATCTCCCGGGCGATGGCCACATTCTTCTGGGCCAGCTGGAGGCGGGTCTCCCCCGGCTTGCGGTTGAGGCCGGCAGTGACGATGATGATGTCGCTGTCCTTTACCTCCTCATAGCCGCCGGCGTGGATGTACATCTCCCCCATAAAGGAAAGGCCGTGGGCGATGTCCATGGCTTCGCCCTGGGCCTTGTCGGCATTTACGTCGATGAGCACCAGTTCGGAGGCCATATTCTTCACGGCCAGCGCGTAGGCTGCGGCGGCGCCCACAAAACCGGCGCCGATAATGGCGATTTTGGATCGGTTGGTAATCATTTTACAAGCTTCACTCCTGCACAAGGTTTCACACGCAGACCTTCCCGCGCCGCAGCGCCTCAAAGGGCATACGCTGGGAGTTATTATACTTGAAATTCGCCGGGAAGTCTACTGATTTAACAAAATATTTATGCGAAAAAGGCCGGCAAAAGCCGGTTTTTGGCCTGCAGGTCCCATAAAAAAGCCGCCGCAGCGGCTGCTGCGGCGGAAAGTATACGCTTATTCAAACCGATAGTGCTTGGAGATGGCCTCCATAACCTGCCAGACGCAGGACAGCCCCTTGGGCAGGGTGACGAGATCCCCGGGCGATATGTCCACCGCACCGCCCTCGTAGGACAGCCGCGCCCGCCCCTTTTTTATCAGACAGGTTTCCGTATCCGAGTAAAACCAGTGAAACTCGGAGGGCTGGCAGCTCCACTCCGGACAGGCCTCCATCTGCCGGATTTCCGTTTCGCTGGGTTTGCGCACCAAAATCGCCAATTGCACCGTCTCCCTTCTTGGAATCTGCACACCGGGCCGCAGCCCGCTCTATTCCATATGTATTATACCCCTTTCCGGCTTATACCGCAACAAGAATTGTCCCCGTATTATAATTTTTTCTGGATATTCTATCCATCCGGGGCAGACAGAGGCCCGGACAGGGGAAAAAATACCGCCGCGGGGAAAATTCCTGTTGCCCGGCGGGGCGGGAGATGGTACAATTCATTATGTATGGGATTATCTTTCCCCGCCGGGGGCGCGGCGTCCGGCGGACTTTATGTGGAGGCGTGAATATGGTAAGAAGAATCTTTGTGGAAAAGAAGCCGGGGTTCGACACCGAGGCCCGCAACATGCTGGCCGATTTGAAGGACAGCCTGGGGCTCACCGGCGTCACCGGCCTGCGGCTTTTCTGCCGCTACGACGTGGAGGGCCTGTCGGAGGAAGAGTTCCAGCGGGCCAAGCGCACCATCTTCTCCGAGCCCAATATGGATATGGTCTACGACGAGGAGCTGACCCTGACCCCGGCCTGGCAGGCCTTTGCCACCGAGTACCTGCCGGGGCAGTACGACCAGCGGGCCGATTCGGCCGCCCAGTGCGTCCAGCTGCTGACCCAGGGGGAGCGGCCGGCCGTCCAGTCGGCTAAGGTCATCGCCTTAAAGGGCCGCATTTCGGCGGCCGAGATGGATAAAATCAAGGGCTATGTCATCAACCCGGTGGAATCCCGCCTGGCCTCGGATGAAAAGCCCCTGACCCTGGACATGCGCCTGCCCGAACCGGCCCCCGTGGCCCGGGTGGAGGGCTTTATCACCTGGAGCGACGAGGAGGTGGCCGCCTACCACGCCTCTCTGGGCTTTGCCATGACCGTGGCCGACCTCTGCTTCTGCCGGGACTACTTTAAATCCGAGGACCGGGACCCCACCATCACCGAGCTGAAGGTCATCGACACCTACTGGTCCGACCACTGCCGGCACACCACCTTCTTAACCAAAATCGAGGACATCAAAATCGAGGAGGGCCCCCTGTCGGGCGCCATCGAAAAGGCCCTGTGGGCTTACCTGGCCGCCCGCAAGGAGGTCTACGGCCAGAGGGAGGAGAATAAGGACATCTCCTTAATGGACATGGCCACCATGGGGGCCAAGCTGCTCAAGAAGCGGGGGCTTATCCCCGATTTGGACGAGTCGGACGAAATCAACGCCTGCTCCATCTGCGTGCCGGTGGAGATAAACGGCAAAACCGAGGAATGGCTCATCCAGTTTAAGAATGAAACCCACAACCATCCCACCGAAATCGAGCCCTTCGGCGGCGCGGCCACCTGCTTGGGCGGCGCCATCCGGGATCCCCTGTCGGGCCGGGCCTACGTCTACCAGGCCATGCGGATTACCGGCGCGGGAGACCCCACCGTCCCCTTTGCCAAAACCCTGCCGGGCAAGCTGCCCCAGAAGAAAATCACCACCGGCGCGGCCCACGGCTACTCCTCCTACGGCAACCAGATAGGCCTTGCCACCGGGCAGGTGGTGGAGCTCTACCATCCCGGCTATGTGGCCAAGCGGCTGGAAATCGGCGCGGTGGTGGGGGCCAGCCCCAAGGAGAACGTCTACCGCGGCGTGCCGGAACCCGGCGACGTCATCGTGCTGCTGGGCGGCCGCACCGGCCGGGACGGCTGCGGCGGGGCCACCGGCTCCTCCAAGGCCCACGACTCCTCCTCCATTGAGACCTGCGGCGCCGAGGTGCAGAAGGGCAATCCCCCCACCGAGCGCAAGCTGCAGCGGCTCTTCCGCAACGAGACGGCGGCCAAGATGATCAAGCGCTGCAACGACTTCGGCGCCGGCGGCGTCTGCGTGGCCATCGGCGAACTGGCCGACGGGCTGGATATCAACCTGGACGCCGTGCCCAAGAAGTATGAAGGGCTGGACGGCACCGAACTGGCCATCTCGGAAAGCCAGGAGCGCATGGCCGTGGTGCTGGATCCGGCCGACGTGGAGCACTTCGCTGCCCTTGCCGCCGAGGAGAACCTGGAGGCCACGCCGGTGGCCACCGTCACCGACAAGGGCCGGCTGCACATGGACTGGCGGGGAGACGCCATCGTAGATTTGAGCCGGGAATTTTTAAATACCAACGGGGTCACCGGCCGGGCCAAGGCCACCATCACCGCCCCCGACCCCGCCAAAAACTACCGGGTGGCCGTGCCGGC
Source organism: Candidatus Howiella intestinavium (assembly GCA_904420585.1). Lineage (GTDB taxonomy): Bacteria > Bacillota > Clostridia > Oscillospirales > Acutalibacteraceae > Howiella > Howiella intestinavium. Next base: position 8,618 of record CAJFVX010000021.1, on the reverse strand, counting down.
CGCCCTGAAGGACATGCCTTTGGCCGACGCCTTTTTGGAGAACCTCCGCCGGCTGGAGGTCTGCGGCCAGAAGGGGCTCTGCGAGCGGTTTGACGCCAGCATCGGCGCCTCCACCGTCCTGATGCCCTTTGCCGGCGCTTTGCAGCTCTCCCCCGAGGAGGCCATGGTGGCCAAAATCCCCCTGGAGCAGGGGGAGACCGATACGGCCACGGCCATGAGCTACGGCTACATCCCGGGCATCACCGTATTCAGCCCCTTCCACGGCTCGGTGCTGGCGGTCATGGAATCGCTGGCCAAGCTGGCCGCCGTGGGGGCCGACCCCAAGGACGCCCGGCTGACCTTCCAGGAATATTTCCAGCGGCTCCACGACGACCCGGCCCGCTGGGGCCAGCCGGCCGCCGCTTTACTTGGCGCCTTCTTGGCCCAGAAGGAGATGGGGGTGCCCTCCATCGGCGGCAAGGACTCCATGTCCGGCTCCTTCAACGACCTGGACGTGCCCCCCACCCTGGTCAGCTTCGCCCTTACCATGACCAAGGCCTCCCAGACCGGCACGGCGGCCTTCCAGAAGCCGGGCAGCAAAATCGTCCTGATTCCCCTGCCCATGAATTCGGAAACCGAGCTGCCCAATTTTGAATCGGCCAAATTCTTAAACAGCACCATCGCCCGCCTGGTGCGGGAGGGGAAAATCCTCTCCTGCAGCGTGGTCAAGGAGGGCGGCGCGGCTGCCGCCATCGCCAAGATGGGCTTCGGCAACGACATCGGCGCCGAAATCGTGGCCGCCGGCCCCTCCACCCTCTTCGCCCCCCTGGTGGGCTCCTTCGTGGCCGAGGTGGAGGACACGGCCTGCCTGTCCGGTTTAAACCACACCGTGCTGGGCTTTACCACCGGAGACGGCCTGTTTAAAATCGGAGGCAAAAACATCCCCGTGGAGGAGGCGGCCGAGGCCTGGCTGGAGAAGCTGGAGCCGGTCTTCCCCCTCCATTCCAAAGCAGAAGTGCAGATGGAGCCGGAGGTGCCCCTTTTTGAGCGGCGCAGCCGCCGGGGCCCGGCCATCAAGCGGGCACGCCCCCGGGTGTTTATCCCGGTCTTCCCCGGCACCAACTGCGAGGTGGACTCGGCCAGGGCCTTTGAGCGGGCCGGGGCCGAGCCGGATATCCTGGTGGTCAAGAACCTGACCCCCGCCGACATTGAGGAAACCGTCCTGCGCATCACCGCCGGCATCGACAAGGCCCAAATCGTCATGCTGCCCGGCGGCTTCTCGGGGGGCGACGAGCCGGACGGCTCGGGCAAGTTCATCGCCACCGCCTTCCGTTCCGAGCGGGTGCGCCACGCCGTGGACCGGCTGTTAAACGACCGGGACGGCCTGATGCTGGGCATCTGCAACGGCTTCCAGGCCTTGATTAAGCTGGGCCTTGTGCCCTACGGCGAAATCCGGGAGCTGAAGGAGGACGACCCCACCCTGACCTACAACACCCTGGGCCGCCACATCTCCCGGATGGTCTACACCCGGGTGACCTCGGTGAAATCCCCCTGGCTGTCCCTCTGCAATCCCGGGGACATCCACGCCGTGCCCATCTCCCACGGGGAAGGCCGCTTTATGGCCGACCCGGAAACCGTCCGGCGGCTGGCTGAGAACGGCCAAATCGCCTTCCAGTACGTAGACCTGGAGGGACATCCCACCGCCGACATCACCTGGAACCCCAACGGCTCGGCCTGCGCCATCGAGGGCATCACCTCCCCCGACGGCCGGGTGCTGGGCAAGATGGGCCACAGCGAACGCCGCTGCGCCGACTGCTACGACAACGTCCCCGGCGACAAGGACCAGAAACTCTTTGAAGCTGGCGTCCGCTACTTCCGGTAAAGAACAAGGAAAAGTTTTTGCCCGCTTTTTACTAAAAAGCGGTGGGGTGGAGGGGCAAAGCCCCTCCCCGCATACTGCTAGGAGGTTCCAAGATGAAGTACCTGGTTTTGCTGTGCGACGGCATGGCGGACTATCCCTTTAAGGATTTAGACGGCAAGACCCCCATGGCCCTGGCCCAAAAGCCCAACATGGACGCCCTGGCCCAAAAGGCCGAGGTGGGACTCTGCAAAACGGTGGCTGACGGCTTAAAGCCGGGCAGCGACGTGGCCAACCTGTCGGTGATGGGGTACGACCCCAAAACCTGCTACACCGGCCGTTCCCCCCTGGAGGCGGCCAGCATGGGCATCCGGATGTCCGACACCGACGTGGCCCTGCGCTGCAACCTGGTGACCCTGTCCGATGAGGCGGACTACGGGGAAAAGACCATGGTGGACTACTGTGCCGGGGACATCTCTACCCCCGAGGCGGCCGAGCTTATCGCCGCCATCCAGGAAGCCTTCGGCGGGGATACCTGCTCCTTCCATCCCGGCGTGTCCTACCGCCACTGCCTGATTGTGAAAAACGGCACCACCGACCTTGGCAATATGACCCCGCCCCACGATATCAGCGGCCGGGTTATCGGCGCCTATCTCAGCCAGTCGGAAAACGCCGCTCCCTTAGTGGATATGATGAAGAAAAGCTATGACATTTTAAAGGATCACCCCGTCAACCGGAAGCGGGTGGCGGAAGGTAAGCGGCCGGCCAACTCCATCTGGCTGTGGGGGGAGGGCCGCAAGCCCGGCCTGCCCGATTTCAGGGAGAAAAACGGCGTGTCGGCCGGGGTGGTGTCGGCCGTGGACCTGATTAAGGGCATCGGCAAGCTTGCCAATATGGAGGTAGCCGAGGTGCCCGGGGCCACGGGATACCTGGACACCAACTTCACCGGCAAGATGGAGGCCGCCGCCCGCATGTTCCGGGAGGGCCGGGACCTGGTCTATGTCCACGTGGAGGCCCCCGACGAGTGCGGCCACCGGGGGGAGGCCCAGAACAAGATAAAGGCCATTGAGCTCATCGACGAGAAAATCCTGGGGCCCATTTTAAAGGAACTGGACGCCTACGGGGATTACCGCATCCTCATTATGCCCGACCATCCCACCCCCCTGTCCACCCGCACCCACGCCGCCGACCCGGTGCCCTATCTGCTTTACCAGAAGAGCCAACCCAAGGAAGGAGTGGACTGCTTCACCGAGGATACGGCCGGGGCCACGGGTCTTTTCATCGAACACGGCCCCTCCATTATGGACAGGCTGTTAAAGGGGTAAAATACCTGCAGCAAAACCGGATGAGCCGGACACTATAGGGATATACCTGTAAAATTGGGGGATGGGGAAATGAACATCAAAAAAATAGTGGACATCACGGCGCTGAAATTCGTCCTGGTGGGCGTGGTGAATACCCTGGTGGGCACCGGCGTCATGTTCCTGCTATACAACGTCTTCCACACCGGGTACTGGATCGCCTCGGCTTCCAACTACATTGTGGGGAGCATCGTCAGCTATTTTCTCAACAAATATTTCACCTTCCAGAACAGGGAACGCTCCTGGCAGCAGATTGTAAAATTTATCGTGAACATCTCCCTTTGCTACCTCATCGCCTACGGCCTGGCCCGGCCCTTGGCCCGGTGGGTGCTTCAGGGCTTTTCCACCGCCATCCAGGAAAACATCGCCATGCTGGTGGGCATGGGCCTGTTTATCGTGCTGAACTACTTCGGCCAGCGGTTTCTGGTCTTTAAAAAGAAGGACGCGGCCGCGGATACGGAAACGGAAGAACCAACCGACCAAAAGTAAGTCTATCGCCCTGCGGGAGCCTCCGCAGGGCGGTTTTTTCTTTCCGGCGCCTTTTCGGGCATTGACCTGGAGCCTGCTCCAAGTGGTATGCTGGTAGGCAGACAGAAAAAGGAGGCGTTTGCTTTGACCATATCCCAAGTCAGCCAGAAATACGGCATCTCCCCCGACACCCTGCGGTACTATGAGCGCATGGGGGTCATCCCCCCTGTCCCCCGCACGGCCGGCGGCATCCGGGATTACGACGAGGAGGCCTGCGGCTGGGTGGAACTGATGCTCTGTATGCGCCGGGCCGGCGTACAGGTGGAGGCCCTGGCCGAATACGTCTCCCTTTTCCAACAGGGGGACGCCGCCCTGGAGGCCCGCAAGGCCCTGCTGGTGGAACAGCGGCAGCGGCTGGCCCGGCATATGGCCGAGATACAGGCCTCCCTTGTGCTGCTGGATGAAAAAATCGACCGGTACGAGCAGAATATGGCCGCCGCCGAGGCCCGGCTGCGGCAGCTCCACCGGGAAAAGGAGGCCCCGCAGGAAAAATAGCTTTACCCGGCCCGCCCGCCGCGTTATCATAAGCAAAAGACCATTTGCAAAGGCTAAATCCCGCCTTTTGGAGGCGGGCTTTGGCCGACCGGCATACATATCCCGCCCACAGCCGGAAAAAATGAAATTAGGACTTGATTTTTACGGAAATATCCGATATAATACATAAGTCTCAAGTTTTATAGGTATGGAGAAGTCGCCTAGCTTGGTCGAGGGCGCACGACTGGAAATCGTGTAGACGCCAAACACGTCTCGAGGGTTCGAATCCCTCCTTCTCCGCCAGACCTGCGGTCGGCAATTCGTAATGGGTTGCCGGCTGCTTTTTTGTTGTATGGCTCGACTGTGAGCGGATCTTTTTATCTCCCCCTTGCAGCGGCAGGCTGCCGCTCTGTTCCAGGCAAAAAAGCTGCATTTTGAAAACAAAATGCAGCTTTTTTCTTATCACAAATATGGCAGCTATTCCATTTGCTGCATGGACGCCTGATAGACCGAATCGGCATCCATGCCCTGCAGCTTTATGACCGCCTGGGCATAATCGGCGGAACTGTTCAACCGCTTCATGGATTCGTCAAGCAGGTCTTTGTATTTGGAAATATCCAGCTTTCTCTTTTTCAGTAAAATCAGGATAGTTAAAAGGGCGAGAATCGGGCCTACAATCAGCAGACTCCACAAAAAATTCTCAAACGCAAAGGAAAGCGCCAAAAATGCAAAAAGGCCGCAGGGCATATACAGTAAAAACAGCATGGTATTCAGGCTGTTTCTGGAATCCTTAAGGAGCTTTTTCGGGGAAAGCAGCGCCGGTTCCGTAATATAAGGGTCGTAATTCAGCGCCCCGCAGTGGGGACAGGTATAAAAGGGATTGCCAAAGGTGTACCCCTCGGTTACGCGCTCGGTTTTCGTTTTCTGGGAACAGCTTGCACATTTATATGTCCGATATTGTTTCATTACGACCGCCATACTCATATCTCCTTCGTCACTTTAGAATCACCCGGTAAAATACTGGTTTTAGTAAAGCATACCCCATGGGGATTGTCAAGCCGGGAATACGGCCCCGCCCACATCTTCGGCACGCAAATTGCACGCCGGACTGGTTTGACGGCCATTCCGCAGGCTTTGCCGCCAGTAAGTCAGTAAAAAGTCAGTAAATTCCCCGCCCTGCAAAGCAGCTATATCAGGCATCCCGGCCGGCGTATGCACCGGCCCGCCGCTGCACCGCCTCCAGGAATTTTTCCTGGGCCTTGGTCAGCAGCTGGTACTTTTTCCAGGCCAAGGTCAGTTCGGCCGCAATCCGGGGCCGGAAGGGACGGAAGCACAAGGGGCTGTCCCCGGTGGTGTTCACCAGCCCCTCTATGCAGATGGCCGCGCCGATGCCCGCCTCTACAAACAGGGAGGCATTGTATACCAGATTATAGGTCGCCACAATATGCAGCTGCTCAAAGGCATAGCCCAGCCACCCCGAAAGCTCGTTTCGGATAAGGGCCTGCCGGGAACAGAGCAGGGGGATTTCCCGGATATCCGCCGGCCGGATGTCCGCCTGGGCCGCCAGGGGGGAATCCTTCCGCAGAATCAGGCCCCAGGCGTCCGATACCGGCAGCTTGAGATAATCGTACTTTTTAAAATCGGTATTGCCCACAAACAGGCCGAAATCCAGCAGCCCCTTGTCCAGCCGCTCGGCCACATCCTCCCCGTTCCCGCTGAAAAGGGAATAGCGGATGCCGGGATACCGTCCCCGCAGTTCCTCCACCGCGCCGGCCAGCAGCCGGACGCCCCGGGTCTCCCCGGCACCGATGCAGACCTCTCCCGTCACCGTCTCATCAGAGGCCCGCAGTTCGGCCTCCGTCCGGTCGGCCAGGTCTATGAGCTCCTGGGCCCGCTTGCGCAGCAGCATACCGTCTTCGGTCAGGGTGATTTTCCGCTTGCCCCGGTTGAAAAGCTTCTTGCCGAACTCCCCTTCCAAGTCCATCAGCTGCTTGGACAGGGTGGGTTGGGTCACATGCAGGGTCTGGGCGGCCGCCGTTATATTCTCCTCCCGGGCCACGGCCAGGAAGTACCGTAATACACGCAGTTCCATTTGTCTCCTCCCCTCTTTCTCATTGTAACGGCCAAATCTATTCCCGTCAACTATGATAAGCTATAATTTATAAATATTTGCTATTGCCTTTTCCTGCGCTATACTATTTACGGGGCAGGCAAAGGGCCTGCCGACAAAAAGACAGCCATCTGAAGGAGGATTTTACAATGGGTTTTGAACTGTATATGCCTACCCGCATCGTATTCGGAGCGGATGCCCTGGATACCCTGTCTGCCCGCAGCCTGCCGGGGAAAAAGGCTATGATTGTAACCACAGGGGGCCGGTCGGTATTCCGCAACGGCGCCTATGACAAAACGGTGGAGCAGCTGCGGGCGGCCGGGGTGGAGTCCGCCCTCTTTAACCGGGTGGAGGCCAATCCCTTAAAGTCCACGGTGATGGCCGGCGCCGCCTTTGCCAAACAGGAGGGCTGCGACTTTATCCTGGCCCTGGGGGGCGGCAGCGTCATGGACGCGGCCAAGGCCATGGCCTTTATGGCCACCAATCCGGGGGATTTGTGGGATTATATCGCAGGCGGCAGCGGCAAGGGAATGCCCATGCAGCAGAAGCCTCTGCCCCTTGTCTGCATCACCACCACGGCGGGCACCGGCTCCGAGGCCGACCAGTGGGGGGTTATCAGCCACGATGAGCGGAACGAAAAAATCGGCTTTGGCGGCTGGGATGAGCTCTTCCCCACCCTTTCCATCGTGGACCCCGCCCTGATGACCACGGTGCCGCCGGCCTTTACGGCCTACCAGGGCTTTGACGCCCTCTTCCATTCCACCGAGTGCTACATCTCCAACCAGCACAGCCTCCTCAGCGACATGTACGCCCTGACGGCCATCGAAAACGTGGCCAGGTACCTGCCCCGGGCCGTAAAGGATGGAAACGATATGGAAGCCCGGGAGCATGTGGCCTTTGCCAACACCCTGTCCGGCATTGTGATGACGGTCTGCAGCACCACCGCCGAGCATTCCATTGAGCACGCCATGAGCGCCTTCCACCACGACCTGCCCCACGGCGCCGGGTTGATTATGATTTCCAGGGCCTTCTATACCTACTTTATAGAGCGCCACGCCTGTGACGACCGGTTTATCAAGATGGCCAGGGCCATGGGCATGCCGGAGGCCAGCCGGCCGGAGGACTTCATCACCGCCCTTGTAAACCTGCAGAAGGCCTGCGGCGTGGACGGGCTGAAGATGAGCGACTACGGCTTTACGCCAGAAGAGTTCGGCGCCATCGCCGACAACGCCCGGGAAACCATGGGCGGGCTCTTCCTGGCCAATCCCTGCGAGCTGCCTAAAGAGGGCTGCGTGGAAATCCTGGAAAAATCCTATCGGTAAGGGAGCGTGGCCATGGATTTGGAAGAATATTTAGGCCATCTGCGGACCGGCCGGCCAGTGGAGGCCGGCTCGCCGGCGCATCAGTTTATGCACGGGGTCTCCCAGGAAGCTTTGCAGCTGACGGCTGTATTAAACCAGGGCTACCACACGCCGGAAGAAATACGGGGGCTTTTTTCCCAAATCATCGGCAAGCCGGTGGATGATTCCTTTACCCTTTTCCCACCCTTCTACACCGACTGCGGAAAAAATATCAGGGTGGGGAAACATGTCTTTATCAATATGGGCTGCAAATTCCAGGACCAGGGGGGCATCGACATCGGCGACGGTGTGCTCATCGGCCACAATGTGGTCCTGGCCACCCTGAACCACAATCTGGATCCCAACCGGCGGGGTGATATGATACCCGCCGCCATCCGCATCGGCAAAAACGTTTGGATCGGTTCCAACGCCACCCTGCTGCCCGGCGTCCATATCGGCGACGGCGCTGTGGTGGCCGCAGGGGCTGTGGTATGCCGGGACGTACCGCCCAACACGGTTGTGGGCGGCGTCCCCGCCAGAATTCTAAAGGGAATCGACCTGTAAGGCCCATTGCAGATACGCTTTAGACCTGTGCAGGCCGAGTTATCTGCGAATAAGCCATAGAATGGACCTGCCAATCCATCTCCCGCACTTTCCCGGCAAAAATCGAAAGGCCGGGCAACTTCGCTTCCGAGCGCCAGCCAAGACGGCAGAAACGCCGTCTTGGCTGATTTTCTTTATACGGGGCTATATGGGGCTGTATTCCACAGGATAAAGGCCGTTTCCAGAGGATATATAAAACAAAGCCCTTCTTCTGAAGTCCGCCTAAGAGAGGCCCTCTTCACAAGCGGGCCAGAAAGCACACCTGCGCAAAAACAACCCGCCCACAGAAAAGGCCGCCCCCCTTCCCATACGGGAAAGGGGGCGGCCCGGTTGGTTTATGGGCTGTGCTTCAGGCTTATGCGCCT
>CAJFVX010000020.1 GCA_904420585.1 Candidatus Howiella intestinavium | reverse complement strand
GAGGACGGCATTTTCGGCGCGGATACCGACGCCACCGTCCGCTCCTTCCAGAAGGACAGGGGCCTTGGGGTAGACGGCATCGTCGGCCCCAACACCCGCAGGGAACTGAAGGGATAAGAATATGGAATTTTTCGGCATCCTTTTTCTGGCAGTCATCGTGGAGGGTATCTCCTGGTGGGGACAGGAAATCATCAAAACCAAGAAAATCCCCTGGAATTCCTTGGTGGATATTGTCTTTGGCGTAGCCCTCTGCATCGGCACCCATACGGATCTCTTCGCCATGGTGGGCGTACCGGTAGAATGGCCGTATGTAGGCCAGGTTCTCACCGGCCTGCTGGTCAGCCGGGGAAGCGATTACCTGAAGGCTCTTACCAGCAAACTCACTTCCAAAATAGGCGGCAATACGGAAAAGGCGGGCGCCGACGGAACAGCGGCAGGCAAAGAGGGAAAAAGCGAATAATCCCTGCCGGTTATCCAAACAAAATTGTCCTCCCGCGCTTTTTCAAGAAAAAAGCGCGGGAGGACAGAGTTCAATTCTTTCGGGCTAAAATTCTGCAAATGCTCATGATGTCATCTATTTGGATGCTGCCATCCCCCGTCAGGTCGCCGCGGGCCAATTCATCGCCCGTAGGATCATTTCCAGTATTCTTCCGGGCTAGGATTCGGCAGGCGGCCATGACATCCTCGATGGTTACGCTGCCGTCGCCCGTCAGATCTCCCTTGACAATGGACGGTGTCAGCTTGTCAATGACAAGATTGGCCGTAACCTGGATGGATTTTCCGTTCAGCGTCAGGGTTACTTCTGCCGCAATGGAACCGGCGGCCGTTTCGGTGGCCAGGATCTTCTCAAACCCGGTCACCGCCGCCTGCACTCCGGTGTCAGAAAGGGCGGTCTCCACGGCCTCCAGGATATCCGCCTCGACGGTATCGTTGGAAACGGACAGGCTCTCCAGAGCGGTTTCCACGGCGTCACGGGCCGATTCCAGTATACTCTCCGTGTTGTCGGCCGCATAGCCTAACAGTTCAATTTCAGCCAGCTGGATGTCCTCCGTGTCATCAAAGGCCAGCCTGTAATAGCTGTAGGCGCCCTGTTTTTCCTCGGCTACCGCGAAGGGGCGGGTATACTTCTTCCACCGGAAGGTTTCTTCTGTGCGGGAATCCAACTCTACCCAGGTGCGCCCATCGGTGGAGCCGTAGAGGGTAAAGGCGGTGGGCGCCAGGGTTTCATCCGTGCCGGCGGTCAGGGTGTAGATGGATACCGTATAAGGCTGAGGGGTATAGAAGAGGACTTCCTTGCCCCGGCCGGTGATTTCCGTAACCGTATCGCTGGTGTTATCGAACAGGGCGGACAGATTTTCTGCACTCGTCCCAGCCGCCATGGCCGTACCCCGGCTGGCGTCCAGCTCTTCCCCGGTTGCCACGCCGGCCGGCACCGCGTCGGCCATGGGCGCGGGGGAGGCCTCTCCTTGGGTCAGGGAGCTGGGACGGGCGTCTGCACCGGTGCCCCAGTCCGAGGGCGCAGGGCCCATTTCAAAGAGGATTTCCCCGCCGCCGGACAGCATATCATGGGTGAAATAGGTCTTATCGTAGGCTTCCCCATTCCACTGCACGCTCTGGATATAGACGTTATCCCGGCTGTTCTCGGGAGCGCTGATAACCAAATCCTCCCCGTTTTCCAGATGGATGGTGGCCTTGGTGAACAGGGGCGATCCGATGATGTATTCCCCTGTCCCCACGCTGGCAGGATAGAAGCCCAGGGCGCTGAAGACATACCAGCCGGACATGCCGCCGTTGTCCTCATCCCCCAGATACCCCTGGCCGATGCTGCTGCCCGCATAGCACCGGGACAGCACATCCCGCACAATTTCCTGGGTCTTATAGGGCTGGCCCAGGTAGGCATACATGTAGGAAAGATGCAGGGACGGCTCGTTGGTGTGGTTGTACTGACCCAGGCGGACCTCCCGCATTTCCCGCATGCCTACGTCCTGGCCCTCCAGGTCGGCCGCAAAGAGGGCGTCCAGACGCTCCAGGGCCGCCTCTTCCCCGCCGTACAGATTGATCATACCCTGCACATCCTGCACGGCCGAGAAAATCATATTCCAGGCGTTGGTCTCGCAGTAGTCCCAGTTGGATTTCTCATGCCAGGCGCTGGGGTCGAAGGTTTCCGCGTCGGTATACCGGAAGCTGCCGTCGGTATTGCGCGCCATGTACCAGCCCAAATCGGCATTGTAGTAGTTTACATAATTTAAAGCCCGGTTTTTGTAGTAAGCCGCCTCGTCGATCTTGCCCAGCAGCTGGGCCATCCGATAGATGTTGTAGTCGCAGATGGTGTCCTCCATGCCCCAGGAGAAGCCCTCGTGGACAGCCGTGGAGGTATAGCCCCGGAAGATGTCGGTGGCGGTTTCAATCCGGCCGCCCCGGTTCAGGTCGTCGGGCACCACGGCGCTGTTTTTAAGGGCGGCATCAAAGGCGCTTTCATAGTCGAAGTCAATTCCCTTGACCATGGCGTCTCCGAAGACGGCGTCGGCCAGGCTGCCCACCATACAGTTGATAGCCCCGGCAGCCACCCAGCGGGATATCCAGCCCCCGTCCTTATAGTGCTCCAGCATGCCGTCCAGCATTTCCCCGGCCATGGAGGGGGTCAGCAGCGAATAGGCCGGCCAGGCCGCCCGATAGGTATCCCAGAAGCCGTTGATGGTGTACATCTTGCCTTCCCGGACCGCAGGTTCGGTCAGGCTGCCGGCGTAGGGACTGGAGTAGACCCAATGCTCCCGGGCGTTGTCCCCGGCGTTTTCAGCGTAGAGGGTGGGATAGGCGAACAGGCGGTAGAGACTGGAATACAGGGTGGTCAACTGGTCGAAGGTAGCCCCTTCCACCTCCACAATACCCAGCTGCTCGTCCCAGGTCTCCTGGGCCCGGCTGCATACGTCGTCAAAGTCATCCTCTTCCCCGATTTCCAGGGAAAGATTCTTTTTGGCCTGCTCCTCGCTGATAAAGGAGGTGGCCAGCTTCATGGTCACGGTGCCGGTACCCGCCGGGAAGGATACGATTCCCTGCTTGCCGTCCACCGTCTTGGCCGCGTCATACGTCTGGTCAATGACGCCGTAAATGTACATGCGGGTGGCGCCGTTGGCCGCGTTGGGGTTGCTGCTCCCCTGCCCGTAGACATGATCGGAATAGGCGGTAAAGCTGCCGTCGCCGTGGAAGGTAAGGCCGCCGTCTGCCCGCTCGCAGTCGAAAATCAGGTTGCGGTTGGCGCTGTCCTCCGGGAAGGTAAAGCGGGCATACATGGCGTGGGAGGTGGGGGTCACCTCCATGCGCACCCCGGAGGCCGCCGAGCCGGGCTCGAACTCCACGCTGTAATAGTGGGCCTTGGCCTCCTCCTTCTCGTGGGTGAAATCGGCCGCCCGGCGGTCGGCGCCGATGTCTTCGCCGGTTTCCACCAGGTCGTAGGAAATGTCCGTGTTGGGCATAAACTGCCAGGTGCCGTAGTCCCCCAGCCAGGGCGAGGCGGCGTGCTCGATGGACATGTGGCGCAGCTTGGTCTTGTTCCCCGCCAGCTGGTAGGAGTACGGCAGGGTGCTGTTGGATTCGGTCACCGGCGAATAGGCGTTAAAGCCATGGGGCATGGTTACCAGCGGGGTGGTGATGCCCCGGGAATAGGTCAGGGTGTTGTTGGTGCCCCGCAGGATATTTACATAATCCGAAAGGTGCTCATAGACCACCGGCGCCTTATCCTCGATGGTGATGTCGTCGAAGTAACCCAGGAAAACCGTATCCCCATCCGGGTTGTCGGCCTTCTGGTAGCCCACCAGGATTTGCTGGATGGTCTTGCCGGCGGCCACGGCGCCGATGTTGCTCTGCACATCGTTCCACTGCATATAGGCCAGGATGCCGGCCTCCCCCTGGCCCTGGGGCGTCACGGGACTGCCGTTCTGGTCTACCGCCCCCAGGTCGTGGAGGTAGGTGCCGTCGGTAAACTTTAAATCAATGGCCATGTGCTGGGAGGTATAATTGTAGTCATAGACATCCGGATCGTAGAGGGCCGGGAAGAAGACATACCGCAGGTTGGTGTTGGCCGTCACCGGGATGGAGAGATTATCGTACAGGACGTTATAGCACCAGGCCTCCCCCGTCCCCGTATGCCGGCCCATGACCTCCAGGGCGCTCCAGCCGGTCCAGCCGGTGGAGGTGAGGGTATTGAAGGAGCTGGAGGGGCCCCGGCTCTTCCGGGTCTTCATGGGAGAAGCCGGCAGTTCTTCCCTCTCCTCCATCTCGCCCATCAGCTGCCATTCGGACAGCTGGGTGATGTCCCCGCCGTTGATGGCGGTTATCTCCAGCTTATAGTAGCTGTAGGCCGTCTCATTGGAAAAGAAGAAGCTTTTGTTCTCCTGCCGGGCGGAGAAGGCTACGCCTGAACGGCTGTCCAGAGGCGTCCATTCCCGCCCGTTGGCCGAACCGTAGAGGGTCCAGGCCACCGGGTCCCGGGTGGGTTCATCGGCACCCGAACCCAGGATATACCCCGTTATGCGGAAGGGCTGCTCCAGCGCAAGGGAAACGTATACCGGGGCGTCGGCAGCCGGTACGGTGCGGGTGACAAATTTACTTTCGGTATTGTAATCAAACAGCTGCCGCTTTCCCTCGGTTGCGCTGACATCCTCGCTGCCGTCCAGCGAATCCATCAGGATATAAGGGGTGGCGCAGCCGGGAAGCAGCCCCGTCAGGCGCAGTTCGGAAAACTGGAGCAACGGCGCGCCGGCATTGGCCGTAACCTCCAGCCGGAAATACCGGTAGGGTTCGGATTCCCCCAGGGTAAATTTCCGCATCTCCTGCCGTCCAGAGAAGGTTTCCCCCGAGCGGCTGTCCAAGGGCGTCCATTCCTGCCCGTCGGCCGAGCCGTAAAGGGTCCAGTCTGCCGGGTCCCGGGTGGGTTCGTCATTGGCTGCGCCCAGGGCATATCCGGTAACAGCACAGGCCTCCTGCAGGGCAAACTGGACGAAAATCGGTTGATCGGCCGTCGGCGCGGCCGTGCTGACATATTTGCTGTCGGTATTGTAGTCAAACAGCTTAGCTATCCCCTCCCCATCGCTGACAGCCGGGGAGGCCTCGATGGAATCGGGCTGGATAAGGCTGGTCAAATCGAAGGGTTCCGGCTCCTTTGCCGCCGGTTCCGTGGGTTCGGTCGGGCCGGAAGTCTCGGGTGCGGCAAAAAGCTGCAGTTCCGAGAACTGGGTCATGGGTTCCCCATTGTTTTCGGTGATGACCAAGCGATAATAGGTATAGGCCGTCCGGTTCTCGGTCTCAAACCGGCGGATCTCCTGTTCGGACTGGAAGACAATACCCGTCTGTTCGTTCAGAACCTGCCAGTCATTTCCGTCCTGTGAGCCCTCCAGCGTCCAGGATTTGGGGTTGCGTCCCAGTTCGTCCGGACCAGCTGCCAGCAGATAGCTGGCTACGGCCGCCGGCTCCGTCAGGCGGAAGGATACCGTCACAGGCGCGTCGGCAGAGGGAGCGGCGTCGGTGAGAAATTTTGTATAGGTATTGTGGTCAAAAAGCATCCGCTTGCCCTCTTCGGGCAGGAAGTCCTCGCTGCCCGCAAGGCTGTCCAGATCCACAAGGCCGGTCAGTTCCTCCGCCTCGGCCTGGGCCAGGGTGGAAAGCTGCAGCTCGGACAGCTGGGTCATAGGCGCGCCGGCGTTGGCCGTGATGGAAAGCTTGTAATAGGTATACGCCGTATCATTGGCAAAGGAAAAGGTCTTGCTTTCCTTTCGGGCGGAAAAGGTTATGCCCGTGCGGCTGTCCAGAGGCGTCCACATGCCGCCGTCGGCCGAGCCGTAGAGGGTCCAGGCTGCCGGATCCCGGGAGGGCTCATCTGCGCCCGACGCAATGACATAGGCACGTACGGCTTTGGCCTGCTCCAACTGGAGGATAACCTCTACCGGCTGGTCGGCCGAAGGCTGCATAGCCGTCAGGAATTTGCTGCCGGTATTGTAATCGAAAAGATTTTGTTTTCCCTCTTCAGGGATATAATCGGCGCTGCCCGACAGGGTATCCGAGCGGACGAGGTTGGTCACATCTCCCTCCATCCGGCCTACGTCGGCCACTTCCTCCACATTGTAGGCCTGACCGTCCAGCCTGGATTCCAGCATCTGAGCATCCCCCGATTCAAAGGAAGTGTCAAACCATACCTGCGGTTCCTCGGCCGCCGCAGCGCCCGGCGCCGGGACAAGAACCGACGCCGCCATGGTCAGGGCCAGCCCACAGCTCAGTAGGCCCCGTATGCCATATCTTTTGCGCATAAATTTTCCCTCCTGTCTTTTATTTATTTTATTATACCTGCCGCACCATCCGGTGGCCCGTCATATTCTCAGGTAAAAACGCCGGCAGCTGATTTGTGCAGGCCGCCGGGTAAAAAGCGGGAGCAGGTATACACCTGCTCCCTAATTTCTATCACTGCTATTTAAATGGAGATTTTATGATACACCTTTTTCCCCTTGCGGATAACCGCGCCGGCCGTCAGCTTTTCAGCGGGGATGCGGAAAGCGATGTCGGTGACTTTTTCATCGTCCACCGATACGCCGCCCTGCTGTACCAGCCGCCGGGCCTCGCCTTTGGAGGGGGCCAGGCCGCACTTGACCATGGCGTCCAGCAAGCCGATGGAGCCATCGATCAGGTCTTCTTCCGCCAGGACGGTGGCCGGCATGTCTGCCGCGTCCTTTCCGCCGCCGAAGAGGGCCCGGGCGGCATTCTGGGCCTTCTCGGCCTCCTCCTTGCCGTGGATGAGAAGGGTCAGCTCGTAGGCCAGCCGCTCCTTGACGGGATTTAAGGCGCTGCCTTCCAGCTTGGCGTAGGCCTCGATTTCCTCCAGCGGCACAAAGGTCAGCATCCGCATGCAGTTGATGACGTCCGCGTCGTCCACATTCCGCCAGTACTGGTAGAAATCGTAGGGGGAGGTCTTCTCGGGATCCAGCCAGACCGCGCCGTTCTCGGTCTTGCCCATCTTTTTGCCCTCGCTGGTCAGCAGGAGGTTAAAGGTCATGCCATAGGCCTTTTTGTCCTCCTTGCGGCGCAGCAGTTCCACGCCGCCGATGATGTTGCTCCACTGGTCGTCCCCGCCCAGTTCCAGGTTGCAGCCGTACATCTTGTTGAGCATGTAGAAATCGTAGCTCTGCATGAGCATATAGTTCAGCTCAAAGAAGGAGAGCCCCCGCTCCAGCCGCTGCTTGTAGCATTCGGCGGCCAGCATCCGGTTGACCGAGAAGTGCACGCCCACCTCCCGGAGGAAATCGATGTAGTTAAGATTTAACAGCCAGTCGCCGTTGTTGACCATCCGGGCCTTGCCCTCGCCGAAGTCAATGAGCCGGGACATCTGCTTTACAAAACAGTCGATATTGTGGGCGATGGTTTCTTTGGTGAGCATTTTGCGCATATCGGTTTTGCCCGAAGGGTCGCCAATCATGCCGGTGCCGCCCCCAAACAGGGCGATGGGATGATGGCCGTGCCGCTGCATATGGGACATGACGACCATGGCCACAAAGTGGCCTACATGCAGGCTGTCGGCCGTGGGGTCAAAGCCGATGTAGAAGGTGCATTCCCCTTCGTCCAGCAGCTTGCGGACCTGCTCCTCATCGGTGGTCTGGGCCACCAGGTTGCGGGCTTTGAGTTCTTCAAACAGGGTCATCGCTCTTTCTCCTTTGTAAAATAATAAAAGCCCCCTGCATCC
The DNA here is from genome assembly GCA_904420585.1 of Candidatus Howiella intestinavium. Taxonomy (GTDB): domain Bacteria; phylum Bacillota; class Clostridia; order Oscillospirales; family Acutalibacteraceae; genus Howiella; species Howiella intestinavium. Next base: position 13,482 of record CAJFVX010000020.1, on the reverse strand, counting down.
AGCAGAGGGCGAAACTTTCGCGGTACCACCTCTATTTGCCGCATCCTCACGGAAAACGGCCTTACCGGGTATCCTCGGAATACCCTGCGCTGTAACGGGCGCGCCCGGCAGAACCTACTCTTCCTTCAGCTCTGCGGCTCAGGGATGTATTTGGGCCGGCCCTCTTTACGCTTTTTCACCAACCAAGCGCTCTCTGCAAAGATGCCTCCGGCTTACTTCTTCCCGTCTCTGCCGATGGGGGTTTGTATGCATGGTAACACAAGTACAGCCGGCTTGTCAAGGGGCGGCCGGCACATTTTCCCCCGTCGTCTCTTCTGCTTCCGCCGCCGGGAGAGATTGCGTCTCCATTTTCCCCAGCTTCCGCCAGACGGTCAGCATCATGGTGGTAAAACTGGCAATGCCGCCCACGGCGTTGGAGATGGGCTCGGCGATAAAGACGCCGTCCACCCCCAGCCCGCCTATGGCGGGCAGCAGGAAGGTCAGGGGCACCACGATGATAACCTTGCGGAAGAGGGAAAAGAAAATGGCGAATTTGGATTTTCCCAGGGCCACAAAGGTGGACTGCCCCGCAAACTGGAAGACCATCAGCACAAAGCCGAAGAAATACAGCTGCATGGCCTCCCGGCCGGCCGCCAGCATATCCGCATGGTCGCTGAACAGCCGGATGAACACATCGGGGAACAAAACCACGGCCAGCCAGGCCGCCGCCGAGTAAATCCCGCCGATGAGGGTCGTAAAGAGGATGCCCTTGCGCACCCGCCTGTATTCCCTTGCGCCGTAATTGTACCCCAAAACCGGCTGGGCACCGTTGGTGATGCCCATGACCGGCAGGCTCAGCACCTCCCGCACCGAGTTTAAGATGGTCATGATGCCGATATACAAATCCCCGCCATAGGCCCGCAGGGAGACGTTGCAGGCTATCTGCACAAGGGCGTTGGTACCCGACATGATGAAGCCGGACAGGCCAAGGCCGGTTATGCGGCCCACCAGCCTTCTTTCCAGCTTTAGGCAGGGCCGTTTGATGGTGAGAATGGCCTTTTTCCCCGTCAGGAACTTCAGCACCCATACAGCCGACGCTCCCTGGGAGATAACCGTGGCCAGCGCCGCGCCCCGTACGCCCATGTTCAATCCGAAAATAAAGATGGGATCCAGGATGATATTCAGCAGCGCCCCCAAAAGGGTGGTAAGCATGCCGATTTTGGGAAAGCCCTGGGAATTGATAAAGTAATTGAGCCCTGTCCCCAGCATGGAGAAAACCGTACCGGCCAGGTATATAGTCAGATACTGGTCGGCGTAGACGTAGGTGGCATCGCTGGCGCCGAAGGCATAGAGGATGGGGCGCTTGAAAAGATAGCAGACCCCCATAATCAAAAAGGAGGAGAAGAAGAGGAGCGTTGCGGTATTCCCCAGAATTTTTTCGGCCTCTTCCTTCTTCCCCGCCCCCCGGGCGATGGAGCAGAGGGGGGCGCCGCCCATGCCGAACAGGTTGGTAAAGGCCTGCACCAGCGTCACAATGGGAAAAATCAGGCCGATGCCCGTGAGGGCCAGGCCGTCGCTGCCCGGCAGATGGCCTATGTATATCCGGTCCACAATATTGTAGAGCAGCTGGATAAACTGGGCGATGGTCAGAGGGATGGCCTGCATGAGGATATTCTTTCCTACGCCGCCTTTGGAAAAATCATTCTGCACGCCTTTGCCTCTCCTTCCATCCATTTTAGAAAACTTCCCGTATTCACCCAATGCATAACGGCAAAAAGCCAGCCCCGTCCGAAAACGGGGCCAGCCAATGGTTTTATTCATCCACCGCCCTGGGCCGCAGGACGGATATCACACGGGTTGCCAGGGGATTGACCCCTGCCGCTCTTACTTCTTGCCGTCGGGTACTTCCCTGTACAGGTTGAACCGGAACAGCAGGCTCTCGTCCTCGGGATTCGAGCAGCGGATGGTGGCTTCTGCAATGACGGCGCCCTGCAGAATGTTGGCGATACCAGCCATCTGGCACAGCTTGGACTTTAAGTTCAGCACATCGCCTTCAGAAGTCTCCAGATATACGTCGCCTTTACAAGAATCCAGTGTTTTGATGAAATCGGCAATGTCGATGTCATGCATTTGCATTACGCGTCCCATTGCACATCCCTCCTTAAAGTTACTGTAATTTGATGCTATCGCTTTACATGCCTATCTTACAATATCTTTTATGGAATGTCAACCAAAATAACCTCCAAATTTTGTCTATTTGTTCGGTCCGGGTGTGTATAAGTTGATGAAGGCAGCCTGTTCCGGCTGGATTTTTCGGTTATATTTGCAGACGCGGGGCCATATGATGGACTAAGTGAAAGGGACAATCCCTTGCCATAAGGAGGCCGAACTATGTCCATCCTGAAAATCTGCATGATCATCGGCGGCTGCCTGTACGCACTCACCGCCTTTGTCTTTCTGGTGCGCACCAAAAAGCCCCTGCGCAATCTGCTGCTTTCGGCGGCCATCGGGCTTATCGCCCTGCTGATTATCCATTTTACAGAGCCATTATCCGGCGTGGGGCTGCCCCTGAACCCCTGGACCGCCCTCTGCTCCGCAGCCGCCGGTATTCCCGGGGTGCTCCTGCTGCTGGGCATGCGCATAGTTTGGATGCTTTAACAGTCTTTCTCCAACAAACAGACCGCGTGGGCGGCGATGCCCTCCCCCGCCCCGGTAAAGCCAAGCCCCTCCTCGGTGGTGGCTTTGACATTTACATCCTCCTGGGGCATCCGGCAGTCGGCGGCGATGTTGGCGGCCATAGCCGGGATGTAGGGGCGCAGTTTGGGGGCCTGGGCCAAAACCGTGGCGTCGATGTTCACAACACGGTAGCCCTTTTCCTCCAACAGCTTTCTTACCTGCCGCAGCAGCTCCCGGCTGTCCGCCCCTTTATAGGCTGGGTCGCTGTCGGGAAAATGCAGGCCGATGTCCCCCAGGCCCGCCGCGCCCAACAGGGCGTCGCTGACGGCGTGGAGCAGGACGTCGGCGTCCGAATGCCCCAAAAGGCCCTTCTCATAGGGGATGCATACGCCCCCCAAAATCAGCTTCCGGCCGGCTGTCAGCCGGTGGACGTCGTATCCGTGGCCGATTCTCATTGGCCCGCCTCCTTTTCGCCGGGGTGGGAGCGGCCATACAGGAAAAGGGCTTCGGCCAGGGCCATATCCTCCGGCGTGGTAATTTTAATATTGGCGTAGTCCCCCGGCACCAGATAGACTGGGTGGCCGGCCGCCTCCAGAACGGCGCAGTCGTCGGTCAGGCCGGAAAGGGCATCCCCTAAATCTACGGCGGCCTGCCGGTAGAGTTCCAGGGAAAAGGCCTGGGGGGTCTGCACCAGGCGCAGGGAGGCCCGGTCGGGGGTGGAAAGGATTTTACCGCAGGGATCGGTCTGCTTGACCGTATCCTTGACCGGCACGGCGCAGGCCGCCGCACCGTAAAGCTCGGCCGCCTCCAGCACCCGGTCGATTACAGCCGCCGAAACCAGCGGCCGGGCGCCGTCGTGGATGGCTACCAGCTCTTCCCGGCAGAGGGCCAGCCCCTTCTGCACCGATTCCGCCCGGGTGGCGCCCCCCGGCACAATATCGCACAGCTTGGTGATTTCGTATTGGCGGACAAGCTTCTGCACATCCGCTATATCCTCCTGCCGGCAGACGGCTATAATCCGGTTCACCCGTTCGTGTCCTTGGAAGGCCAGTAAGGAGCGGGCCAGCACCGGTACGCCGCACAGGGGCAAGAACTGCTTGGAAAGCCCGCCCATACGGGTAGAACTTCCGGCGGCCACCACCACCGCCGCCACGGATTTGCGCTTTTCGGCCGGGCAAAGGGTATAGGCAATCTCAACATCCGTTACAGGCATGGTATGCTCCTTTCAAAGTGTGCAGGGCTGTCGGCAGGCCGATACACGGCCGCCGGCAGGATGAAATACAAGCATCGCCGTACAGCCGCATCAAGAAAGCCGCCGCGTCTGCGGCGGCTCTTCCACATTGCACGCATATAAACCGCGTCGGCACTTTACCAATCGGCCTCTTCTTCGCTCTCTTCCGGCGCAGACCCGGCCTCTTCCGCCGCCATGTCGCCGTCCTCGGCCTCGGTTTCCGGCTGGGCCGCCGCCATATTGGCCTCGTCCTCCTCCAGAAGGGTCAGGGCACGGTCAAACAGGTAGGTAGGTACGTGGATTTCGTAAGACGGTGCTTCCTCCGCCATCATTTCATCGTACCAGCTGTCGTCCTCTTCTTCCCCGTCCAGATCGTCCATATCTTCGGGCAGGCTGTCCACGGCAATTTCCACATAATCCGGAAATTCTCCCGCATCTTCTTCGGAATCTGCGGCTTCGCCCTCCGCCGGCTCCACCCGGTGAATGGGGAAATTGGGGATATGGCAGGAATCCAGCAATTCGCACAGCCGCGCCGTCTCCTCCGCATCCTCAACGCCCACCAGGAAAACCGGCTGCTCCTCCTCGGTAAACTGCCCGCCGGCAAAGGGATCCACGCCTATTTCCACATTCCGGCAGACAAAGCCGGCCGGCGCTTCCTTTTCCTCCGGCAGATTCTCCACCAGCTCGACGCCGCAGTCTGCACAGACCGTAAATCCTTCCCGATATTCGGATTTGCATTTGGGGCACCAGGGCATGACCATACACCTCTTTTATATTTTATTCGGGGTCCTTCTGTAAGGTTCCCTTAAAGCCTACAGCTGGATACCGGCAGCCCGGCACCATTCGCTGGCGATGAGGCCGTGTCCGGCGTAGGACGGATGCACGCCGTCGGCCGAATAATAGGTGCCGGGGCGCTTGACATAGGCCGCGGCAAAGGCGCCGTCCAGGGGCACCAGGGTAGCCTCGAACTCCCGGGCCAGCTCCCGCACGGCCTGCAGCTTGGGATCCAAATCCTCCCGCCAGGCCTTCCGGTCTTCCGGGTTGGGCAGCACAAAGGGCTCCAGCAGCATCAGCCGGGCGCCGAAGGTATCCTTCACCGACTGGAGCATGGAACGGTACTGGGTATAAAAGGTATCCACAGAGGTAGGCCGATCGGAATCGTATCTGCGCCAGACGTCGTTGATACCGATAAGAATAGATACCACCGTGGGCTTGGGGTCAAGCTTCAGGCAATCTTCCTCCCAGCGGGCCATCATCTCGGTGGTGCGGTCGCCGCTGACCGCCCGGTTGATGAAGGTCAGGTTGTAGTCGGCCAGTTTATGGAACAAAAGAGAGGAAACAATAAGCGGATAACCGACTCCCAGGTCATAAAAATTATCCCGGGCGCGGCCGCAGTCGGTCACGCTGTCTCCCTGAAAGAGAATCACATCATTTTTTTGCAGCAACATGTGAAAAGCACCTCGTTTATAAATTGTTTTTCTTCATTATAAGGCAGTCGGAAGCATTTGGCAAGGCGAAAATGCCGCCGGAAAGGTCTTTTTCCGGCGGCTTTCCCTTGTCTTATACAAGGCCGGGCGGGAAGGAGATAGATGCCCCCAGCCGGAAGGAATAGAGCACGCACTCCTTGGCCGGTTTTCCGTAGGATTCTGCCAGGGCCTCGGCGTAAATCCGCAGCTGGTCGGCGTATAAATCCAGCAGTTCCTCCATGCTTTTCACCCGATCGGTTTTAAAGTCCAGGATGACAAGGCCGTCTTCCTCTTCAAAAACACAGTCGGCCACCCCCTGCACCACCACCCGCTCTTCCGTAAGTTCCGCGGGCAGCCCGCTTTCTATGCGGCGGGCGTCCATCTCGGTGAGGAAGCGCACCTCCCGGTCCACCCGTTCCGCCTGGCGAATCCGGCGGTAGAGGGGGCTTTGGAAGAAGGCTTCCAGCACCTTCGGGTCGATGGAGGCCGCCTGCTCGGCGGTCAGGAACCCTTGGGTCACCAGGCGCTCCCGTTCCCCATCCGGATCCCGGGCCGCCGCAGCGTAGTCGGCAAACTGCATGAAGGTGTGGACAGCCACCCCCCGCTCGGCCGGCGTAAGGCCTGCTTTGGACAGAAAGGCCGGCCGCCGGGTACAGGCGAAGGCCTTCTGCACCTTCTGTTCCACCAGCCGCGCCACACCCGTCTTGGCCGTCAGCAGATTCAGCTGTGCATAGGGATAGGTATACCCGAACCGGGCCCGCAGGGTTTCCTGCAGCTCCCTTTCCTCCGCCGCTTCGGGGGATTCCTCCGCCATCACGCCGCCAAAGGCCAGCTGGTCGGTATCGTCTGGAGCTGTTTTTTCGTCGGCAGATGGGACGGCTTGCAAATTCTCCTCCATCTCTTCCAGCAGAATCCGTATATGCCCTTCCCCCACCGCAGGGCCGAAGTCGGCCCCGGCCATATGGCGCAGCTCCTCCCCGTCGGGATGCAGCAGGGCGGCGGTCAGCATCCAGTCGGCGTAGCCCTTAGCATCCAGCACTGCCGACGGCGGCACCGGGCGCGAACCACTGCCGTCCAGAGGGCCGGCCAGCCGGGCAAGGCTCTTTTCCAAATTATCCTCGCTGACAAGCAGCACCAGCTTTTCCTCCGCCCGGGTCATGGCCACATACAAAAGGCGCAGCTCTTCGGCCAGGGCGGCCTCATCGGTGAGCAGGGCGATGGCCTCCCGGGCCGCGGTGGTATACCGGACGCCCCGCTCTTCGTCGCACATTTTAAAACCCACGCCGCCCTTCTCGTGGACGAGCAGGCTGTCGGTGCTGTCGGACTTGTTGAAGCGGGAAGAGCCGGCGGCCAGAATACAGACCGGGAACTGCAGCCCCTTGGAGGCGTGGATGCTCATGATTTTTACCGCATCGCCTCCCTGCCCCGCCGCCGAAGCCGATTTTACCCCGTCCGATTCCCCCAACTTTTCCATGAACCGCAGAAAGCCGGACAGTCCTCCGTCCTCCCCGTCAAATACCCGGGCATAATCCAAAAGCAGCAGCAGATTGGCCCGCCGCCGCTGCCCGTCCGGCAGGGCCAGCACCATGGCCGGGTAGCCGGTGACCTCGTACAACCGGCGGATAAGCTGCTCCACCGAAAGGGTGACGGAAAAGTTCCGGTATTCCCGCAGGGTATCCAGAAAAGCGGCGCATTTTTGGTCCGTCTCCTTCGCATTAAGCAGGGCGGCGTAAAACCCGCCCTCCTTTTTTTCACTGCGGATACGGGCGACCTCATCGGGAGTAAACCCGAAAAGGGGCGAGAGCATGGCCGCCAGCAGGGGCACCTCCCGGCGGGGATTGTCGATGATTTGCAGGAGCGACAAAAAGGTCATGATTTCGGTGGTCTGAAGAAAGCCCCCCATATCCGCCCAAACCGGTATATCCTGCCGCCGCAGTTCCTCGACGTAGGTCTGTGCCCGGCTGGAGGGGGAACGCAGCAGGATGGTAAAATCCCCGAAGCGGGCGGGGCGCAGGGTATCGGGCTGTTTTTCGTCCCGGATGCGGCCGCTGCCGTCCATATAAGAGCGGATAAACCGGGCGATATGCCGGGCTTCGGCCTGTTCCCGCTTTTCCCCTTCCTCCCGGCCGCCCAAAAGATGCAGTTCCACATCCGCCTCCTCCCGACGGGGAAAGGCGGCCGTGGGCAGCAGATATTCCTCCTCCGAATAGGCCATCTCCCCCGCCTCTTCGGACATGAGCAGGCCGAATAAGAAGTTGACAAACCGACAGACCCCCTCCCGGCTGCGGAAGTTGTTGCCCAGCACGATTTTTACGGGGCCTTCAGGACGGTCTCCCAAGTCTTTCAAGAGAGGATAGGCGTTTTTGCGGTGCATAAAGTTTTCCGGATTGGCGTGCCGGAAGCGGTAGATACTTTGCTTGACGTCCCCCACCATAAAGAGGTTGCGCCCCTCGTCCGAAAGGGCGTAAAACAGGGCGTCCTGCAAATTGTTGGTATCCTGGTACTCGTCCACCAGCACCTGGTCGTACCGCCGGCAGATTTCGGCGGCGGCCGGGGTGGGCTTTAAGCATCCTTCCTCCTTTTTTACAAGCAGCTGTAAAGCCAGATGCTCCACATCGTCAAAGCTGAGGGTACCCCGCCGCTCCATGAGCCGCCGTTTTTCCTCCCCGTATTCCCGCACCAGTTCGGCCAGCTTGCGCATACAGGCTCCCGCACGTTCCAGCAGGGCCTCCTGTTCGGCGGCCGGGGCAAAAAAGCGGCCGGCCAGCCGCTGGGCCTGCTTCTGCACCCGGTCCCGGACGGCCGTCACCCGCTGTTTTAGGCCCGCATCCGGGAACTGCCGCAGGGGCTTAAAGGCCGGGAAGGCGAAGGCTTGCAGGGCATTGTACACCCCGTCCCAGTCCCGGCGGCCGGCGGCGATCTGTACCTTTTCCAGCTGCTCCTTTCCGGCTGTAAGGGCGGGGCCGTAGGCCTCCCCGATTTTTTCCACATTCTCTATCTCCCGAAGCGCCTGGAAAAGGGCGCCGCCCATGGCGGCCGCCTCCCGCCCGGCCCGGGCCAGAAGAATCTCCGCCCAGGGGGTATCGGACAGCTTCTCCCCCGGCCGGTACATATCCGCCGCCTGCTGCAGCCAATCCTCCGGGAAGGGCATACAGCGGCTGGAATCGTATACCTTCCGTACGGCATCCACAAGGGGGCCGTCGCCGTAGTCCGCCCCCAGGGTTTCCAGCAGCAGCCGGAAATCGGCGTCGTCCGCAGTATAGTGACTGTCCAGGACGGCCGTCATGGCCCGCTCCTCCAGCGGGGCCAGGGAGGAGGGGTCGGCTATTTTAAAATCCGGCTGCACGCCTAAGAGTTGGAAATGATCCCGCACCAGTTCGATGCAGAAGGAATCGATGGTGCAGATGGAAGCCCGGGATAGCAGCAGCTGCTGATGCAGCAGCCGGGGGTTGTCCGGTTGGGCCTCCAATTCCTCAGCCAGCCGCCGCTCGATGCGGGTGCGCATCTCGGCCGCCGCCGCGTTGGTGAAGGTGACTATCAGCAGCCGGTCGGCGTCCACCGGGGCGGCCGTATCCATGAGCAGCCGCATGACCCGTTCCACCAGCACGGCCGTCTTGCCCGAACCGGCCGCCGCCGATACCAGCACCGTGCCGTCTGCCTCAATGGCCAGCTTCTGTCTGGCCGTCGCCTGAAATGCCATCCGTCTCCTCCTCCCGCATGCGTCCTAAGGCTGCAGCGCCCGACATTTTTTCCACCTTGCGCCCCGGCGCCGACGGCTCCCGGCCGCAGACACTGCGGAAATCGCAGTATTTACAGGCCGGGGACTCCCGGCCGTCCAGGGGGTCGGCAGCTATATCCCCCTTGTGCAGGGTGTCCCCCATCTCCCGCAGAAGCCGCCGGATATGCAGGCGCAGCACCTCGAAATCCGCCGGGCCGGCCAGGGGGGCGGTCTTTTTTGGCAGCCCGTCCTTTTTGTTATAGTCCACAGGGATGTAAAGCCCTTCCCCGTCCTTTTCCATGGCCTTTAGAACCTCCGGCTCGTCCAGCAGCAGGCCGTTCATCCGGTTTTTCCGGCGGATGGCCTTTTCGCTGTCCTCCGGCGTCCCCATGGACCGCCGGGAGGGCATGTACAGAATACCGGCGGGCAGCAGCTCCCCGGCCGCCGCTGGAGCGGGATGGGGGCCGGTTTCAATGTCCAGAGGCTTTCCCTGCTCTTCCAGGATGAATAGGTACAAAAGCATCTGCAAATTCAGGCCCTGGAGTACATCGGGCAGGTTGAAATTCCGGCTGCCGGTTTTGTAATCCACCACCCGCACATACTGTCGAACGCCCTGGTTCCAGACATCTACCCGGTCTACCGCCCCGGAAACCGAAAGGGAGCCCTCCGAAAGGGGCACCTCCATGGGCGGCACCTCCCCCTCTTTTCCGATGACCAGCTCACAGGCGGCAGGCTCAAAGTCCCCGGCCGCGAATTCCTCGGCCATGCGGCCCAAAATGTCGGCCAGTAGGGATTCCACCCGCCGCAGCATGTACCGCAGGCGGGGGGGCAGCTTGTCCAGGCCGCCCATGGCGTTTTCGGCGTATTCCTTCACAAAGCCGTGGATGTCCACCGCCCGGCCGGCGGCATCGGTATACCGCAGTTCGGCGCCGTACCGCTGGGTCATCTTCTCCAAGACATAATGGACAATGGTTCCCCGCTGGAGCACATCCATGTCGGCCTGGCGCAGCTTTTTGGCCCGCAGGCCGTACCGGCAGAAATAGGAGAACCGGCAGCGGTGATATACGTCCACCTGAGTGGCCGACGCCTGGATATCGTCCCGGAAAAGGGCCCGGGCCGTCTTCTCGCTGAGGGCTGCCGGTGTCCGGGCCGCCGCCCGCTGGATAGCTGCCATGCGGCCGGCCGCCTGCTCATCGGCCATGAGGCAGGCCCGCAGGGCCCGGCTTAAGGGTGTATCCTCCCCCCAATGGGCGGCCAGCTGTTCCAGGGCCGGCCCGGCGGCCTGAAGCTCGGAAAGGGCCAGGGGGCCGGCGGCCGATTCGACCGCTGCATCGGGCAGAATCCGCTGCACCTGCCGGATAACCGGGGAGGGTTCCAAGGTCTGCCCCCGGTCGTCGGCCTGGCTGTAGGACAGATAGAGGGCCTCCGAAGGGGCGGTAAGCGCCGTATATAAAAGATAGTTTTCTTCAATGGAATCGGCCAGCCAGTTGTCGGTCACCGGCAGGCCTATATCGATAAGCTGGGTGCGCTCGGCGGGATGAAAAACGCCGCCGCTGCCCGGGGCGGCCGGGAAAACGCCCTGATTGAGCCCCAGCACAAAAACCGCCCGGGGCCGGCCCGGCCGCATGCGGTCGGCCCCACCGGCCGCCGCCTGATCCAGTTTCTGGGGAATGCCGCCCGCGTCCCGCAGGGAGACCATCAGGCGGAAAAGTTCCAAAAACCGGCGGTAGCCCACTGGCCGGTCACCTAAGGTATACATGGCCTGGTCCAGCAGCTCCATAAGGATGTCCCAACTCTGCCGCTGCAAGTCGGCCCACTCAGGTTCCCCGGCCCTTTCCAGCTTGTCGGCGTAGGTCCGCAGGCTGGCGGCCGCATCCAGGTCGGTCAGCAGCCGCCAGACCGCCTCCCCTATCTCCTCCGCCGTTTGCGCAAAGACGGCTTCATGCAGCCGCCGGATGGGCTCTATAACCTTCCGGCGCAGGGCGTTGAGGATATCCAACCGCCTCTGCACCCGCTGGATATCCTCTTCATCCTGCTCCTTTTTGTCCGGATCCACATATCCGTCGGGATGCTGGGTGAAATCCTGGCACCAGGCCTCTCCCGTTATATTCCAGATAAAGAGGTAATCCTCCAAAAGGCTGATTTCCGTGTCTTTTAGGGGAGTAAGCCCCGTTTTCAGGTACCGCAGCAGGGGCTCGGTGGCGTAGTTCCGGGCGGCCTCCATGGCCGACAGCACCAGCACAAAGATCGGCAGGGTATCCACCGGCTGCCGTTTATCCATAAACAAGGGGATGTCATACCGCCGCATGGCCGATTCCAGGCTGCCGGCATAGACGGACAAATCCCGGGCGATGATAGCGATGTCCCGGTAGCGGTAGCCCTCCTCCCGCACCAGGCGGCGGATGGTCAGGGCTGCCCAGTCCACCTCCTCGTAGCGGCTGGCGGCGGCGAACAGCCGGACGGCCTTCCCGTCGGTCGAGCCGGCCTCCTCCCCCAATTTACCTGCAAGGCCCTTCTCCAGCCGCACCAGCTGCCCATGGGAAAAATGGCTCTCCTCCAGCAGGACAGGGTCGGCCAGGGGGATATGGCGGCTGCGGGCCATGGATGCCAGCCGCCGCACCACGGATTCCACATTGGAAAACACCGAATGTCCCTGGGGCTGCCGGTTGTTTCCGGCGGAAAAGCCCGCTGCAAGCCGGCCGGCGTCGGGGTCGATGTTAAAGCTGATGACAACGGCGTTTGCCTGGGCGAGAATCCTGTCCAGCACCAGGAACTGCTGGCCGGTAAATCCCTTGAAGGCGTCGGCATAGACGGTTTTTCCCTTGAAAAAGGGATAGTCCTCCAGTTTGCGGTACAGCCGGGTCAGGTCGTCCAGGGGATCCAGATAGCGGGCGTTCACCCGGGCGTCGTAGGCGGCGTAGATGAGGGACAGGTCGGCGGTTTTCGCCCGCAGGGTGCCCGCCGGCAGGGCTTGGGAGGCCTCGGCCAGCATGGCCGGGGTGATGCCGCACTGCTTCCATTCGGCGGCGGCGCTGAGCATGGTGCGCACAAATTCCACCGTCCCCGCCTGCCGGCCGAAAAGCTGCAGGCTGCCGGCCGTTTCGGCCAGGGCCTCCCCCATGAGAAGGGCACGGCCGCTGTCGTCTATCCTGCGGCCGGCCAGGCCTCCTGTCTCCCGGAAGACCCGGTCACACAGGCGGGTAAAGCTGAGCACCTCCACCTGCTTGGAGGCCGTCCGCCCCAGCCGCCGCAGCAGGGCCCGCTCGCTTTCAAAGGAAAACTGCTCAGGCACCAAAAGGATAATGTCCTCCCGGCCGGCCAGGACAGCCTTCCCGATGCGGCGGAAGACCGCCTCGGTTTTCCCGCTGGCCGCCCGGCCGAATATAAATTGCAGCATTTCCTTTCCCCCTTCCATCTGCAGGACCATTTTAGGCCATTATACCATCTTTCGACAGACAGGGAAAGAGGGATTTCCCCCCACGCCCCGTTCCCTTGTAGGAGTTACAATGATGTGTAACAGAGGGGAATAAAACCGGTATTGTCTGAACTGGCAGTATATCTATCGTTGGAGAAAGCGCTATGACGGAACGCTTGTCCCATCGTCCCCACAGCCATCCAAATCAACATACCGTATGCGCCGCAGGAATCCGAATGCCGGAATCGTTGTATTCTGGGTCAAGCTGTGGAAACGTGGTGCTATGGCGGTAAAACTGTCCAACCCTAAACAGCTGTTTCCGCTGCATAGAAGCCTTTCAGGAACACAGCACCTATTCTTCCACCTTGTTTCTCGGGCGCGTGGTTCAGAAGTTTCCTTTTGCCATTGAATGTATCCAGACTGACAATGGCTCGGAATTTACGAATCGTCTGCTGCCGCGAGGCAGTGATAAACCTACGCTGTTTGAACTGGAGCTGAAGCGTATGGGCATTCGCCATAAACTCATCCGCCCTTACACCCCAAGGCACAACGGCAAAGCAGAACGCAGCCACTGAAAAGACAATGAGAAATTCTACGCTTCTCATCATTTCTGCTCTTTCGATGATTTCAAAGCTCAGTTAGCTGTTCGCCAACGGGCTTACAACCATTTCCCTATCCGTCCCTTAAATTGGCGCTCTCCTTTCCTCTTTCTCTTTCCTGTTGCACATCATTGACAATCCTACAAGGGTATCCCCTGTCAGGAAAATTTTATATTGACAAAAGAAAGATTTATGTTATAATAACCTTTGCCGCGATTTATAGCACCTGGGCCATTAGCTCAGTTGGTTAGAGCGACCGGCTCATAACCGGTTGGTCCGGGGTTCGAGTCCCTGATGGCCCACCAATTTTATATAGGGGCATAGCTCAGTTGGTAGAGCAGCGGTCTCCAAAACCGCGTGCCGAGGGTTCAAGTCCTTCTGCCCCTGCCAAAAACCGG
>CAJFVX010000019.1 GCA_904420585.1 Candidatus Howiella intestinavium | reverse complement strand
CAGGGCCCACACCTCCATCTCACCGAACCGCTGGCCGCCGAACTGGGCCTTACCGCCCAGAGGCTGCTGGGTCACCAGGGAGTAGGGGCCGGTGGAACGGGCGTGAATCTTATCGTCAACCAGATGATGGAGCTTGAGGTAGTACATATACCCCACGGTGACGGGGTTGTCAAAGGGCTGGCCGGTGCGGCCGTCATAGAGGATGGTCTTGCCGTCCTCTCTGAGCCCTGCGGCCTTCAGGCAGGCCTGGATGTCCGACTCGTGGGCCCCGTCGAATACGGGGGTGCAGACCTTCCAGCCCAATTCCTTGGCGGCCCGGCCCAGATGAACCTCCAGCACCTGGCCGATGTTCATACGAGAGGGCACGCCCAGGGGGTTCAGCACGATGTCCAGGGGACGGCCGTCGGGCAGGAAGGGCATATCCTCGCTGGGCAGGATGCGGGACACGACGCCCTTGTTGCCGTGGCGGCCGGCCATCTTATCGCCCACCGAAATCTTCCGCTTCTGGGCGATGTAGCAGCGCACCACCAGGTTGACGCCGGGGCTCAGCTCCGACGCGTTCTCCCGGTTGAAGACCTTGACGTCCACAACCGTGCCGTACTCGCCGTGGGGCACACGCAGGGAGGTATCCCGGACTTCTCTCGCCTTCTCGCCGAAGATGGCCCGCAGCAGCCGCTCTTCGGCGGTCAGCTCGGTCTCGCCCTTGGGGGTTACCTTGCCCACCAGGATATCGCCGGCACGGACCTCGGCGCCCACCCGGATGATACCCCGCTCGTCCAGATCCTTCAGGGCGTCCTCGCCTACGTTGGGGATATCCCGGGTGACCTCCTCCGGCCCCAGCTTGGTATCCCGGCTCTCCAGCTCGTACTCTTCAATGTGAATGGAGGTATACATATCCTCCCGGACCAGCTTCTCGTTGATGAGGACGGCGTCCTCGTAGTTGTAGCCCTCCCAGGTCATGAAGCCGATGAGGGCGTTCTTGCCCAGGGAGATTTCGCCGTTGCTGGTGGCGGGGCCGTCGGCGATGACCTCTTTCTCGGCCACCTCCTGGCCCACCTTGACAATGGGCCGCTGGTTGATGCAGGTGCCGTGGTTGGAGCGCAGGAACTTAATGAGCTGATAGGTGTCCACTTCCCCGCTCTCGGTGCGGATTTCCACCTTGTCAGCCGACACGGACTTGACCACGCCAGCCCGCTTGGCCAGCACCACAACCCCCGAGTCCACGGCGGCCTTGTACTCCATGCCGGTGCCAACGATAGGGCTTTCGGTTTTCAGCAGAGGCACGGCCTGCTTCTGCATGTTGGAGCCCATGAGGGCGCGGTTGGTATCGTCGTTTTCCAGGAAGGGGATCATGGCCGTGGCCACGGATACCACCATCTTGGGGGAAACGTCCATAAAGTCGGCCCGCTCGGCCTCCACCTCCAGAAACTCGTCCCGGTGGCGGGCGTTGACCTTGGGATGCAGGAAATGGCCTTCCTCATCCAGGGGCTCGTTGGCCTGGGCCACGATGTACTCGTCCTCCTGGTCGGCGGTCATATAGACAACCTCATCCAGCACCCGGCCGGTGGCCTTATCCACCCGGCGGAATGGGGCTTCGATGAAGCCGTATTCATTGATTTTGGCATAGGTGGCCAGATAGGAAATCAGGCCGATGTTGGGACCTTCCGGCGTCTCGATGGGGCACATGCGGCCGTAGTGGCTGTAGTGCACGTCGCGGACCTCGAATCCGGCCCGGTCACGGGACAGACCGCCGGGACCCAGGGCCGACAGGCGGCGCTTATGGGTCAGCTCGGACAGGGGGTTGGTCTGATCCATGAACTGGGACAGGGGCGAGGAGCCGAAAAACTCCTTGATGGCCGAAACCACCGGCCGGATGTTGATAAGGGTCTGGGGGGTGATGGACTCCATATCCTGGGCCTGGAGGGTCATCTTCTCCCGGATAACCCGCTCCATGCGGGAAAAGCCGATGCGGAACTGGTTCTGCAGCAGCTCGCCCACCGAACGGATGCGGCGGTTGCCCAGATGGTCGATGTCGTCGGTATCCCCCAGGCCGTGGGGCAGGCCGATGAGATAGCTGACGGTGGCAAAGATGTCGTCCAGGGTGATGTGCTTGGGGATCAGCCGGTCCATGTTTGCCTTCAGGGCCTCTTTGATCTCCTCTTCCCCCTGGTTGTTCTCCAGAATCTCCCGCAGCACGGGGAAGCTGACCTTCTCCCGGATTTTCAGATCCGACAGGTCAAAGTCGATGAAGTCGGCGATGTCCACCATGCCGTTGGACAGCACCTTCACCTCGGAGATATTGCCCTCATTGTCGGTCACGTTCAGATAGACGGCGCTGACGCCCCGGCTCTCCAGTTCCCGGGCCCGTTCCCGGGTCAGCAGCTCCTCGGCCTCGGCGATGAGTTCGCCGGTCATGGGGTCGGCCACCGGGCGGGAAAGCACCCGGCCGGCGATGCGGGCGGCCAGGCCCAGCTTCTTATTGTACTTATACCGGCCCACCTTGGACATATCGTACCGGCGGGGGTCGAAAAACAGGGTTTCAATGTGGCTCTGGGCCCCGTCCACCGTAAAGGGCTCGCCGGGACGCAGCTTCTTGTAGACCTCCAGCAGGGCCTCCTCCACGTCGTGGGACAAATCCTTGTCCAGGGTGGCGGACAGGCGCTCATCCTCCCCGAACAGATCCTTCATCTGCTCGTTGGTGTTTACACCCAAAGCCCGGATAAAGGTGGTCAGGGGCAGCTTGCGGTTCTTATCGATGCGGACATATAAAATATCATTGGCGTCGGTCTCGTATTCCAGCCAGGCGCCGCGGTTGGGGATGACGGTGGAGCTGAAGAGCTTTTTACCGGTCTTGTCCATGGTCATGTCGTAATAAACCCCGGGGGAACGAACCAGCTGGGAGACTACGACACGCTCGGCGCCGTTGATGACGAAGGTGCCCGAATCGGTCATCAGCGGGAAGTCGCCCATGAAGACTTCGCTTTCCTTGATTTCACCCGTTTCCTTGTTCAGCAGCTGGGCCTTTACCCGCAGGGGGGCGGCATAGGTGGTATCCCGCTCCTTGCACTCGGTGACCGAGTACTTGGGCGTATCGTCCAGCCGGTAGCTGATGAAGTTCAGGACCAGGTTGCCGGTGTAGTCGGTGATGGAGGATACATCCTCGAACACCTCCTTGAGGCCCTCTTCCAAGAACCAGTTGTAGGAGTCTTTCTGCACCTCAATGAGGTTGGGCATGTCCAGTACCTCATTGATCTTTGAAAAGCTCATGCGGACATTGTTGCCGAGGTGGACAGGTTTTACCTTGACCGTAGGCTCCATAGGCTAATCACTCCTTCGTCTATTTCCAAAAGGGGCTGCCAGCATACCCCTAAGAGACAAAATTTATGGATACTCTTGCATTTTCCATGGACATCGGTTATAATTTCAACAAATGAAAAAGGGAAAAAAGGCGCAAAGGCCCCCATGATTATGGCATTATTTAAGTATACTTTTCATTTTGTCAATAGTCAAGACCTTTTTCCAAATATTTTCCCCAAAATTTTTCACGCGCCCGGTTTTGCCGCCGGGCGCGTTTTTTGTCTGGGTATCCCTATGCTGAGGAGGCTGCCCGCCGAACCGGTGGGCAGCCTCCTCTATCTGTATCCGGCCCGTCTAATCCCGGGCCTTTTCCATATGATAATTTTTCAGCCGGACGCCCTCCAGTTCCGGATACTGCTCCCGTATGACCCGATACCCCCTGTGCAGGAAAAAGGGCAGGGCCGTCACCGAGGCGTCCACCGTAATCCTTCCTGCACCCCGGCCGAAAGCATAGTCCTCCAGCCGGTCGCACAGGGCGGATGCCACCCCCTGCCCCTGGCAGTCCTTATGGACATACAGATGGTCGAGATGGCCCCCGTCCTCCATGTTGCCGTATCCCACAATCCGTTCCCCCTCTACGGCCACAAGGGTATAAGAGTCCAGAAACCGCCGGCCGTCCTTCACAAGGCTTTCCCGGCGGGCCGCCCAGGCCTTCACCTGTTCTTCCGCATAGTCCCGGCTGTTGACCGAAAGGATGGTATCGTAAAAAAGCTGCCCTACCTCCTCCAAGTCTTCCGGCTTATACCGCCTGATGTCCATTTTCCCCTCTCCCTTCCCCGCCTAATGCGTAGTAGTCCAATGCCCGGCGGATAAAATCTTCCGGCAGGCCGAAGTGCTCCGCCAGGTCGTAGGGCTCGGTATGTCCCGCCGCCATGGCCGCCTCCAGCTGCTCCCAGGGCAGCAGACGCTGCACCGCCCAGTCCCAGGCCTGCTTTTCGTGCTTGCCCCGCACATCCAAAGGGGTATACCGGTTGTAAAAGCTGCCGGTCTCGCAGTGGCCCAGCTCGTGGGCCAGCTTGACCGCTTCGTCTGCCTCCGACGCCAGCTGCATGGGGTCGATGCCGATTTGGCAGTCC
The DNA here is from genome assembly GCA_904420585.1 of Candidatus Howiella intestinavium. Classification (GTDB taxonomy): domain Bacteria; phylum Bacillota; class Clostridia; order Oscillospirales; family Acutalibacteraceae; genus Howiella; species Howiella intestinavium. Next base: position 23,049 of record CAJFVX010000019.1, on the reverse strand, counting down.
CCCTCCGCATCCATTACGGACAGGGCCTTGCAACAGGGCAGCGGAAAGCAGTACACAGGTATGCGCCGCGCCTCGGCCAGCCTATACAGTTCCTCCAGTTTTTCCATTTTCCTTTCGCTCCTTTGCGAACCGGGCAAACGCCTTGACCTCTTCCAATAGGGCGTCGTCCGTCTCCCTGTCTCCAAAAAGGGCGAATTTGATGTCCGCGTCGCTGGGAGCCGGCCGGTCCTCCCCTTCCCCCCGCAGAAGATAGTCGGTGGATACCCCCAGATACTCCGCCAGCTTAATAAGGGTTTTGTAATCCGGCTTCCGCTTTCCCGTCTCATATTGTGAAATCGTGCTCTCGGCCGCTCCTATGGCTTCGCCCAATTGCTTCATGGTAAGCCCCCGCTGTTTCCGCAGGGCGCGCAGGGTCTGCATCATAACCTATCACCTCTTCCCTTTCAGTATACACTTCTCATATCGAAAAGTAAAGAGGTAAAAAAGTTGATTTTTGGGGTTGACACTTGTCGTTTTGAGATGTATACTAAACACAACTTCTCAAATTGAGCAGTTAGAAAGGGGTATGCAATCATGCGGAAATGGTTGACGGATTTACGGAAACAGGCGGGCATGACCATGCGGGAAGCCAGCGAAAAGCTTGGCATATCGGAAAGCTACTACTGTCTGATCGAGTCGGGCGCCCGGCAGAAAAAAATGGACATCCTGCTGCTGGTGCGCATCGCCGACCTGTTTGACCAGCCCATCCTGCGGCTGATTGAGGCCGAGTGCCCGCCTGCCGGCTCTTCCCCCGTCCTGCCTACAGTATAACAGGCCCTTTGTCCCATTGTAGGGACTTTAGTGGCGGTTCATCACATATATCAAGAAAAGGAGAGAGGAACATGCTTTACAGCGGTATCTGCATTTTGCTGGCCGTCCTTTTGTGCGTCAGCCTGGCGGCCATACTGGCCATATGCTGCCTCGCCTGCCGGGAAATGGATGCCCGGCTGCGCACCGAACAGCGTTGCCGGCGGCTGCGCCGGGAGGCGGCCCTGCTGGCCGGACGGCTGGCCCGCCTGCGGTACATGCAGGAATTCCGGGGCGGGGAAAAAAACGAGGGGGATGAAGCATGAACAGCCCGCCGGAGGAAGAGGGGCTGTTCACCGGCCTGGAGGGGCCGGACAGCTGGGACAACCCGGCCGCCTGGGACATCCTCCTTATGGATTTTCCCGAAGCCGGCGCCCCGGCAGAGGCTGGAGAAGACGACAGCGCCCCGGCGGCCCCATTCCCGGAGGTTCGCAAGCAGCTGCGGGATGCCGGATGTGCGGCCGGGCGCCTATGCCCTCTGGAGCGGTGCCCGTGGGCCCGGCAGGAGGTCTGCGTGCTGCGTTTCGGCGACTGGTGCCCCAACCGACGGGCGCGGGAAAAGGCCGCCCGGCGGCAAAAGGAGGGAGATAAGCCATGCAGAAAATAATCGCTGCCGGAGAAGAAGCCGCCGGGATGCTTTCGGAGATGGGGGCGGTCCCCTTAAGCGAGGCGGAGAAAAAGGAATGGCTTTCCATGTACCGCCTGCTGGATCAGCAGATCGACAGCCTCCTTGCGGAAGAGGCCCGCTGGCGCAAGCGGGCCCTTCTCCCCGGGGCGGCCGGCCCGAGGGAAGCGGCCGGGAAAATTGCCGCCCTCTGCGGACGCATCAACCGGGAAATCGACCGGCTGGCCGACTTGCGGCAGGTCATGGAGCAGGTTATCGGCCGGGTGCGGGATCCCGGCCTGCGGCTGCTGCTGCGCTATAAATACATAGAGGGCTTTACCTTCGAGGTCATCGCCGACCGCATGCACTACTGCTGGCGGCAGATCCTGCGCAGGCACAAGGCCGCCCTGCAGGCCCTTCCCCTGTACAGGTTGGAAGCCGGCCCGCCGGCGGCCGGCGAAAAGGGTCCCGGTATATTGCTCCTGCCCGGAGGGGATACCTGGCAGTGGGGTTTTCCCTTCTCCTCACGCAGACGTTCCTGATACATAAAGACGCCCCGGATGCTTTCGGTTTGAAAAGCATCCGGGGCGTCTTTTGCATGGATTTGCCGTCCGGCCCCTGACCGGGTAGCGAACGGCGCAGCAGTTTGTGTGCGGGAATTATCATAACAGAATGGCGGACGAATATCTACTATCTGACAGGACGTATAACGAGGTTCATCCATTCGCACAAATTATTTTATGTGATTCTGCATAATTTTTTGTTTTTCCAACCGGAAAAACACCCCATTATCCGGCCGTAAGGCAAGTTGCCATTTCCGCCCTTTCGTACTATACTGGAGGCAAAGGATGCGGGGCCGGCGCTGCCTGTGCACGGACGCTGCCTGCACTCAAGAATTTTACAGACGGAAGGGATGGCCATGGAACAGCAGACACTTTTTGAAAAAGAAGCCGCCGCTCCCCTGGCGGCGCGCCTGCGGCCCCGGACGCTGGATGAAATCGTGGGACAGGCCCACCTGCTGGGGGAGGGGAAGATCCTGCGCCGCCTGATTGAAAGCGACCGCATTTCCTCCATGATTTTCTGGGGCCCCCCGGGGGTGGGAAAGACCACCCTGGCCCGGGTCATCGCCGGCCGCACCAAAGCGGCCTTTATCGACTTTTCGGCCGTCACCAGCGGGATTAAGGAGATCCGCACCGTCATGCAGCAGGCCGAGGACAACCGCAGGTTCGGCGAGCGCACCATTGTATTTGTGGATGAAATCCATCGCTTTAACAAAGCCCAGCAGGACGCCTTCCTGCCCTTTGTGGAAAAGGGCAGCATCATTTTAATCGGGGCCACCACCGAAAATCCCTCCTTCGAGGTCAACGGGGCCCTTTTGTCCCGCTGCAAGGTGTTTGTCCTGCAGAGCCTGCAGACGGAGGATTTGGTCACCCTGCTCTCCCGGGCCCTCAAGGACCCCCGGGGCTTTGGGAACCTTCATGTGGACATCCCGCCGGAAGCCCTTTCGGCCATTGCCAGCTTCGCCAACGGCGACGCCCGCGCGGCCCTCTCCACCCTGGAGATGGTGGTTCTCAACGGGGAGGCCCAGGGGGATACCGTCACCGTTACAGACAAGGCTTTGGAGCAGTGCATCTCCAGGAAATCCCTGCTCTATGACAAAAAGGGCGAGGAGCATTACAATTTGATTTCCGCCCTGCACAAGTCCATGCGCAACTCCGACCCGGACGCGGCGGTCTATTGGCTGGCCCGCATGCTGGAGGCGGGGGAAGATCCCCTGTACGTCGCAAGGCGGGTCATCCGGTTCGCCAGCGAGGATGTGGGGCTGGCGGATCCCCGGGCCCTGGAAATCGCCGTGGCCGCCTACCAGGCCTGCCATTTCATCGGCATGCCGGAGTGTACGGTGCATCTGACCCAGGCGGTGGTATACCTGTCCCTGGCGCCCAAATCCAACGCCCTGTACGAGGCCTACAACCGGGCCAAAGACGACGCCCTCTCCATGCTGGCCGAGCCGGTGCCCCTGGTCATCCGCAACGCCCCCACCCGGCTGATGAAGGAGCTGGATTACGGAAAGGGCTATCAATACGCCCACGACACGGCCGATAAGCTGACAAACATGCAGTGCCTGCCCGATTCCCTCCTTGGGCGGTCCTACTACCGGCCCACGGAAGAGGGGCTGGAGGCAAAATGCAAGGCCCGTTTGGAGCAAATCAAAGAATGGAAAAAGCGCCGCGCCCCGGACGGGACGGAAAAATAGCGCTGCAGGCATGGATGCAGCCGGGTTTGGCCCGATGCCGAACCCGGCTGCCTTTTTGCCTGTATGCCGGGGAAAAGGCCTGTGTCAGTGCCGCCTGGCGGCGCGCCGGCGCCGGCGCGCTTCCTTCCGCTCCCCAATCCGGCGGTACAGCCGCTCCCTGAGCGCCTCCAGTTCCTGCTCGTATCGTTTGGACTGCAGGTTGGGGAAGGCCTTTAACAGCCGGCGCTCCATGGCCTTGGACTGGGCGTCCAGCTTCTCCTTGGCCTGCAGCAGCCTCCGGGTGTCGGCGGTGATGTTTTTGCCGATGGCGTCCGACTGGCTCCGGAGCTTCCGGCCGATTTCGTGGATGAGCCGCAGCCGTTTGTCCATCTGCCGCACGGCCACAACGGTGGCCACGGCGTCGGCCAGAAAGAGGGCCAGCACCAGGCAGAGCAGCGGGATGCTGATAAAATGGGGCACCCAGCCCACCAGCTTTTCTATCATAGGGTGCACCAGCCGCATCACAAAGACGCTGGCCACGCCCCAGCTAAGAGAAAACTTTAAGCAGATATAGCCCTTTATATGAAAGGGCTGGTCGGAATAGTCCCACCACTTGGTGTGGAAGGCCTTTTCCAGTATAAAACCGGCTGCAAACTCCAGCAGGGAGGTCAGGATAACCGATCCGATAAAAAGCAGGAACAGGCTGTGGTTCAGAGGCGTCAGGCACAGGACGACCAGCACCACGCCGAAGCCGTAGATAGGGCAGACCGGGCCGTTTAAAAAGCCCCTGTTGACGAATTTCCCCGTCTGCACCACGTGGAATACCACCTCCAGGCACCATCCCAGAAAGGCGTAAATGACAAAGTACCAGCCTATTTCCAGCACGGCATTTCCCCCTTCCCTTTTGCATATGCGTATTGTACCGCAGGGAAAGGGCGATTGCAACCGGCCTCTTAAGGAAAACCTAAGAAAGAATTTATCCCGTCCCGCGTTGACAAAACCCGGCCTATCCTGTATCATGAATTTACAGCGTACTATTCAGAGTGGTACAGTTTGCGATAAGGAGGCGGGACCATGATCCAGATTGACTGGCAGAGCAGAACGCCGATTTATGACCAGCTGATCCGGGGCGTTGTACGGCTCAAGGCCCTTGGCGTCCTGCAGCCGGGCGATAAGCTGCCGTCGGTCCGCAGCCTGGCGGCCCAGCTGGGCGTCAATCCCAACACCGTCCAGAAGGCCTACCAGATGCTGGAGAACCAGGGGGTCATCTACTCGGTATCGGGCAAGGGCTCCTTCCTGTCCCACCGGTCCGGGGCCTCGGACGAACTTTTGCAGGCGGCGGAGGAACGGGTTCGCCAGGTTCTCTCCGAAGCGGCCCAGACCGGTGTGGGCAAGGAGCGGGTCATCCGCATTGCCGATGAGGTGTACAGCCGGCAGACGGCTGTGGGAGAGGAGGCAGAAGCGTGATTGAAACGACGGCGCTGACCAAAAAATTTGACGGGAAACCCGCCCTGGACGGGCTGGACTGCCGGATCCAACCCGGTTCCATCTTCGGCCTGGTGGGTTCCAACGGTTCGGGCAAGTCCACCCTTTTGCGGCTGATTGCGGGCGTCCTGCGGCCCGATGGCGGAAAAGTCCTGGTGGACGGGCAATCCCCCTTTGACAATCCGGCCGTAAAATCCCGGATTTTCTTCCTGCCCGACACCCCCTATTTTATCCACCAGTCCAACCTGCTGGAAATGGCGGCCTTCTACCGCCGGTTCTATCCCCGGTTCAGCTACGAGCAGTTCAACTATCTGACCACCGTCTTCCCCATCCAGCCGAAGATGCGCATTGCCGCCATGTCCAAGGGCATGCAGCGGCAGGCGGCCCTCATCCTGGCCCTCTCCGCCCGGCCCGACTATCTGATGCTGGACGAGGCCTTCGACGGGCTGGACCCCGTCATCCGCACGGTGCTCCGGCGGCTGCTGGCCGCCGGCATCGCCGAGGAGAATATGACGGTGATCATCGCCTCCCACAACCTGCGGGAGTTGGAGGACTTGTGCGACAGGGCGGGGCTGCTGCACAAGGGCAAGCTCATTTTCAACGACGAGCTGGACGCCCTGAAGGGCCGGCTGCACAAGGTGCAGGCCGCCTTCCGTCCCCTGCCGCCCCCCGAAGCCTTTGCCGGGCTGGAGATTCTCAAGACCGAGCAGCAGGGCAGCCTCTTACAGATGGTCGTCCGGGGAGAGGCGGAGGAAATCACCGCCCGGCTCCAGACGCTGCAGCCCTTATTTTTGGAGCTGCTGCCCCCCACTCTGGAGGAAATCTTTATTTATGAATTGGAGGTGGCCGGCTATGACGTCCGCAACATCCTCGGGTAACGCCCCCCGCCGCCCCTTTCGGCCCGCTCTCGGCTTTTTTGCCTTCAGCCTGCGGAAAAACATCCTGATAACGGCCATCGCCGCCGTGCTGGCCCTGCTGATTTCCCCCGGCATTCCCCTGCTGACCTATTCCACTGCCCTTGCCTATAACCGGGGGATGGGCAACGCCCTGTTTGCCTTTACGGACATCTCCGGCCTAGTTCCCATGCTGATACTGCTGCTGGCCCTGCTCAGCGGCCTGGTCTGCCTGGTTTTGTCCTGCCTCAGCTACCGCTATATGCACGGCCGGGCGGCGTCGGACGTCTTCCACGCCCTGCCCGTCACCAGGACCAAGATGCTGCTGGGACGCTTCTTCTCGGTTTTCCTCATGACCCTTGTGCCTGTTCTTGTAAGTATGGCGGGCCTTGCCATTGTGCTGGCGGCAACGCCTTTACACGGCATCTCGGCCGCCCTGTTCGGCAAAATCTTTTTCTCCCTTGTAGTGCTGGACCTCACCTGCTGCGCCTTTATGGCCCTGCTTGCAGTGTCGGCCGGCAGCGGGTTCGACATGCTGGCTGCCCTGCTGGTGACCAACATCGGCTGGCCTATCATCTGCCTGCTCTTCTCGGGACTGTGCGAAAGCAAGCTGGCGGGCTACCCCGATATGGGCGCGATTATGCAGAGCGAATGGGTCTGCCTGCTTTCCCCCTTCGGCCGCCTGCTGACCTTGGGGTTCTGGGACGGCTCGGGGGACGACCAATGGTTTGCCGACCCCTTTGCCTTCGGCAAATTCCTGGCTTTCTGGCTTATTCTGGGGCTTCTTTTCCTGGCCGCTGCCCTGCTTTTGTATAAATGGCGGAAAAGCGAGGCCGCCGGCCTGCCCTACGCCTACGCCTATCTGCCCGTAACCCTGCAGGCCATGGCCGCCATCATCGGCGGCGCGGTGCTGGGGATGCTCTTCAGTTCGGGCGATATGGAGGCCCTGTCCTTCTATATCTTTATGGCCCTGGGGGCGGTTTTGGGGGCGCTTATCACCGGCGCCGTCTTCGCCCGGGGGTTCGGAAAAATCAAGCGGGATCTGCTGGCGGCGGGCTGCGTCTTCCTCGCCATGCTGGCCGTCACCGGCGTGGTCAGTTCGGGCGGGCTGGGATATGAAAGCCGGGTCCCGGCAGCCGGCAGCATCCGCAGTGCGGAACTCGAGTTCCATTTTGTGACAAACAGCGCCGAGTATTACGCCCTGGATTCCATCACGCAGGAGGAGGCTCTCCCTGCATTTACCTTCCTTATGCCGGAGGGCGGGGAAATCCGGCTGGAGGATCCGGCGGATATTGCCGCCGTCCGCACCCTGCATGAAGCCATCATCCGGCAGATGCGGGAAGGCGCGTCCGACTGGCGGGAGGGGAACGCCATAGGCTACTCGGAGGAACGGGAGGCCAATGACGCCGTTTTATCCTTTACCATCACCTACCACACCCCCGCGGGGGGCAGGATGACCCGCCAATACCAGATTGCGGCGGCGGCCTTCGGGGCGGAGCTGGCCCCCATCTTTACCAGTGACGCCTATCTCCGGTCGGCTTATCCCGCCCTGTACACGCAGGGCGGCCTGGCCGGCTACTCCCTGCTGACCTGCGAGGCACCCGACGGCGCCCTTTTCACCGACACCCTGTCGGCGGACACCATGGAAGGGCTGGCAGAGGCCTACCGGCAGGATCTGGAAGCCGGGGAAAACGCCGGCGGGCTTATCCAGAAGCCGGCTTATACCCTTACCCTGCGCACCGCCAGCATGCGGGATACCGACACCATCTATCTGCCCGTCTACCAAGGGTATGCCCATACCCTCGGCTTCCTGGAGCAGGATGGGCTGCTGGAACAGCTGAAAGGAACGGCCGACTATCCGGCGTCCCGGGAGGAGCCGGTAATCTACATTCCGGCGGCCAGCTATCCCCTGCTGGAGGACTATGAGGGGAGCAGCAATGGGGCGCTGCTGGCCTATCTCTACAGCCGGCAGGTGCCCGTAGGGTATACCGAGGATGACGGCCTGGCCGAAAGCCTGCTGGAAGACGCCACCTGGTACGGCTCCCTAAGCGAAGAGACCGCCGCCGCAGCCGACGGAGCGGTGGCCGTGCTCTTCACCGGCGGCGCCTACGAGCATGTCCTGGCGTCGGCGGCGGATTTCCCGGCCGGCCTTGCCGCCGCGCCCCTGACGGAAGAAAACTTCCAGTATGCCCAGTATTATCTTTCCGACCACACGTCGGTCATGGAATGACAGAATAAGGAAGGGAGGCGGGCCCCATGCAGGAACCGCATTTTACGGATAATCCGCCGGAGGATCTGCCCCGATGGGATAAGGACACCCTGGGACAGGGCTCCTTTTGGCGGGAGTTTCTGGAAAGCCGGCCGCCTGTCCGCTATAAAAAGGGCCGGATGATTTATATGCAGGACGGCGGGGCCGACCGGTTTTACTATTTGCAGGACGGCCGGGTGGAGATTTTCCTCAGCTCTCCCGACGGGGCGGAAAAAATCCTGACCGTCCTGGAGCCCGGCCGCATCTTTGGGGAGGCCGCCTTTTTCGACCGGCTGCCCCGCATGTCCTCCGCCCGGGCGGCGGCCGACGCCGACGTTGCGTCGGTGGGCCGGGAGGAACTGCTGGAGCAGTTCCGCACCCATCCCCAGGCCGCCATGGATATGCTCCAATACCTGTCCCGGACGGTGCGGATGCTCTCGGCCCAGGTGGACAATATGGCCTTCCTGGCCGCCGACCAGCGCATCGCCCGCCTGCTTCTGCAGCAGGCCGGGCGGGACGGCCGCATATGCTGCACCCACGAGGAACTGGGCGGCATGGCTGGCGTCTCCCGGGTGACCGTCAGCAAGATCCTCAGCGATTTCCATAAAAGGGGCTGGCTGGCCACCGGGTACCGGTATATCCTGCTGCTGGACCGGCCGGCAGTCAGCCGGTTTGTCCGCGGCCCGGGCATTTGACCCCGGCGCCTGCCGGCCTTTATAACAGCATACCCCCTTGGCACAGAAAAAAGCTTCTGCGCCAAGGGGGTATTGTCTTTTCCGGTTAGTATAGAGAGCGGCTCAGTCCCGGCGGGTTCCGCCGGAAAAGCGGATGCGGGCCCGGGCGGCGTTCTCTTCCCGCTCCCTTTGCAGCTTATCCTGCTGGATGCGGATGCGTTCGCCCTCCTCTTCGGCCATTTGCACCTGCCTTTCAGGCTTCAGCCGCAGGCCGCCCCCGCCGCCGAAGGCCGAAATCAGCAGGGGGAGCAGCCGGTCCCCGGCGCCCGGCTCGGACAGCTTTTCCTCCCCAAACTCGGGCAGGTTCCGGCTTTCGCGCAGAAGCGCGCCTATCATATCATCCACTATCCGGCGGCTTTCCCGGGACAGCCGCCGGTAGTTTTGCATATGCTCCATTTCCTCCGGCGTGGCAGGGCCTTGCCCTTCCGGCCCGGATATATATCCAAAATACGCCAGCACATCCGATATGCCATACTGCTCGCACATATACAGCAGGGCATCCGGCGTGGGCTGGCTGCGCCCGCTTTCCCAGCTGTACACGGTCTTAGGGGAGGCCTTCAGACCGCGCCCGGTCAGCTTATCCGAGATTTCCTGGACGCTCATGCCCTTTTTAACACGGGCCTCTTTCAGCTTTTCCCCCAATTCCTTCATTTTATCACCTTCCTGTCCTCATTGTAGCAGTGAAATTCCAAGAAGTCAAGAACCCGTTTCCAAGCCTATAGAAAATCACAAAACTTTCGCCATGTTTTCTTGTATTTCGAGAATTATCGTGTTGATTTTCTTTGATTCTAAGATTATAATGAAATAAATGCTAAGTTTCTAAGAATTTGGAGGCGTGGAAATGGATACGGCTACACAAAAAATCTGGAATTATATTACAGAACAGGGCATCCGGCTGGACGACATCACCCAGGGGACCGGCCTTTCCGGTCCGCTTCTGCAGTCCAGCCTCTGCCCCGGCGGCGGCCGGGACCTGCAGGCGGATGAATTTCTGGCCATCTGCCTGTATCTGGGAAAGGATCCGCTGGAGTTTGCGGATTCCGGGTCCGGGCAAAAGAAGGTTTAGGCAGCCGTATGGATATGTATATGGATAAGAGATTGCATTTGCAGGCAGGAAAGGAGGCCCCGGCCATGGAAACCCTGTACACAAAATTCTATCTGCGCAGCGCCCGCCGGTTCAAGCAAAACCTGCGGTACTACCGCAAGGGCCTGGGTCTGACCCAGGAGGACTTTGCCGAGCAGTGCGGCATCAGCGCCCACTATGTGGCCACCCTGGAAGCGCCCGGCTGCAGCACCTTTCCGTCCTTTGAAATGCTGCATATATTGGCCTTCCATCTGGGCGTTGAGGTCCTGGCGCTGTTCTGGACCGAGCCCGAGCTGCCCTTTTGACCCCAACAGCAGCTTAATTCTCGGCTATATTGACCTGCACTCCATTGACCCGCACATCCCCATCGGCCCGGATGAGGATGTACTTTACGCCGTTTATCACCTGCATTTCCAAAAGGCCGCTCTGCTCCGGCGCCACCTGGATGGTCACGTCGGGGGTGCAGACTTCCAGCTTTTTCTCCAGGATGTTTTTGGGCGGCAGGTCGGTATCTGCGCCGAAGGCCTGGTCATACCGCTGGGCAAAGGCCTCCCGGCGGGCCGGGGAAAGGCCGCAGTCGGCCAGCACATCCCCCAAAGCCGTCCGGGATACGGTCAGCGGCTGGGGCTCCCGGCTCGCCTTATGCTCCTCTACCATCTCGTTAAGGCGGGTGTGGACCGACTGCACCACATCATAGCTGCAGTCCTCCCCCAGGGATTCCTCCAGCACCGCCTGGAAGGTCTCCTTCTGCTCGGCTGCCGGCATGGGGATTTCGCTGCCCAGCACCGCGTCGGCAAAGCCCCCATGGTTTTCGGCGATGTTGCGGGTATAGAACAGGGTGCTGTAGAGGTTGGCGCTGCGGTCGTCAAAGGCGGGAAACAAAAATCCCAGCTCGGGCGGGGAGACAATCCAGTCGGCCTCCCGGCTGTGCAGCAGATTGTCGCCGGCATAGTAGCTGAGGGCCGGCTGGGTCATTTTCACCGGGCAGATGCTGCACAGGATGTAAGAATAGACCTGGTCGGCGGCATCCTCCTGCCTTTCGCCGTCTTCCGAACGATAGGGGACGTCATAGCGGTCGTATGTCAGCAGGATCATGTAATTCCCCTCCAGGGGGGCCGCCTCCATAATCCGCTGGAAAAGGGCCGCCACCGCTTCCTCATCCTGCAAGGCGGTATCCCGCAGGGCCATGAGCAGGCGGTGCTGTTCCCCCTCTATGACCTGCTGATTGGGAAAGTCCACATCGATTAGGTTTTTCCCCAGGGTGCCCGAAAGGGTCCGCTTCAAAATGCCCAGGATGCCTTCGGCCTCCTCTTTGGGCGCGGTCAGCAGGGACTGGTCGAAGGCGCTGATCATCTGCCCTTCTTCGTTGACGTAGCACCCCCGCACATGGGTGATATTGCTTTTCTCCGGCCGGAACCGGCGGCGGATTTCCGCCACTTCTTTTTCGTTCATTGGCTTTGCCTCCCTTTTCTTTCATCGCGTATGCACATAGGAAAGCGGCCTTTCCCCCAAGGAGAGGCCGCTTCTCTCTGTTTTCGGCTGCCGCCGCTATGCCTGCCGGGCCAGGATCCTGCAAATGGCCATAATATCCTGGATATCCAGCCTGCCGTCTCCGGTGATATCCACAAGCTCGATTTCCTCTTCGCCGGGCCCATCTTCCACCGCCTGGCGGGCCAGGATTCTGCAGGCTGTCATTACGTCCTGGATGTTGACCGAACCGTCCAGGTTCACATCCCCCTGCTGGGGCAGCTGGGCCAGGGCGGCGGTGAGGCGGGGCAGGTTGAAGATGGCCGCCCGGCCGGCTTCGCTCAAGGCGTCGTAGGCCGCCTTGACGGCCTCCACTTCCTCGTAATCCTCTTTTGCAATGGTATCCGGCAGGGCCGCAATCCGGTTATATACCTCCAGGACCGCCGGGTCGTCCAGATACTGGAAAGCCACGGTATAGACGGAGGCCCCCGGGTTCACGGTGATCACCGCCGTATCCTCCTGCATCTCCACCGTGCAGGTATCCCCTTCATCCGCCGGAAGGGCCGTCACCGGCAGCCGGACGCCGGCGGGCAGCGTAAGGGTATAATCGGTCACCGTGGGCGAAAAGCCCGGCAGCCGGTAATCCCCTACCCGGATTTCCGAAAGGCTCCCCCGCAGGTAAACGGCAAACTCCCAAATAGAAAGGCCGCCGTCGGCGGCCGTCTTATTCAAAACGTGCAGCCGGACCTTTTGGGCATAGACATTGGGGAAGGACAGCCTGCGGCTGAACCCCAGCCCCGCACCCGAAAGGACGGTCTGCCAATCCTCTCCGTCCCAGTATTCCAGGGCGTAGCGGGCGGAGGGCTCTCCGCCGCTTATGTCGGCGCCGATCCACACCTCGTTGCAGGCCGTGACCTTTCCGAAATCCAGCTCCAGCCAGGGAGAGGCGTCGCCGGCTTCAGCCGTCCACCGGCTGCTGCCCGAGGCCCAGCCGTCCTTTGCGGCCAGGGGCTCGTATCCGGCCGCCGTACTGCTGGCCGCGGCCGTGGCCGTAAGGGCCAGGTTGGCAGCCGAGGCCGTCTCTATGACGCTGGCGTAGTCCTTCAGTCCCACATTCACATCCACATTGCCGGCGACACCGGGCACCTGCCCGCTCTCCGAATACTGCCACATCTGGTAGGGGTACTGGAAATCGGTCTGATTGGTGTAGTGGGCCAGCCAGATGTCCCAATCGGCCAGCCGGCTTATCTCCATATCGTCCAGCAGCCAGCTTTTGTTGGCGTATATGGTGGGATAGTACCCGGCCGCCCGGATGGTTTCGCAGAAGTCGATGGCAAAATCCGTGCGATCGGCGTCGGTCAATCCCGCCTGGTTGGTGCGGGCCTCGTCCAGGGGGTAATACTCGGTGTCAAAGGCCACGGGATAGGTCAGGGTATAGCCCTTGAGGGCCTCCAGCACAAACTTGGCCTCCTCCACCGCCTCTTCCCTTGTGATGGCCTGGGAGAAGAAATAGACCCCGCAGTCCAGGCCGGCGGCCTGGGCCCCCTCTATGTTCTGAACAAAATTGGCGTCCAGCTTCATATTGCCGGCCTGGCCGTAGCCCCGGTATCCCACCCGGATCATGACGAAATCCACACCGGATGCCTTGACGGCGTTCCAGTCGATATTCTCCTGGTAGACCGACACGTCGATGCCCCGCTTGGAGGACAGCACGCCCTTGTCATTGAAATAGTATTTGAAGCCCCCCGACGTCTGCCAGCCGGTGACCGGCTGGCCGCCTACATAGAAGTAGGTGTCCCCATCCTTCTCGTACCAGCCGTCGGCCGGCGGCGTATCGGAGGTCACCCCGCTCTCCTCAGAAGCCGCAGACACGGCCGAACTGACCGGCGCGGAGGAAAGCCGGGAACTGCTGCCCCCTACCCCCGAAGAGGTGGCCGGCGGGAGGTCGGGCAGGGTATCCACTATCTCCTCCCCTTCCCCGTCCCCCCGGGTGGGCTGGTTATACTGGGGATCATCGGCTGCCATCTCCTCCTCGGTGGGGATGTAGGCCGGGTCCTCGGTGATCTTGTCGCCGCTCACGGGAATCTCGATCTTCTCCGCCAGTTCGGCGGTGGTGGGCCCCTCTTCGGCCGGCGCCGAGGAAACGGGAATCTCGCTGGATGCGGCAGAGGACAGGTCCGCACTGGAGGTGCTTGAGGAAAGGGCCGCGTCGGAAGAAACCCGGCTGACAGCCCCCGCCCGGGCCGCCGACATGGCCGCGTCCAGCCCGGCGTCCGCCGCAGGCTGGCAGGCGCAAAGCCCGGCCAGCAGCAAACCCACCAGAAGGGCGCCAAACTTTTTGCTATGTAACATGGTAAAACCTGCCTCCTGTTATATCGCCGCCGGCAGGGCGGCATTTTCTCTTTGCCGGCCTCAGGCCAGCGTGTGCTCGATTTTGATTTGCCCCTCCGACACCGAAAGCCGGACGGAACCAATCACCTCATTGCAGTGGGCCACCATCAAATCCACGACCTTATCCTCCACCTGCCGGCGGACGGCGTTGCGCAGATCCCTGGCCCCCCGGACGCCGCCTGCGGCCTTTTTGGCCAGCAGTTCGCAGACCGGGCGGGTATAGGAAAAGGCGATGCCCTTTTCCTTCATAACGCCGGTGAGCTCGTCCAGCATCAGGCCGGCGATGCGCACCATGCTCTCCTCGCTTAAAGGCTTGAAGGGGATGACCTCGTCCACCCGGCCGATGAATTCCGGCCGGAGGAATTCCTCCAGGGCCTTCATGGATTTATCCGCGGCGGCCTCCTCCCCCGTGCGGCCGAAGCCCAGCAGGGTGCCGCTGCGGTCGCTGCCGGCGTTGGAGGTCATGACGATGATGGTATTTTCAAAATTTACCGTGCGGCCCTGGGCGTCGGTAATCCGGCCGTCGTCCAGAATCTGAAGCAGGACGTTGAGCACATCGGGATGGGCCTTCTCGATTTCGTCAAACAGGATGACCGAATAGGGCTTGCGGCGCACCTTCTCGGTCAGCTGTCCCGCCTCGTCGTACCCCACGTATCCGGGAGGCGCGCCGATGAGCCGGGAGACCGAATGTTTCTCCATAAATTCGGACATATCGTACCGCAGCAGGGTCTCGGGGGTGCTGAAGAGCTGCTCGGCCAGCACCTTGACCAGTTCGGTCTTGCCCACGCCGGTGGGGCCCACAAAGATGAAGGAGGCCGGCCGGCGGTGGGCGCTTATCTGCACCCGGGAACGGCGGACGGCGGCCGCCACGGCCTTTACCGCCTCATCCTGCCCCACAATGCGCTTTAAGATATTCTCCTCCAGATGGCTCAGCTTCTCCAGGTCGCTCTCCTTGACCTTGGCCGCCGGGATGCCCGTCCAGAGCTCGATGACCTTGGCCACGTCGTCCTCGGTCACCTGGTTATCGGAGGCCGGGCCGTAGAGGGTGTCGGCCTTGGCCTGGTACTGGGCCAGCTCGGATTTTACCTCGGCCAGCTTCTCGTAGTCGGGATGCTCCACGTCGGCCTCCAGTTCCTCCTGGCGGGTGGTCAGCTCCCCTATTTTCTTGTTGACCGTGTAGAGCTCGTCCACCGCCTTGTTGCGCAGGCTGGCACAGGCGCAGGCCTCGTCCATCAGGTCGATGGCCTTGTCCGGCAGGAACCGGTCGTTGATATACCGCTCGGACAGCACCACCGCCCGGCGGATAATGCCGTCGGGGATGGTTACGCCGTGGTAGCCCTCATAATATCCCTTGATGCCCTCCAGCACCCGGACGGTATCCTCGACGGAGGGTTCCTCGATGGTCACGGGCTGGAAACGGCGCTCCAGGGCGGCGTCCTTCTCAATATATTTGCGATATTCCTTAAAAGTGGTGGCCCCGATGACCTGGATTTCTCCCCGGGACAGGGCCGGCTTTAAAATGTTGCCGGCGTTCATGGAGCCTTCGGCATCCCCGGCCCCCACCATATTATGAATTTCATCCACAAACAGGATGATGTTGCCTTCGTTTTTGATTTCGTCCACCAGGCCCTTGACCCGGCTTTCAAACTGGCCGCGGAACTGGGTGCCGGCCACCAGGCCGGTCAAATCCAGCAGGTGGATTTCCTTGTCCAGCAGGCGGGCGGGCACGTCTCCTGCCGCGATTTTAATGGCCAGCCCTTCGGCGATGGCCGTCTTGCCCACCCCCGGCTCACCGATGAGGCAGGGGTTGTTCTTGGTGCGGCGGCAGAGGATCTGGACGGTGCGGTAGAGCTCGGCCTCCCGGCCGATGATGGCGTCCAGCTCCCCCGCCTTGGCACGAGCGGTCAGGTTGGTACAATACTGGTCCAGGAATTTGCGCTTTTTCTGCTTGGCCTTTTTCCGGCCGGGGGCCTTTTCCTCCGCAGCGGCCTCCCCGCCTTCCGGTTCCTCCCCGCCTGCGGCGCCAGGGCCGAAGAGATTCTGCAAAAAGGGGAAGGTGGCCGCCCCGCCAGGCTCAAAGCTGTCCCCGTCCCCGTTCTCCTCGGCCAGGGACATAAAGTCCATGACCTGGTTGTTCATCTGGTCGATGTCATCGTCGGTGATGTTCATTTTCTCCAGCATATCGTTTACCGGCTGGATGCCCGCCTCCTTGGCACATTTGAGGCACAGCCCCCGGGGGGTCATCTTGCCGTTTACCATCTCGGATATAAAGACCACCGCCGGCCTTTTTTTACATTTGCTGCAAAGCTGCATCATCATATCACTCCTTTTTCCCTGGAGCCGCATCCGTCCGCCCGGCGCTCCTCTGCCGGGTGGGACGGCCTTTACTTCCCGTCCTTTTCCTCCCGCTTCTCCCTGCCCAGCTGCAGGAACATCTTTACATAATTTATTAAAGAGAACAGCATGCTGACCACCGCCAGCAGGGCCAGCACCATGGCTATGGCCTCAGGGATGGCCGGATAGATGTCGGTGAGCACCACAAGAGCCACCGTAATATAGATAATCACCGTGGAAAGCTTGCCCCACCAGCGGGCCGAAACCGGCCGCACGCCCGACTGGGCCAGCACCATGGCCCCGGTGACCATACAGAACTCTTTGGCAAAAAACAGGACCATCATGGGAATCAGATAGGTATGGTGGACGCAGATGCAGACCACCATGGCCGCCTGGGTCAGCTTGTCGGCCGCCGGGTCCAAAACCTTACCCAGGTCTGAAACCATATTAAATTTCCGGGCGATGATGCCGTCCAGCACGTCGGTCAGCCCGGACAGGGCCAGGATGCCGAAGGCGTACCAGAAATGCCCGGTCAGGTCGTCGAAAAAGTAGAGGACCACAAATACCGGGATGAGCAAAATCCGGAAGAGGGACAAAAGATTGGGGATGGTCACAATCCGATTCAAAATTTTCACATCCTTGAAAAAGCGATGGGGCTTTGCGGATACAGTAAGTATGGGAGCCCCAGAGGGCTTTTTATACAGGTATTAGAAGGGCCGCAGGCCGTTCAGCCATCCAAAGAGCCAGGTCCGGTCGATGGAGGCCCGCAGCTGCACGCCGAAGTCGCCCCCCGCCACAGCGGCCAGGGCGCCGATAAGCCAGCAGACCAAGGTCACCAGCAGGGCACCCTTGAACAGCCCCAGCACGCCCCCCAGCACCCGGTTGGCCGTGCCGATGACCGGCAGCTGGAACACCCGGTCGATGAGCCGGGCGAGAAAGCGCACCAGAATCATGCCCAGCAGGAAGAGGACCAAAATCAGGATTACCTGGGTCAGGCCCGCCAGGATGGGCTTGGCCACATAGGTGGTCACCGCCCGGGCGATATCCTGGGAGCTGTCCATGCCGTTCTGCAATACACCCGCCAGGCCCTCCTCGGTGATGCCGAAGCTTTCGGCCCCCTGGATGACGAAATCCGGCAGCTGGCTCCAGAAGTCCCCCGCCGCCACGGCGGCCGAGTCCCCCACCTGGGTCTCGATGGCGTCGGCCACTGCATTGGTCACCGGCTCGGCCATAAAGGTATCATAAATCCAGTTGGATAAGGGGCCGGTACAGGCAAAGGCGATCACACAGACCAATATGTATCCCGCCAGTTCCACCACCGTCCGCACAAAGCCGCGGCGGTAGGACAAAAAGACAATAAGGGCAAAAAGCAGAATCAGAATCAAATCCAAAGCAATGGCCATTTCTTCTCCTCCTCCCGGCGTCCCTTGAAAGACAACCCTGTTTCTATTATATATCCTCTGTCAATCAAATAGTATCGTTATCATACCACATCGTCAGCCCAAAGGGAAGCGGCTTTGCAAAAAGCCGGCTGCGGGAAATTTTCCCGGCTTTCTCCCCTCACTCGGACGCGGCCGGCTCCTCCGGCGGCCCGTAGGCGATAAGGCGGCCGGATTCCACCGTCACCGCTTGTCCGGATGACAAGGCCACCAGCTGTGCGGCGGTATACCCGCAGTCCCATTCTCCGGCCAGCGTCCCGTCGGGCAGGTAGGCCCGCACCTGGTGGTCAAACAGGCAGTAGATGTACTTATGGCCTGCAGCGGCGTACTTGAGGCTGTCCTCCACCGAAAAGGATGCGGCCTCGTTCCCTTCCTTCCCCAACAGGATAATCCTGCCGGCGGTTTCGTCGTTGGCCCTTCCCGTGACCAGCAGGGTGGTGTCTTTTCCAAAATACACCTGCCGCAGCTCATCGGTCACCGGATAATCCACCCGGCCGGTCTGCCCGGCCGTCAGGGCGCCCTCGCAGTTCCAGTCCACCGTGGATACGGAGGCGTCGGTTATGACCGTCAGCCGGCCGCCCCGGCTCTCCAGCCCGGCGATGACGGCCGTGCCGTAGGACAGGGTGGCCACCGGCGCGCTTTTGGTCAGGTCAAATACATACAGGGTGGAGACATACTGTCCCCCCTCGGCCCGCAGGGCCGCCGCCGCCATCCGCTTCCCGTCGTCCGACAGGGCCACGGCGCTGACCAGCTCCTCGGCCGACCACCAGTTGTACACGCTGGCAAAATCCTTGTCCACCACGCTCACCTGGGCGGTATAGCCGTCCGCCCGCGTCACAAAGGCGGCGCTGCCGTTCCGCCCCATGGCGGCGGTGTATATGCTCTGCTCCAGCCTGCGGTCTTCCAGCAGGCGGTCGTTGTTGTAAATCTTCACTCCCGTGCCGCCCCGGTCGTATACCAGCACCCGCGCGGCGCCGACATCCATGGCCGGGTTGGAAAAGCCGTGCTGCCGGCTGTAAATCTGCCGGCCGTTTTTGTTGTAGGCCTCCAGCAGCGTGTCGGACAGCACCAGGACTTCATTTCCCTGGGCGCAGATTTCCTGCGGCTGCTCATCCGACAGGAATACGGGATACCCGTCCCCCGGGCCGGCCGCTGCCGCTGCGTTCTGCACCCATTCGATAAGGCCCACCGGCGTGCTGAAGTGCAGGATGACCACCGTAAGCACGATGGCCGCCGCCGCAGCCAGGGATACGGCCAGACGGATTCGCCGGGCCGTTTTTCCGCCCTTTACCACCTGCAAAGGCTGGATCTGGGGCGCCCGCCGCTTGGGCATGCGCTTCACCGGCGGCTTCTCCAGCTGCCGGATGCGCTCTACCTTCTTATAGGTTTCGCTGTCCTGCATGCCGATTTGATCCAAATCCCGGAAATCGTCCATCCCGGTATAAGGCGCCACCGGCACGCCGGGGTGCACCCGGGTGCGGTCCGCCCGCCGGTCACCGGCAGCCTGCGCGTTTCCGCCGGCTGGTCTCGGCGCCGGACGGGAGGCGGATTCCCCGGCCATCCGGCCGCTGTATACATCCCGTCCGCCTATGCCGTCCGCCGGTCTGCGGTTTTCGGGCTGCGGCCTTTTCGGGCGCACGCGAACCCCTTTTTTCTTTTTGTTTGCAGCCATTTGCTTTTCTCCCTTATTCAAAAGGCGGTTTTCCTCATGTAAATGCCCTTACCGGTCGTAGTAGACTTTTTCCAAAAACAGACCCCTTGCCGGAGCGGTCGGCCCGGCCTGCGCCCGGTCCCGGGAGGCCAGCAGGCCGGGCAATTCCGCAAGGGAAAGCCTGCCCCGCTGCACGGCCACCACCGTGCCTACCAGAATCCGAACCATATTGTATAAAAAGCCGTCGGCCGTAATCCGCAGCAGGACCAGCTGCTCTCCCCGGGCTATGGGCAGGACCTGCACCGAAAAATCGGAAACCCGCCGGACGGTATCCTCCTTCTTCCCCCCGGCGGACGAAAAGCCGATAAAATCATGCCGGCCCTCAAAAACCCGGCAGGCGGCGGACAGAAGCGGAATATCCAGAGGCGACCGCTGCCGCCAGGCGTATTTCTCATAAAAAGGGTTGGGATACGGGCTGTTATAAATCTGATACCGATAGGTTTTTCCCCGGCAGTCGTATCTTGCGTGAAAATCCCCGGGAACCTCCCGGCAGCCGCATACGGCTATATCCTCCGGCAGCCGGGCGTTGAGGGCCGCCGTCAGCCGCTCAGGCGGTATATCCGAGGCCGTGTCCAGATGGCAGCAGAACTGCTCGGCGTGGACGCCGGCGTCGGTACGGCTGCAGCCGGTGATCCCCGGCCGGTGGGACAATATGCCCTCCAGCGCGTCCTGCAGCACCTGCTGCACCGTTATCCCGTTGGGCTGCACCTGCCACCCGTGATAACAGGTGCCGTCATACCGCAGGGTCAGCAGCAGCCGGCGGGTCTGTTCCATTCCCATCCCTCCACCTTGCGATAACAATCCAATAGATTATAATATTGTAGCACATCCACCCCTTTAACTCAAGGCTTTATCCCCCCCTCGGGCTGTTTTTACATTATCCCCCCCTCGGGCTGTTTTTACGAAAAAGGGGGATGACCGCCCGGATAGGACATCCGGACGGCCATCCCCTGCAGCCGGTAAGGCTGTTGCCTGCAAATGCGACCAGGCCTGTAAGCCGAGTTCTGTCTTGGACGACTATCTATCTTGGCCGGGGATTGCTCCGCCGGCTCCAGCCGCCTTTCAAGGCACGCCGGGCAAGCGTATAGCCTTACTTGGCGTTGCTCCGGATAGGGTTTGCAGGGCCGCGCGGTCTCCCGCGCGCCGGTGAGCTCTTACCTCGCCTTTCCACCCTTGCCGGCGGCAAAACCGCCGGCGGTATATCTCTGTTGCACTTTCCCTAAGGTCACCCTCGGCGGCCGTTAGCCGCTATCCTGCCCTGTGGAGCTCGGACTTTCCTCAGGCGCTCAAAAAGACGCCCGCAGCCGTCCGGCCTGTTCGCCCTGCCAGTATAGCACAAAGCAGGCGGCGCCGCAAGCGGCAGGCAACATCTTTTCCGTGCAAAAAGGAGAGAAACCTATTTGCCGATGGACATCAAATAATCTTCTACTTTGGAGAGTAAATAGTCGGAGGGTTCCTCCCCTTCCTGCTTCATCCGAATCATTTGCTCCAAATCGGCGTCGGTTAAATCCAAAATCAGTTTCTTATGCTCTTTTAAACATCCCAAAGCGGCGTTCTGTGCGCTGCGGTCAAAGCCTTTTCTGGACAGGATAAACGCCACATTGCGAAGCGCCGCGTCATACAAATATTTTTCCGTTATGTAAATCAGATTTTGAGACAGCTTGGTGCTGTAATTCTTATATTCAAACACCACAAAGTAGGTGTGGTAATAGCGGATGAGGAATTTCCAAAACGCAGTGGCGCCCTTCAGCGCGCACAGCAGGTCCATGCGGAACAGCTTGTCAGAGGTTTTATGCTGCCGCACCTCCTTGGAAAACTCGGGCGTAAACAGATAATGAATGATTTCGGTGCAGATCTGCTCATACTGCCGGCTGGCCTTTTCCGTTTTTCCCGGTTTACACTGCTGCAATCGCGCAAGCAGATCGGCGGGGGTGTTTTCAGGCGTTTTTCCAGGCCGTTCCTCCGGATGGTTCTCCAAAACCGTGCAGATGGGCCCTTCCGGCTGCACACTGGGGATCCCATCGGTGGAATAGGGCAGCAATTGGGTCAGAGCCGCAAAAAGGCGCGGTTCCTTTTGGGATAAATACAGCAGGTTCCCCACATCTAAAATGTGGATGCGGTATGTATCCTTATAGTATGCCTTATACGCCGGATCCACCTGGCAAAGCGCCGCCAAATACAGCGCAGGCTTTTGGTGTCCCGCCTCCGTTCCGCCGGTGTCCGCCACCGCCCGTCCATACCGCAGAATCTGGGCCGCCGCCTGTTCCAGCAAAGTATGGGAGACGCTGGGGCTGCGGTACAGCTTCAGTTCCACAACGAATGTCTGTCCGTCCTTGCGCATAACCAGATCCGGGCGACAGATACGGTTCCGGTCCCTGTCCCGGATTTGGGGCGTTATCTCCACATCCGTCAGGCCGTTGCTGCGAAACAGGTCAACTAAATAATTTCAGAGCCGCCGCTTCGCTGAACCGCAGCGGCATCCCCCCCATGCGCCGCATTGGAATATACCGGTTTTTTATCGCTGAACCAGTGGGGCGCGGAAGAGGCTGCCTGCGGCGCACTGGAAAAGCCGATGATTCTTGCGTCCGAAAGCGCAAAAACGTCCCCATAGCGGGCGGATTGCAGGGTATTTGCGTCCGCGCAGATAATGTAGTCATATGTATCCAGAAGCGCCTCGGACACATCCCGCAAGAAAGCCCTTTGGGTCATAAGGGTGATATCGCTCCCTTACTGAAAATCTGCGGCGGCCGTTCGTTTTCAAACAGCCGGCACCTTTGCCGACGGCAGGTGACAGCGCTGAACAGAACCGCGGAATAAAAACGAACCTTGCCGCCGGACGCTGATACTCTTATCCTCCGCCCGCTCCCGCCCTGGCTGACGCGCAGCCGCAGGCCCCGGCCGATTTCCTGCCGGCGGGTAAAATCTGTTGGACGTATTTACACGGGCCCGGGAACAGCACCCCCGGCGATGTCCGCATCCTGTATATAGACGACCCGTCGCCGCAGGGAAAACACGGCCAGAAGCATTTCTATTCCCTTGGCAGTCTCCGTCAACGACGCCAGGGCCGAACTTCGCCGGCATCCAGGCCATATGCAATTCAAAGTAAAAGCCGCCATAGCGGACCATACGGAAAACCAAATTGGAATCGGCTAAACCGGGCCGCAGGTTAGAAACATATCCAAAAGCATAGAAAAACCCGCCAGCCCTTTATTCCAAGGACTGGCGGGTTTGGCTGCGGAACTAGGATTCGAACCCAGACAAACAGAGTCAGAGTCTGTCGTGCTACCCTTACACAATTCCGCAATGTTCTTTTGAGGCAACGCTATTTATTATAACGATTTCTCTGTAAATGTCAAGGGGATTCTTTGAAAAAATATTAATTTAAATTTTTTTAAAATTCCTCTTGCATTTTCCATTGGGATATGCTAGAATACATTTCGTCGTCAAGAGACAGACAAGTGAATACGGGGGTATAGCTCAGCTGGGAGAGCGCTTGAATGGCATTCAAGAGGTCAGCGGTTCGATCCCGCTTATCTCCACCACAAAAACCCGCATGAACACAGTGTTCATGCGGGTTCCT
>CAJFVX010000018.1 GCA_904420585.1 Candidatus Howiella intestinavium | reverse complement strand
TTGAATGGCATTCAAGAGGTCAGCGGTTCGATCCCGCTTATCTCCACCACAAAAACCCGCATGAACACAGTGTTCATGCGGGTTCCTTGTTTTTTCTCCCTTGCTCCTTTCTATATAATATTCGAAAACCCGCATGGACTGCTTTGTCCATGCGGGTTTCCCGGCGATAGGGCCGGCGGCAAAGGAGGCCGCCGCCGGCCTGCGGCTCCTTAGGCGGCCGCTGCAGATGACTGGGCCTCGCGGGCCAGAACCCTGCAAATACTCATGATGTCATTGATTTGGATAAAACCGTCCCCGTTCATATCTCCCCGTTCCAACTCTTCGGGCAAGGGCGCCGAACCGGAATTGTTCCGGGCCAGAATCCTGCAGGCGGACATGACATCCATAATATCCACCTTACCGTCGCCGTCCATATCTCCTTTGACGATTGTCGTGCCTACGCTTTCCAGTTCCGCAATCGCTTTGGCCAGTACTTCGGCAGCCTCATCGATACGCGTCTGGTCTGCATATTCGGCCTGGAGGGCTTCCTCCGCCAGGGTCAGGGCCTGTGTGAACCCTTCCCAGCTTTCCGCCGTATAGTCCGCAGAATCCAGCGCCTCTGCGCTTTCGACAGCCGCGCGCAGCGCCGAACGGTCTGCCGACGACAGGTTCATCACCGTCAATTCGGCAAACTGCAGACGGTAGGGCCCGTCGGGATGGCCCAGCTCGGTGGCCACCACCCGGACATAGCGGGCCTCTTCGGTTTGCGGCAGATGGATGGAAATGGGGCTGTAATAATGGAAATCGGGCTGGTCGGTTACCTTGTGTACCGTTTTGTATTCGCTCTCCCCTTCCCCTCGTACCTGGATTTCATAATCCCGGGGGAAGCAATAGGCGTACTTCTCGTCGCCGATGGATTTGTCTGTGCGGGGATAGAGGGTGATGGTGTCAAACACCCGGTTCTGCTCCAGGTCCACCTCCACCCACATGGGCTCGCCCGACACATTGGCCGATGACATCGCGGCGGAAGTATAGCCTAAAGTGCCTTCCGAGGCAACCTTTTTCCCATCGGTCAGATAGGAGGTCTTCCATCCGTAGCTTTCCAGGTTCAGCTCTTCATTGTTGGTGGAAACCGGCTTATGCAGAGCAAAATTTTCGTGCTGGTAAGCCCGGTTGTTGATCACCAGCGACAGATTCCGGTCGGGCGAAATCTCCAGGCACCTGGATGTGGAGCTGATATCCCCCGAAACGGAGGAGAAATAGGAATCCACCTGATTGATGGGCAGGAATTCCAGCGTAACCGAATCGCCGTATTTTACCTGCTGGTTGTAGGGCAGGGACTGGGCCACGCCGTCAACCAAGAGCGTACTGGGATACCGGCTGTCGCCGTCGGTGACGCTGATTTGATAATAGCGCTCCACCTTGGTTTTGAAGGTAAACTGCCCGGCAACGGCTTCAAAAACGGCCTTGCCGTCCTTGGTTTCCACATACCGGATGCCGTCCGTTTCCACGGTCAGGTCGGCGGCGTCCTTGCCGTTTACCTGTATGGCGTTGCCCTCGGTGGGCAGGTAGACGGCGGCAGTGGTGTTGGCGGGAATTTTGGCCTCGCAGACAAAGGTGTCGTGGTTCTCATACCCCCAATTGCTGACAATCTCGCCGTAGGCCGAATCATAGGAGGCGGTCACCTGGCTCAGTCCGCCGCCGGGGGTGGGCTGGAGGATAATGTGCTTGAAGCCCGGCTCCTCCATGTCGGCCTCAATGCCGGCCATATATCGGTACATCCATTCCGCAACCACACCGTAGGCATAGTGGTTAAAGGAGTTCATGCCCACCTCGCCGAAGCCGTTTTCCTTGGTGTAGGAGTTCCACCGCTCCCAGGTGGTGGTGGCGCCCTGGTCGATGCTGTACAGCCAGGAGGGATAATCCCGCTGGAGCAGCAGCTGGTAGGCCACGTCTGCGGCCCCCGCGTCGGTCAGGGTCTGCATGATGGCGCCGGTGCCCAAAAAGCCGGTCTGCAGCTTGTTGCCGTGGGCCCGGATGTTGTCGATAAGCTTCTGGGCCACCGCTTCCCGGCTTTCCTCCGGCACCAGATCCACCTTTAATGCCATGATGCAGCAGGTCTGTTCCTCCGGCTGGAAGACCCCGTCTACAAAGTAGTCGGCCTGGAAGAGGGCTTTGCGCTCTTCATAAAGCTGCCGGTACTTTTCCGCATCCTCGGTTTTGCCCAGGATGTCGGCCATCTCGGCCATCATCTGCAGATCCCAGGCGTAATAAGCCTTGGCCACCAGCTTTTTCACATCGTCGTTGTTGTTGTTGCCGGGGGCCAGATGGTCACCCCAGCGATTCCATTTGGGGCCGTCGTTGACGGCCAGCCAATCCATATACTTGGTCATGGAATCATAGCTGTCCCGGATGACGCTGACGTCGCCGTACATCTTATACAGGTTATAGGGGACGATAATACCCGCATCCGACCAGCCCACATTGCCCGTACCGAAGCCGTTGCAGGGGGCCACGTCGGTGTACTGGCCGTCGCTCTGCTGGGCGTCCCGCAGGCAGAGCAGCCACCGCTCCAGAAAGGCCTTGGCGTCGGCGTTGTAGGAGCCGGTGATGGAGAAAATCTGGGTATCGGCCGACCAGCCCAGGCGCTCATCCCGCTGGGGGCAGTCGGTGGGCACGCCCACGTAATTGCTGTACATGCTCCAGCGGATGTTGGAGAACAGCCGGTTGACGTCGGCGTTGGAGGTGGAAATGGTACCGGTATCCTCTTCCACCGAGGTGAGCACCAGGGTCTTCATGCCGAGGATATCCACATCCTCGGTGGCCGTTACGGCCAGATACTGATAGCCGTAATAGGTAAAGGTGGAGTGATAGGTTTCCCCCTGGGGATCCCCCGACATGATGTAGGTGCTGGTGGCTTCCGCCGTGCGCAGGTTGGCAAAGTAAATACTGCCTTCCGGGCCGTCGTTGCCCCGGGATTTTAAGCCGTTGTTGTCGTTGAGCATCTCGCCGCCGTGCATATAGACCGTTGTGCCGGCCTTTCCCTGCACGGTGATTTCGGGCACGCCCGCCGCGTTCTGGCCGAAGTCGAAGATGGCGGTCTCGCCCTTTTTCAGGTGGATGACCTCCCCGTCCTCATAGGTGCCCACCACGTTGATCCGGCCGTACTGCTGTTCATTGGCGTCCACAGCGCCGTCGTACACCGTGATGCTCTTGGGATACAGGGTAAGATCCTCCCGAACGCGGATGCCGGGGCCCTGCTGGGCGATGATTTCTCCGGTGAAATCCGAACGGAGCATGGCGTCGGCCCAGGCGGTATCCTCGAAATCCGCCTGCCGCCAGGCGACGCTCCGGTTGGCGTCATAGGTTTCCCCGTTGTAAATATCCGCTTCCACCACGGGGCCGCCCATGGTGGTCTTCCAGTTTGTATCGGTCCCCACAACCTGCCGGGTGCCATCCTGGAAGGTGAGCACCAGTTTGGCCCGGAAGCCGGTACCCGTGCCGAAGGGGGTGCCGTTGATGTTGCCCGACCACCAGCCGCTGGATACATTGGCCGACAGGGCGTTCTGCCCCGCCTGCACCATCTCGGTGACGTCATAGGTCTGGTACATAACGTGTACCGGCGCCTGGGTGAAATAGGGCTTGAGTTCGTCGTACACCATTTCCCCGTCAATCTTATTCCCCACCCGCTGTCCGTTGAGGTAGAGGTCGTAGACCCCCAGAGCGGTGGCGTAGACCCTGGCTGACGCGATTTCCTTTTCGGGCGTAAAGGCCTTGCGGAAAAGGGCGGTTCCCTTTTCGATGTCCAGGCCCACCCAGGTGCCGTCCTCCGGATTGCGGGTATACAGCTGTCCCTCTTCCACCACGCCCACGTCAAAGGGGTTCTCCCCGTCGTCGAAGTCATAGGCGTAAACCACCGTGGGCTGGTCGGACAGCGAATTGCAGCTGGACATGGTCAGGTTGTCGATGATGCCGCTCTCCACATGGTCGCCGTGGTCGGAGCGGAAACCGATTTTCCCGGCCGTGGGGGCAGGTGCGCCGGTGAGCTGGTCTATGGGGAAGGTGTCCGCCAGCGTATCGTTGAGATAGGTGGTTATAGCCGTATCCGTCACGTCGATTTTTACATGGACGGCTTCCGTTTTAAAGCCATCCACGCCGCCCACCAGGTTGGTGACGTCCACCTTGTGGCTGGTGCTGTCAAAGTTGGTTACCTCTCCGTTTTTCCAGACGTGGGGACGGAGCAGCACCTTACCCGGCTCGTTGGCCGTGTTGAACTGCCACATGTAGAAATTGTCATAATCCGTGGCGTTGAAGACAATACCGATACCCGCCTCTAAACAGGTCACGTCGGCCTCCACCACATAGTGCAGGGCGGGTCTGGCCGGGGCCGTGGTCTCACAGGCCACAAGTTCGCTGCCGGCGGTGTTTTCGGTGTAAAGCCTGCCGTCCCGCAGGCTGCCGCCGGTCAGAGGGTTTTCACCCTCGTCAAAGGTATAGCTGCGCAGAACCGCCCCTTCCGGATCGGAGACATAGTCGGTGACCGTCAGATTGTCCAGGCTGGCGCTTTCATTGCCGTTCTTATCCGAGCGGAATCCCACCTTTTCCACATTCCAGGAAACCCCTATGGCACTCAGTTCGCTTAAGGGGATGGTATCCACCAGATTGTCGTTTACATAGGTGAGAATGGCAGTTTCGGTCACTTCTACCGCAAAGTGCTGGTCGGCGGCTTTGATACCGTCAAAGCCGCCCTCCACCGCCCAGGTGACGTCTTTTGTATGGTCAGAAATTACGGTATAGGTGCCCGCCTTTTTGTAGTGGGGCTTGAGCTGGACGGTGCTCCCGTCGCTGATATTCAGCTGCCACATGTAGAGGTTGGAGGCGTCCACCGCGTTGAAGACCAGCCCGAAAGCGCCCTTTTCAACCCGGACGTCGGCCTCTACCGTGTAGTGCAGGCTCACCGGCTTGCCCACCTGGATCCACTGGGAACCATCCCAGGCGTCGGCTCCAAAAATGCCCATTTCAAAGCTGGCAGGCTCGGAGGATATCTTCTGCCCGTCCTTATCCCACACGGTGACATACCAGTAATAAGCGGTCATGGGGCTTAAGGGGTCGCCCTGATACTCGATCCCCACCGAACGGCTGTCTTCCACCCGGCCGCTGTCCCATACCTGTTTTTCGTCATCCGAAAAATCCGGATCGGACGAAACCAGGATCTGATAGGCGGTTTGGCACTGTCCCACCACGTCCGATTCCATTTTCCAGCTGAAAATCGGCTGCTGCGTATCAATCCCCATGGGATTGACCGCGTCATTCACTTTGCATTGGGTGATCGCCGTATCCGCCGGTTGGGATGCAAAGGCAAAGGCCGGCCCCATGGTGGAAAACAGAAGCACGGATGATAAAAACATGGATAAAATCCGGTGCGCTCTTTTCATGTAAACTCCCTCCTGTTGTATATACCGGAAATCTTATATGTAGATTATAAATAAATTTATCATAATGCGAAATATTTTTTGTATATTGTTTATTATTTGCAATCACGATTATGCTTTTTACAAAGTTGAATCGTTGGATGCTTTTTGCCAAAAAAACGCACCCCACTTTCGTGAGGTGCGCTTTTTGGCAGCGGCGGCTGGCCGCTGGCACGCCTGGAGGGACTCGAACCCCCGACCTACTGCTTAGAAGGCAGTTGCTCTATCCAGTTGAGCTACAGGCGCATATGATAAATGCAAAAACAAGCGCCCCGGCTTCCCTCGCCTGATTGGCCGCGAGCCCCGGGACGCATCTGCCGGTATGTGGAGCGGGTGATGGGAATCGAACCCACGTAACCAGCTTGGAAGGCTGGAATTCTACCATTGAACTACACCCGCACTTTTGGAACAGGTCATATTTTATCATAGCTTTGATGGGGTGTCAACCTTTTTTCACCGATTCCCATGCCCGCCGGGCCATCCTGTTTTCGCGCCTCCCTTCTCTTTTCCAAAATATTTCATCTCCTGACCGGAAATCTGCTTTTTTTATAATAAATTCGGAAAGAGGCCTTTTTTCGGAATCAAAGATGTGGTAAGATAAAATAGAAATACATGCTGTCGTCCCATGCGCCGGCAGCCCTACTGAAAACGGGAGGATAAAAAATGGCTACCATCGATTTTAAGCACACCCCCTTCGGGGAATTGGGTATCATCAGTATGCGCGGATGCGAGGATATCTCGAAAAAGGTTGACAACTATCTGATGCAGTGGCGGGATACCCCGGAAGCCGGCACCTTTATCGTTCCGGTGGAGTGCCCCCGTTTTGGCTCCGGCGAGGCCAAGGGTGTGATTAAACACACAGCCCGCGGTCTGGATGTGTATATTATCTGCGACGTTTTCAACCACGGCGTCACCTATAAAATGTACAACCAGGTAGTTCCCATGAGCCCTGACGAGCACTATCAGGATCTCAAGCGGATTATCGCGGCCCTGGGCGGCAAGGCCCGCCGAATTACGGTGATTATGCCCATGCTCTACGAGGGCCGCCAGCACCGCCGCACCACTCGGGAGTCCCTGGACTCCGCCCTGGCCCTGCAGGAGCTGGTAAGCATGGGCGTGTCCAACATCCTGACCTTTGACGCCCACGATCCCCGCATCCAGAACGCCATCCCCCTCCACGGCTTCGACAATGTGCAGGCCGCCTACCAGATGATCAAGGCCCTTATCAAGGCCGAGCCCGACATCCAGCTGGATCGGGAGCACCTGATGTTCATCTCCCCCGACGAGGGCGGCATGAACCGCTGCATCTACTATTCCTCCGTGCTGGGTGTGGAAATGGGCATGTTCTACAAGCGCCGGAACTATTCGGTGGTGGTCAACGGCCGCAATCCCATCGAGGCCCACGAGTTCCTGGGGAACGACGTGGCCGGCAAGGACGTTATCATCGTGGACGATATGATAGCCTCGGGTGAATCCATGCTGGATATCGCCGCCCGCCTGAAGGAAAAGAAGGCCCGCCGGATTTTCGCCTTCGCCACCTTCGGCCTGTTTGTGGACGGCCTCGCCCGTTTTGACGAGTTCTATCAGAAGGGGCTTATTGACAAGATCTTTACCACCAACCTGGTATATGGCGATGACGAGCTGCTGCATCGGGAATGGTACACCCGGGTGGATATGTCCAAGTATGTGGCCTATCTCATCGATACCCTGAATTACGACAACTCCATCAGCGAACTGCTGAATCCTGTGGACCGCATCAAAAAGGCCGTGGCCAAGCACCGTGAGGCCCTGGCGCAAAAATAAAATACCCTTTTGAAATTACTATTTGCAGCCGCCTGTTTCCCAGCAGGCGGCTGTATGGCTATTCGGCTGTCTTTCATGAAGGAGGAGAATGAATGGAATTGCAGATTTCCCGCAGCGTTCCGCTGCATACGGCATATGACGTCATCGTGGCCGGGGGCGGGCCGGCCGGCTGTGCGGCTGCGGCGGCCGCCGCAAGGGAAGGCGCAAAAACCCTGCTCATCGAGTCCACCTATGCCCTGGGCGGTATGGGCACGGCCGGACTGGTACCCGCCTGGTGCCCCTTTTCCGACAAGGAGAAGATTATCTACGGCGGCATCGCCGAAAAGGTCTTTACCGCCGCCAAAGCCGCCGTCCCCCACCAGGGGGCGGGCGACATGGATTGGGTGGCCATCAACGCCGAAGCCCTGAAACAGATTTACGATCATCTGGTTTCCGACGCCGGAGCAGAGGTCCTATTCGGCAGCACCCTCTGCGGCGTGGAGGCCCGGGAGGGAGAGGTATCGGCCCTTCTGGTAGCCAATAAAGCCGGGATTTCCGCTTATACGGCAAAGGTATTTGTAGACTGCACCGGCGACGGGGATTTGGCCGTCATGGCCGGCGCTTCCTTTGAGCAGCAGGGCAACCCGGATATTATGGCGGCCACCCACTGCTTTATCCTGACCAATGTGGACGAATACGCCTATTTATACGACCCAGCCAGCGGACGGCATCATGGCGGGATCCACCCCAATAATCCGGAGAGCATCGTGTATCAAATTGCCGCCGATCCGGCCTTTCCCGCCATTGCAGACACCCATCTCTGCAATAACCTCATAGGCCCCCGGACGGTGGGATTCAACGCCGGGCATATTTTTGAACTGGACGCCACCGATCCGGCGGCTCTGTCGGCGGCCGTACGGGAAGGGCGGGAAATCGCCCGCCAGTACCGGGAGGCCCTGGCCAAATACTTCCCCTCCGCCTTTGCCTCCTCCTTCCTTGTGTCCACCGCTCCCCTTATGGGCGTCCGGGAAAGCCGCCGGATTGTGGGGGACTATCAGCTCACCGGTCAGGACTACGTCGCCCGGGCCTCGTTCCCGGATGATATCTGCCGCAACAGCTATTATATGGACGTGCACCCCGGCAAGGCGGGGGCCATCCTTTCGGCCCGGCAGCAGGCCGACCTGCATAAGACCCAGTTCCGCTATCAAAAGGGGGAATCCCACGGCATTCCCTACCGCTGTCTGACACCCAAGGGTCTGCGCAACCTGCTGGTAGCCGGCCGCCCCATCTCCTGTGACCGGCAAATCCAGGGCAGCGTACGGGTTATGCCCGCCTGTCTGTGTACCGGGGAGGCTGCCGGCATGGCCGCCTGCCACGCCATGCAGGACTGCAGCGGCGACGTACACGCTGTAGATGTTGTCCGCCTCCGGCGCCGGCTGTTGGAAGAAGGGGCTTATTTGGGCGAAGATGTGCAGATGTAGGCCGGTGTCCTTGCGCCTATTCATTTTTCTAAAAATCCTCCTGACAGGAAGCATTTCCATGTCAGGAGGATTTCTGCGTCAGAGGCTTCGCATTTTATCCCGATTAAATAATGCAAGGGTACTCCAGCAAAGATACCGACAGAAAAAGCGGCACCGCATAAGCGGCGCCGCTCCTTTTATGCGTCCTATCGTTCTGCGGCGGTGTTCCGCCGCAGAACGGAAGGGACAATTTCATGTGCCGAATGTCAGGAAAGCTTATGCCTTTCGTGCCAGCAGTCTGCACAAAGACATGACGTCATCAATTGCAACTCTGCCGTTTTCCGTCAGATCCGCTGCCAGCATCTCCACAGGCGTGGGAGATATCTGGAGCGCATTCCGTGCCAGAACACGGCAAGCCGACATAATATCCTGGATACTAATGGTGCCGTCGCCATTCAGGTCACCCTGCACCGCAACGGTGTAGGTCACGCCGTTATAGGTGGCCAGCATGCCGGTACCCACCGGAGCGGAAGCGGAAACCGTCCCGCCGGAAGCGCTGGTCACCGTGACATCCGCACCGCCGAAGCCGGCGATAAACTCGGCAACCGTGGTGCCCATAGGCATACCGGAAACGGTAGCATTCTGCTCATCCAGCGTCCATTCCACTTCACCGGGCTCTTCGGTCGGCTCGTTCTCGGTGCCGTACACCTCAAACTCGGTGATACCGGCCCAGTCATCGCCGTTCTGATCCACAACCCGCAGATCCTTGATCTTCACATAGCTGGTTTCACGGGGTTCAAAGGTGAAGACCTGGGCATCCGCAGTCTTGCGCATCTGGATCTCTTCGGTGGAGCCGTCGGAGAACTCCAGGGTGGCGCTGGTGTAGTAGGTATCATGCGGGAAGTCTGCACGGATGTTAATCCGTACCTCATCCGCGTATACCTCGCGGCCGAAGTCTACCTGGAGGTACTGCTGCTCAAAGGGATCATCCCGCTGCAGTTCCGGACCCCAGGACTGGGCCGAATAGCCGCCGTGGCCCTTGTTGTTGTGGAAACCGTCAATGGCGTTGCGGCCCTCGAAATCCGCCTGGTTGCGGCAGTCCGTACTGGTGGTCACATGGGGATAGGCGCCGGTGGCATTCTTCAGGTCGTAGGAGTTGCGCGCCAGGTTGTGCCGGGTCTGCAAATCCTCTTCCGTGGCCACGCGGGCGGTGATGGTGTTGGTCGTATACGATACGCCCATAGACGGGTTCACCGTTTTGGGGAACACGGTCTGGATGTTGGACAGCGTATAGGTGAAGGTTCCGTCAGGCACGTAAATCAGGGACTCGCCGATACGGCTGGACAGAGAGAACATCAGGTACTGCTCGCCCTCGGGCAGCTCGACCGTGATGGTGTCGCCGTTCTGGTACTTCTGATCCACGTACATCTCTACAAAACCATCCGCCTTGCTGGTCAGCGTCCGGCCGCTGCCGGTGTAGGTTACGTTGATTTCACCCTCCAGCAGACCAGCCCTGGCCTTCATGTGCTGTTCGTTGACCATGTCGTTGAAGTTCCGCTTGTTGACCTTTTCGTCGGCCTCGCGGATCTGGTTGCCGTTCCAATCCACGTTTTCGTCATAGGAACCGTAGCAGGGCACTTCCAGATCGATCCAGGCGGCGATGGTCCGCAGCTGCTCGTCGGTCAGGTTGACGCCCTGGTGGTTCTCCCGCAGCATGGTCATGATATTGCTCTTGCAGGAACCGTACTGCCGGGGCTCCAGGATGCCGTTCTGGCTCATGGAAGAAACATAGTTGGTGAACCGATTGGTGGTCAGAGCCTTCCAGTTGTCATTGTTGGCCGTAGAACCGGTCAGAACCAGGTAGGACAGGGGCCAGAATTTCTCCTGCCGCTGACCCACAATGTCAACATTCTCAAAGGAAATCGGCGTCTGTATATCGCGGATAAACATGCCGATATCAATACAAGAACCGCCTCCGGTATTGAAGCAGCTGACCGCAATGGTGTTCTCGCCACGCTTCAGGTATTTGGTGCAGTCGTAGAGAGCCTCCGTATGGTACTTGTCATTAAAGCCCTCTGCCGAGAAAACCAAGTTGCCGTTGATGTAAATGACCGGGTTCTCGTCATACTTGATGTTCAGGTGCAGCTTCTTGTTGTTCAGATCAATGGAATCGTCTATGGTAAAGGTCTTGCGCGCCCAAATCTGCAGGCCGGGGTCGTAGGATACACCGTCAATCTTGCCGGTTGTCCAGCCGGAGGGACGATAAGATTCCTCCATCCAATCCTCATCCATAGCCGTTCCCGTATTCCGGATGGTATACTGCCAGTCGGACTGGCTCACATCAAACAGGATTTGCTCATTGACCGTCCGCGTTCTGGCAGTCAGCCCAAGATCCATCTGCCGGCCGCCTTCATGCTGGTGCAGACGTACGGCAAAAACGTTGGTGCCTTCCACCAGATAATCCGCCGCATCCTCAGAAAGCGTTTTGTCCGCATAGTTGTCTACCCACTTTCCGGGATCGCTGAATACCTCGTGGCCGTTGATATAGAAGACCGGATCGTCATCGTACCATGTATTGGCGATCAGGGTAGCGCCCTTCAGTTCTTCCAGCTGGCTGGAAGTGAGGGTGAATTCCTTGCGGGCCCAAAGGTAAACGTTGTCTCCCGTCCAGCTGGTGACCGCACCTTCCCGATCGCCGATGGGCGTCCGGCCGGATTTCCAGGTACGGTCGTTAAAGTTGATTTGGTTCCAGTCCGAAGCCACAGCGTTCTCGCTGCTGGCGGTGAAATAGTCCCAAGTCTCACCGGTATTGAAAATTTCAATTGTATTCTCGGCATTTTTTGCCAACAAGGCCACGTCTACAAACTGCCCGGCGCTTCCGGCGTCGGCTTCAATGGCGATGGTATTCTGGCCGATTTCCATCTGCGCCTTCATACGCTCGTCAATTTCTACCTCCGTATAGTCGGACACACCGTCACGGGAACTGTACACCCGGCTGCCGTTTACGTAGATGGTAATGGCACCGGCGTTGGCCACCTGGAAATACAGATCCATATCCTGCAGATGGGCCTGGTTCAACTGCACCGTTTTGCGCATCCAGATGGAATCGGTATCCCAAATGGTGTTGGGAGAGCCGGGCGCAACCGTATCCATGCCAAAGGGGGCATAGGAGGTCTCCCAGGCGCTGTCGTCAAAATCCGCCCGACGCCAGGAAGTTCCCGCAGGCTGATCAAAGGTGTAGGTCCATTCATCCCGCTGGGAAATAATGGTGGTAGGCGTGTCAATGGTATTTCCTGCGGAAGAACCCAGGCCGATCTGATCAAAGGCTTCCTGGGTATTGGAGTGGCACTGTACACAACTCTCATCCAAAATGGGCTGGACTTCCTCCAGATAGCTGAAGGCATTGTCGCTGCCGTAGGGATCGTAAGGATCCAAATCCGGATCCTGCCAGGACTCGGGCTGAATCTCCTGCACGCCCTTGTTCATGGCAATGGTGGTATTCTTGGAAGCGGCCGGAGGTACGGTATTCTTATCCTCGTGGCAGCCCACGCAGGAGAAGGTCTCGTTGGGCATGAGGGTGGACCAGGAACGCATGGTCTGGATGACCTCACCCTTTTCGTCCAACACCTGGAAATAGATGGGCGTATTGGCGGGTACCTTAAAGAGGGCGGAGCCGTCCTCCTCAATGGGCACTACGCCCAGCACACGCTTGACATCCCAGGAACCGTTACCCGTGGCAATGGGGGAATAGGGGTCGGAAGTACCCGTACCGGAACCCTGTGTAGCACCAATGGCATAGGAACGGTATTCCAGAGCCACCACGCGCAGCTGCTTGGCCTCGCCGAACTCGACGCCTTCCATGCCCTCGCCCTCATAAACATTGGACATGTAGTAGGTACCGGTATCGGTGGCATAATTCACCATGCTGGGACGCACAAACATTTCACGGGTCATGATGGGAACAATCTGGCTGGCAGGAATCGTGACGGTCTGCCCATTAGGCCGCTCCTGTACGGCGGGCTTCACCAGTTCGATCCTTTCGTTGCTGGTATTCATCAGGTAAATGCTGAAGGGAGTATCCAAATCATTGGTACCCTGCCGTCCTGTTGCAAAAGCCACCAGGAATTCGTTTTCATTCAGCGGGTAGGGGTACTTATACACATATCCGCTCTGGCCGAAGCCATCCTTATTGATGGTGGTCTTGGGATCGTTGCCGGGATCGTTCTGGAAAACGTAATCCACAGCATCGATGCTGTTGCGGCCCTTGCTGGTGTCGATGATCATCAGCTTACCCAGCTGCCGGGTGTGATGCCCGGAACCGATGGTCATATACTTGTCCGTGGTGCCGGGGATGGCGCGGGTATGCAGGAAGCTGGTGACAAAGCCGCTGGGATCGTTGCCGTAAACTTCGGTCTGGTTGGTGCCATCCGGCATCATCTGGAAGACGCCCTGGATGTACATCTGGTTGCGGTCATTGTAGTCCCACCGGGTGTAAAGCACCCGGCCGTCCTCCGTGACGGTGGGATAGGTGGTGTGCACCTGGTCATATCCTACGCGGACCATATTTTCCCCATTGGGGCCGCAGATGTACAGATTGGAAACCGGCACATACCAGCAGTCGATGGTCTGGGTGATCTTGGAGCAGCTGAAGATAATGTTGCCGTTGGGCAGGTACTTGGGCTCGGTCTGAGAGTCGCCCGATCCAAAGGTCAACTGCCTGTAAGCGGTGGCATCGTCCCGCAGTTCCTCGATGTTGGCTTCATACAGATGGAAGTCATCCGTCTCACTCTGTTTCCAGGAGAAGAGGACCCGCTCCCCATCCGCAGACACATCGGGATCCCGGATCATGCCCTCAACCGAATCGATGAGGATGGTTTCGGTCTTTTTCACATCGCCGCCCCGGTCTGCCTCCAGTTCCACCAGTACCAGCTGGGAACCGGCCTTATAATAGCCGAGTTCCGGCCCATTGGTATTGTCGGCATTGCCGCCGTTTACCTCATTGAGGTATTCGGTATAGGCGTAGTGAGAACCGCCCAGCTGATAATGGCGAACCGCAATAAAGGAGGTGGCGGTATCCATCAGATCGTCCAAAAGCTGGGAACTTTCCAAGGTCTCGGTCGTCACGTCGGCGGCCGAGGCTGTTATCGTACCCGTGCCGGCGGTGGAGAACAGGCTGGTAAACAGCAGCGCCGCTGATACCACAGCCGAAAGAATTCTTTTGGTATTCATCTTTTGTTCTCCTTTCCTTAATACTTGATAATCAGGTCGGTAGCCACCGGATCACCGGTGGAGGCATCCGTAATCGAAATCCTGATGTAGGAACCCTCGGCAAGATTGTCGGGTACCTTTATATCATTCAAATCGATAGTGGCTGCCGTATTGAATTCCATACCTGTAAGTTCTTCTTCTACCGTATCCACCAGGGTATCCCCATTGGGATCGCAGATGTCAAAGGTCACTTTGACATTCCCGGCATCCTCCTGCTGCTTGCGCACCGTAAAGGAGGTAAGGGTAGAACCCGGCTCCAGCACACTGTACAGCGCACTGCCGTCCGCCTTGGTTCCGAAAATCTGCTCCACGCCGTAGTCCTCGCCTTCATCGCCGATGGACATGACGTAATTGAACAAATCCTCAACCTCGTCGTCGCTCAGGCCGGGGGCGTCATGCCGGATAATATCCCGGATATCATTTACCGAACCGTCGTGGTTCCAGGGACCGGTGCGCCAGACCTCTACCAGACTGGGGGTATCAAACTCCCGGTTTTCCCAGTTCACGTCATCGTTGGTCCCGATGTCATGCTTCTCCATATCCGTAAACAGGGGATCGGGATGGCAGGACGCACAGTTGGCCTCAAAGAGGATCTTGCCCCTTTCGGCCGATTCGGTCAGGGTGCCGTCCCGGTTGAGATAGGGGCTGGGTTCGGCCTGCAGGGACTTCATGTATTCATTGATAGCATTCAGTCCGGCCTCATCCATGGTATTAAACTGGATGTACTGCATACCAGCCTGCACAGCCACCTCAGCCGAGGCGCGGATACCGGTTACCATTACCGGCGGCGTACGGTGGGAGTAGAGCATGCTCTTGGCGCTCTTGGGATTGCCCATGCCGTCGTTCAGGTTGTCCCAGTTAAAGCCGTCCACCCGGCCGTCGGGATGGCAGGATGCGCAGCTTTCCCAGTTCTGGTAGCAATAGTTGGCGTCGTTCCACAGGCGCTCGCCCGTGCGGACCGCATCGTCAGCCGGCTGATCCACAAAAGTGATGGTCTCCACGCTGTTGTCGGCGAGGTTCACCGCAGCGATATCGCCTGTATAATACTGGCCGATATAGGCCGTATTGCCGTCAATTTCCAGCGAACGCGCGCCGTTGCCCGGCAGGGTGATGCGGGTGCGGCAGTCGTCCAGGAAGGGCAGATAATCCGCGATGTCCTCCACGGTATCCACCACGCCTTCGCCGCGTTCCACGGCGCTGATCTTTTCATTCATGGCGGCAATGTCCACTACCATAGCGTCCTGCGTACCAGACAGGGCTACGACCAGCTTGCTGCCATCATCCGTCACCCGGATGCCCCAGGGATTGGAAGCGCCCCACTCCACCTCGTCCAGCAGGACGCTGGCGGTAACCGTCTCGCTGTCCACATCCACAATGCTGAACCCATTGGTATTGATCCAGCCGCGATCCAGCTGGGTGGTGGGATGGGTGTACCGCGCCAGAACATGAGAGACATAAATCGTCTTTCCGTCAGGCGAAATACATAAATCCTTCACGCCGCCGGCGCCGTTGATCATGGGGATGACCTTGGTTTCCTCATTGGAATTGGTATCGATCACACACAAGTCGGCCGATACCACGTCGGCTTTCGCCGAGTCATTGGGCAGGTGGGTCGCCACGAACAGCTTATCCCCCGCAAGCTGCAGGGCCATAGGCTGCCGCCCGCTGATGTCTATAGTAGTCACCGTACGGTTGCTGCTTAAATCCAGCACCGTAATATCGTCAGAAAACTTGTTGGCCACGTAACCGGTAGTCCCGCTGACCTCCATGGCCATGGGCGTATGGCCGGCTTCCATGACAGCCTGCTCGCTCAGATCATCCGCATCCAGCGCAATGACCTCGCCGGCCAGGCTGCCCACCAGGGCATAGACAGTGTCACCGTTCAGATAGACCCCGTGCACCTGTGCGTCAGCCTGATAGGTCTCTTCCACCTTCTGGCTGGAGATAGACACCTTCTGCACCTTCATCCCGGTCTCGTCGGCCACATAAATGTAACCATCAGACACCTGGATGTCGTTGGGAGAGGTGTACTCGGTGGACGGCGTGGATTCCACGCTCAGATACGCCGCCGTCGGGCTGTCCGGATCCGCCTGCAGCGTGGTTGTGTCCGCCTTATCGCTGAGGGACGCAATCGCATCGCCGACTACCGGTACTCCCGACAAGTCGATCTTGCCGTTCGCCGCCAGTATGGTCATCACACCGGCAAAGAACGACACCGCGAATACCGATGTCGCCGCCACCAGCACCCGCTTCTTTGTCTTGGATTTCACGTTATCGCCTCCTGTATTTTTTCTACGGTTACCGTAGAAAGCACCGCTGCAGCGCGTGGACGCACGCTGCCCGGAAATCCAGTCGCAGGACCTTCACCCCGATCCCGCGTCTATAAAAATAACAGTCGCCCGTTATTTCTACCGATATCCCGCGCCCGTTAGGTTCGGGCGCGCCGTTTGCAAGTCCGCCTTTAGGCGGAATAGGAATGCTGGGAGCCGCTGCCGATGACATTGACAAACAGCATGGTAAAGACAATGGCCACAAAACCCAGCACCAAAAAGAGCTTGGACCACTTGGAAAGGCTCTTGTGCCGCCGGAAGTGGAGGTAGAGCATAAACATTAACCAGGTGATTAAAGACCAGTTCTCCTTCACGTCCCAGGACCAGAAGTTGCCCCAGATGGCGTTGGCCCAGATAGCGCCGAAGAACATGCCGCAGGTCATGAAGGGAAAGGCTGTGCAGACCAGGTTATAGGCCCCGCCGTCCAGCCGGCCGCAGTTCTGCTTATCGAAAAAGCTGATGACCGTAAGAATAAATCCCACCGTGCAGAGGGAATAGGATATCATGTAGCACAAAATGTGGGGTACGAACCAGACCGACTGCAGCGCAGGCGGGAAATGCCAGATAAGGTCCACCCCGCTGGTGGCGCTCATAACCCCCACGCCGGTCATGCAGATGCCCGACGCGATACAGAAATACTTGGCCATCCAGGACCCCTTGTACATAAAGCTGATGTACAAAAAGATAGGCAGGAAACAGAAGGCCAGGAAGGTCAAGACCTGGTACATGCTCACAAAGGGCACATACCCGTTGAGAATCCAGTTGTAAACCACCACGCCGGTGTTCAGGGCAAAGGCCCCGCCCCAGACGCAGCGGGCTGCCAGAACCCCCTTCTTTCCCTTTAAGAAATGCAGGCCGAAGGCCGCATAGTACAAAAAGGCCGAGATAAAGACCACAATAATGACAGGCAGCTGACCGTCCATCATATCTCGTCACCCGCCTTTCTCTTGCGGATAAGGCACATGAGCACGCTGCCGCCGATGATCATCCAGATGCCGGCCAGGGAAATAAACTCGCCGGGATCCTTCTTGCACTGCATGACCACCACATCCGCCGTGTCGTTACAGCCCATCAAGAAAAACTTCCAGCCGCCGTAACGAACGGGATGGTTGACGGCCCATTCCAGCCGCTCCTGGCCGTCGCTCCCGTTGATAATGAGCTCGCTGTCATACCACTTGACGCCCGAGGTGCCGTCGGTCTCCTCATCGTAATAGGTGACGTCCATACGGGAGACGCCGATGGAAAAGGGAAGTTCCAGAATCTCCCCATCCGACAGCATCTGCCCTTCCTCCAGATCCTCGGTACGGTAAAACTGGTTGTAAATATTCTGCTCGCCTACCGGCGTCTGTACGGTGGCCATATCCCCCATGGCATAGTAGAGAAAGGAGCCGCACAAGAACAGCACCAGGCCGATATGTAAAACATAGAACCCAATCCGGTAGACCGAAAGCTTCGGTTTTACCGTGAACAGGCAGATAATCTGGATAACCACAAATACGCTCAGCAGCAGCACCAGCCACACGCCGTTGGACAATCCGAAAATCCCGTCCATTCCACGGCCGCCGGCAAAGGCCTGCTGGTAAAAGAAGCTGTCCACAATCACAAACACCAGCAGAACGGCTACCAGCGCGGTCATAATCAGATTGATCCATTTGTAGACCTTCATAACATCCTCCTTTTATTGGTTTTCAGTGGGAAGGCCGCCTTCCAACCCATGGACTGCGCCGCCTCCGCCTATCTGTAAAATTAACCGTTTAGTTAATTTTATACAGACAGACAAGCTGATTCGTCTATATTTTAGCGCAAATACATGCATACGTCAACCGTAATCCCGATATTTTTTGTGTCGCTTATTGTGCTTTTATGAATTTCGTGTTAATATATTAACTAATCCCTTAATTTGAGCGCATGATTTTCGGGGATCTGTAAATGACAGAGGCATTCTTACCCCTATATTCCGGAGGTTTTCCATATGAAACTGACTTTGCAGGACAATTGCCTGCCCGTATTCAAAGCCCTG
Organism: Candidatus Howiella intestinavium; assembly: GCA_904420585.1. Lineage (GTDB taxonomy): Bacteria > Bacillota > Clostridia > Oscillospirales > Acutalibacteraceae > Howiella > Howiella intestinavium. The sequence goes on along the minus strand of CAJFVX010000018.1, from coordinate 62,623 downwards.
GCCTGTCAGACCCGGCTGGATATCGTCCGGCTGGTGGCCGAGCGGCCCTGCAACCAGCGGGAGCTGGCTGAGCGGCTACGCATCAGCCCGGCCATCGTATCCGGCCATGTGCGCCAGCTGGAGGAGGCGGGCATCCTGACGGTGGACAAGTCGGTGGGCAAGGGCAACCAGTGCACCTGCTTTATCGCCGAAACCGATCTGGCGGTGCGCCTGTCCGGCCTGGACGAGGCAACATCGGTCAAATACACCCTGCCGGTGGGACTGTATCATAAGTATAAGGCGGTGCCCAGCTGCGGCCTCATCAATGAACGGCAGTTTATCGGGCTTATGGACGATCCCCTTGCCTTCCTGGATTCCGCCCGCACGGATGCCGAGATGCTTTGGTTCCAAAAGGGCTATGTGGAATACATCGTGCCCAATTCCGCCGCCGGGCGGCAGGTGGAAAAGCTGACTGTTTCCCTGGAGCTGGGTTCGGAACACCCCGGCTACCGGGACGACTGGCCCTCGGAAATTACCTTTACCATCAATCATGTAAAGGTGGGCAGCTGGATAAGCCCCGGCAACTTCGGGGGACGGAAGGGAAAGTTCACCCCCTCCTGGTGGCCGGTGGGCTTCAGCCAGTACGGGCTGCTCAAAACCCTCATTATAGATGATACGGGTTCTTATATAGATGACCAGCGCATTTCGGATGTGGCCATCGGCGATTTAAATCTGACCGGCAGCCAGTTCTACGTCCGCTTCTCGGTGGAGGAGGACGCCCATCCCGCCGGCGGGCTGACCATATACGGGAAATGCTATGGGGACTATGACCAGGATATTATCGTCACCACCTATTATAAAAAGGATGCGGAGTAATCACTGCAGACAAAAGCCGCCGGGGCCAGATGGCCCGGGCGGCTTTTGTCATCCCGCGAAACGGATGTCCAATATCAAAATTTCGCTGTCCGTCCCCACCCGCATGGCCGGGCCCCATACGCCTACACCCGACGTCACGCAGGAGTACATGCCGTCCTTGAGCCACACTCCCACCGGGTTTTCCCACACCAGCGGCACCAGCAGGTTGCCGGGAAAAACCTGGCCGCCGTGGGTATGGCCGGACAAATCCACGTCCACCCCGGCTGCAGCCAACTCGGCCAGTTCCTTGGGCTGGTGATCCATAACCAGGATGGGCAGGTCTCCATCCAGGCCGGCCGTCAGGGCCGCCGGCGTCAGCCGTTCCTCCTGCATTTTCCGGCTCTTGCTGTAATCCTTGCGGCCTGCAAGATAAAAGGCGTCGTCGATCAGAAGGCTTTCGTCTTCCAGCAGGGTGATGCCCGCCTGCTGGAAAAAGGAAAGGAAACGCGGATCCTCTTCCTTGGCCTTCTTATCCCGGAAGGTAAAACCGGCCAGCACCCGCTCCTTTACGTCGTGATTCCCCCAGCAGGCGTATACGCCGTACCGGCTCTCTATCTTCCGCAGGATGGCCGCCACCCGCTCCGGCTCATGGATGGCTTCAAATTCGTTGTCGAAGATATCCCCGGCCAGGCAGACGATATCCGGCTGCTCCCGGTTGATTTTCTCCACCATCCGCTCCATGGTGGCGGCCCCTACGCTGTAGCCTAAGTGCAGGTCGGCTATGAGGGCCACCCGCAGCCCCGGCAGACGGCAGGCCTTATCCACCGTCAAATCCTGCCGGTGTACCCGGATGTCATAGGCATGCAGCAGGCCGCCGGCGCTTACAAGCAGGATGGCCGCCGCTGCAAGGCTTCCCGCCCGGCGGCAAAACTTCCTGCGGTCAAAGGGGCGCCCCCGCCTTTGGTAAACTTTTCGTATGACAAAGGCCAGGATGTCGGCCAGCCCCACAATCAGCAGGATATACAGCAGCATTCCCAGCCAGAAATTGCTTACGATGCGCAGCAGCCGGTGCAGCGGCCCGGCCGAAATCAGGCAGCCGCCCAAAGGCGTGAGGGCCAGCAGGAGGAAAAGCGTGCCCAGCACACCCCGGAAGACCCGGGAGGCCAGCCGCCGGTGAAAGGACGCCAGCCAGTGGAACAGCCGCAGCAAAAGATAGAGCAGCAGCCCCAGGTAAACCGGCGCCAGAAATATTGCAGTCAATCCCCCGCCCCGCTTTCAGAATCCCAATTGCACGGCCCGCTTCCGCCGCGCCCGGTATTTTTCTTTTATATTATAGCAGAAATAGGCAACCCCTTTCCAAAAGCTTTTCTGAGGATTTTCTTAGGATTTCTTAGGAAAAACAGTCCGGCGCGGGCCGGGGGCTCAGGGCAGCACCTTCTCAAAAAAGGCCTCGCTGGTCTTGCCGCTGGGCCGGTTGTATCTCCCCAGCCGGTACATCCAGTCCCCGTAGGGAGCGGCCGTCACCGGCTCCTCCCGGCAGGTCAGGGCCGCCGAAAAGCCCAGCTCCTTCAGCAGGGGGACGGACTGCTTGCAAAGGGCCCCGAAGGGATAGGTAAAGGTATTGGCCGTAACCCCCAGCTCGGCCTGCAGCTTTTCCTGCATACCGCCAACGTCGGCCAGAAAGGCCGCCCGGTAGTCTTCCTCCGACTCCCCCTTTTTGATGGCGCAGCCCTGCCGGCCGGTCTTGCCGGTGCTGTGCATATTGTAGGTATGGTTCTGGATTTCCACCAGGCCCGAGGCCTGCATTTCCCGCACCTCGTCCCAGTCCAGGCAGGAATAGCGCAGGTTGTGGTCGGGGTTTTCGGTATACCGGTCCACAAACTCCCCCACCACCGACAGAACCGCCTTCATGTTGTACTTCTGCAAAAGGGGGTAGACATATCCGTAAAAGCTCTCGTAGCCGTCATCAAAGGTGAGCATGACCGGCTTTTCGGGCAGCCCGCCAACCCCCTTGGCATAGTCGATAAGCTGGGACATGGTGATGGTCTCGTAGCCCTGCTCCTTCAAATAGAGCATATCGGCCTCCAGCTGGCTGTCCTGGAGGGTGAATTTGCCTAAGGAAGAGGTGCCGGCGGCTATCTGATGGTACATGATGATGGCAAAGGTAGGCCCCTCCTCCCCCGCCGCCGCACGCACCATCTTTCCCACGGGATAGGAGGCCACAGCTATAAGCAGGACCACAAGCACCAGGATTCCGTACCGTTTTTTCCACCGAAAGGTCAAAAGGCTCCCTCCTTCCGCCCGCTTCTTCGGCCTATATATATGCGGCGGCGGCGAGGCATATGCGGACGCTGCCGAGCGGCGGCGGACTGGGGGATTGCAATTTTTACCGGTTTTGGATACAATAGAGAAAAAGTAGCATCGGCCGGGCCGGAAAGGATGTGCGTCATTGAAACGGGAAAATTATTTGAGCTGGGACGAATACTTTATGGGCATCGCCCTTTTGTCCTCCCAGCGAAGCAAAGACCCCAGCACCCAGGTGGGGGCCTGCATTGTCAGCCCCGAAAACCGGATTATGTCCATGGGCTACAACGGCATGCCCCACGGCTGTTCCGACGACGAATACCCCTGGGATAAGTCCGGCGGCGCCCTGGATACCAAGTATCTCTTCGTCTGCCACGCCGAGCTCAACGCCATCCTCAACTACAACGGCGGCCGGCTGGACGGCTGCCGGCTGTACACCACCCTCTTCCCCTGCAACGAGTGCACCAAGGCCATCATCCAGAAGGGCATCCGGGAATTGATTTATTTGTCGGACAAGTACGGCGAAAGCGATTCGGTGCTGGCCTCCAAGCGGATGCTGGCGTCGGCCGGGGTGGTCTGCCGGCCCTATATCCCCACCGGCCGCACGGTGGAACTGGACGTATAAGGAGGAATATCCTTGCAGCTGTCAGAAATACGCATCCGGGACCCCTTTGTCCTGCTTCAGGGGGATACCTATTATATGTACGCCTCGGCGGCCAACGCCGGGCCGGTGGAGAAGGAAGGCTTCAACGTCTACACCAGCGGCGACCTGGAAAACTGGGAAGGCCCCTTCCGGGTATTCGACCCGCCGGCCGGCTTCTGGGCCGACCGGGATTTCTGGGCCCCGGAGGTACATAAGTATAACGGGCGGTATTATATGTTCGCCTCCTTCAAGGCCGAGGGGGTACACCGGGCCACCCAAATCCTCGGGGCCGATTCGCCCATGGGCCCCTTCTCCCCCATTTCCGACCGCCCCGCCACCCCGGCCGACTGGGACTGTCTGGACGGCACGCTGTATGTGGATCCGGACGGCCAGCCCTATATTTTCTACTGCCACGAGTGGATGCAGATAACCGACGGCACCATGGTCTGCCAGAAGCTGCGGGAGGATTTGACCGGGCCGGCCGGGGATCCGGTGACATTGTTCAAGGCCTCCGACCCCGACTGGAGCATCCCCTACGAGCGGGACTGCTATGTGACCGATGCTCCCTTCCTCTACCGCATGCAGGACGGGAAGCTGCTGATGATTTGGTCCAGCTACGGCAAGGACGGGTACGTCCAGGCCCAGGCCGAGAGCCTTACCGGGCAGCCGGAGGGGCCCTGGCGGCAGCTGCCGCCCATCTTCACCAAGGACGGCGGCCACGGCATGATTTTCACCGACAAGGCCGGGGCGCGCCGCCTGGCCTTGCACCAGCCCAACGGCGGGTATCTGGAGCGGGCGAAATTCTTTTATTTGTACGAAGAGGACGGCCGGCTGAAGGCCGAATAGGATATGTACAGGCAAGGCCGCCGCAGGATTCTGCGGCGGCCTTACCTATATTATACCCTATTTAAAATACACGGCGTCATTTTTGGAAAGCAGATACAGACAATATTGATTCATGCTGATCCCTTCCCGCTTGGAGTGTTCCGCCAGGGAACGGTGGAGACTTTTGGGAATCCTCAGTTTAAACTGCCCGGAATAATCTTCCAGGCTGTCCGGTTCGGGGATTGCAATTCCCTCCTCCAGCGCGGCCTCCAGCCAGGCCTTCTTGGCGTCCTTCGCATTGGCCGCCGCGCTTTCTATGGTTTCCCCGCAGGTAATACAGCCGGGTAAATCCGGAAAAGAAACCACATAGCCGCCTTCCTCTTTATCCTCCACAAATTCCATAGGATAGGGCAGGTTCAAATAATCATGCAGCGTTTTCATCGTTTTTCGCCTCGCTTTCTATGACCTGTCTCACCATTTCCACATAGACCTTTTTGATGGGCTCATGCTTTGGTATGGTAATGGGCCGGCAGCCGCTTTTGCGGAAAGTGCAATGGCTGCTTCCGCTCTTGGGGGCGTACATTTGATACCCATAGCTTTCCAGCACTTTTTTCAACTCATCAAACCGGAGGTCTTTGGACAGCGTCTGAATTTTTGATAATAGTTTATCCCATTTTGACATGTGTTCCCCCTCCTGTTTTTATTATATATGGTGTCGCATGTGGTGTCAATATTTTATAGAAATAAGCAGAGGCCGCCGGGGCAATCCGGCGGCCTGCCTGGGTATTTAATTCACTCGAGAAGAAGCCGAACCAATCAGTTCTCCGGTATTGTCGTTATATACCCGAACGCTATAAGTACCGGAAGGCCCCGTTCCATATCCGTCAACGCTTAGTTCCAGCTGTATACTGCCACCAGGAGAAAGAGTATCCTCATAGGTATCTGTATCCCCATCAAAAGTGCTCACGACCCTAACGGGGATGGATACAGAAGCGGAAGTATTGCATTCCACTTTTATATCTGTATAAACAGAGTTCAACCAGGTCAGACTTACCGAGCTTTCATGTCCATATGAATATGAGCCGTTATGGATGCTTACGGTTGCCGACCATTCCAGCATTCCTTCCAACCGGTCATACTGGGCTGACGCATCCTTGTACCCTGCGCTCTGCAGATCCTCTAAATACGCCCAGGTCTCTGTGTTTCCTGCATCCATGTGGGCCAAGGCATACTGATATTTCGCCTCTTTAAGCTGTTCGCCGCTGTCCTGATAATCAGCGTCGGCGGCCAAGCCTAAGAGGGTCACCGCAGCATAATAATCCCCATTGGCCATATCCTGCAGCCCTTCCTGGTAGGCGGACTCCAGGTATAGGTTATATAACCCGCTGTTTTTCTTATAGTTGGGAACCCCTGTAATAAATGTCCGTGCGGAGAAGTAGTCGCCTGCGTCAAAGTATTCTTGCGCATGCAGGCGATAACATTCCATACTTTTCTCCAGGCTGTCCTTGTAATACTCCGTGGCGTTTCCCGGCAAATTATAAAAGGCCCGGCCGGCGTTTTCATAATCGCCGGCGTCCATCATCGCCTGAGCTTCCTGGTATCTGGTTTCCCGTATCTGCTCCGAGCTGTCTTTATAATCTCCCAAATCGGTAAAGGTGGATACCGACGCCTCATATTCTCCCGCTTCCCGCTGCTTTATCCCCTTGTTGTAATTATACAGGGGGATAAAGACATAGTTGGTCAACAGGATGGCCGCTACCAGAAGACCCGTTACGCATACAATCAAAATACTGATTAAACACTTGCGTTTGCGGACTGTCTTCTTGCGCGCCGCCTGCTCCTCCAAGTCTTCGGCGCACTTCAAATATTCTTCCCGCAGTTCCGCCGCGTCCTTGTAGTTCGGGATGCGTTCCAGCTGTTTTGCCGCCTCCCGGTAGCAGGCAAGCGTCCCCGTTTCGGCCAGGCCCTTGGCCTCTTCATAGACAGGCTGCGCCTCGGCGTATTCGGTAAACTTCTTTTTCATCTCGGCCGCATCCCGGTAGTCGCCCAGCATATACATAAGCCCGGCCGCCTGCCGGTAATCCTCCGCCCTGCCGCCTTTGGCGGTCGCCAGGGCCCGGTCGTATTTCCATTCCGGCGCCTGTTCTTCCAGAAAATCGGGCGCCGCCAGACGCGTTTCGTCCTCCAGCCGCCAGCCGCAGGCATGGCAGGCTTCCCCGGCGGGATTGCAGGCCCCGCACCAGCACTGCCAGAAAGCCTCCTGCCCGGACGGGGCGCCGGCAAGCCGGGGGAGATCCGGCAAATCCGGCTCTTTCTCCCGCACATACCAGCAAAGAATTTCCCCTTGCTTCCCGGTTAAAATACTGTCTATGGGCTGCTGCGGGGGAACGGGGACGGCCTGTACCGCCGCGCCGCCCTGCCAAAGGCTTCCGTCGGCCATTTTGACCCGCTCCAAAAGAAGTTCTATCTGGCGGGTTTCCGCCGGCAGGGCAATGGGCATATCCTGCCCGAACGTACCGTATGGCCGCACCCAGACAATATCCGGGTACTGCCCTGTCACGTCTCCCGTGGGCTCCCCAAAGGCATCCCGGCAGAATATGCGCACGGAAAGGGCGGTTACCGGCTGCGTATGAACCCGGAACTTGGCCTGCAAAAGCACCCGCCCGTCGGTCGAACGCAGAAGCTGGGCGGCGGAAAGCATGACCGGCGCATCCACATACCATCTGGCCCCATATTTTTGCAGAATCTCATATCCCATCTTCCGTCACTCCTTACAGCGGCGGCAGTGTGTCGTCCTTGGCCGGCTGCGAACTGCCGTCCGGCGCCGTGGATGCGGCCTGGGCGATTTGATTTAGTAAGTACGTTTGCTTTTCCAGCAGCCGCTGCTGGGTTGCGCTGGAATCTACCAGCGTGCCAAAAGCATAGAGAAGAGCGTTAATAGCAAATCCTACCAAAACAAGACCAATAGAGAACCCCAACACCCAAGCAAATGTTGCCCCTACATTTATACTTCTATATGCAGCGGATAGCGGTGTAGCAGCATTTGCCATTATACTAAATATACCCACTAATAGAATGATAACGGCAAGAATAATGTGGATAACCATGCTGACCTTCGCCCACTTTTTTAAAAACTTCCCGATTTGACCCTCACTGAATATTTTTGTAAACATACCCATTTCCTCCATTTCTTTTACTAAAATTCACTTTTCTGAATCATGGGTGGATACAACATCCCCATATCCTCACCGCGAAAAACTCCCCTCCCCTCTCACTATTCATTTAATAATACCTGTCGTTTCACGCAAAACGACGGCAGGAAACCAAAAAAATTCAAAAACAGGCAGATTTACCCTTTTTCGCCCTCCTTATGTATAGAATATACGCCAATTTTATATGAATTTCAAGTGTAAATACACTCACAATTCATTAAGACTAAACCGGTTTTCATTTACTCTAACAAAGAGGTGATCACAATGAAAATCGATTATCAGACCATGGGCCGCCGGCTAGCCCGCATTCGGAAGAAAAAGGGCCTGACCCAGGAGAAGCTGGCCGAAAAATCCAACCTGGCCAATAATTACATTTCCAATATCGAAAACTGCCGTTCCATCCCCAGCCTGGAAACCCTCATCAAACTCTGCGAGGCCCTGGACGTCACCCCCGACGACCTGCTTCTGGGCACCGCCAAGGAGGGGCGGGAATACCTGATGCCGGATATTTGGGACAAAATAAAGCTGTGCACCCCAAAAGAACGGCGGCTTATCGACGGCTTTGCGGCCCTTTTGCTGGAGGAGCGGAAAAAAGAGGGAATGTAGCCGCCCTTGGCCCAAACCGGCGCGCATGTGGCCGGTTTCAACGATCCGGCGCTTCTTTTCCCGGTATTTTTGGCGGAAAAGGGGGAAATCCTCCCGCCCCCTTGCTTTATAAAATTTTCTGTCGTATACTAATGGGGACGCAAAGTGCGAACAAACGTTTTATTTTATCCCGCCGCCGGCCTTTCCGACGGCAGAAGGAGTCGTTATGCCACAGGATAAAATCGTCATCAAGGGCGCGAGGGAACACAACCTGAAAAACGTGGACGTCACCATCCCCCGAGATAAGCTGGTGGTCTTCACCGGCCTGTCCGGCTCGGGCAAGTCCTCCCTGGCCTTTGACACCATTTACGCGGAGGGCCAGCGGCGGTATGTGGAGTCCCTGTCCTCCTACGCCCGCATGTTTTTGGGCCAGATGGAAAAACCGGATGTGGACAGCATCGACGGCCTGTCCCCCGCCATCTCCATCGACCAGAAGACCACCTCCAAAAACCCCCGCTCCACCGTGGGCACGGTCACCGAGATATACGACTATCTCCGCCTGCTGTACGCCCGCATCGGCGTGCCCCACTGCCCGGTCTGCGGCCGGGAAATCAAACAGCAGACCATCGACCAGATTGTGGACAAGGTCATGGAGCTGCCGGAGGGCAGCAAAATCCAAATTATGGCCCCGGTGGTACGGGGACGCAAGGGCGAGCATGCCAAGGAATTCGACGCCGCCCGCAAATCCGGCTTCGTCCGGGTGCGGGTGGACGGGAATATGTACGACCTGAGCGAGACCATCAAGCTGGAAAAGAACAAAAAGCACAACATTGAAATCGTGGTGGACCGGCTGGTAGTCAAGCCGGAGGTCAAAAGCCGCCTCAGCGACAGTCTGGAGACCGCCGCCTCCCTGTCGGGAGGGCTGACCATTGTGGACGTCATCGGCGGGGAGGAACTGGAGTTCTCCCAGAACTACGCCTGCCCCGACCACGGGGTGAGCATCCCCGAACTGGCCCCCCGGATGTTCTCCTTCAACAATCCCTTCGGCGCCTGCCCCACCTGTACCGGCCTTGGCACCTTCTTAAAGGTGGATCCCCGGCTGATTATCCCGGACGAAAGCCTGCCTCTCAACGGAGGGACGGTGAAGGCCTCGGGCTGGAACAGCGGGGAGGACAACAGCATCGCCATGATGTACTACCAGGGCCTGGCCGACTTTTATGGGTTTGATATAAATACCCCCTACAAGGATTTGCCCGCGGAGGCCAAAAAGGCGGTGCTCTACGGCACCGGCGGCAAGAAGCTGAAGCTGACCCGCAATACGGCCTGGGGCGGCGGGGCCTACGAAGCCCCCTTTGAGGGCATTGTCACCAACCTGGAGCGGCGGTACAAGGAGACCAATTCCGATTGGGCCAAGGCGGAAATCGAGGCCTGCATGAGCGAACGGGACTGCCCCGACTGCCACGGCGCCCGCTTAAAGCCCGAAAGCCTGGCCGTGACGGTGGGGGGCATCAACATCAACCAGCTCACCGCCATGTCGGTATCCGGGGCCCTGGAATTTCTCACGAATCTGGAGATAAGCCAGCGGGATCACATGATCGCCGACCTGATTTTAAAGGAAATCCGTTCCCGGCTGTCCTTCCTCGCCAGCGTGGGGCTGGAATACCTGACCCTTTCCCGCTCGGCGGGCACCCTGTCGGGGGGCGAAAGCCAGCGCATCCGGCTGGCTACCCAAATCGGCTCCTCCCTCATGGGGGTACTCTACATTCTGGACGAGCCCAGCATCGGCCTGCACCAGCGGGACAACGACAAGCTGCTGGATACCCTGCGCCACCTGCGGGACATGGGCAACACCCTGATTGTGGTGGAGCACGATGAGGACACCATGCGGGCGGCCGACTACATTGTGGATGTGGGCCCCGGCGCGGGCATCCACGGGGGTGAAATCGTCTGCGCCGGCAGCCTTACGGACATCGAAAACTGCAAGGCCTCCGTCACCGGCGACTACCTGACCGGCCGGCGGAAAATTCCCGTCCCCGAAAAGCGGCGGAAGGGCAGCGGCAAAAAGCTCACCATCAAGGGAGCGGCCCAGAACAACCTGAAAAATATCGACGTGACCATACCCTTAGGCCAGTTTGTCTGCGTCACCGGGGTGTCCGGGTCGGGCAAGTCCTCCCTGGTCAACGAAATTCTCTACAAGCGGCTGGCCGCCGAATTAAACGGCGCCAAGACAGTGCCCGGCCGGCACAGGGACATAGTAGGCATAGAAAACCTGGACAAGGTCATCGACATCAACCAGTCCCCCATCGGCCGCACCCCCCGCTCCAACCCGGCCACCTACACCGGCGTCTTTAACGACATCCGGGATTTGTACGCCGGCACCAAGGACGCCAAAATGCGGGGCTACACGGCCGGCCGCTTCTCCTTTAACGTCAAGGGTGGCCGGTGCGAGGCCTGCCAGGGGGACGGCATCATCAAAATCGAAATGCACTTCCTGCCCGACATCTACGTCCCCTGCGAGGTCTGCAAGGGCAGCCGGTACAACCGGGAGACCCTGGAGGTCAAGTACAAGGGGAAAAGCATCTACGACGTGCTGGAGATGACGGTGGAGGAGGCCATGCATTTCTTTGAAAACATCCCCCGCATCAGCCGGAAGTTCCAGACCCTGTACGAGGTGGGCCTGGGCTATATCAAGGTGGGACAGCCGGCCACCACCCTGTCGGGAGGCGAGGCCCAGCGGGTCAAGCTGGCCACCGAACTGTCCAAGCGCTCCACCGGCCGGACCATCTACATCCTGGACGAGCCCACCACCGGCCTGCACACGGCCGACGTGCACAAGCTCATCGAGGTGCTCCAGAAGCTGGTGGACGCCGGCAACACGGTGGTGGTCATCGAGCACAATCTGGACGTGGTCAAGACGGCCGACACCATCATCGACCTGGGGCCCGAGGGGGGCGACAAGGGCGGAAATCTGGTTTTCTGCGGCCGGCCGGAGGAGATTGTCAAGTGCGAAGCCTCCTATACGGGCAAATATTTGGCAAAAATCATGGGATCGGGGAATTAATTTACACCTAATTCATTTTTTCCACCCAACATTCGAGTACAATATGTGTTGAAAAAACAGAAGGGCGGTTTTTTCCGCCTTTCTTCTTTTCCCCTTTTTGGCCGGGAAAAATCCTGACTTGAAGAAGGCGATGCGGTGTTTGGATATGTAAAGGCCTACAAGCCGGATATGCGGGTGCGGGAATTTGAAGCCTACAAGGCGGTGTACTGCACCCTCTGCCGCCAGCTTGGCCGGTCTTACGGCCCCTTCGCCCGCCTGACCTTAAGCTACGATTTCACCTTCCTCGCCCTGCTCTATCTGGGCGGCGAGGAGGGCTGTCCCGGTTACGAGCGCAAGCGATGCGCCTTCAATCCCCTGAAAAAGTGCAACTACTGCAAAAATACGGGGGAAGGCATGGATTTTGCGGCGGCCGCCGCCATGATCATGCTGTACTATAAAATCCAGGATAACATCCAGGACAGCGGCTTTTGGAAGTCCCTGGGCTACCGGCTCATAAAGCCCCTTTTCTCCCACGCCCGCAAAAAGGCCGGCCGGCTCTATCCGGCGGTGGAGGAACTGACCGGGCAGTACATCGCCGGGCAGTCCGCCCTGGAGAAAGAGGGCTGCACCAGCCTGGACCGGGCGGCCGACCCCACGGCCAAGGCTCTCGGCACACTCTGCGCCCTCTGCGGGCGGGATGAGACCCAGAAAAGGGTGCTGGAGCGGCTGGGCTACTGCGTGGGCAAATGGATTTATCTTTTGGATGCGGCCGCGGATCTGCCCGACGACCTGCGCACCGGGAGCTACAATCCCCTGGCGGCGGGAAGACCGGGTATAACCGGCGACAACCAGGGGGAAACTGCTTTTATCCGGCAGGCAAGGGAGCGGGCCAAGGCCACGCTGAACGTCTGCACCGACGAGGCCTGCAAGGCCTTCGAGCTGCTGCCGGTGGGGCGGTACGAGGAGATTCTGGCAAATATCCTGTATCTGGGGCTGCCCAACAGCCAAAAGCAGGCCCTGGAGGGAACAAAGGCGGAACAAAAGGAGTTAAAGCATACATGAACGATCCTTATGCGATTTTAGGGGTATCCCGGACGGCCAGCGACACCGAGATTAAAAACGCATACCGGGAACTGGCGCGCAAGTACCACCCGGACAATTATAACGGCAACCCCCTGTCCGACCTGGCCTCGGACAAGATGAAGGAGATAAACGAGGCCTACGACCAGATTATGGCCGAGCGCCGGAACAAGTCCTCCGGCTCCCAGAAGGGCGGCGGCTACAGCGGCTACACCTCCTCCAATTTTGCCGACATCCGGAATATGATAGCCACGGGCCGGCTGGAGGAGGCCCAGGAGCTGCTGGACGGGGTGCCGCCGGATAAGCGGGACGCCGAATGGTATTTTTTGAACGGCAGCGTGCTGTACAAGCGGGGCTGGTTTGACGATGCCTTCACCTGCTTCTCCACGGCCTGCCGCATGAATCCCAACAATCCCGAATACCGGCAGGCTTTAAACCAGATGCAGCAGCAGCGCAGCGGATTCGGCGGCTACCGCCAGCCCGGCACCACCACCCGCACGGGAGGCTGCTCGGCCTGTGATATGTGCACGGGGCTGATTTGCGCCGACTGCTGCTGCGAGTGCATGGGCGGCGACCTTATCAGCTGCTGTTAGGGGGATGGGGTATGTCGTCGCTGAAACGGACGGGTAAGGTAGCCCTTTGCGGCGTTATCGCCGCCCTGGCCACGGTGGTGATGCTTCTTTCCTATTTTCCCTATCTCACCTACGCGGTGCCGGCGGTAGCCGGGCTGCTGTTTGTCATTTTGGCCATTGAGGCCGGCAAAAAATGGGCCTTTGCCTCTTACTTAGCCGCTTGTGTCCTGGTCTTTCTCATGGCCGAGCAGGAAGCGAAACTCATGTTTATCGCCTTTTTCGGCTACTATCCCATTCTGAAGGGGTTAATCGAAAGCCTGCGCAAAAAGGCGCTGGAATATGTGCTGAAATTCCTGCTTTTCAATGTGGTTATGGTGGGAATTTACGCCGTGATTGTCTTCGTCTTCGGCATGCCCTTAAACCAGATGGGGGATTTTGGCAAGTGGACGGTGGTGGTGCTGCTGGCCATGGGCAATGTGGCCTTCCTGCTCTACGATTTCACCATCACCCAGCTCATCGGGCTGTATATGCAGTCCCTCCACCACCGCATCCGGCGATTGATTCATTAAACATAAAGCGCCCCGGTCTGTCTCCCAGGCCGGGGCGTACTGCTTTTTGTAGGGCTTTTATCCCTTGCGCAGCTTTTCGATGCGGTCCCGCAGATAGGCGGCGTGCTCGAATTCCAGCATCTTGGCCGCCTGCTTCATCTCGGCCGTCAGGCGGCGGATAAGCTGCTCCCGCTCGGGTTTGGACATCCGGCGGATTTCCTTATCCGTGCTCCGCCCCCGCTTGCCCTTGCCGCCCGAGATTTCGATGACATCCCGCACGTCCTTGACAATGGTCTTGGGCACGATGCCGTGGGCCTCGTTATAGGCCATCTGGATGGCCCGGCGGCGGTTGGTCTCGTAAATGGCCCGCTCCATGGAGGGGGTCACCGCATCGGCGTACATAATCACCTGGCCGTCGGCATTGCGGGCCGCCCGGCCCACCGTCTGAATCAGGGAGGTTTCCGAGCGCAGGAAGCCCTCCTTATCCGCGTCCAGGATGACCACCAGGGACACCTCCGGGATATCCAGGCCCTCCCGCAGCAGGTTGATGCCCACCAGCACGTCGAATTCCCCCAGCCGCAGGTCCCGTATAATCTCCATGCGCTCCATGGTGTCCACGTCGTGGTGCATATACCGCACCTTGATATCCAAATCCTCCAGATAATCGGTCAAGTCCTCGGCCATCTTCTTGGTCAGGGTGGTGACCAGCACCCGCTCCTTCCGGGCGGTGCGGATGTGGATTTCGGACACCAGGTCGTCGATCTGCCCGTCGGTGGGCTTGACGATGACTTCCGGATCCAGCAGGCCGGTGGGACGGATAACCTGTTCCACTATCTGGGTGGACTTTTCCCGCTCCAGTTCTCCCGGCGTGGCCGATACAAAGATGGCCTGGTTGATATGGGCGTAGAATTCGTCGAAATTTAAGGGGCGGTTGTCAAAGGCCGAGGGCAGGCGGAAGCCGTAATCCACCAGATTCTCCTTACGGGCCCGGTCGCCGCCGTACATCCCCCGCACCTGGGGCAGGGTCACGTGGGATTCATCCACAAACAGCAGATAATCCTTGGGGAAGTAGTCCAAAAGGGTAAAAGGAATGCTGCCGGCCGGACGGCCGGAGAGCACCCGGGAATAGTTCTCGATGCCCTTGCAGACCCCCACCTCCTGGAGCATTTCCATATCGTACTCGGTGCGCTGCCGGATGCGCTGGGCTTCTATAAGCTTGCCGTTTTCTTCGAAGTATTTGACCCGCTCCTCCATCTCGGCCTCGATATTGTGGATGGCATCGGCCATCTTTTCGGGCGGCACGATGTAGTGGGAGGCGGGGTAGAATGCGATGTGGCCCAGCTCCTGCTTGCGCTCGCCGGTCAGAGCGTTGATTTCGGAAATCCGGTCCACCTCGTCCCCGAAAAACTCGATGCGGATGGCCGTATCCCCCGAATAGGCCGGGAAGACCTCCACCACGTCCCCCCGCACCCGGAATTTGTTGCGGACAAAATTCACGTCGTTGCGCTCATACTGCAGTTCCACCAGCTTTTTGAGCAGCTTGTCCCGCTCCCAGGTCATGCCCGGCCGAAGGGACAGGATCATGTTCCGGTAGTCGATGGGGTTGCCCAAAGAGTAGATGCAGGACACGCTGGCCACGATGATGACATCCCGCCGCTCGGACAGGGAGGCCGTGGCCGAATGGCGCAGCTTATCGATTTCGTCGTTGATGGCCGAATCCTTTTCGATATAGGTATCCGTCCCGGGAATGTAGGCCTCGGGCTGGTAGTAGTCGTAGTAGGAGACAAAATATTCCACCGCGTTGTGGGGGAAAAACTCCCGGAACTCGGAGCAGAGCTGGGCGGCCAGGGTCTTGTTGTGGGCCAGCACCAGGGTGGGTTTATTGACCTGGGCGATGACGTTGGCCATGGTAAAGGTCTTGCCCGAGCCGGTGACCCCCAGCAGGGTCTGCTCCTTATCTCCCCGCCTTACCCCTTCCACCAGCCTGGCGATGGCCTCCGGCTGGTCGCCGGTGGGTTTGTAGGGGGATACCAGTTGAAATTGATCCTGACAGTTTTGGTCGCTCATATGTTATATCTCCCATAGCGGCAGCCCCTATATGGGCTGTCGCTTCCTTATTGCCGCTTCTCATTTGCCGGGATTTAGTATACCACAAAGGCGTTATTTTTACAAGAAACGCCCCTTTGCCTCCCCTTTACTGATTCTTTCCATTCCACGGGCAAAAACAATTTTATTTCTTATATTTTTATTTGTTTAATAAAAATTTTGTGCAATTTTTACAATCGAATTTTTGCATTTCTTTTGGTATCATAAGAGCAGCAACAGAAAGGAATATCCTGGCGCTCTGTACACCGAAAATGAAATTATATAAAGGCAGGTGCAATGTGATGACATTTTGCGAAACCATTTCTGCTTTGTTCCACTATGAACCCTATGACAAGCTCCCGGTGGTATCCTTTGGCTACTGGACGGAAACCCTGGACAAGTGGGCCGCCGAAGGGCATATTACCAGGGAGGAAGCCGAAGATTATGCGAGGACCGGCGACAACGGCCCCGGGGACCGGGCGGTCATGAAACGGCTGGGCTTCGATTTCAACTGGAATTCCTGCTTCGGCTCCAGCGTGGATCTCTTCCCCCATTTTGAAACCAAGGTCTTGGAAACCTATCCCGACGGAAGCCGAAAACTGCGGGACGATAACGGGCTGATTGTCATTGACAAGCCGGGGGTCACCTCTATCCCGGCCGAAATCGGCACCAGCCTCACCGACAGGAAGGCGTGGGAGGAAGAATATCTCCCCCGGCTGCAGTTTTCCCTTAACCGGATCGATTTCCAGGCGCTGGAGCCTCTCAAGGATGCAGCGGGGCGTTCTCTCCCTGTGGGCCTGCACTGCGGTTCCCTCATGGGCACCATGCGGAACCTTCTGGGCGTGGAGCAGCTCAGCTACCTGATGGTGGACGACCCGGAGCTGTACGTTGAAATCATCGACACCATGGCCGGTCTCTGCTATGACTGCGCCAAAGCGATTCTGGAAACCGGCGCCAAATTTGACTACGCCCATTTCTGGGAAGACATCTGCTTTAAAAACGGCCCCCTCGTCATCCCCTCCATGTTTGACGAATACGTAGGGCCCCATTACAAAAAAATCACGGGGCTATTAAACCAGTACGGCATCGATATCGTTTCCGTGGACTGTGACGGCCTGATCGACAGCCTCATCCCCACCTGGGTGGAAAACGGCGTAAACACCATGTTCCCCATTGAGGTGGGCACCTGGAATGCCAGCATCGCCCCCTGGAGGGAAAAGTACGGCCGCCGGCTCCGGGGCGTGGGCGGTATGAATAAAACGGTATTTTCCATGGATTATAAAGCGGTTGACGCCGAAATCGAACGGCTGCGCCCGCTCATTGAATTGGGAGGCTACATTCCCTGTCCGGATCACCGGATTGCACCTGACGCAAAGTTTGAAAATGTACAGTACTACTGCGACAGGATGCAGAACCTGCGGTAATATACAAGCTGAAAGGCGCTGTCACATGGACGGCGCCTTTTAGCTTGTCGACAAAGCCGACAAGCTGTAGAAGAGGGGCGCGTTGCAGAATAAAATTTTGCAACGCGCCCCTTGCAATATCTTTTCAGATGCCATTGTCTTTTTGGGCCCGGATTGTCCGTCAGGCCCCTTTTTCCATAACCGCTTTCTTGGCCGTCTCGGCACAGGTAGCCGCATCCGGCGTGTAGAAATCCGCTCCAATCTGCTTTGCAAAACCATCGCTGATGGGAGCGCCGCCCACCATGACAATATACTTGTTCCGCAGGCCCCGGTTGTTTAACTCGTCGATTACAACCTTCATATTGGGCATAGTAGTGGTAAGAAGCGCCGACATGCAGATCACATCCGCTCCAACCTCTTCCGCCTTGGAAATAAAGGTATCCGCATCCACATCCACGCCCAGATCATGGATTTCAAACCCGGCGCCCTTGAGCATCATGGCCACCAGATTTTTTCCGATATCATGAAGGTCGCCCTTTACGGTGCCTATTACAGCCCGGCCCACCGGCTCGTTTCCTATCTCGGCCAGCTTGGGTTCCAACACCGTGATACCGGCGTTCATGGCTCTGGCTGCCACCAGCACCTCCGGAACGAATACTTCATTGTTCTTAAATTTTTCTCCGATGATCATCATCCCGGATAACAGGCCGTCGTTTAAAATATCCTTTGCGTCAACGCCCTCGTTAAGCGCCTGTTCCACCAAGGCCTTTACATTCTTCGCCCGGCCCTTTTGTAAATATTCCGATATTTCCTGAATAATCGCCATAGCTGTTCTCCTTTCCGCATCCTCATTTTCTGTTGCCATATAAAGACGCTTGTGTTATAGTTTTATTATGACATTTTTTAGATATGTTTTTTGGAATTTTTTTAGATTTTAAGCACTTTTTTCATCCGGAAGGAAATCCATTATGAAATCGCTTCTGTATTCTTTTATCAATGAAGAAAAACTGGGAGAGCTTTTGGAAGCCTTCTACACCTGTTTGGAACTGCCCATCCAGGTCATCGACGATAAGGGAACCCCCCTCTGCTCCTTCGGCCCGCCCGGCACCTTCTGCCATCTTTTTGAAAAGCACCTGCCCGCCGACGATTCCTGTGAAAAGCATCATACGAAAGCCGCGTACCAGGCCTATGCCCTGGGGGAGACCTATATTTTCTCCTGTCACGCCGGGCTGAACCATATTGTTTTTCCCCTGGTGAACAAAAATGTTTTTCTGGGGGCTGTGCTAGTGGGCCCTTTCCTTATGGAAGAGCCGGACTCCCTCCTGCTTTTAGACCTGGAGAAAAAATACCATCTTTCCGCCCATGACCTTTTAAAGCTTTACGAGAACACCGCCTCCATTCCCCTGGTTTCCCCCGCCAAGGCCACGCAAATCAGCCGCCTGCTCTACTATCTGTTCTCCAGCCTGATTACAGACGGTCTCCAGCATTTTATCATGAATCAGGAAAAATTCCACCAACAGGCAAAAATCAACGAATCCATTCAGATGTATAAAAATCAGGCCGAAGCTCATCCGGCCAACTATCCCTACGACAAGGAAAAGGCCCTGATTACAAAAATCAAGACAGGCAGCATCCCGGAAGCCAAAGCCATTTTAAACGATCTCTTGGGCTATGTATTTTTCTCTGAAGGAAACAGTCTGGAAACCATTAAATTCCGGGCTCTTGAGCTGTGCTCCCTTTTGTCCCGGGCAGCCATCGAGGGCGGCGCCCCCACGGACAGCATTTTAAAGCTTAACAATCAGTTTTTAAAAATTATCCCTTCCATCCAGGACCTGGACGACCTGTGCTACAAGCTGCAGGAAAGCATCGACGCCTTTACAGAAAGCATGTTTAACTATGTTCCCACCAAACACCACGAATTGATGAAGAAGGCCATCCTTTATCTCTCCCGCCATTATATGGAGCCGGTGACCCTAGAGGAAACCGCCGGCCATGTGGGGCTGAATCCCGCTTATTTTTCTACCCTGTTTAAGCAGTCCTGCGGGTCCTCCTTTAAGGAATATCTGAATATGATCCGCATTGAGGAAAGCAAGCGCCTTTTGGCAAACACCGATTATCCTATTCTGGATATCGCCGTCTCGGTAGGCTTTGAGGATCAGAGCTATTTCTCCAAGGTGTTTAAAAAGTATACGGGCCTTACGCCCAAACAGTATCGCTGACCCCCAAAATGTTTCCTTTTTTTCAATAGATTTCTCCAGAATTTTTTCTGCATTCCGATATACTGGTTATATGCTATCGGAGGTGTTTTCATTGAAGCGAAACATGGCCCAATGGATGGATGCGATTCTTGCAAATCCGCACAAAAAAGCTATGCCCATTCTTTCCTTTCCCGGCATTCAAATCACAAAGGATACCGTGCGGGATTTGGTGACAGACAGCAACAAAATGGCCGCCTGCATGCAGGCGGTTGCCGACCGTTTTGATACCGGGATTTCGGTAAGTTTGATGGACCTTTCGGTGGAAGCGGAAGCTTTCGGCTGCAGCGTGCGCTACTCGGATGATGAAGTCCCTACTATCCATGAGCCTTTGGTCACCAGCGCCCAGGAGGCTGAAGCCCTGGCCGTTCCGGCGGCCGGCGCGGGCAGGACCGGCCAGTGCATCGAGGCTATCAAAACAGCCGTCTCCCGCATTGCCGACCGGCCGGTATTCGCCGGGATCATCGGCCCCTATTCCCTGGCCGGCCGTCTCATCGGCATGACCGACATCATGATCGCCTGTTATGAAGAGCCGGAAATGGTAGAGACTGTTTTGCGCAAGGGCACGGATTTTCTGACCGACTATGCCGGGAAGCTGAAGGAAGCGGGCGCCAACGGCATGGTGGTGGCCGAGCCGGCCGCCGGCCTCCTCTCCCCTTCGCTGATGGAAGAGTTTTCTAACCCCTATGTCAAGGAGCTCATCGATTCCGTCCAGGACGATTTTTTCCTAGTGATCTATCATAACTGCGGGAATGTCACGCCTCTTTTGCAACAGATAAAAAGCATCGGCGCCAAAGCCTACAGCTTTGGCAACGCGATTCGCCTTAAGGACGCGCTGGAAGGCATCCCTTCTTCCAGCATGGTGCTTGGGAACCTGGATCCGGCAGGGATTATCCGCAGCGGCTCCCCTGAGACCGTGCGCCGGGAAACTTTGGCAATGCTGGAAGAATGTGCTTCCTTTAAAAATTTTGTCCCATCCAGCGGCTGCGACATCCCTCCCGCCTCTCCCCTGGAGAATATCGAGGCCTTTCTTGCGGCTGTCCGCCAATTTTATCAGTAAAGCTTACAGGGCTTTCGGATGATTCCGAAAGCCCCGTTTTTTTCTGCCCGGCAGACCTTTTTACCCAAGCCATTCTTCTGCCGCTTTTTCTCCGTACTCCTTCAGAAGCCTTACATAGACTTTGTACTGTTCTACCGTCACATCCGGCGGCGTCTGATGATCCACACTGGGAATATAGCGGCCGCTTTGCATGGCCGGGAAAATGCGTTGGAACTCCTCCCGCATGGCCTCCTCGCCCAGATGCATGATCAGCTTATTATATCCCCCAATCATGATCCATTCCGGATACGTTTGGCGGATTCGATTGACATCCACACCCGCCTGTCTTTCCAGAGGAAGCACGCCTTCGATTCCCGCCTCCATAAACCAGGGAATCAACGGCTCCACATTGCCGTCCGTATCGATGAGCACTTTTACGCCGTATTCTTTCAGCAGAGGAATCACCTTTTTGTAATAGGGGAGCATAAATTCGTCGAAGCTTTCCTTGGAGAGCATGGGCCCCAGGTTATAGGACATGTCCTCCGCAAAGGTCATAAACTCCGGCCGGTATACGGGCAGCAGCCGTTCCAGGCACCGCAGATGGTACTCGGTCACATCCTGGTTGATTTGGTGCAGCAGCTCCGGGTAATCATAAAAGGAATACAGATGGTTTTCAATTCCAAACAGGGTCCTGGGGAACCAGAAAAATCCCTCCAGCGTCAGCCACTGGGCGTAGTCTCCCCGCTCGTGGCCTTCCTTCCAGGCAAGCGCCGTCTGCACCGCTGCATCAATAGAGGCCTCCGGATATAAATACGGCTTTAAGGCCTCATATCCCTCCTCGTCCTCCATAAGCCCTGCCCCGTTGTGCGCGGGCGCGGGGCAGTCTGCCGCCCGGGGTGAAATCCAAATCTGGCGCAGGCCGTCCAGTCCATAAAACTCCTGTAAAACGTCCAGCCGGTCATTTTTCGGCGCGCCCTGCTTCTCCCACGCATGCGTGGTCAGGTCCCACCATGTGGCCCATTCCACCGCCGGCAGCCGGTCCGGCTTCTCTCCATTCAGTACGGCTTGCATACGTTCTCTGTTGGTCATGGCTACCTCATTTCTGCGCGGCTTTGATTCGTCAAAAGCTTGCGGGCGCCGCACGGACACAAACTTTTTTCCTTTTCTCCTCAGCTCTCTTGCAGCATCATGGATTCTACATACGCTTGCTGGAATTTACGGCTTTCCGCCAGAGAAACCTCTGCGGACACCCTGCGGATATTTTCAGCCGTTTTCAGCCCGTCTTTTTCCCTCAGGCACCGGGCCGCTCCTCCCAGGGAGCTGTTCCCCACCGCCTTTACCTTATCCTTTAAAGCCTCCGGCAGCAGGCCGATAAAAACAGCCTTTTCCAAGTCCATCCGATAGCCGAACCCGCCGGCTACATACACATGCTCCAAATCCTCCGGCCCCGCCCCATATGCCTCCATCAGGGTTTCCACCCCGGCGCGGATGGCCGCCTTAGCAAGCTGTACCTCCCGGACGTCCTTCTGCGTAAATGTGATAGCACCCCGGGGCCCTTCTGAAACGCAAAAGCCTTTTTCAAAGAAATCCTCATCCAAAAGCCCGGTCTCGTCCAGCAGCCCCTCCCGCAAAAGCTCGGCTGTCATTTCAATGACCCCCGTCCCGCAAAGGCCGCAGGGGTTTTCATCCCCTATGGTTTTCAGCTCATCTATCCTCTTATCCTTTAAACGCACATGGCAGATGGCCCCCGGCACGCTCCCCATCCCGCAGGAGATATTTCCCCCTTCAAAGGCGGGGCCGGCCGCCGTGGAGGCGGCTAAAATCCGCTCCTGGTTCCCGATGGCCACCTCTCCGTTGGTCCCCAAATCAATAAACAAGCTGGGCTTTACCCTTTTTTCAAAACCGCAGCAAAGCAGGCCGGATACAATATCCCCTCCCACATAAACGGAGATGCCCGGAAAGATCTTTGCGGCGCAGCCCCTGAAGCCCTCGTCCTCTACAATCTCTCCCGCATCCATCCCAATCCCGTCCAGCGTAACCGCCGTAAAGGGGGCTGTGCCCAGCGTTTCGCAGGAATATCCCATAAGCAGATGGACCATAGTGGTATTCCCCGCTATCACCATCTCCCGTATATGCTCCTTTTGCCTTTTCCCGCCGGCCAGGAGCATCCGGATGCCTTCCTGCAGATCCTTTACCACCGCCCGGCGCAGCTCGTCTCCCTTTCCCGCGTTGGCCGCCTGTATCCTGGATATCACATCGGCTCCGTAGGCGCTTTGATGGTTCTGCACGGTGCAGGAATACAGGCTTTCTCCCCTGCCCCTTTCCACCAGCTGCAGCGCTATCGTTGTCGTCCCTATATCTATGGCAATGCCCAAGCCCCGGCCGGATTCTTCCGTATCCCCGGCGGCAAAGGGGGCGGAATTTGCCTTATCCTCCCCCGTCACGGCATATTCCGCCACCGCTTCATAGCCCTCTTTGGCGTCCAGGCTGATAACACATTCCTCCAGGGGGAAGGTTTTGCAGGCCAGATGGATGCCTTGCCGCATCTCTTCCTCTGACAGAAAGGCTTGTTCCCCTTCCGCCTTTACGTCCCCCTTCAGCACGCGGACTTTACATTTCCCGCATCTTCCCGTGCCCCCGCAGGGCGACTGGACGAACACACCGGCCCGCAGCATGGATTCCAAAAGGCTTTCCCCGTCCCGGCACGCCGCCTCCGTTGGCTCTTGTCCTTCTTTTTGTATGGTAAGCCGCACCGGCTGCACGTTTCGGAACATGCAGTCTCTTCTCTCGCACCGGCGGCAGTCATGGTCGGTCTTCCACATGGCCTGATCCGACGTCAGTATGTATAAATGGCAGTTGGATTTTACCGGGTCCAGCATTTTCCCCGAGGTGACGCAAATCCCCGCCTTTTCCCCGGCCCTTGTCAGACGGCAGGCCACCTCCTGCGCATCCATAGAGATATCCGAAGGGGCCTCCAGGCAGGCCGAGATTCCAAAGCCTCTCTTTCGGCATTCCTCCCGCAAAATTCCCTTTACATGTTCTTCCAAAGAAAACAGGCAGGTATCCGCGATGGCGTCCATCAGCAGGCCTTTCACATAGTCCCCTTCCCGGAAAAAGCCGGTGCTGCTTTCGGTCAGCTTCCGCCCCACGCTGGTAATTACATAAAGCACAGGCGTCCCTTCCGGATACTTAAGGGAGGCAATTTTCTTTTCCATCTTGGAAAAGCACATAAGGATAACCGGCTGCGCCATCTCTTTTGCCCGGCCGGCAAGTTGTTCATACTCTTCTTCCATCTCTTCGTAAACAGGGCTGTCCGGCGTACACTGAATCAGAGAAAAGGCCTGCGCCTTATCCGGATGGACAGGCATCCCCGTCCGGCAAATTATCTGCTCCATTCCTCATCTGCCTTCCCTTTACAAAGCGTCAAAATTATCATAAATCATCCCTCCCGGCTTTTCTAGAATAAATTTTGTAAATTTGGGATTTTTTATCGGACGCAATTTTTAATGGCAATCCGCCTGTATCTTTTGAATATTTTCGGTTTATATGCCAATTGGTATGGAAATATTATACAATCTGTGTTATAATTTACAAAGAAATCAATGAACAAAACTGTGCGGATTAGAAAAAGCAGGGGCAAAAGCGAGGATGGGTAAATGAAACGCTGCTGGATTTTTTTCATATGCCTTATATTGCTGGCATCCATGGCCGGGGCTGAAACCGGCCCCACCCTGTCGGTGGATTCCGGGACGGCCGGCATGGGAGAGATTGTGGAAATCCCGGTCAGGCTGGAGGGGAATCCAGGCTTTGCCGGGTATCAGATGGATATTGTGTATGACCCGGCCCTTCTTCTGTCTCTGGAGCTGGAAGGGGGGCTGGGCGGCGCGCCCGTTTACAATCTCCAGGGGGTAACCGGGGAGCAAAGCTGCGTCAAGGCGGCCTACGCCGGCATGATGGACGTGCAGGGCGACGGCGTCCTGTTCACCCTGCGCTTTCAGGTAAAGGAGGCCCTGCAGCCCGGCCAATCCGCCGCCCTGGGCCTTCAGAATGTCCTTTTCTTTTCAGCCGGCGGGCAGAATATAACTCCCGCCCTGCGGGACGGCGGCGTTTCAGCCGTTTCAGCCGGAGAAGCCCCGGTTTCGGACGGGCAGACGGTTTCGGCCGGCGGCTCCGCCTCGGGCCAGGGGACGCCTGCCCCTTCCGGCGCCTCCCCGTCCTCCTCCCCCTCGGGCGGGCAGGCGGCCGCCCCGGCCGGTTCCGCCGGCGGCGTTGCCGCCGCCTCCCTGCCGGCTGCCTCCGGGACGGCTTCTTCGACCGGCGGCGGGGCCTCATCTGGCCAGTCCTCCGCCGGACAGGACGGGCAGGCCGCCTCCCCCGCCCCCTCCTCTTCGGCGGATGCGCCGGCTGCGGCGTCTTCTTCCCTTCCCGTCGTTGTCTTTGTGGGCCTGGGCGCCCTCCTGCTGGCGGCGGCCGTCTGCGCCCTGGTGTATTTCTTGAAAAAACGCAGGCATTCATAACCTGACAAAAAAGCAATTTCCCGTCCCGCCCCTTGGGGCGAAAAGCGGGATTTACATAGATATTTTACAATGACAGAAAGGGTGTTTCAAACATGTTGAAAAAGCGTGGCAGACGGTGGCTGGGACTGCTGCTGGCCGCCGCCATGCTGGTACAGGGCAACGCGGCAGTGATGGTATCGGCGGAAGACGCCGCTTTGGCGGACAGCGGGGACATTTCCCTTGTGGCGGATGCGGACCGCCGCAACTTCGCCATTCCTTCGGAGGAAAAGCACGCCTACAGCCCCTTCTCCCAGCTGGAGGATGAAGAGACTACCGAGGCCTACCGGGAGCAGGCCGAGTACGCGGAGGACACCATTATCTATAAGCAGACCGAATCCACCGGCCTGTTCCGTTCCACCCCCCGGCCCGAAACCGACGCGGGGGAACTGGAGAGCCTTGGCATCCAGGTGGACGCGGCCGAGGAACTGAACCGGCGGGAGGTGGACAAGGGCCTTTTCTCCACCACCTATGAGGTGACCTATGAAGCGCCCCTGGAGGGGGACGTGTGGGAGACGGTGGACGCCCTGGCCGAAACCGAGGGCATTGTGGACGCCCAGCCCGACTATGTCTATCACACCACGGCTGTCGGCGTGCCCGACGCCACCACCGACCCGGACTTTGACCGCCAGTGGTACTTAAACCAGCTCCATGTGCCGGATATCTGGCAGGATTTCGCATCCGACGGCCTGACCCCCGGCATGGAGACGGTGGTGGCCGTCATCGACACCGGCGTGGATTACACCCATCCCGACCTGCAGAGCAGCATGTGGGTCAACGCCAAGGAGTTTGGCGGCACCCCCGGCGTGGATGACGACGGCAACGGCTATGTGGACGATATCTACGGAGCCACCACCGTGGGCGGCACCCGCGACCACACCGGCGACCCCATGGACGACCACGGCCACGGCACCCATGTGGCCGGCATCATCGCCATGGCCGCCGGCAACCGGCAGGGCGGCGCAGGCGTGGCCTACGGCGCCAAAATCATGGCCATTAAGGCCGGCCAGGCCACCGGCACCTTTGCCGACACGGATATTGCCGAAGCCATCCGGTACGCCGTGGCCAACGGGGCCGACGTTATCAACATGTCCTTCGGCGGCTACGGCCATTCCTTCTTAGTGGAGGAGGCCCTGCAGGACGCCTTCGGTTCCTGCGTGCTGGTGGCCTCTGCGGGCAACGACGGCATCCCCACCTCCGGTGCGTCGGATGCCTTCACACAGTCGGCCAGCACCTATCCCGCCGGCTATTCCTATGTGCTGGGCGTCATGGCCTCTGATAAGGACGGGCAGCTTGCCTCCTTTTCCAACTGGAGTTACGCCTCGGATGCGCAGTATGATTTGACGGCCCCCGGTGTGGAGATTTTCTCCACCCTGCCCGGCGGGCAGTATGCCTCGTGGAGCGGCACTTCCATGGCCGCCCCCACGGTTTCGGCTGCGGCCGCCCTGCTGCGGACAAAATATTTTGACAAGAGCCTGTATTCCTCCCGGTTCATCATGGGCCAGCTGGCCAGCGCCACAGAGGAGGATGTTGTCTATGAGGACAGCGCTGGCACAAGCCATACCTACGCCGCCCTGAATATCCAGAACAGCTTAAATAACCTTCCCAAACCCGATTTGACCCTCAAGAGCACCTATCTCTTTGACGGGACGGACATCGCCGGAAACAATGATGACGACGGCATTGTGGACGCCGGGGAGACCATCGACCTGGGACTGGTGCTCCGCAACCAGTGGGGACTGGCCACCGATATCACCGTTACGGCCGACGCCAAGGCGGGAAGCGGCGCCGAGAACCCCAATGTGGAGTTCATCACCGACACCATCCAGATGGAGGATATCGGCACCTTTAACGAGCGGGACAATGCTTTCCGATACGACGGGGATTATCTGGAAGGCACCGACAACCCCATCCGCTTTAAAATCAAGGAGGACACCATCAACGACGCCCATATCCCCATCAATATCCATGTTTCGGCCCGCAACGGCTTCGATGGAAACGACCAGGAGATCTACGGCTTCGATTACACCATCGACTTCTATGTCCAACGGGGCAAGGTGCTGAAAGGCCGGGTCACCGAGGATATGACCCTGACCAAAGACAATTACTGGATTATCGAAAACACCCTGCTCATCCCCGAGGGGGTAACCGTGACTGTGGAGCCGGGAACCCAGATCCAGTTCTGGGGCTCTGCTTCCGATGACCCCTATACCGAGGAACCCGATGCCTACATCCAGGTGAACGGGGAATTCATTGTGAACGGCACGGCAGAGGATCCGGTGGAGATGTTTCCCAGCGCGGACTTCTATGACCGCACGGTGCGTATCAGGGGAAGAGATCTAGGAAATGGTATTGATACAGGCAAACTGCAGTATGCAAAAATCCTCAATCCGGAGTTATATATACGAGAAGGAGATCATCTAGTCTTAAGCGGTGGAAACAATAACATCCAAATGAGCCATCTAACAAACTCTATTGCGCAAAATATCAACTTACTATTTGTATTAAGCGAGGGAATGCCTATTCCTTTCGGCGCTAAGAATGTATTATTCGATACTACGAGCGTATTTTATGAATACGATATCTCACATGTGCAAAATTGTGTTTTTATAAATAATAGCGGGGAGAATGCAAACATTGGGCGATTGTTGGTACCAGGGGGGTATACATATGATACATTCCCATCTCCCATATACACTGCAGAAGGGAAAAAATATGTTGCTGTTAACCTAGAGAGCATTTTTTTGGATACCTCAACTCCAGAGATGTTTTGGAATTCGCTTAATGGCATAGCCGGAATTAGAGGCGGAACCCTCGCCTGCTTTAATTCGGAAGCCGAGTGGCAGGCAATGCAGGACTTCGGAATGCAACTATTGAATTATGGCTATGAGCAACTGACAATCGGATTACAGGCCGATCCACAGACAGGAAAACTCAGTTGGGTAGACGGCACTGCCGACTATTTTCCTGAGTTAGAAAACGAATATGACATATATGGTTCATACGGTTATTACATGCTATCTAATCCCGACTATCCCCTAGGAACAATGGAATTCCCCCACGCATCCATCCTTCTCGAATATCCTGAAAGCACACCGGACGAAGTGATTGCAACTCCCTACACCGCGGCCGAACTTCAAGAGTTCATAGCAACACGTTTTGACAATAACGCTATCCTGAACCGGCTGCTGGATCCCAATACTGGCAATTGGACAAAGTGGACTAGCCGCGGTGGTAGTGGCAGTTTTATCCTGGCCGCAAACAACTACTGGGGTACCGAGGACGAGCGGCTCATCCAGGCCCAGATCGTCGATTTTGACGATTATGCCGACCAGGCCGACATCATCCATACTCCCTGGCTGACCCTGGAATCCCCCGCGCTCGCGGACATCTATCCCTTTGTCACCAAGGCCTACGTCACCGACATGGAGGGCACGCCTTTGGACAACGTGGGCTTCCAGCAGGTGCAGATCCATGTGGAATTCAACCGGGATATGGACACGGACATCCAGCCCACCGTCAGCTACGGCCCGGCCGAGCCCTACACCGACTATGTGGTAAACGGCGACTGGGTGGACGCCCGCCACTGGGTGGGCACCACCTCCATTAAGCCCACCATCGACGCCGGCACCGAATACATCCGGGTTAAAGGCGGCGCCGCGGCCGACGACAACTGGCTGGTCACCGGCACCGACTACGGCCGCTTCGCCTTCACCATCAGCAACACCGGCGTGCAGGCCATGAACCTCCAGGCCGAGGGGGGCGAAAACCGGGTGCGCCTTAGCTGGACCCAGACCGATTACGACACCCTGGCCGGCTACAACGTCTACCGGGCCGACACGGCCGAGGGCCCCTTTACAAAAATCAACACCCGCCTGGTGCCCGGCACCATCCGGGAGTTTATCGACACCGACGTGGAGGCCGGGGAGGATTACTTCTACTACTTTACGGTAGTGGGCACCGACATGAGCGAGTCCAGCCCCTCCAACACGGTGGAGGCCACCCCCATCGACAACATCAAGCCCACCCTGGAGCACACCCGGGTTATCCGGGGCAAGTACGGGGAGGCCCTCTCCTTCTCGGCCACCGCCACCGACAATGTGGGGGTGGAATACGTCAAGGTCTATTACCGGGCGGCGGGCGCCGAAGACTGGAGCACCCTGAACCTCACCGCCGGGGAGGATAACCGCTATTTCGGCGTCATCCCCGCAGGTGAAGTATCCCGGGACGGCATGGAATACTACATCGAGGTATCCGACGGCACCTCGGTGGCCCGGGACGGCTCCTCCCAGGCCCCCATCGGCATCGCCATCGACGCAACGGCGGTCATCTATTCGGTGAGCCCCTCCTATGTGGACACGGCCGAAGCGGCCGAGGGCGTCACCGCCATCCTGACCGGCGTCAACTTCACCGAGGATATGGAACTGACCGTGGGCGGCAAGCCGGTGGAATACACCTTTGACAGCGACAAGCAGCTGACCTTTACCGTCCCGGCGGATTCCATCGGCCGGGTGGACGTGGTCCTTTCCCGGGACGGCCAGACGGCCGCCACCCTGACCAACGCCATCACCTATGAGGACAAGGCCAGCGAGGTGCAGGTCATCGGCGGCAGCGTCAAAGCCCGGGAATCCGTCCGCCTGCCCATTACGGTATCGGCGGCGGGCGACCTGTTCGGCGTGGAACTGCGCTTAAAACTCAACCGCGACCTGTTCTCAGAGGTTGCCTTTGAAAAGGCCGAAGAGGCCTCCAACGCCATGGCCGATTACAATGTGGACAGCGCAGGCAATGTCATCGTCACCCTGGCCTCGGCCACGGCCCTGCCGAAGGATACGCCCATCGGCTATCTGGTGCTGACCGCCAAGGATTTGAGCGGCACCACCACCACGCCCATCCAGCTGACGGCGGCCTCCCTCAACGACGTGGCCGCCGCCTCCCTGGTGGACGGCAGCGTGACGGTGGAGCCCAACTTTACCGTGGGCGGCCGGATTACCTACTATAAAGACGGGTCGCCCATGGCGGGTGTAACCGTGCGCCTGTCCAATGGCATGTCCACCGTCACCGATGAAGACGGCCGGTACACCTTCACCGGCGTCACCACCGGCAATATCGTGGTGACCCCCGCCTTCAGCGGCGGGGTGAACGACGCCGTGACGGCCTATGATACCTCCCTGGTCCTGCAGGCCATTGTGGGCAAGCTGGAACTCACCGAGGAACAGCGGCAGGCGGCCGACGTCAACGGCGACGGGGCCATCACCTCTATGGACGCCGTTTATATCCTGCAGAAATCCGTGGGCATGATCGACGGCAACTACCCCGGCAGCGGGGCGGAATGGGCCTTTACGCCCGCCAACCGGTCGGTATCCCTGACCGGCGACAATACCGACCTTGACTTTACGGCCTTCCTGCTGGGCGACGTCAACGGCGACTGGACGGCAGCCGTTTCTTAAAAACCGGAACCCTAAGCGCCGCCCCGGCAGCGGGGCGGCGCATTCCATCCGGCTGACAGCGGAGGTAACTATGAAAATCAGAATTTGCAGTATCATAACGGCAGTCGCTCTGCTGCTGGGCGTCTTCCCGGCTGTGGGAGCCGCAGAAAGCCCCGTTTATACGGTAGACGTCCCTGTTTCGGTCGATTTCGGCCAGGCCAGCGGCGTCAATTTCACCTTACAGCTCAATTCCCTTTTTGTGGAAGCGGCCGAAGAAATCGAGGGGACGAGAGCCCCCGAACTGGACGGAAAACTCTTTGCCCTGTTTCAGAAGGATGACCAAATCAATGTGGGCATCGCGTCGGACACGGCCTTTTCCTGCGGCGGCCCCCTCTTTTCCCTGCGGCTGACCCTCCGGCAGCCGGCCGGAGAGGAGGATGAACTGTACAAGCTGGTCAAGCTGAAGGTGGATGAGGAGCCGGCCTGGCAGACCGATACCATCCTCCTCAGCGGCGTGCGGGAGGGCGGCGTTTACAACCGCCCGGTTTCCATCGCCTTTAATGAGGGCACCGCTCTGCTGGACGGGCAGCCCTTTGCCTCCGGGGGAACCGTTGATGCCGAGGGGGAACACAATCTGCAGGTCACCGACCCCGCCGGCCGGATCCGCAGCCTTTCCTTTTCCATCGACCGCACGCCCCCGGTAATCACCATTGCCGATTACGACGATACCCAGCCCTCCAGAGGGCCGCTGACAGTGGAAGCGTCGGTAAATGAAGGTACCTTAAACGAGACCAGCCATACCTTTACCGAAAACGGCACCTTTGATTTTATCGCCACCGACGCTGCGGGAAACCAATCGGTGCAGTCGGTTGTCATCACCCACCTGTACACGTCGGCGGACCTGTCCCTGTCGGGGGCGCCGGAAACGCCTACGCTGGCAGAGGGGGAGCTGCTGGATATTGACGGCTGGAAATTGGAAATTATCTATAAAGACAAAAACGGCGCCGCTGTAGCCCGGGAATCGGTGCCGGTAACCGAAGATATGCTTACCTATGCGGCGGACACGCCCGGGCAGCAGGAGGCCGTTATCCGGTGGAAGGGGGAGGAACTGCGCTTTACCATCCTTGTTGAGCAGGCTGAGCCCGACTGCGACAAAACGGCCCTTGGGGAGGCCATTTTGCAGGCGGAGCCTCTATACGATGCGCTGGACACCTACGGGGAGACGGCCGTAAAGGAGGCCTTCCTGCAGGCGCTGGAAGAGGCCCGGAAGGTTTATGAGAATCCGGAAGCGACCCAGACCCAGGCGGACGAGGCCGCCGAGGCCCTGCAGGCGGCCGCCGCAGCCCTGTCGGCGTCCTTTAAGAAGGGGGACGTGAACCGGGACGGCAGCATAAGTATCCAGGACGTCATGATGGCCTGCCGGATACTGGCCCGGAATTCCACCGGCCAGGCGCCCACCGACAAGGAGCTGGAGGTCGGCGACATGGACGGCGACAACAAAATCCTCATTCAGGATATCATGAGCATCTGCCGGGTCCTGGCCCGGCAGGGATAGGGGCGGCCGAAACCGGTCGAAAAAAAAGCCGCAGGGCGGTATGGTTTCTTGCCATACCGCCCTGCGGCTTTATTATTCCGCTTATTCCCCTTCGTAGCCGTTGGGGTTGTTTTTCTGCCAGCGCCAGCTGTCCTCGCACATCTTCCCGATGGAATATTGCGCTTCCCAGCCCAAGACGTTTTTGGCCTTCTGCACGTCGGCGTACACCGTGGCCGGATCGCCCGGCCGGCGGCCGACAATCTTATAAGGGATTTCTACGCCGGAGGCCTTCTCAAAGGCCGCCACCAGTTCCAGCACGCTGCAGCCCCGGCCGGTGCCCAGATTGACGGCATCGCACCCAGTGTTCTGCAGCGCCCAATCCACCGCCTTCACATGCCCCCGGGCCAGGTCCACCACGTGGATATAGTCCCGCACACCGGTGCCGTCGACGGTGGGATAATCGTCGCCGAAGACCTGCAGCATGGGCAGGCGGCCCACCGCCACCTGGGCGATATAAGGCATCAGGTTGTTGGGAATGCCCTTGGGATCCTCCCCGATGGTACCGCTCTCATGGGCGCCTATGGGGTTAAAGTACCGCAGCAGGGAAACGCTCCATTCGGCGTCCGCATGGCTTATATCCCGCAGGATTTCTTCGATAAACAGCTTGGTGCGCCCATAGGGGTTGATGGCCCCAAGGGGCATATCCTCGGTCAGCGGCATTTTCTCGGCCACGCCGTACACCGTGGCCGACGAGCTGAAGACAATCTTCTTCACCCCGGCCTCCCGCATGACCCGGCAGAGGGTCAGGGTGCCGGCCACGTTGTTGTCATAGTATTCCAGAGGGATTTCCACCGACTCCCCCACCGCCTTAAGCCCGGCAAAGTGGATGACCGCCTGGATTTCATTTTCCCGGAATATCTTCCGCAGGGCTTCCTCATCCCGGATATCCGCCTGATAGAAGGGAACCGGTTTGCCGGTGAGTTTTTCCACCCGATGCAGAACCTCCCGCTTGCTGTTGCAGAGGTTGTCGACTACAATCACATCATAGCCGGCCTTCTGCATCTCCACACAGGTGTGGCTGCCGATATAGCCGGCGCCGCCGGTAATTAAAATCGCCATTGTCCTTACCCCTTTCCCTTAAATTCCTATTTCCTATACACATAATAATACCTTGCAAGGCCTCTTGTCAATCGAAACCGGCCGGCTCCGGTAAATTCTCCATCCCCATGCCAAACCCGGGGGAAGACAGGCCGGAAAATGGGTATTTTGGCAAAACCCGCCGCCCATAACTTGTCTTGTCTCCCCTTTTCCGGTATAATGAAAGCAGATTTTCATGCGGTTTGGGACATCCCGGCCGCCCCCGCCGGAACAGGCCGCGCGGCGGGGAAATCCAAAGGCCGCAGCGGCAGCGGCGGGAAGGATAAAGCCATGATGAACGACACCTATCAAAGCCCCCTTTGCAGCCGGTACGCCAGTCCCGAGATGCAGCACATCTTCTCCAATGACAAGAAGTTTACCACCTGGCGCCGCCTCTGGATAGCCCTGGCCGAAGCCGAAAAGGAACTGGGGCTTCCCATCACTGATGAACAGATTGCCGAGCTGAAGGCCCATGTGGACGACATCAATTACGATGTGGCTATCAAGCGGGAAAAGGAAGTCCGGCACGACGTCATGTCCCACGTCTACGCCTACGGCCAGCAGTGCCCCAAGGCCAAGGGCATCATCCATTTGGGCGCCACCTCCTGCTACGTGGGCGACAATACCGATATTATCATTATGACCGAGGGCCTGCGGCTTATCCGCAAAAAGCTGGTCAGCCTTATAGGCGAGCTGGCCAAGTTCGCCATGGAATATAAGGACCTGCCCACCCTGGCCTTCACCCATTTCCAGCCCGCCCAGCCCACCACCGTGGGCAAGCGCGCCTCCCTCTGGCTCTACGACCTGGTGCTGGATTTAAATGAACTGGAGTTCCGGCTGGACAATATGCGCCTTTTAGGCTGCAAGGGCACCACCGGCACCCAGGCCAGCTTTATGGAGCTGTTTGAGGGCGACCATGAAAAAATTCGGGCGCTGGACAAGAAAATCGCTGAAAAAATGGGCTTTGCCGAGACCCAGCCGGTCTCCGGCCAGACCTATTCCCGCAAGGTGGACAGCTTTGTGCTGAACACCTTAAGCGGCATCGCCCAGTCGGCCATGAAGTTCTCAAACGACCTGCGGCTGCTGCAGCATCTGAAAGAGGTGGAAGAGCCCTTTGAAAAGAACCAGATAGGCTCCTCCGCCATGGCCTACAAGCGCAACCCCATGCGTTCCGAGCGCATCTCCTCTTTGGCCCGCTACGTCTTTATCGATGCCCTCAACCCGGCCGTCACCGCCTCCACCCAGTGGTTCGAGCGTACCCTGGACGACTCGGCCAACAAGCGCATCAGCGTGCCCGAGGCCTTCCTGGCTGTGGACGCCATCCTGAACCTGTACATCAACGTGGTGGACGGGCTGGTGGTCTATCCCAAGGTCATCGAGCAGCATCTGCGCAAGGAACTGCCCTTCATGGCTACCGAAAATATTATGATGGACGCCGTCAAGCTGGGCGGCGACCGGCAGGAGCTGCACGAGCATGTCCGGCAGCACTCCATGGCCGCGGCCCGGCGGGTCAAGGAAGAGGGCCTGGAGAACGACCTTGTGGATCGCATCGCCGGCGACCCCATCTTCGGCATGACCAAGGAGGATATTCTCCGGATACTGGAGCCTGCCAACTTTGTAGGGCGCTCGGGCAAACAGGTGGAGGAATTTGTATCCGAAACCGTCCAGCCCATCCTGGACAAGTACGCCGACGATTTGGGCGTACAGGTGGAAATCAACGTGTAATTTTTCTTTTATTCGTCATTTTTCGTGAAACGGCAGGTATTATTTTAAGAGGGCGCTCCAGTGTCCGGATTGGGGCATACCCTCCAACCGGGTAAGGCGCGTTTGGCGCGCAGCAGGCAACAGCATAACAGGAGGCGGAGCAAATGGCGCAGATAGCCGAGATAATTAAATACGAGGGTGATAACAGCACCTTTATCTGGAAGCACCCCTGCGAGGATTTTAACAGCCTGACCCAGCTTATCGTACACGAGAGCCAGGAAGCCATCTTCTTTATGAACGGGCAGGCGCTGGATCTGTTCGGGCCGGGGCGGTACACCCTGGAAACCGAGAACATCCCCAAAATCGGGAAGGTGCTGCACCGGGCTACCGGCGACCGGACACCCTTTCACTGCGAGGTCTATTTTATCAATAAGACCGAGCAGATGTCCATCAAATGGGGCACCGATTCCAAGGTGCAGTATGTGGAGCCCACCTACGGCTTCCCCATCTCCATCGGGGCCTCGGGGGAAATGAGCCTGCGGGCCGAGGACAGCCGGAAGCTGCTTGTAAAACTGGTGGGCACCGAGAATTTCCTCGGCCAGCAGCAGTTGGTCTCCCTCTTCCGGGCCTTTCTCATGACCCGCATCAAGACCTACATGGTGCAGGTCATCAAGGCAAAGTCCATCAACATATTTGAGATCGACGAAAATCTCACCCTCTTTTCCGACGAGCTGCACAAACTGCTTATCCCCGACTTTGCCGACTACGGCATCAGCCTGGAACGCTTCTTTGTCACCACCATCGTAAAACCCGACGGAGATCGCCAGTACGAAAAGTTCAAGGAACTGCACTTCCGCCAGTACGCCGACGTGGCCGAGGCCAAGCTGCGGCAGCAGACCGACCTTATCTACGCCGAGACCGAGGCCCAAAAGGTCGTCATCGACTCCAAAGCCCAGGCCGCCAAGCGGGCCCAGGAGGGCTACACCTACGCCCAGGAGCGGGGCTTCGACGTGGCGGCCGAGGTGGCGCGCAACGAGGCCATCGGCCAGTTCACCAACATGGGCGTAGGCCTGGGCACCATGGCCGGGGTAGGGGGCGCGGTGGGCGGCCTTGTGGGCGGCGCGGTAGGCGACGCCATCAGCGCCGCCGGGCAGCCGGCACCGGCCGGCGGCAGCTGTACCGCCTGCGGGAGCCCCCTTCCGGCGGGCGCCAAATTCTGCCCTTCCTGCGGCGGGAAGGTGGAACCCGCCGCGAATCAGACGGTTGTCTGCCCTTCCTGCGGCAAAACCGTGGCAAAGGGGAATTTCTGCCCGGAATGCGGGCACAAATTTGTGAACACCTGTCCCAAATGCGGCGGGCAGATCCCCGAAGGGTCCCGGTTCTGCCCCGCCTGCGGCGAACAGCTTTCATAGGAGGGTATGGCCGTGAATAAAAATTTCAAGTACTATGTCATCGCCTGGATAATTCTGCTGGCCGTTTTCAACGCCATCGTATTCGCCACCCCCAGCGAGGCCGCCGGCCTGAGCAAATTCGGCGGCGCCTTCTGGAGCGGCTATATCCTCATCACCCTGGCTTTTATCGGCCAGCTGGTCTGCGCGTTTTTCGCTTTTAAGAGCAAAACAAAGGATAAGCTGTTCCTTCACCTTCCCTTGATTACCATTAGCTTTTCCGCCCTGATCGTCTCCCTTATCGTGGGCGTGGTCTGCATGGTCATCCCCGGTCTGCCCAATTGGGTGGGGGCCGTGGCCTGCATCTTAATTTTGGGCTTTACCGCCCTTTCCGTAGTAAAGGCCAAGGCCGCCGCCTCCCTTGTATCCGACCTGGGGGACAAGGTAAAATCCCAGACCGTTTTTATCAAATACATGACCGCCAACGCCGAAACGCTGATAACGCGGGCGGCTGCGCCCGAAGCCAAAGCGGCGGCCAAAAAGGTATGGGAGGCCTTCCGCTACAGCGACCCCATGTCGGACGAAGGCCTTGCCGATGTGGAGTCCCGGATTTCCCAGGCCTTTGACGCCTTCGCCCGGGCGGTCACCTCCGGCGCGGGGGACGTAACCGGGGCGGCGGAATCCGTTCTGGTGCTGGTGCAGGACAGGAACACGAAATGCAAATTGCTGAAATAGGAGAAAACAGGAGGTAGACAGGCCATGGCAGTATTCAAATGCAAAATGTGCGGCGGAACCCTGGAATTCGCCCCGGGCGACACCGTAGCCGTATGCGACAGCTGCGGCACCAAACAGACCCTCCCCAAGCTGGACGACCAGCGGCGGGCCAATCTCTACGACCGGGCTAACCATTTTCGCCGCAACAATGAGTTTGACAAGGCCATGGGGATTTACGAGCAGATTCTCAACGAGGACAAGACCGACGCTGAAGCCTATTGGTCCCTGGTTCTCTGCCGGTACGGCATTGAGTACGTGGAAGACCCGGCCACCCACAAGCGTATGCCCACCGTCAATCGGGCCCAGTTTACCTCTATTTTTGACGACGACAACTACAAATCCGCCCTGCAATACGCCGACGGCGCCCAGCGGGCCCTGTACGAGCAGGAAGCGGAGACCATCAATGAGATTCAAAAGGGCATCCTGGCCATTTCCCAGAAGGAAGAACCCTTCGACGTGTTCATCTGCTATAAGGAAACGGGCAGCGACGGCCGGCGGACGCGGGACAGCGTCCTGGCCACCGAGCTTTACCACCAACTGGCAGAAGAGGGATTTAAGGTGTTTTTCTCCCGCATCACCCTGGAGGACAAGCTGGGCACCGCATACGAGCCCTACATATTCGCCGCTTTAAACAGCGCCAAGGTCATGGTGGTGCTGGGCACCAAGCCCGAATACTTCAACGCCGTTTGGGTAAAAAACGAGTGGAGCCGGTATCTGGCGCTTATCAAGAACGGGGCCAAAAAGGTGCTTATCCCCGCCTACCGGGATATGGATCCTTACGATTTGCCGGAGGAATTTTCCCATTTGCAGGCCCAGGATATGTCCAAGCTGGGGTTCATGCAGGATCTCATCCGCGGCATCAAGAAAATTACGGCAGGCAGTGCCCCCAAGGCGGCGTCGGCCGCCGCCCCGGCCGTGGGCGGTATCCATATCGAACCCCTTTTAAAGCGGGCGTTTTTGTTTCTGGAGGACGGAAACTGGCAGGAGGCGGACGCATACTGCGAGAAGGTGCTTGACCAGGACCCGGAATGCGCCGAGGCCTACTTGGGGAAGCTGATGGCGGCATTACAAGTCCACAAAAAAGAAGATTTATCGTCCTGTTTTTTCACATTTGAAAACTTAGACAACTATCGCAAAATCCTTCGCTTTGCTGATGATAAATTGAAAGCAGAAATAGCCGGATACAATGCAGCTATCAAAGAGCGCAACGAAAGGACTCTACTGGAAAAAGCATACAAAGAAGCCGTCGGGGCCATGGAAAGCGCCGGAGACGAAGCGGCCTATCAGCAGGCCGCACAGAAATTTGACGCCATTTTCTCCTATAAAGACGCCGCCCAGTTGGCAGAGCAATGCCGCACAAATGCGGAAAACTGCCGCAAGGACGCCGTATATGCACAGGCAAAAGTTATCTACGCAGTGGCAAAAACATCAACCGAGGAAGGGGACTTTACCACAGGCGATAGAATTTCCAAGTTGGAAGACGCTATCGCCAAATACGAATCCATACCCGGCTGGAAGGACGCGGATGAGCAGATTCTTGCCTGCCGCCGCCGTATCGAAGAAATTCGCGCAGAAGAAGAACGCCGGCGTCTGGAGGAGGAACACAGAGCCGAAGAAGCCCGTATAGCCGCTGCAAAACGAAAAAAGCGCAACAAGAAAATTGCGGCCATTGTGACACCGACTGCGGCCGTTTGCATCGCTTTTGTCATTGTTTTGGTAACCGTAATTATTCCTACAAACAAATATAACCAGGCTTCTGCCTTATATGAAAGCGGGCAATATGACAAGGCCGCCTTGACTTTTTACAGTCTTGGGAATTATAAGGATTCGCAAGAAAAAGTAAATCTTATTACCACGGAATATCCGGATTTGAAAATGTATGCTTGCAGTGTGGGCGAAATTATTCAGTTTGGCAACTACCATGATTCCAATGAATGGATTGTCTTGAAAAAAGAGGATGATAAGATTCTAGTTATCAGCAGATATTGCCTTGATTGCCAGCCGTATAATACTACAAGAGAAGATATTACCTGGGAAACATGTTCTATACGTCAATGGCTAAATGACACATTCTTAAATGAAGCCTTTAGTGAAGAAGAGCAAGCTAAAATTATATCCACAAGTATTGTCAATACTGACAATAATGATTACAATACAGACGGCGGGAATGATACAATCGATAAAGTGTTTCTGCTTAGCATAAATGAAGCAAATCAATACTTTAGCTCGAATACCAATCGACGGACAGCTGCAACCAGCTACACTATAGCCCAGGGAGCATACAGTTCCAGCAACAACGATAACACCTTATGGCGATTGCGCTCTCCAGGTTATAATCAGGAAACCGCTGCATATGTCAACTGTGACGGTGATATTATCAAAAGCGGCGGTTCTGTCAATCAGCGCATATGCAGCGCCGTTCGTCCCGCCATGTGGATCGATTTAACCGCTTAATCCTCCCCGAATATACGCAAGGCCCCTGTGCAGATTCTGCACAGGGGCCATTTCTATCCTGTCAAAACAGCCGCAGCTGCTTGCCGCCGTAGGGCTGCTTCTGCTCTGACGCCCGGCCCCGCTCCAAAAGGGCCTCGGGCAGGTCACAGAGGAAGGGGGAGGGCTCCCTTCCCGCAAGCAGGATGAGCTCCTCCTTGGCCCGGGTCAGTCCCACATAAAACAGGCGGCGTTCTTCCTCTATATCCGCCGCCTGGCCCGGGCGCTCCAGGGGCAAAACGCCCTTCCGCAGGCCACAGAGGAAAACGGCCGGATACTCCAGCCCCTTGGCCCCGTGGAGGGTCATGAGGGTAACGGCGTCGGCCGTATAGGTCTTGCCGCCGCTGCGGGATATATCCCCCTCGGCGCCCAGGGTCAGGTTTTGCAGGAAGGCGTCCATGTGATTATAGAAAAGCGCCGCCCGCTCCAGCTTTTCCACCGCCGGGTTCCCCGCCAGCTCCAAATCGGCCGCCAGATTCTCCAGCAGCCGACCGGGCTTTTCCTTTGCGGCCCGCTCTTTATAGATTCCGGTACACCTTCCGAACCGGACGGCTGTCCCACCGGTTTCTGCCGCTTTTCGGAGGATGGTATCCCTATCCATCCCGTCGGCGCAGAGGGCCGCCGCCTCTTCTTCCGAAAGGCCGAAAAGGCAGGTGAGGGCCGTATGCAGGCTGTAGCCGTCCTTCTCATCCAGCAGCCAGCGGAAGTAAGCCGTAAGCCCCGCTGCGGCCGGGTCCAGCAGGTAGTCGTCCCGGCCCCGCACGATGTAGGGGATGTCCTCGGCGGACAGGCACTGTTCCAGCAGTTCGGCCTGCTTGTGGGTGCGGTATAAAACGGCGATGTCCCCAAAACTTCTGACCTGGGGTCGGGCGGCGGCCGCCTCCAGCATATCCATGCCGCCCACCATGCGGCCGATTTCCTTGGCCACAAAAAGGGCTTCGGCAAAGCCGTCGGCCGCCGTCAGCAGCCGCACCTTGCCCCCCGCCGAACCCTGGGCCTCCAGCACCCGCTCCCCCGCGCCGCCGGGGTTCCGGGAAATGGCCGGCAGGGCGCATCCGATAATCTCCGGGGTGGAGCGGTAGTTGCGGACAAGGCGGACAACCTTGGTCTGGGGCAGTTCTTCCTGCAGCCGCGCAAAGCAGCGGCTGTCTGCTCCCCGGAAGCCGTAGATGGACTGGTCGGGGTCGCCGATGACAAACAAGCTCTTCCCTTCCCGGCTCCAGGCCCGCACCAGCCGGTATTGCACGGGGTTTATGTCCTGGAACTCATCCACCAGCAGGTGGGTAAAGGGGCGGCAGGCCCCGGCCGGCATTTCCCCCTTTTCAAACCGCTTAAGCACCGCCAGCAGCAAATCGTCGAAATCCATATATCCCGCCGCCTGTAAGCGCTGGTTATAGGCTTTGTACAGGCCGGCCGGCAATTCGGCCTCCAGGCCGTTTTTGACGGCCGAAACCGCCCGGAGGATACGGGCGGGCGTCCACTTGCAGCCCGTCTCGGCCGCCGCTTCGGCAGCTATACGGCGGGACGCGGCCTCGTCGGCCAGGCGGACGGACAGGCCGGCCGCCTCCAATATATGCAGGCAGATGGCGTGGAAGGTGCCCACCGACACCGCCCGGGCCCTTCGGCGGCCGGCGCAGGCCTCCAGCCGGCCGGCCATCTCCTCCGCCGCCTTATTGGTAAAGGTGACAGCCGTAATCTGCCCCGGCTTCACCCCCTGCTCCAACAGCCAGGCGATGCGGGCAATCAGGGTCTTGGTCTTGCCGGTGCCGGGGCCGGCCACCACCGCCGTCACCGCCTCTTTCGATGCGGCCGCCGCTTCCTGCTCGTCATTGAGTTCCGCAAGCGGCCCGGCTTTCTCTTCCCCGGCCGGGGCCGGCTCGGCTGCCGTCTGCTTTTTCATACCGGCAAGGCTCGCCCGG
The DNA here is from genome assembly GCA_904420585.1 of Candidatus Howiella intestinavium. Classification (GTDB taxonomy): domain Bacteria; phylum Bacillota; class Clostridia; order Oscillospirales; family Acutalibacteraceae; genus Howiella; species Howiella intestinavium. The sequence goes on along the minus strand of CAJFVX010000018.1, from coordinate 21,273 downwards.
GCTTTCTTCTTTACAGGCTTTTCGCCGGGAAAAAGGCGCATTTGGCCGGACAGGGCCTGGATTTCCCCCTCGTCCAGGATTTTCACCTTTCCATATTCCCCGTCGTAGCCGGCCGCCAGTTCCACCTGGCCCTCCCGCACCCGGCGGATGCCTTCTGCGATGGCCGGGCCGGCAAAGGCTTCGATTTGGCTTTCGGGCAGCTCCCGCAGGATATAAAATTCATTGCCCAGCTCCCGCAGCATGGCCTCGTACCGCCGGGCCACCTTTTGGCTTGCAGCCGAAACGCCCGAACAGGCCGCGATGATCTCGGGCAGGGGCACCAGGCTTTCGTAGGGCGGGGCGTCGGGCGGCCGGAAGCCCTCCGGCCGGTCGGCCAGTTCCTCCACCCGGTGGAGCACCCCGATGGTCAGCTTGCCCCCGCAGACCGGGCAGCGTCCTCCGGCGGCCACCGTTTCGACCGGCTGCAGGCAGAGGCCGCACTTCCGGTGCCCGTCCAGATGGTACTTCCCCTCCTCCGGGAAAAATTCCACCGTCCCCTTAAAACCTTCCCCTCCCCGGCCGCGGAGGGCGGCGGCCAGGGCGCCAAAGGACAGGGGGATGTCCAGCAGGTCGGCCTCCCGGCCCAGTTTCTGGGGGGAGTGGGCGTCCGAGTGGGAGACTAAGGCGTACTTGTCCAGGGCCGACAGCCGCCAGTTCATGGGCGGGTCGGAGGAGAGGCCGGTTTCCAGGGCGTGAATATAGGGGGTCATATCCTCAAAACATTCCTCTATGGTGTCGAACCCCGAAAAGGCCCCGAAAAGGGAAAAGTGGGGGGTCCAGATATGGGCGGGGATAAAGACGGCGTCGGGACAGGTTTCCAGGGTGATTTCCAGCAGATCCCGGCTGTCCAGCCCCAGGATGGGGCGGCCGTCGGAATGGATGTTGCCGATGGCCTCCAGCCGGGCCGCCAGCCTGTCCGCCGCCTGAAGGGAGGGCAGCAGGATGACGTTATGCACCTTGCGCACCCGGCCGTTTTTCTTGTATATGGAACTGATTTCCCCCGACAGCACAAACCGGGGCCTGCCCGCCCCCGCCGCCCCGTCGGCCGGCATACGGCATTCTTCCCGCAGGGTATAAACCCCCTCCTCCGCCGGCTCCAGCCTTTCGGACAGCTCGGCCCGCCAGGCGGGATGGGTAAAGTCCCCCGTGCCCAGCAGGGTAATGCCCTTGCGGCGGGCCCAGAACTCCAGATGGGGCGCATCGCAGTCCCGGCTGGTGGCCCGGGAATATTTGGAATGGATGTGCAGGTCGGCGATTTGCATGGGATAGTCCCTTTCCTTCTTGCTGTATTTTCCAAATCAAAGGGCGGCGGACAGAGCCTGCCCGCCGCTTGCAATGTATTATAACAAATCCCAAGGCCCATAGAAAGGAAAAAACGCAGTTTTTAAACCAAATTGCCGAATTTCTCCGGTTCCTGCCTTTTTACATTCCGGTAGGAACCGGGGGACAGGCCGAAATGCCGGCCGAAAATCCGGCTGAAATACTGGGGGTCGGCATAGCCGGAGGACTCCCCCACCTCCCGGATGCTCAAATCGGTCTGCCGCAGAAGGAGACAGGCGTAATTCAGCTTGGACAGGGTGATATACTCCTGGGGTGAAAAGCCGGTTATCCGGCGGAATACCGAGCGGAAATGGCTGACGCTCATATGGGACTCCTCGGCCAGCTGCTCCACCGAAAGGGGCCGGCCCACATTCTCGTGGATAACCCCCAAGGCCTGCCGGATGCGGGGGTCGGTGGGTGCCGCGTCCTCCGAATGGCCGGACAGGGCCCGCCCCAGCTGCACCAGGATGGCGCAGAGCCGCTGGGCCGTCTCGATTTCAAAGAGGCTGTCCCGGGTCAAAAAGGCGGAAAAAAGGCTCCGGAACCCCTCACACAACTCCAAATGGATCCCCGGCGACACGATCTGGTTCACCGGGATGCCGCATTCCTCCAGCATCCGGCCGGCGTGGTAGCCGGTGAAGTGCACCCAGTAATACTCCATATCCCGGTTGGGCTGCTTTATGTAGTCAAAGGGCTGGTCGGGGCCGAATACAATCATATCCCCCGGCCGCATAACCCGGCCCTCCGCCGGCTTATCCACCCGGACGCCGCCGCCCCAAAGGTAAAACAAATAGTAATCCCGCCGGACCGTCCGTCCCCAGACCTCCCCGCTGTAGCGGGAATAGCCGGTGCAGTTCACCTGTATGGGAACTTCCTCCGAAAGGAAATTGTTGTCTACATCGGTCAATACGCGATAGTAGGATACGTTTTGCATACAAAACCCTCCTAATCAGCGATTTGTCCATGCATATCATTGATATGTGAATGGACTTTTATTTTTCTCTATTATATACTGAACAAAAATAAATATCAAGATTTATTATTGAAAGGTGCTATGTTTTGTGGAAAAGAAACAAATAATCAACATCATCAATTTCATCCGGGGCTTTGATCCCCGCACGGAAGACGACCTGACCCTGCCGGTGAAAAAGCAAATCGATCTGCTAATCAGACACGGTTTGAAGGGCACCTTTCTGCTGCAATACGACGCTTTGATAAACCCGGCCTTTTCCGGGATGCTAAAGGAACTTGACCCCGCGCAGTTCGAGCTGGGAGTCTGGCTGGAGATGGTGGAGCCCCTAAACCACCGGGCGGGCATTCCCTGGCGGGGGCGGTACGCCTGGGACTGGCAGGCCCGGTACGGCTTCTCGGTGGGATACACCCTCACCGAGCGGGAGCGGCTTATCGACGGGCTGTTCACCGGGTTTAAAGAGGTGTTCGGGTATTATCCCCGGGTGCTGGGTTCCTGGGCCTTTGACGCCCACACCCTCCGCTACGCATCCGAAACCTACGGCCTGGATGCCGCCTGCAACTGCAAAGAGCAGTGGGGCACCGACGGCTACACCATCTGGGGCGGCCCCTACGGCCAGGGCTACTACCCCAGCCGGGAAAACGTCCTCTGCCCCGCCGGCAGCCCGGAAAAGCAGATAGACGTACCGGTCTTCCGGATGCTGGGGGCCGACCCGGTGCTCCAGTACGACTGCGGGCTGGATGTGTCCGCCCTGCGGCCCACCGGCTGCCAGGGGGTCATTTCCCTGGAGCCGGTCTACGCCGGCTCGGGCGGGGGCGGCGGCGAGCCGGCCTGGGTGGACTGGTACTTACGGGAAAATTTCAGCGGCCGCTGCCTTTCCTTCGGCTACGCCCAGGCCGGGCAGGAGAACAGCTTTGGCTGGCCGGCTATGGAAAAGGGCCTTATCTATCAGTTTGACCGGTTCCGGCAAATGCAGGCGGCGGAGGAAATCCAGGTGGAGACCCTGGGGGAGACCGGGCGGTGGTTTAAAAATCGCTTTTCCGCCACCCCCCCTGCGGTCATCGCCGCCATGGATGACTGGAAGGGAGAGGGGCGCAAATCGGTCTGGTACACCAGCAAAAACTACCGGGTCAACCTCTACGCCGAGGACGGCCGGTTCTGGATCCGGGATCTCTACTGCTTCCGGGAGGACTACCGGGAACGGTATTTCGATAAGGTATGTGACTCGGATAAGCTGACCTTCGACAACCTGCCCGTGGCCGACGGCATCCGCTTCAGCGGCGGCGGCGTGCGGGGCGGCCTCTATCCTGCGGCGGGCGCGGGCTTGCCGAACGAGGGGATGCCCTTTGGGGAAATGCGGTATACGGAATCTGACGGGGCGGCCCTGGTGACCTTTACCGGCACCCCCTGCGGGGACGTGACCTTTACCCTGTCGGAATCCGGTATTCGGATACAGGCTGACCGGGATGCAGGGCTGCGGTTTGTAAACCGCTTTGCCCCGGATGCCGACGGCCTGCCCCAGATGCGGCGGCTGGGTCCTGCAGCCTTAGGGCTTACCTATGAAGGTTTTGCCTATACCCTGGCGCTGGACAAAGGCTTTGTGGACGATTCCCTGGCACTTACAACCGAAGAGGGAGAACTGATCATCCGGCTGGACGGGGCGGCGGAAGGGAAACCGGCCGTCTGCCCGGCTTAAGGAATATACAGGCCGCATATGCAGGCTTTTTGCCGGCACGGGCCGGCTTTACGGATAAAAGCAACTTAAAAAAAGACAGGAGGATGCACCATGAAAAAAGGAAAACGAACCCTGGCTCTGCTGCTCACCGCAGCCCTGACAGTCGGGCTGGCTTTTCCCGTGGGCGGCGGGCTGCCGGTGGCAGCCGAAACCGGCGACCCCTGGGATGCCGACGCCGCCTGGCCGGACATGGAAAGCCGCAGCGACCTTTCGCCGGGGCAGACCTACTTCACAGGCAAGGAATGGACGGGCGAGGTAAACAGCACCGACATAAACGGCGACCCGGTGCGGCAGTCGGACGTCTATCAGGTCAACCGGGAGGAACACAGCACCGACACTCTCTCCTATGACGACGTGGAAAAGGCCCGGATTGGCGCTGTAAACTACGACCAGACCCAGTCTCCCTATTACCAGCTGCTCACCGGCGAGGGGCAGGAATGGGACCTGACCGTTTATAAAAACCTGGACGACGCCAACGCCGCTGGCGTATCCAACGCCTTTTACAAAACTGATTACACCGGCGTGGCGGAAAATCCCTACCACGGCACCGGGGACGTATCTGTCTGGCCGGACGTCAACTACGCCTGCGGTTGGAAGTCGGTAACCCTGCCGGCCTCCTGGCAGTCCCAGGGCTTCGACTTCCCCGTCTACGCCAACACCCAGAATCCCTTTGCCGGCCAGTACGGCAACGCAGGCGCAGGGGATCCCAAATACGCCGCCCCCCTGGCCCCCACCGTCACCAACCCGGTGGGTTTCTACCGCAAGTCCTTTGATGTAGATCCCGCTTGGCTGGAGCACGGCCAGAAGGTCTACATCACATTTGAAGGCGTGGAGTCGGCTATGTATCTCTACGTCAACGGCAACGAGGTGGGCTACAGCGAGAATATGTACGACGCCTCCACCTTTGATATCACCCCCTTCTTAACCGAAGACGGGCAGGATAACCTGCTGGCCGTCCGGGTGCACCGCTGGAACGATGGCAGCTGGCTGGAAGACCAGGACACCATGCGCATGGCTGGCATCTATCGGGACGTCTATCTCACCTCTACCCCGGCCGTCCACATCCGGGACTACAGGGTGGAAACCGACCTGGACGATACCTTCACCGACGCGGAACTCAAGCTGGATATCCAGGTAAACAACCAGAGCACCGAACAGGTATCCGACTTTGCCCTGGACGTGCGGCTGTATGACGCCGATGGGGTCAATCTCTTTGCCGCAGAGCCCCTGCGGGCCGATGCGGCGGCCATCGATTCAGATGGAGAGGTCAGTGTAAACCTAAGCCGTATGGTGGAGGCGCCCCGCCTCTGGTCGGACGAAGATCCGTACCTTTACACCCTGGTTATCTCCCTCTACGACAAAGAGAGCGGCCGCCACTTTGAGAGCGTCTCCCAGCAGCTGGGCTTCCGGGAAATTACCTTCACACAGACCCAGGTAGACGAGAACTACAATCGGGTAACCACCGACTACCAGCAGGTGCTCATCAACGGCAAGCCCCTGATTTTCAAGGGCACCAACCGGCACGACAGCGATCCCGAAAAGGGCCGGTATGTCTCTCGAGAACTGTACGAAACCGACATCCTGCTTATGAAGCAGCACAATTTAAATGCTGTGCGCACCGCCCACTACTCCAGTGATCCTTATCTCTATTACCTCTGCGACAAGTACGGTCTGTTCGTCATGGCCGAAACCAGTATGGAGGCCCATCCCATCGCCGGGTCTACCATCGAGGTAAACGGCCAGACGGTGGATACGGTGGGCTATCACTTCACTGAGGCCTACAACGACCGCGTCCGGGCTAATATCGAACGGCATAAGAACATCACCTCAGTGGTCATGTGGAGCCTTGGCAACGAGGCCGGCAATTCCCCCTACACCCGGATGTTTGAAAAATCCATCTCCGAAATCATCCGGCCGGCCGATCCCACTCGGCCCATCACCTACCTGCCCTTAGGGACAGAGGGCGGCATCGACGTTATCAGCGTCATGTACGCCGATATCCCCTATGTGGAGCGGCAGGGCCAGGGCGAGGATCGGATGCCCTTTGTCCTCAACGAATACGCCCACGCCATGGGCAACGCCATCGGCAACCTGATGGAATACTGGGATGTTATCCGCTCCTATGACAACCTCATGGGCGGCTTTATCTGGGATTGGTCGGACAAGAATTTCTCCACCCCCATCCCGGCGTCTACCCTGGTGTCGGCCGACAAGAGCAGCTACGCCCTGGACGGTGTATTGGAGGGCCAGCTTGTGAAAGACACCGATAAAGGCCAGGTGCTGGACGGCTACGCCACCTATTCCAGTTCGTCCGCTTTCAACGATGCCCTGTCGGGCAACCACCCCTTCACGGTGGAGGCCGAAGTCAAACAGCTGGAACCCAAGGATTTGAACGTCCTGTTCTCCAAGGGCGACCAGCAGATGGGCCTGCGCTGCGACCAGAACGGTCAGAAGCTGCGCTTCTTTGTCACCGGCGAGGGATCCCAGTGGTTCCAGAACGAATACGACGCCCCGGCCGACTGGCTGGGCAACTGGCACCATGTGGCCGCCGTCTTTGACGGGACCAACCTCTCCCTCTACTGCGACGGGCAGCTGCTCACCCCCACCAGCTCCAACGGCGCGGTAACCCTCCCCATTCAGTCCACCGATTCCCCCTTCGGCGTGGGATACGATGCGGGCAATCCCGACCGAACGGGTGAAAACCAGTTCTCTCATATCCGGGTCTACAGCAAGGCCCTGTCCGCCGACGAGGTGAAAGCCCAGTACGACGCCATGCAGGGTGAGGGGGACTATACCATCCCCGCCGGCGACAGCTCCGTGCTGCTCTGGCTGGACTTCGCCGACGCCACCTCCCATCTGGACGATTCCATCTACGACTACTACGCCGAAGCGGGCCGGGAGGACATGGCCGGCCGGTACTACGCCTTCGGCGGCGACTGGAACGACACGGCCAACCATCAGGATTACTGCAACACCGGCCTGATTTCCTCCGACCGCACCCCCCAGCCTGAACTCAAAGAGGTAAAATACGTCTACCAGTCCATCTGGTTCACGGCCGATACCGCTTCCCTGCTGCAGGGCAAGGTGGAAATCTATAACGAATTTAAGTTTATCGATACCAGCCGATACAATATCACATGGCAGGTTCTGGAGGACGGCCAGAAGGTAGTGGACAGCGGGGTGATTACCGACGTCATCGCGCCGGGCGAGCGCAAGGCCGTATCCGTGCCCTACCAGCTGCCCGATGATCTCAAGGCCGACGGGGAATATTTCTTAAACTTCGCCGTCACCCTGAAGGAGGATGCCGGATGGGCCGACGCCGGGGACGTCGTGGCCAGCGAACAGTTCCAGCTGCCCGCTGCCGTCTCCCATGTGACCTACGACGCTTCCGCCGCCCCCGCTCTCCAACCGGCCGAGGCGGGCGACACCCTGACCTTCTCCGGCCAGGATTTCTCTCTGAGCTTTGACAAGGCCACCGGCCTTATGACCAACTATACCTATAAGGACGAAACCATCCTGACCGCCGGCCCCACTCCCAACTACTGGCGGGCCCGCACCGACACCGACCATGACTCCCTGGACGATAAGTGGCAGACGGCCAACGAAAACATGCAGGTGCAGGACTTCACGTATGAGATGGCGGCCGACGGCAAGTCGGCCACGGTGGAAATTGCCCTGCTGCTGAACAACGCGGGCGGCACGGTGCAGAAGATGGCCTATACTGTCTACAGCACCGGCGAGGTCACCGTCAAGGCCGACCTGCAGCCCGGCGAGGGCATGGGCCAGATGCTCCGCTACGGCGCCGAGCTGACCCTACCCATGGACTACGACCAGATTGTCTGGTACGGCAAAGGCCCCCAGGATACCTATCAGGATCGCAAGCGTGGGGCCAGCGTGGGCGTTTATGAAACCACCGTCTTCGACTCCTTCTATCCCTATGTCCGGCCCCAGGATTCCGGCAACCACACCGATGTGCGGTATTTCGCCGTGGAATCCGACGAGACCGGCTTAGGCCTCATGGTGGTGGGTTCGGACGTGCTGGAAGCCGGCGCCCTCTACTGGAACGCCAAGGAGCTGTCCACCACCCATACCGACACGGCTAAGCGGCATCCCTATCAGCTGGTAAAGCCCAGCCACACCGTGCTGCATGTGGATCTGCGTTCCCGGGGCCTGGGCGGCAACAGCTGCGGTCCCCAGCCTCTGGAGGAGTACCTCATGCAGGGCAACCAGGCCTACAGCTACGAGTACACCTTCCTGCCCTACGAGCAGGGCGAAGACCTGATGGAGCGCAGCAAGCAGTGGCGGCAGGCCGACTCCTTCGACCAGGATGCCTTCGACCGGTCGGAGGCTGCGCGGGTGGATACGGCCATCGCCGACATCGGCATCCTCTTAAGCTACAGCCAGAAGGACAGCGTCACCGCCGCCCGTGAGGCTTACGACGGCCTGACCGACGTCCAGAAGGCGCTGGTCACCCGTTACGATGAGCTGACCGCAGCCGAGGCGGCCATCGAGAGCCTCCAGGGCGCCAAGGCCTATATCCTGGATCAGAGCGACAACGGGCTGGACGGTGAAATCACCGAAACTGCCCGGGTATATGCAGACGATACGGCCCCCGGCGGCTACTCCATGTCGGGTTACTTCACCGTTCCCAACGAGCAGATTGTCAACCAGAGCCTGTCCGGCCATAACCCCTTTACCCTGGAGTGCTGGGTCAACCCCGCCGATCTGGGAGACGGCAATATCTTTATGGCCAAGGGCGATACCCAGACCACCATCAAAATCGACGGCGGCATCCTCCAGTTCTTCGTCCATGGGGAGACCGACCGCCAGTGGCATGAGGTCCGGGCCGGCTTCCCCTCCGACTTCCAGCCCGGTACCTGGCACCACATCGCCGGCACCTACGACGGCAGCAAAATCAGTCTGTATGTGGACGGCAAGCTGCTGGGCACCACCGAGGTATCCGACAGCGTGGCCACCTGCGACTATCCCCTGGGCATCGGCAAGCGCACCGATTCGGATACCCATGTACTCCGGGGCCGGATGGCCGGCGCCTACGTCTACACCAAGGCCTTAAGCGAGCGGGAAATCCAGAACCGCTATCAGGCCGGCCTGGGTAAAGAGGAATCGGCCATCTCCCCCACCGACCGGAACGTTCTGCTCTGGTACGAGCCGGGCACCTACCGCAGCGAAGGCGGCCAACCGGCAAAGGAGATAGCCTCCATTTCCGATGTATCTGTCAAGGTTCTCACCGGCAAGCCGGTAGAACTGCCCGACACGGTGGATGTGACCTATACCGACGGTACGTCCGGCACCCTGGCCGTAACCTGGCAGGACGTGCCGGCAGAGGGTTACGCCCAGCCCGGCGAATACACCCTGACCGGCACCATAGCCGGCGGTGAAGCCAAGGCAACCGTCACAGTCCGGCTGCCCGGCGATATGAATGAAAACGGCACCGTCGATATTACCGACGTCATGGCGGCCTGCCGGGCTCTGGCCCGTCAAAACACCGGTGAAACGGCCACGGACAACGAACTTCTCCTGGGCGATCTGGATGGCGACAGCAAGCTTTCCATTGCAGACATCATGCGCATCTGCCGAATCCTGGCAGCCCAGGCAGCCCAGGCCTAACACGGCACAGTCGCCGGTCTCCGGCGATATGCATACCTCCTGTATACCCCACGGAAAAAGCCCCGCTCCGGCATGAAGCAGCCGGAGCGGGGCTTTTCCTTTATTGCTGGCAGCAAAGCTTTACAGGCCGCAGCGCAGGGTGCGCATCTGGTCGACAAACCCTTCCCCCTCGTACAGCTGCCGGGCGCGGGTATTTTGGCTGAAAACCTGGAGCTCCACATATTCGGCTCCCATCTCTTTGGCCCAGGCCTTCACGGCCGCCAGCAGAAGGCGCCCGCCTCCCCGTCCCCGCACAGGGGTATCCATAACCAAATCCAGCAAATACACATAGGTATGGGGGACGATGCAGGTATAGGGCGGCGTGTGCCGCAGCTGCACCAGGGCAAACCCCCGCACGGCTTCCCCCTCCACCGCCAGCAGAATGTCCGACGTCTTTTCCCGGACGCTTTCCCGCAGGAAGGCCTCATCCTGATCGGCGGGCCGGACATACGCCGGCTGCAGGGCCGCCATGTCCTCATTGAGCAGGCGGTACAGCCGGCTGACGGCGGGCAAATCCTTCATTTCGGCTTTTCTGACTTCCATAAAAACGCCTCCCCGGCAGCATAGAATCTTTAACCGATGCTGGTCTGGCCGTCCTCGTCCAGCAGGGACGTGCCGTAAGAATTGTCGATGGCGCATAGCCACCTGTCCCCCCTGCGCCGGAAGACATAGGTGGCCCGCCGGTCCATACTGTAGGCCGACTGCGCCTGGTTGTCGGCCTGCAGCAAAGTCCGGGACAGGACCAGGACCGTATCCCCTGCCTCCAGCATCACCATATTCCCCTGGGAAGGCCGGACGCTGTTTTGAAAATAGGCAGCGATTTTGACAAAGGCCGCCCGGATTTGGGCCTTTCCCCTGGCATACAGCCCCGGCTTTACCACCAGCAGGGCGTCCTCGGTGTAAAAGTCCATTAAATCGTCAAACCGCTCTGCGGCAATGGCCGCGTCGGCCTGCTTTATCAAATCTGCAATTGCGTCAATCATCCGCCTTTTCCTCCTCCCATTCCATACGCAGGAAAGCCCCCGGCCGCACCGGCCGCAGACAGGGAATGCGGACGGTCATTTCGGCGTGGGGGGCGGCGTCGATGGGACTGCCATCCCCGTCAAACATCTCTCCCACCGCCACAGGGAAGGAGGGCCCGCCGGGCTGCAGGCAGTCCAGCACCTGCCCCCTTGTAAACTTATTCCGCTGGGCCACGGTCAATATCCCATCCTGCCAATCCAGGACCACCGCCGCCAGCCGGCAGCTGCGTATATAACCACCTTTTATTGGCTCCTGTTCCGGATTCCCGTAATAAAACCCGGTGGAATAGGGCCGATGGCTGATTTTTTCCAGCTCTTCCAGCGCCCAATGCGGAGGCGGCGCATCCGGCGCCTCCCGGCAGGCGTCCAGCACCGCCCGGTAGGCCGCCGCCGTCACCGCCGCGTAGTAGGCCGACTTAGCCCGGCCCTCTATCTTGAAGCTGGTGACCCCCGCCCGAATTAAATCCGGCATATGACCGGCCATGCACAGGTCTTTGGCATTGAGGATATAGGAGCCCCCTTCGGTATCGGCTATGGGGAAATACTGCCCCGGCCGCTTTTCCTCCACAAGGGCGTATTTCCACCGGCAGGGCTGGGCGCAGTCCCCCCGGGCTGCGTCCCGGCCGGTCATATAGTAGGAAAGCAGGCAGCGGCCCGATTCGGAAATGCAGACCGCCCCGTGGACAAAGGCCTCCAGCTCCAAATCCGCCGGCGTCCTGGCCCGGATTTCGGCGATTTCTTCCAGCGTCAACTCCCGGGCCAGCACCACCCGGCTGGCCCCCATATTATAGAGGGCCCGGGCCGTGCCGTAATTGGTGACGCCGGCCTGCACCGAGGCGTGCAGGGGCAGTTCCGGCGCGTATGCCTTTGCCAGCTCCATAATTCCCGGGTCGGCCACAATCAGGGCGTCCGCCCCGGCGTCGGCCGCCAGCTCCAGAAAGGCCGACAGGTCCGCCAGCTCCCGGTTGCGGGGCATGGTATTGCAGGTCACATGCACCTGCACGCCCCGGGCGTGGGCATAGGCTATCCCTGCCCGCAGTTCGGCCTCGTCAAAATTCCGGGAGGCCGTGCGCATACCGAAGGCCTTGCCGGCCAGATACACCGCGTCGGCCCCGAAATCCACCGCCGCCCGCAGGGCCTCCGGACTGCCCGCCGGGCAAAGCAGTTCTAAATTTTTCTCCATATCCGGGCCTCCTCCTAACAAAACAGCGGCGCGGGAAAGCGGACTCCCTCCGCCGATCCCGCGCCGCTTCTCTTATCTTTTGGGCGTCAGCCGATCCATTTGCCCTTTGCCTTCAAATCCGCAATGGTTTTGTTATGGGCATCCAGGGAATTGTTGTAGTAAAACTGCATATCGCTGTCGGTGACAAAATAGGTGGCGGTAAATCCCTCGGTGGGATTGAGGGCCGCCTTGATGGCGTCCAGGCTGGGAGAGCACAGGGGTCCCGGCGGCAGGCCCTCGGTTATGTTGGTATCATACCGCCCGTCGCCATAGGGGTATTCGGCCGTAGGAGAGGAACCCAGCAGCTTGGGCTCGTCCCAGCTCAGCCGGTTGTAGAACACCGCCGCCACGTTGGGCATTTCGTCCGGGTGCCCACTGGCTTCCATCTCTACAATGGAGGCCATGGTCAGGATATTGTGCATGTTGCTGCCCATCTCTATCGCCTGCTCCCGCATGTCATTTGTAAACATTTCGTCCATGCGGTTGAGCATCTGCTGGATAGCCCGGGTGGCGCCCTCCACCGAATCATCCTTGATAAACTTATAGGTATCCGGGAAGAGGTAGCCCTCCAGCCGGTAGTGCACCTTTTCCACCGGGATGTCCCCTACAAAGCTTTCCTTAAAGGTCCCCGACTGCATGGCCGTCATGAAGTTGGATTTGGAGCAGACTCCCGATTCCTCCAGAAGGGCGGCGATTTGGTCGATGCTGGCCATTTCGGGGATGCGCACCTCGGCCATTTCGGCCTGGGCCCCCTCGGTCTGGAGCAGGTCCATAATGCCGCTGTAGCCGATTTCGGTGTTGAATTCATACACGCCGTACTGATATGTCCCGTCATTGCCCTTCAGCTTGGAATACAGCCGGAAGAGGGTGGGGAAACGGATGGCCCCCGCCTCCTTGAGGGTCTCGGCGATTTGCTGGGTGGAGGACCCCTTTTCGATCTCCACCTGGCAGATTTCGTTTTTGCCGATGCCCAGCAGGTCCGACCCGGCCATAATAATGCCGGTGGCCAGTCCCCCGGCGATGATAAGGATGACTAAAATCCATATAATCGAGCCCAGACAGCCCTTCCGCTTCTTTTTCTTCTTTTTTTTCCCATAGCTTCCCGTCTGGGTGCGGGGGTAGGATACCGGCGCCGGCTCCTCTTCCAGCCGGAAACCCTTACCGATGACAAAATCGTCCTCGTCGGCCTGATGGACAGGACTTGTATCGACAGTATAATCGTCATCGGCCGCCGGCCCGTAAAAGGTTTTGGCTTTCTCTGCCTCATCCCCGGTAAAGCCGGCCTCCTCCCAGGCGCCGTAGGATTCCTCCCGGGCGTCATTCTCCTGCAGCCCGTCCCCGGTAAAGCCTTCGGTATTGTCCTCGCCCTCCGGCGTCTTGTTCCAATCGTCCATATGTAAACCTCCTATGGGCGTTTTTTGTCGTCTTGTTTCTCTAAAGTCCCATGCACCAATTTGTCCACCAGCTCATACTATGGAATGAAATTTCCAAAGGGAGAGGTGAAACAAATATGTGCAATTGCGGTAATAACAGCGGCCTGTTCAGCGGCGGCAACAGCATTACCTGGGTCCTGCTGATCCTCATCGTCCTGCTGGGCTGCGGCTGCGGCGGCAACTACTAAACCATTCACACATCCGAAGGCTCGCGCGCCTGCGCGGGCCTTTCCTTTTGCCCCCTGTATCCCCGCCGGCTATTTCACCGCCCGCCGGATGCCCCTATCGGTGACAATGACATCCACCGGCCGGTCAAACCTGCCGTGGTACATATGCCGCCGGCAGTCGGCCGCATAGCAGATACCCGCCGTGGGGCCGGTAAATTCCGCGATATACCGGTCGTAATAACCCTTGCCGTAACCCAGACGGTACCCCCGGTTGTCCAGGGAAAGGGCCGGCACAATCATCAGGCTGGAGGAAAAGTCCCGGGCTACCGGCCGGCTCTCGTCCGGCTCCAGCACCGAGAAGGCCCCCGGCTGCAGCTGTTCCAGCGAATCGATATAATGGAATTCCATCCGGCGGGTGCCGGGGATACAGCGGGGCACCGCCACCCGCTTGCCCTCTGCTAAGGCCCGGCGGATAATGGCCCGGGTGTCCACCTCGATGTCGGTGGAAACATAGATAAACAGGGTGCGGCAGTTTTTATACTGGTACAGCCGCCCCACCTTTTCGGCGATAAGGCCGTCCAGCCGGGCCTTTTCCTCCGGCGGCATGGCCCTGCGGCCGGCCTTGTATTTGAGCCGCAGCTCGTTTTTATACTGTCGGATGTCTATCGGGCGCATTGCATCGCCGCCCCCAGTTCGGCCGCTGCCGCGTCGCCCTTCCAGTAGGCCGCCAGGCGCAGGCCGAAGTCCACCGCCACGCCGGCCCCCTTGGCCGTGATAATATTGCCGTCCTGACAGACGGGGGTATCGCAGACCTCCGCCCCTTCCAGCTGATCGGCAAAACCGGGGAAGCAGACCGCTTTCTTTCCCTTCAGCAGCCCCTTGTGCCCCAGGATGGAGGGGGCGGCGCAGATGGCCGCAATCAGCTTATTTCCGGCGGCGGCCGCGTCCAGGGCCGCCTGGACAATGGGGGATTTTTCCAGGTTCAGGGTGCCGGGCATACCGCCGGGCAGGATAACCCCTTCCAGCTGCTCCAAATCCACCTCCATGGGGGCCAAATCGGCCTCCACCGCGATATGGTGGGCACCTGGCACCAGCCGGTCGGACACGCCCACCGTGGCCACCTCCAGCCCCGCCCGCCGCAGGATGTCCAGAGGGGCCAGGGCCTCTATCTCTTCAAAGCCGGGGGCTAAAAATAAATAAATCATTGCATATCCTCCTTTATCCGGCCGCAGCCGGTCCTCTCGTATATTCTCCAGCCGAAGGGCGGTTACAGCACCGCCTGTATTTTCTCGGCCAGAACCCCGCTGATTTCCTCCGGCGGCAGGGGCCGCCCCTCCTTTGCGCAGGGGATGACCTGCCAGCCGGAATAGGCGGCGGCGAACAGGGCGGCCTCCCGGCAGTGCTGCTGGTAGACCCTGTCCCGCTCATGCAGATCCTTTTTGGATTCGTCGCCGGCGTACCGCCCGGCCAGAAGCTGCTGGGAAACCTCCGGCGGCATGTCCAGGAACAGCACCAAATCCGGCTTGGGGATGGCCGTTTTATTATACTCCAAATCGTACAGCCAGGAAAGATAGCCTTCCCACTCCTCCCGGGGCAGCTTGGCCGCCTGGTGGACGGCGTTGGAGGAGACATACCGGCCGGCCAGTACCAGCCCGCCGGCCTCGTAATAGTCTCCCCAGTGCCGCTTATAGCTGGCGTACCGGTCGGCGGCGTAGAAGATGGAGGCCGCGTAGGCGTTGACTGCATCCACCGTGCCGCCGAACTCCCCCCCCAGATACATGCGCACCAGGGTGCTGGAGGGGTCGTCATAATCCGGGAAGGAGATGGTTTTGGATGCAATCCCCCGCTGCGCCAGCAATCCGGGCAGCCGTTCCAGCTGGGTGGACTTGCCGCTGCCGTCCAGCCCCTCAATGACTATCAGTTTTCCCTTCATCGGCCCTCTTCCCCTTTTTCCGGGATTTCTATGCCGGCCGCTTCCCGTATAGCACGGTACTTCTCCCTGACCTCCTGCATCTTCCCGCAGGACATCTTCCCCTCGGGGCAGGGGCCGGAAAGGCAGGAAGGACCCGCGTTTTTAAAGAGATGGGGGGCCGCCTCCAGCACCAGCCGCAGCATCTGTTCGGCCACGTCGCGGATTTCCCACTGGGCCCGGTTGCAGCAGCGGTGGCGGAAGAAGTTTTGCAGGCTCCGGGCGTTCATGGTGACCACCATCTTGGTATCGCAGGCGTTGGGCAGGACAAAGCGGGCGTCCTCAATGGCCTTTTTCTCGGCCGCCCGGACGGCGGCTTTGGGCTCCATGCCTTTAGCCAAAAAGGCCTTTTCGTGGTCGGCCTTTAAGATTTCGGTCAGGGCCTCATAGTCCTTCTGGTCCCGCTCCATGGCCTTTATATACAGGGCCTTGGCCTCGGGACGGGCCGCAATTTCAGGGGGCACCACATAGGAAAACTGGGTCTCCCGCACATACCGCTGGCTCTGCACCGAATAGGAGGCGATGCGGTGGCGGGTTATCTGGGCCAGAAAGGAACGGGACACCCCTTCGATGCCAAAGGTGAAGGAAGCGTGCTCGATGGGGCTTTCATGGCCGATTTCCGCCAGCATCTCCACAAAGGAAGCCGTTTTCTCCTCGGTGAGCCCCTCGGTGATATCCGAGATGGAGGCGGGGGAGTAACACAGCTTGGCGGCGGCGGCCACCGCCTTTTCCGGCTGGGGCGTATAGGTGAGCAGGGTAACCTTAGCCATAGGGCAACATCCTTTCCCGGCGGGCGAAACCGCCTTCCGGCAGAGGCCCTTTGCAAAATTATCTATATTATAGCAAATCCCGGCCGGATAGGCAACGGAAATTCCTTTTTTGCTTTTCTTTTCAGAGGACATTTTCTTTATTTTACCGCGATCGCCCCAAAACATTCCGTCCCCCGCAGAGATAAACTTCCTGCGGGGGACATTTGCCGAAGGACGGCGCCGGCTGCGGCGGCTGCCGCTCCCTGTTCCCGAATCGCCTATACGCAAAAGGCAGGCGGCGGAAAACCGTCGCCTGCCTCAGACTGTCGGAAAGCCCAACGAAAGCCATTGGAATCGCGGAAACCGGCGACATGCGCGTCGGTTTCCGCACACGACAAATCCCGCTTTGGCGGGATTTGTAGGGGGAATGTTAGAAGGGGGGCTCGCCCCTCTTCTACAGCTTGTCGACTTTGTCGACAAGCTGAGACAGGCGGCGGAAAACCGTCGCCTGCCTGCAAAGCTGTTGATTTTTACGCGCCGCACATGTTCAGCAGCACGCCCGCCGCCACGGCGGAACCGATAACGCCGGCCACGTTGGGACCCATGGCATGCATGAGCAGGAAGTTGCCGGGGTCATACTGCTGTCCCACCTTCTGGGACACACGGGCGGCCATGGGCACGGCCGACACGCCGGCCGAACCGATTAAGGGGTTGACCTTGCCCTTGGTCACAAGGCACATGAGCTTGCCCAGCAGCACGCCGCCGATGGTGCCGAAGATAAAGGCGCACAGGCCCATGACCACAATCTTCAGGGTGTTGACATTTAAGAAGGTGGCGCCGTCGGTGGTGGCGCCTACCGTGATGCCTAAGAAAATGGTGATGATATTCATCAGCTCGTTCTGGGCCGTTTTACAAATGCGGTCTACCACGCCGCTCTCCCGCATGAGGTTGCCCAGCATGAGCATACCCACCAGAGGCGCGGCCGAAGGCAGAAGCAGGGAAACCACGATGGTGACCAGAACCGGGAAGATGATCTTCTCCACCTTGGAAACGGTGCGCAGCTGGGTCATGCGGATCATGCGCTCCTTCTTGGTGGTCAGCAGCTTCATGAAGGGAGGCTGGATAACCGGGATCAGGGCCATGTAGGAATAAGCGGCCACGGCGATGGGCCCTAAGAGGTGAGGCGCCAGTTTGGTGGTGACGAAGATGGCCGTGGGGCCGTCGGCGCCGCCGATGATACCGATGGAGGCCGCCTCGTTGGCCGGCATACCCAAAGCCAGGGCGCCGATAAAGGCAACGAAAATACCCAACTGGGCCGCCGCCCCCAGAAGGAAACTTTTGGGATTGGCGATAAGGGGCCCGAAATCGGTCATGGCGCCGATGCCTAGGAAGATAAGGGGCGGATAGATGCCCAGTTTCACCCCCATATACAGCAAATCCAGCAGGCCGCCCTCGTGCAGCACCGTACTGTAATCAATCCCCCCCGCCTGGTTCCAGAACTCGGCGTGGAACATGCCGGCGCCGGGCAGGTTGGTCAGCAGCATACCGAAAGCGATGGGCAGCAGCAAAAGGGGCTCAAATTCCTTTTTGATGGCCAGGAAAAGCAGCACGCAGGCCACGCCTATCATGATGATATTCTTCCAGCCGTCGCCGGTGAAAAGGCCGGCAAAGCCCGACTCCTGCATGATACCTACAATGGTATCCACAAATTTGTTCCAAATATCCATCTTTTTCCTATCCCGCCTTTCTAAAACGTCCGGGTGTTATCCCGAAGGCCGGCAGCCGCCCATACGGGGCGTTCGCCGGCACGGCGGGCGGGACGCACTGATTTCACCACATAGCTTTTGCCGCTGCCCTCATAGACGGCGGACACGGCGGCCGTAATCACGGCGATAAGCTCCTCATCCTCCCCCGCCGACGGCATGGCCGGAACTGCGGAAACGGCCGGCTGCGGGGCTGCCGCCTCCTTATCCGAGGCCAGCCCCTTCTTTCTTGCCTTCCCAACCGTCTCCATAATCTTTCCGAAAAGGCTTATGAGGATAACCAGCAGAATCAACGCGCTGAATACGATTACAAGACCGCATATCGTCACGTTGATGGCTGTCTCAGGCCAATTTTCCATATACGCACCGCTCCTATTCTCCAAATGATTGTCCATTTTTTAACATATAGGGATATTATACCTGAAACGGCCCCGGTATGCAACCAAAAACCGGAACTTTTCTTCTGCCGGCCGCTCTACTTTTCGACCTGTCCGGCCAAAAAGCGGGCGTGGGCCTGCCGCAGCTCCTCTGCCTTCTCCTCCGGCGCGGTGGGATTGCAGTGGGCCCAGGCCCCTGTCTCGCTGGAGGCGTTGAACTTCTGCTTGTCGGCGCTGCGCATGGGCGGGAAAAATTCAATATGGAAATGATAGTAGTCGGAGGTATCCTCCCCGTTGACCGGGGCGTTGTGCATGCACATCATGTAGGGGAACTTAAAACCGAAGAGGCTGTCCAGCATACCGGCGGTTTCCTTTAAGGTCGCCGCAAGGCTCCGCTTTTCCTCGGCCGTAAACTGGTCGATGGAGCCCACATGCCGCTTGGCCATGATATAAACCCCGTAGGGGTACTCGGTGAAGAAGGGCAGAAAAACCGTAAAATGCTCGTTTTCAAAGATGATGCGCTGTTCGGCCTTCTGCTCCTCCTCCAGCATCCGGCAGAAGATGCAGCGGCCGGTCTGCTGGAAATGCTCCTTGGCGGAGGCAAGCTCCAGCTCCAGCTTTTTGGGCACAAAGGAATAGCCGTAAATCTGCCCGTGGGGATGGGGCATGGTCACGCCCACCATTTCCCCCCGGTTCTCGAAGATAAACACATATTTGATTTTCTCGTCGGCCTTCATGGCCTCGAACCGCTCCACCCACAGGTCCACCAGCTTGGAAATGTGGTCCACCGAAAGCTCCGGCAGGGTCACCGTGTGCTCGGGGGAATAGAGGATGACCTCGCATTTGCCGTAGGCCGGGGCGGTTTTATAGAAGTCGGTGGCCACCGGGTCGGGCTCGGGGGGATTCTGGGAGAGGGCGGGGAAATCGTTGTCGTACTCGTAGACGTCAAACTGGTCGGGCACCTTGCCGGAGCCCGGGCAGAAGGGACAGTAATCCTTGGGCATCTGGGGCCGTCCCTGCCGATGGGAGGCGATCATGACCCAGTCCTTGGTCAGGGGATGATAACGCAGTTCAGCCATTTTACACTCCTCTCGCCGCTGCCGCGGCGGCGCTTGCTGCGGCTCGTCCTGCGGCAGGATTTGGACAAGCCGGATTTTTTCAACAGGTTGACCGCTACTTCTTACTCAAAGCGTACCCGCCCACGGTCCGGATATTCAGCACATGGCAGGCGCCCTCGCCGAATACATCGTCCATAAGCCGGCGATACCCTTCCAGCAGGTCGGCCGGCACAAAGGCCTGGATGGTGCCGGCAAAGCCGCCGCCGTGCACCCGGAAAGCGCCCCGGTCCTTCAGATACCCCTCGGACAGGCAGAGGGCCAGGGAAAGCCCCTGCTCGGTGGGCGCCGAGGTGGAAAATACGTTTTGCAGATACATATAGGAGGAGCGGCCGGAGGCGTTAATCAGCCGAAGGAAGGCGGCAAAATCGCCCTTCTTCAGGGCCTCCGCCTCGTCGGCAGCCCGCTGGTTGTCGGCAAAAAAGTGGATGGCGCGCAGGGCGGCCCGGTCGCCGCAGGCCTTTTTGACCGCAGCAATCCGGGAGAAGAAGGCTTCTTCGTCCACTTCCCGCAGATACTTGCAGTCAAACATCCGGGCCACCGCCCCCATTTCGGCGGTGATGTCGGCGTAATCCTGGGTCAGGTCGGCATGGTTGCCGCCGGTGTTGACGATGCACAGCTTATGGCCGCTGTGGGCAAAGTCAAAGTCCACCTTCTCGATGACTGGCTTGGCCGGGTCGGCAAAATCGATGGCCGTAAAGCCGCCCACCGAGCTGGCCATTTGGTCCATGAGGCCGCAGGGCTTGCCGAAGTAGACGTTCTCGGCATACTGGGCGGCCTGGGCGATTTCCACCGGGTTGGATGCGCCGCCGTTGAACATTTCGCTGATAATGACGCCGATGAGCACCTCAAAGGCCGCCGAGGAGGACAGCCCTGAGCCCTTGAGCACATTGGAGGTGGTGTAGGCGTCAAAGCCGCTGACCTGATAGCCCAGCTCCCGCATCCTGGCGCACATACCCCGGATAAGAGAAGCCGCCCGGCCGGTTTCCTCCTCCTTGGGGGAAAGCTCCTTCAGGTCGATGGTGTCCAGAGGATAGCCCGCCGACTGGATACGGACAATGCCATCCTCGTTGGCCGATACGGCGGCGATGACGTCCAGATTGACGCTGCCGGCCAGCACCCGGCCCCGCTGGTGGTCGGTATGGTTCCCGCCCACCTCAGTGCGCCCGGGGGCGCTGAAAAAGCGGATATCCCGTTCCTCGCCAAACATTTGGGCAAATGCGTCGCACAGGCCGGCGTACCGCTCGGCCGGGCCGGCCGTCTCTCCGTAGAGCAGCTCGAAATCCTTGTCGTATTCACCGGCGCGCACCGCCTTCTTTTCCTCCTTGAGCAGCATGGCTTCAGCTCCTTTATTTTCCGGCGCAGATAAACGCCAGTTTCTGCGGGGCATAGGCACATTCCGGTATTGATTTTCCCAAACGCCCCCAATATATTCCAATATAAATATACCACGCTCCCGATATTTTGCAACCGGAAATTTACAATCCGCCCGGCTTTTTCCCCGTAAGGCCGCTTTCCCGTGCGGCATGCGGCCGGCGGCGCAAAATGCGGCCCTCCTGGTATAGGAGAGCCGCCCGAAAACCCAATGGGAGCTATTGGAATCGCAGAAACCGGCGACATGTGCGTCGGTTTCTGCATACGACAAATCCCGCTCCTGCGGGATTTGTAGGGGGGAATGTTAGAAGGGGGGGCTTGCCCCCTCTTCTACAGCTTGTCGACTTTGTC
>CAJFVX010000017.1 GCA_904420585.1 Candidatus Howiella intestinavium | reverse complement strand
TGGCCCGGGGCGACATGAACGACGACGGGAAAATGCTCATCGACGACGTCATGTCCATCTGCCGCATTTTGGCCCGGGGGGAATAGCTTCCTTTCAATAAAGTAAAAACCGACAGCCGGGATACATCGTCCCGGCTGTCGGTTTTTATTAGGTTGTAATCATTTTTTCCAGCAGGGCCAGGGCCTCCTCCAGCTTGGGGTTGGGCTCGTCGGTCTGCAGCCCCTCCCGGACGCAGCTGCGGATATGGGCCCGGAGGATTTCCTGGTTGGCCTTTTTGAGGATGGCGCTGGTAGCCAGCAGCTGGTTGGAGATATCCACACAGTAGCGGTCCTCCTCAATCATCCGCAGGACGCCGTCCAGCTGGCCCCGGGCAATCTTGATGGAACGGGAAATCTTTTCCTTATCAGCTTTCATAGGTCTTTATCCCCGTCACCTCGTAGCCGGCGTCGGTGACGGCGGCCTTCAAAGCCTCGTCGTCCGCCGATGCGGGTACACATACCGTGGCCTTTTTCTCCTCCAGGCTGACCTGTACATCCGTGGCCCCGGAAATACCCTCCAGGGCGCGGGTCACGTGCTTGACGCAGTTCTGGCACATCATACCTTCCACAGACAGTTCTTTTTTCATGGTAGTACCTCCTGATTCATGATTTTCTATTTGTGCCGCCGGTTCCGGATTCGGTTCCGGCGCCGGCGGGAGGGGACAGGCTGTGTCGCAGGCGTTGGTCGCCCCCTTGGGAACGGCTTTCGCCCGGGCGGAGGAGCCGTGCCTGGGCTTAAAGAAGCGCAGGCGCAGGGCGTTGCTCACGACAAACACCGAGCTGAAGCTCATGGCCAAGGCCGCCACCATGGGGCTCATCTTCAGATGGAAAGCGGCGTAGAAGCAGCCGGCCGCGATGGGAATGCCGATGATATTGTAAATAAAGGCCCAAAACAGGTTTTCCTTGATATTGCGGATGGTGGCCCGGCTCAGCTCGATGGCGCCGGCCACGTCCAGCAGATCGTTTTTCATCAGCACAATATCGGCCGATTCCATGGCCACGTCGGTGCCCGCCCCGATGGCGATGCCCACATCCGCCCGGGCTAAGGCGGGGGCGTCGTTGATGCCGTCGCCCACCATGGCCACCTTTTTGCCCGATTCCTGTATCTGGCGCATGACCCGCTCCTTATCCTGGGGCAGCACCTCGGCGATGACCCGGTCCACCCCCACCTGTCTGCCGATGGCCTCGGCCGTCTTTTTGTGGTCGCCGGTGAGCATGACCACCTGGATGCCCATTTTCTTTAACTCCCGGATGGCCTCCCGGCTTGTGGGCTTCACCACGTCGGCCACCCCGATCATGCCGATGCATTTTCCGTCGGCGGCGAAAAACAGGGGGGTCTTGCCCGCGGATGCCATACTGTCCTGGAGACGGTCTACGTCGGCCCCCTGCACCGAAAAGGCCTGCATCATTTTCTGGTTGCCCGCAAGGCAGGCCACGCCCTTTATAGTACCCCGAATACCCTGCCCGGGGATTTGTGCAAAGTCCTCCACCGGCAGCAGGGGGATCTGCCGCTTTTCGGCCTCCTCCACAATGGCGGCGGCCAAGGGATGCTCCGAAAGTTTCTCCAAAGACGCCGCCGTCTGCAGCAGCTGTTCCTCGGTCACGCCCCCCTGGCCGGCCAAATCGGTGACCACCGGCCGGCCCATGGTGATGGTGCCGGTTTTGTCCATGACCACCGTCCTCACCGAATGGGCGGTCTCCAGCGCCTCGGCTGATTTAATCAGGATGCCGTTGGCCGCCCCCCGGCCGGTGCCCACCATGATGGCGGTGGGGGTGGCCAGCCCCAGGGCGCAGGGGCAGGATACCACCAGCACCGAAACGGCGATGGTCAGGGCGAATTCAAAGGTGGCGCCGCAGATAAGCCATACCACGGCGGACACCAGGGCCACGGCGATGACGATGGGTACAAAGACCCCGGCCACCTTGTCGGCCAGCTTGGCGATGGGGGCCTTGGAGCTGGTGGCGTCGTCCACCAGGCGGATGATCTGGGCCAGGGCGGTCTCGTCCCCCACCTTGGTGGCCCGCATGGTGAAATAGCCGCTTTTGTTGAGGGTGGCGCCGATGACCTTGTCCCCCGCCTGCTTATCCACCGGGATGCTTTCCCCGGTTATGGCCGACTCGTCCACCGAGGCCGTCCCCTCCAGCAGCACCCCATCCACCGGCACCGACTCCCCGGCCTTTACAATCAGGGTGTCGCCGGCCTCCACCTCCTCGGCCGGGATGACCGTCTCCACCCCCTCCCGCAGGACCCGGGCCGTCTTGGGGGCCAGGTTCAGCAGCTTGTTGATGGCGTCGGAGGTCTTGCCCTTGGCCCTGGCCTCGAAGAATTTGCCCAGGGTGATGAGGGTCAGGATGGTGCCCGCCCCCTCAAAATACAGGTCGTGGGTGAACTGGTGCACCATGGCCATATCCCCGTGGCCCATCCCGAAGGCGATTTTATAGAGGGCGTAGATGCCGTACAGCACCGACGCGCCGGCCCCCAGGGCGATAAGGGAATCCATATTGGGAGAGCCGTGCAATAAGGTTTTGAAGCCGTTGCGGAAGTATTTAAAGTTGATGGCCACCACCGGGATGACCAGCAAAAACAGGGTCAGGGCGTAGATCAGGGCGTTTTCGGTGCCGAGGAATATCCCCGGCAGCGGCCAGCCCATCATATGGCCCATGGAAATATAAAACAGGGGGACGGTGAAGACAAAGGACCAGATGACCCGCAGCTTCATGGTTTTATATTCCTTTTTGGCGCTGTCGGCCGGCGATGCGGCCTGGCCGGCGCTCTTTTTCCCCTTCCCACTTTGCAGGGAAGCGCCGTAGCCGGCCTTCTCCACAGCGGCGATGATGTCGCCGCTGTTCAGCTGCGCTTCATCATAGTTCACGGTCATGCTGTTCTTCAACAGATTGACCGCCACCTGTTTCATTCCCGGCAGGGCGGATACGCTTTTCTCCACCCGGGAAGAACAGGCCGCACAGGTCATGCCTGTGACATTATATCGTTCCTGCATACGGACATGCCTCCTTATCTATCTGTATATACCCCCACCCCGTGGGGGTATCTGTATTTCATAGTATACCCCCAAAACACAGGTTTGTAAAGCCCTAATCTCTGTCAAGATAAGGAATTTTGTCAGGCGGCGGTAACAGTCAAACCGTACGGCGCGCCCCTTCCCGGCGGGGAAGGGGCGCATAAGGCCGGGCCGGTCAGTGAATAGGCAGGCCCCGGTCGGCAAAAATCTGTTTGGCCGCCGCCACGGCGGCGGGGTCGGGCTCGGGGGTATCGGTCAGGGCGTAGGGCCGGTGAAGGGCCTCCCATTTGTATTCCCCCATCTTATGGAAGGGCAGCAGCTCCACCCGCTCCACACAGGTGTAGGCCGTCAGGAAATCCGCCAGCTTACAGAGCAGCTTTTCATCCAAGGTATAGCCCGGCACCAGCACGTGCCGGATCCATACCGGCCTGCCAAGGCGCTCCCGCAAATCCAGAATCCGCAGGGCGCTGGCGTTGGAGCGGCCGGTGAGTTTGCGGCAGAGGGCGTCGTCCAGGGCTTTGATGTCCAGAAGCAGCAGGTCGGCCTCCTCCACCACCGGCCGGCAGTGCTCCAGTTCTACGCCGCCGGAGGTATCCACGGCCACATGCAGCCCGGCGGCTTTACAGCGGCGCAGGATGTCCAGGGCAAAGGCCGGCTGGGCTAGGGGTTCGCCCCCCGAAAGGGTCACGCCCCCCGTCCGGATAAAGGATTTGTACCGCCCGATTTCCTCCACCACTTCCGCCGCCGATTTTTCGGTGCCGTCGGTGGGACAGAGGGCATCGGGGTTGTGACAGTATAGGCAGCGCAGGGGGCAGCCCTGAAAGAAAACCACATAGCGGATGCCCGGGCCGTCCAGGGCGCCGAAGGTCTCCACCGAATGGATGCGGCCGCGCACAGGGGCCTTTTCCTCCATGTCATCGACTCCTCCTTTTTCGTTGCGGTGCGGGAAAAGAAGGGGGCGGGCCCCCCTTCTATGGCTTATCAGAACCGGGTGTGGAAGGTGCGGTGGATAACGTCCAGCTGCTGCTCCCGCGTCAGCTTGATGAAGTTGACGGCGTAGCCCGACACCCGGATGGTCAGCTGGGGATACTTCTCGGGATGGTCCATGGCGTCCAGCAGCACCTCCCGCTGGATGACGTTGACGTTGATATGATGGCCGCCTTCCCTGAAGTAGCCGTCCAGCAGGCCCACAAGATTTTCCGTCCGGTCGTCGGTATCCCGGCCCAGGGCCCCGGGGACGATGGAGAAGGTGTAGGAGATGCCGTCCTCAGCAAAGTCGTAGGGCAGGGAGGCCACCGACATCATGGAGGCCACGCAGCCGCTGGAATCCCGGCCGTGCATGGGGTTGGCGCCGGGGGCGAAGGGCTCGCCCTTCTTGCGGCCGTCGGGGGTAGACCCCGTCTTCTTGCCGTACACCACATTGGAGGTGATGGTCAGAATGGACATGGTGGGCTTGGAGTGGCGGTAGGTCCTGCGGCCGGCCAGCTTGTTCATAAACAGCCGCACGATATTCACGGCCATCTCGTCCACCCGGGGGTCGTTGTTGCCGAACTTGGGGTAGTCCCCCTCGATTTTAAAGTCCACCACAATATTCCGCTCGTCCCGGATGGGGGTCACCTTGGCGTAGCGGATGGCCGACAAAGCGTCGGCCACCACCGACAGGCCGGCGATGCCGCAGGCCGAGGTGCGGACGATTTCCTCGTCGTGCAGGGCCATCTGGATGCGCTCGTAGCAGTATTTGTCGTGCATATAGTGGATGACGTTCAGGGTGTTGATATAGAGCTTGGCCAGCCAGTCGCAGATGGCGTCGAACTTCTCCACCACGTCGTTGTAATCCAGCACGTTGCCCCGGCAGGCCAAGAACTTGGGGGCCACCTGCTCGCCGGACACCTCGTCCCGGCCGCCGTTGATGGCGTAGAGCAGGGCCTTGGCCAGGTTAGCCCTGGCGCCGAAGAACTGCATCTGCTTGCCGATGCGCATGGCCGATACGCAGCAGGCGATGCCGTAGTCGTCCCCGAACTTCTCCCGCATGAGCTCGTCGCTCTCGTACTGGATGGAGGAGGTCTCGATGGACATTTTTGCGCAGTAGGCCTTAAAGGCCGCCGGCAGCCGCTCGCTCCAGAGGATGGTCAGGTTGGGCTCGGGGGCGGGGCCTAAATTGGTCAGGGTGTGCAGATACCGGAAGCTCATTTTGGTGACCATAGGCCGGCCGTCGGTGGTCATGCCGCCGATGGACTCGGTGACCCAGGTGGGGTCGCCGGAAAAGAGCTCGTCATAAGAGGGGGTGCGCAGGAACCGCACCATGCGCAGCTTCATGATGAAGTGGTCCACAAACTCCTGGATCTGCTCCTCGGTATATTTTCCCCGCTGCAGATCCCGCTGGGCGTAGATGTCCAGGAAGGTGGAGGTGCGGCCCAAGGACATGGCCGCGCCGTTCTGCTCCTTGACGGCGGCCAGGTAGCCGAAGTAGAGCCACTGGATGGCCTCCTTCACGTCGGTGGCCGGCTGGGAGATGTCGTAGCCGTATTCCGCCGCCATCTCCTTTAACTCCGAGAGGGCGCGGATCTGCTCGGCCAGTTCCTCGTGGGTGCGGATGGCGTCCTCGTCCATGACCTCAAAGTCCATGTGGAGCTTGGCCGCCTTCTTCTGCTCGATGAGATAGTCCACGCCGTACAGGGCCACCCGCCGGTAGTCGCCGATGATACGGCCCCGGCCGTAGGCGTCGGGCAGGCCGGTGATGATGCCCGAGTGGCGGGCCTTGCGCATTTCGGGGGTGTAGGCGTCGAAGACGCCGTCGTTGTGGGTCTTGCGGTACTTAAAGACCTCCTCCACCTCCGGGTCCCTCTCGTAGCCGTAGGCGTCCAGGGAGGTGTGCACCATCCGGATGCCGCCGAAGGGCATGATGGCCCGCTTTAAGGGGGCGTCGGTCTGGAGCCCCACAATCTGCTCCAAATCCTTGTCGATATAGCCGGCGGGGTGGGCGGTGATGGTGGAAATGCGGTGGTTGTCCACATCCAGCACGCCGCCTTTTTTCCGCTCCTCAGCCATTAAATCGGAAACTTCCTTCCAGAGCTTGTCCGTCCGCTCTGTGGGGCCGGCAAGGAAGCTCTCGTCCCCCTCATAGGGGGTGTAATTGCGGACGATAAAGTCCCGCACGTCGATTTTACGGCTCCAGGGCCCTGTCTTGAAGCCTTCGTAAGCACCGTTATCCTGCACGGTGCGTTCCATGGTTTCCTGCATGGTATACCTCCAATCCGCCGTCTGTAAAGACGGCTGTGTAAAATGTTCAGGGAATAGGATATCCCCCTCCGCAGGCCCTATGCGTGTGATAAATACGGATGGCTTATGGGGGAATCCTGGTTTTCCAGCAAATATCTACGCTTCATCCGGCAGCGCGCCGGGGGTGTAGACCTTTTCCAGCCGCCAGGTAAGGCCGCCGTCGTCGGTTACAAAACGCGCCCGGCTGTTTTCGATGCGCCGCAGTTCAAATACGCCGTTTTTCCCGTCAAAGGTGGGCGTAATGGTAATTTCATAATATTCGCTGCCCGGAAATTCCGGCAGGGGAAGTTCAAAATCCTCCCAGGTCTTGCCGCCGTCAACCGTCCGCAGAATCCGGGAACTGTCCCCGGTGATGCTGGTAAAGCAGAGGAATCCCACCTCTTCGCTGGAAAAGGCCGCCCCGCTGAACAGGGTGCTGTACCAGTCGTCCAGCCCGTGGGAATTTTCCCAACTCCGGCCGCCGTCATAGGTGAAATAGATGGAGCAGGCCTCCCAACCCATGGAACGGTCGTGGCCGGCCACCAGCCAGCCGAAGGAATCCGGGCCGTAGGTCCCATCCTCTCCCGGCAGGAAGCCGATGGAGAAATCCCGGACATTTATGGAATCAGGCAGCTGTACCTCCATCCAACTCTGCCCCTGGTCATAGGTCACCGCCACGGTGACCGGGCTGTCCAGATAAGCACAGCCGCCAAAGACAAAGGCCGAGAGGCCGTCCCGCATGAAGCTGCAGCCGTCGTACAGATTGTACAGGCCGTCATATTCGTCGCCCCGATCCAAAATCTGTTCTTTCGTGTAAGGCGTGTCGATCCAACTCTGCCCGCAGTCGTAGGAAAGCTGCAAAGTCCCGCCGCGGAAATCGCAGATATCCCGCTGTTCCTCGGTCAGCTCGGCGTATACCCGCACGGCGTCGGCCGGTTCCAGGTCGCTGTAATCGATATCCCATTCCGATTTTACCTCCTGATAGCGGCCGTCCTCCCATTTGAGCCGGCAGAGATAGGTGCTCAAATGGGAACGGAAGCCCCTGAAGGTTACGGGACGGTCGTTCAGATAGGTGTCGAACACATCATATATGGTATCATAATACTGTACTTGGGCTGCAAATTCAGATGCATCCCCCGCCAGAATACGGATGTTCAGCAGGATGCGTCCCTCGCCCTCTCCCTGGGGAGCAGGCCACTGGGCCTCCAGCGCCAAGCGGGCGGCCGCAAACATACCATCCGGCCCCTGCTGGATCTGACTGCCGTCCTCATCCGGGTTGGGAACGGGCTCGGCAGGTTCCTCCGGCTCCTCATCCGGGCCAGGGGCCGGCTCGGCAGGTTCTTCCGGCTCCTCTTCATCCGGGCCAGGGGCGGGCTCAGCAGGTTCCTCCGGCTCCTCATCCGGGCCGGGAACAGGCTCGGCAGGTTCCTCCGGCTCCTCTTCATCCGGGCCGGGAACAGGCTCGGCAGGTTCCTCCGGCTCTTCCTCATCCGGGCCGGGAACAGGCTCGGCAGGTTCCTCCGGCTCCTCCTCATCCGGGCCGGGAACAGGGTCGGCAGGTTCCTCCGGCTCCTCATCCGGGCCGGGAACGGGCTCGGCAGGTTCCTCCGGCTCCTCCTCATCCGGAGCGGGAACGGGGTCGGCGGGTTCCTCCGGCTCCTCTTCACCCGGGCCGGAAACAGGCTCGGCAGGTTCCTCCGGTTCCTCCTCGTCCGGGACAGAAGTGGAGTCGGCGGCCGCCGTAATCACGTCCGATACAATAGGACTGTCTTGTGCAGCCCCAGCATCGGCACTGACTTTTTCTTCCGGCTGTTCATCGACCACAGCGCCCGCACGGCTGCTGACCGATGCGGAAGCAGGGGCCTTCTCGGCCGAGCCGCATCCGCTAAGCAGGAGGCAGACACCTAACAGCACCGCTATAAGACCTTGCACCTTCATTTGTTGTCCTTCCTTTCTCTTACCGCCGGGGCACGATTTTGGAAAAAGGCTTTTCCAGGGGCAGGAAGAGGGCCACGCCGCCGATGACCGAAATCAGCACGTTGATAAGGGTGGAGGCCTGGCTGGTGACGGCCATGGTGACGGCCGTGCCGAAGGCGCTGCCCAGCAGCAGCTGGCTTACGAATTCATAGGCCGCTTCCCCCAGCAGGTTGAAGACCATGCCGCAGGAGGCGCCCACTACGGCGGCGGCCAGCTTGTGGTTCATCCGGGCGCCCAGAAAGGCAAAAAGCAGACAGAGCAGGCCGATGACCGCGCTGAGGATTACCATCAGGGCAGTCAGGAAGGAAAAGCCGGCGCCTGTCAGAACATAGGTGGTTATACAGCCCGCCGCCACCAGGGCGACGATGCCCAAAGCAACCAGAGGGATGGTGGGGAATTTCTTCCGCCGCCGCAAAGCGGCATACACCAGGCCGGTGATAAAACCAATCATAAACTTTAAGATGATGGTCTTGGGGGCCGTGCTGGCGTAGCCGTTCATCAAATCGAAAAGGCCCATGCCGATGGCGCCGGCCAGGCCGCCCTGCCAGCCGCCCAGCAGCAGTGCCGCCGTCACCACCGTCAGATTGCCCAGATGGACGAACATGGGGCCCACGGGGATGCGCAGCACCCAGACCGCCACATAGGCCAGGGCTGCGAACAGGGCTATCATGACCGCGTCCAGCAGACGGATGGTGTTTTTGGATTTTTCCTGTTCGATAGTCGATACCTCTTGGTTGCGCATTTGTTCTACCACTCCTCATATATAGGATGGAATGCCGGGCATTCCACCGGGCATACACTATATAGTGTGCCTGTAAAATATTATACCCCAATTTGTGCCTCTCTTCAACTATGGACGGCTGACCGGGGCCAACATGGGGAAAATTCCCCTGATTTCCATAAAATTACCTGTGGATAAGTCTCTTGTTTCGGCAATAATCCGGCGGGATTGGATACAATAGGTATGAAAACAGACAGATAGGAGGTCATCCGAATGCATCACAGCGGATTCAAATTCATCAAGGGCGCAGTGACGGGCATGGCCATCGGGGCCGTGGCGGCCACCGTGGGCACCGCCATGATAAAGAACAAAAAGGGCTTTAAGAAGACCGCCGGCAAGGCCATCCGCGCCGTGGGCGACATCATGGACAACGTACAGTATATGATGCGCTGAAAAGGCCCGGAGATACAAACAGCACCCCTCCGCATTCGCCGGAGGGGTGCTGTTTGCTGCAGAGGCAAACCGGCCTTAGGCCCGGCTCCATTTGACCCCCTGGGGGGTGTCCTCCAGGACGATGCCCATCTCTTTGAGTTGGTCGCGGATGCGGTCGGCCTCGGCGAAATTCTTTTCCTTCCTGGCGGCGGTGCGGGCGGCGATAAGGGCCTCCACCTGGCTGTCCAAATCGTCCGCCGCCTGCTTATTGTACACAAGGCCCAGCACATCGCACAATTCGTCAAACTGGTTAAGGCAGGCCTCCAGGGCGGCCTTGCCGGCCCCGGCGCTCAGAAGGGTATTGATGTCCCGGGCCAGGCCGAAGAGGGCGGCCAGGCCGTCGGCGGTATTCAAATCGTCGTCCATGGCGTCGATGAATTCCTGCCTGCGCGCCGAAAGGAAATCCGGGACTTCCCCGCCTTCCGGGGCGTGGGACAGGGCAAACACCAGGTTTTCCCGGCAGTTGTACAGCCGCTGCAGGGCGCTTTTCCCCTGCTCCAGCACCTCCGCCGAATAGTTGATGGGGCTGCGGTAGTGGGAGGCTATCATCAGATAGCGGATGGGCTCGTAGCCGTACTTCTCGGCCACCTCCCGGACGGTGAAGAAGTTGCCCAGGGATTTGGACATCTTCCGGTTGTCCACATTGATGTACCCGTTGTGCATCCAGTAATGGGAAAAGGCGCAGCCGTGGGCGCACTCCGACTGGGCGATTTCATTCTCGTGATGGGGGAAAATCAAATCCTGGCCGCCGCAGTGGATGTCGATGGTGTCCCCCAAAAACCGGCCGGCCATGGCCGAGCACTCGATATGCCAGCCCGGCCGCCCGCTGCCGTAGGCCGAGGGCCAGAAGGGTTCCCCGGGCTTGGCCGCCTTCCACAGGCAGAAGTCCATGGGGTCCTCCTTGTGCTCGGATATGTCGATGCGGGCGCCGGCCTCCAGGTCCTCCAGGGGCTGGTGGGACAGCTTGCCGTATTCTTGAAACTTCCGGGCCCGGAAGTAGACGCTGCCGTCGGCCTCATAGGCGTACCCCCTCTCCACCAGGGTGTCGATAAGGGCCAGGATGGCGTCGATGTTCTCGGTGGCCCGGGGATGCACGTCGGCCTCCATGACGTTGAGGCCCTTGGCGTCGGTCCAGAATTCCCCGATGTACCGTTCGGCCACTTCGGGCACGGTTATGCCCTCCTCGTTGGCCTTGTTGATAAGCTTGTCGTCGATGTCGGTGAAGTTCTGGACAAACTTTACCTCCATCCCCCGGAAGGCAAGGTACCGCCGCAGCACGTCAAAGACGCAGAGGGGCCGGGCGTTGCCGATGTGGATGAAGTTGTAGACGGTGGGGCCGCAGGCGTAAATCAGCACCCGGCCGGGGGTGATGGGGACCAGTTCTTCCTTCTGGCGGGTCAGGGTATTGTAGATTTTCATTTTGTACCTCCTATATCTCTTTCCGGCATAACCGGGACGCGGCGGGTATTCAGTCCACCCGGTGGGCGGCGGCCGCCCGGGCCGCCTCCAGCTCTTTTTCCAGGCGGGTGATCTTGGCCTCCAGGCGGCAGAGCTCCTGGGCCACCGGGTCGGGAATATGGATTTGGTCCATGGCGGCGCAGACCTTCATGCCCGCCCGGCGCACCACCCGGGCGGGCACCCCCACCACCGTGCAGTCGGGGGGCACCTCCTCCAGCACCACGGCGCCGGCGGCGATGCGGGCGTTGTCCCCCACCTTGAAGGGGCCCAGCACCTTGGCCCCCGAGCTTATCATGACATTGTTGCCGATGGTGGGATGCCGCTTGCCGGTATCCTTGCCCGTGCCCCCCAGGGTGACCCCCTGGTAAATCAACACGTCGTCCCCCACCTCGGCCGTCTCGCCGATGACCACCCCGGCCCCGTGGTCGATAAAGACCCGGCGGCCGATTTTGGCGGCGGGATGGATTTCGATGCCGGTCTTCCGGACGGCCCGCTGGGAAATCCACCGGGCGATAAACTTCATATTGTGCCGGTAAAACCAGTTGGCCCGGCGATGCATCCGCACGGCCCGCAGGCCGGGGTAGAGCAGCAGGATTTCCAGCGAGGAACGGGCCGCCGGGTCGTGGGACCGGGCGGTGGCGATGTCCTCCTTCAATCTCTCAAACATAACGCGCCTCCAATGGAAAAGGATGGCCACAGGGCCTCTTGCCAATATATGTATCCGGGAGGGGCCGGGGTTCCCGGCGGGAACCGGCAAAAACAAAAACGCCCCCGCCGCGCCCAAAGGCGCAACGGAGGCGGCAAACCGCGGGTCCACTCCTGTTTTTCGCTTAAAAGGCCGGTAACGGGGCCAAAACGTGCGGGGATACTTCCCTTTTCCCCCCGCAGGCTGGCGGGTGCATTTCACCGGGCGCCGGCGGGAAAGCCCTTCCAGTCCATGAGGCCTTCTCCCTATCCGCCTGCATCCTCCGCCGGAATTTCCCGGCCGGTTACTTCTCCCGCGTCTTCGCCTTTTTCCACGGCCGCTGCCGGCCGCATCCATATATTTTCATTATATCGTTTTTTCCCCGTTTGTCCACACCTTCCGGGGAATTATTTTTTTGTATCCACAAATTTGGCGTTATCCTTCATATAAATCACGCCGGACAGGACGGTCAGCAGGGCGGAAATCCATAAAAGGACGGTATAGCCTATGCGGATACCGGCCGCGGCCGTTTCCGGCATCCCGCCGAAGCCGAGGATATACTCGGCCAGCATCACCAGGATAATGGACGCCATCTGGCTGACCGTCTTGGCCTTGCCCCAGATGTTGGCGGCGATGACCTTGCCCGCGCTTGCCGCCGACAGCCGCAGGGAGGTGATGAGGAATTCCCGCGTCAGGACGATCATGGTGATCCAGGTGATGCCCCAGCCCAGCCCCAGCTGGATAAAGCCCAGAAAGGCGGCGGTGGTCAGCATCTTGTCGGCCAGCGGGTCCATGAATTTCCCGAAATCGGTGATAAGGTTATATTTCCGGGCGATTTTCCCGTCGATTAAATCGGTTAAAGAGGCGGCGATAAAGACCAGCAGGGCCGCCAGATAGTGATGGGGAAAGGGAATGACCAGCAGCGCCAGGAAAACCGGCGCCATCACAATGCGCAGAATGGTCAGCTTATTGGGCAAATTCATACGGCATCGACCTCGTTTCTCGGCCGCCCTCTTGGCAGGCGGATGGATTTATTCGGCTAATTCGCCCAGCAAATCGTACTCCAGCGTATCATTGACCCGGACCTTCACAAAATCGCCGATGACCAGCGGACGGGTGGAGAGGAAAAAGACCTTGCCGTCCACCTCAGGGGCGTCGGCCGCCGAGCGGCCGTAGTAGCATTTGATGTAGTCGTCGTACCCTTCGATGAGCACTTCCAGCTCTTTTCCCAGCTTTTCGGCGTTCTTCTCCTGCACGATGGTCAGCTGGTCGTTCATAATCAACTCCATCCGGTCCCGCTTGACCTGCTCGGCCACCTGGTCGGGGAAGGAGGCTGCCGGGGTGTCCTCCTCGGCCGAATAGGCAAAGCAGCCCAGACGGTCAAATCGCTGCTGCTTTACAAATTCCGCCAGCTCGCAGAACTGTTCCTCGGTCTCCCCGGGAAAGCCGGTGATGAGGGTGGTGCGCAGGGTAACCCCCGGCAGCCGCCGCCGAATTTTTTCCAGCAGGGCCGAAAGGCTTTCCCTGTCCCCCCTGCGGTTCATGCGCCGCAGGATTTCCCCGTTGCAATGCTGGATGGGAATGTCCAGGTAGGGCAGCACCTTTTCCTCATTCGCCATGACCTCCAGCAGTTCGTCGGTGATGCGCTCGGGGTAGGTATAGAGCATCCGGATCCAGCGGATGCCGTCGATTTTGGCAAGTTCTTTCAGCAAATCGGGCAGCAGGGATTTGCCGCACAAATCCTCCCCGTACCGGGTGGTGTCCTGGGCCACCAGGGTCAGCTCCCTGACCCCTTTGGCCGCAAGCCCCCTGGCCTCTTCCACCACCTTCGCCATCTCCCGGCTGCGGAAGCGGCCCCGGATGGCGGGGATGGCGCAGTAGGTGCAGCAGTTGTCACACCCGTCGGCCAGCTTGAGATAGGCGGTATAGGGCGGCGTGGTCAGCATCCGGGGCGCCTCCAGGTTCAGTTCTTCCTTCTTCCCGTAGGCATTCTCCCTCTTGCCCTCGATGGCGTCGGCCACAATCCGGGGAATACGGTCGTTGGCGCCGATGCCCACGACCACGTCCACCTCGGGGATTTCCTCGGTGACGTCGTCCCGGTAGCGCTCGGCCAGGCAGCCGGTGACCACCAGGGCCTTGAGACGCCCCGTCTTCTTATACCGGGCCACCTCCAGGATATTCTCGATGGCCTCGGCCTTGGCCTCCTCGATAAAGCCGCAGGTGTTGACGATGATGGCGTCGGCCTCGGCCTCGTCGGGGGTGATGATAAAGCCCGCATCGGCCAGGGCCTGCAGCATCATTTCCGCGTCCACCTGGTTTTTGGGACATCCCAGGGATACCATTCCAATTTTATACGGCGTCATTTCATTCATCCTCGTTATAGTCGTATGCGTCCGCCCATTCTCTGAGAACCTCCCGGATGTCCCCGAAGGAAAACCCCCGGCGGGCAAGGCCGGCGACAGTCCGGCGGACGCCCTTTTCATCCGAAAGGCAGCGGCTGTATTTCTGCTGGATAACCGCCCGGATTTGGGCCTTGGGGTCGGGGGAAAAACCCGCCACCGCCGCCTCGGCCAAATCCCGGTCGATGCCCTTGGCGGTTATCTGGTAGACCGCCTGCCGGGCGGACACCTTCTTGCCCTCCAGCAGCTGGGAGGCGAGGTGCTGGGCATAGGCTGCATCGTTCACAAGGCCGGTTTCGGCCATGCGGCGGGCGGCGTAGGCGGCCGCCTCTTGCCCAAACTCCCTTTCCAGCTTCCCCGCCAGCTCTTTCTCCCCATAGTCCCGGCGGGAGAGCAGCCACAGGGCCTTGGATTTGGCCCGGGCCCGGGCCGATTCGGCCACAAGTTCCGCCAGCGCTTCCTCGGACAACTCCTGGCCGGCCCGCAGTCCCTTGCGCAGGCAGAGGTCGGCATCCAGCAGGATTTTGGGGTCGCCGGCCGGCGGCCGGAGGGCGCCGTCCGGCCCCTTTTTGGGCCGGGGCGTCTCCACCTGGACGCCTTCCCAGCCTGTCAGATCCGGAAAGGGCACAAGGCCAAGGGCCGAGAGGGACTTCCGGCGCTTGGCCAAGGATACGATTTTCATAAAAGCCTATCAGTCGTCCACCGCCACGTCG
Source organism: Candidatus Howiella intestinavium (assembly GCA_904420585.1). Taxonomy (GTDB): domain Bacteria; phylum Bacillota; class Clostridia; order Oscillospirales; family Acutalibacteraceae; genus Howiella; species Howiella intestinavium. Next base: position 30,270 of record CAJFVX010000017.1, on the reverse strand, counting down.
ATGTTCACCTTGGAAGCCGGCTTGGCGGCGGGTTTTGCAGCTGCATCGGCCGCCGGCGGGGCGGCTTCCCCAGAGTCGGCCGGGGCTTCTGCCGGCTGCTGTCCCTGGGCGGGCTGCAGCTTTTCCTTGATTTTGGCCTCGATTTCGGCGGCCAGCTCCTTATTGTCGGCAAAGAGCTGCTTGACGTTGTCCCGCCCCTGGGCCAGCCGGGTATCCCCATAGGAGAACCAGGCCCCCGAGCGCCTGATGACCTCGGTCTTCAGCCCCAGGTCCACCAGCTCCCCTTCCCGGGAAATGCCCTTGCCGTACATGATGTCGAACTCGGCTTCCTTAAAGGGCGGGGCCACCTTGTTCTTGACCACCTTGACCCGGGTATGGTTGCCGATGAGCTCCCCGTTTACCTTGATGGATTCGGTGCGGCGGATGTCCATGCGCACGCTGGCGTAGAACTTTAAGGCCCGGCCGCCGGGGGTGGTTTCGGGGTTGCCGAACATGACCCCCACCTTTTCCCGCAGCTGGTTGATGAAGATGGCCACACAGTTGGATTTGGAGATGGCGCCGGCCAGCTTGCGCATGGCCTGGGACATGAGGCGGGCCTGGAGGCCCACATGGGCGTCCCCCATCTCGCCCTCAATCTCCGCCCGGGTGACCAGGGCGGCCACCGAGTCCACCACCACCACGTCGATGGCGTTGGAACGGATAAGGGCCTCGGCGATTTCCAGGGCCTGCTCGCCGGTGTCCGGCTGGGACACCAGCAGGGAGTCAATATCCACCCCCAGCTTGCCGGCGTACACCGGGTCCAGGGCGTGCTCCACATCGATAAAGGCCGCCTCGCCGCCGGCCTTCTGGGCCTCGGCCACAATATGTAAGGCCACGGTGGTTTTACCCGAGGACTCCGGCCCGTAAATCTCAATAATCCGGCCCCGGGGGACGCCGCCGATGCCCAGCGCCATATCCAGCGCCAGGGAGCCGGTGGGGATGTGTTCCACGTTCATAGACTGGTTCTGCCCCAGCTTCATGACCGCCCCCTTGCCGAACTGCTTTTCAATCTGGGCAAGGGCGGTTTCCAGGGCCTTTTTCTTATCCACCATGGTTTTATATCATCCTTTCAGAGGCGGGAATCCCGTCTTCCGCTTCTCATTCTGTTATCTGTATTATATCGGAAAACGCCCCTTCTTTCAATAGGGCATATCCGGCAATGTCCCAACAATGACCCTCTCGATGCCGGCTATATCCGGCAGGGCGGCAATCTCCCGAAGGCCCGCCTGCCGGAAAATGGCCTGTACCGCCGCCGACTGGCCGGCGCCGATTTCCACCAGCAGGCTCCCCCCCGGTGTGAGACAGGAAAGCCAATTTTCGCAGATGGCCCGGTAGAAGCGCAGGCCGTCGGGGCCGCCGTCCAGGGCCATGGCCGGCTCCCGCTGCACCTCCCGGGAAAGGCCGGGCAGGTCACCGGCGGGGATGTAGGGAGGGTTGGAGAGAAGCAGGTCAAAGGGGGCCGCATCCCCCAGCTCGTCCGGCCCCTCCAGCAGGTCGCCCAGGACGGGGCGCACCCGCCCCGCCGCCAGCCGGTGGATATTCCGGGTAAGGTATTGGAAGGCAGCCGGAGACTTTTCCAGGGCCGTAACCCGGCAGGCCGGCCGATGGACGGCCACCGCCGCCGCAATGCAGCCGCTGCCGGCGCAGAGCTCCAGCACCCGGGCCGGCCGGTTGGCGGGAAGCCGTTCCAAAGCGGCGTCCACCAGCAGCTCGGTATCCGGCCGGGGGATAAGCACCCCCTCCCCCACCGCAAAGGGCAGGCCGTAGAACTCCCACTCCCCCAGCAGATACTGGAGGGGCTCCCCCGCTGTCCGCCGGGCGGCCAGCTTTCCCAGCCGTTCTACGGCCTCGGGAGCGGCGGGGGCGTGGGCTTCCAGAGGAAGCCGGGAGGCCGGCAGGCCAAAGCAGGCCGCCGCCAGCTGCCGGGCCTCAAAGGCCGCCGGCCCCACGCCGCCGGCGGCAAGTTCCGCCGCCGTCTGCCGGACGGCTTCCCCTATGGTCATGCGTTCTCCCCCTTTATGGCGTTCTCAGTACAGACAGAGCCTGCGGCCGGCGCCAAAAGAGGGCCGGCCGCAGCTGTGTTAAAAAATGCCTGCGGCCCCATGGGGCGCCGCCTTATGTATTACCAGTTGTCCGCATCCGGGTCGCTGGGGATGACGGCCTTCAGGGAGGCGATACCCACCTCGATCATGCTGTCGTCCGGCTCCTTGGTGGTCAGCCGCTGAAGCCACATGCCGGGGGCGGAGATAATCTTGGTCAGGATGTTGTCATGCCGGCCGCAGAAGCGGATGAGCTCGTATCCCAGCCCGCAGATGATGGGCAGCATGAGGATTTTGATGGCCACCCAGACGGCCGTATATTTGGTCAGGATGGGGAAGGCGATGGACAGGATGGCCGCCACGATAATGCTGACAATCAGCATGAGAATCATAAAGGAGGTGCCGCAGCGGGGATGGAACCGCCGCTGTTTGCGTACGTTCTCCACCGTTAGTTCCTCTCCCGCCTCATAGCAGAAGATGGATTTATGCTCGGCGCCGTGGTACATAAACACCCGCTTGATGTCCTTCATCAGGGAAACGAGGGCCAGATACCCGACGAAAATACCCATTTTCATGACACCCTCAATCAGGCTGCGCCAGTTGCCGATGGCGTCGCCGGTGAGATGGTTGATGCCGTTGAAGATAAAGGTGGGCAGCCACATGAACAGGAAAAGAGCCAGGGCCACGCCCAGCACCGACGCGACGCCCATAAGCAGCCCCATAAAGGCCGACTCCTCCTTTTCCTCCTTTTTCTTCTCCTGGGTGGGAAGGGCCTGTTCTGCCGCCGGGGCCGCTCCGTCTGCCGCAGTCTGTCCCGCCGCCGGGGCCGCATCCATGGCCGCCGTTTCCTCCAAAGGCCGGCCCACCGCCGGGTCGGGCAGGGGCGAGGCGGCCTGCAGGTTGTGCATCCCGGCCTTCCTGGCCTTCTTCTCGGCCTTCTTCCGCTCTTTGGCCTCTCTCTTCTCCCGCTCTTCCTCTTCCTCCATATCCGCAAAGCCGGATTTCTCGGCGGCGTACATCATGGCCTTGTAGCCGGAAACCAGGGACTCGATAAGCCCCACCGCTCCCCGGATGAGGGGCAGGCGCAAAAACCGGTTTTTCTGGTTCCACCGCTTTTCCTGCATGTACTCCACCGATATGCTCCCGTCGGGCATCCGCACGGCGATGGCCGTCTTCTCCGGTCCCTTCATCATAATGGCCTCAATCAGGGCCTGCCCCCCGATGGTGGTGCGCTTACAGTTTTTCATGCTTCCTTGTCCTTTCCTTCTGCCGGTTCCTGCGTTTTCGGGGAATCCCCCTTCTCCCCGGCATCTTCCTCCCCGCCGGACGGGGCGGGCTCGGCCGCCTCCCCCGCGATGCTGACGGCGGCCGGCGGAATCTCTCTTGCCGGCGCGTCGGGCTCGGCCGCCTCGGGCGGCGCTATGGGCAGCACGATGGTGACGGTGGTGCCCACGCCCTCCTTGCTCTCGATAAAGAGCAGGCCCTTATGCTGTTTGACAATTTCATCCGCCACGGCCAGGCCGATGCCCGAGCCCCGGACGGTCTTATTGGACTTGAAGAATTTTTCCTTGACCCGGTCCACGTCCTGAGCCGGGATGCCCACGCCGGTATCCTTGACGGTAACCTGGATGCAGCCCTCCTGCTCGGTGGCCTCCACCAGCACCTGCCCCCCCGACTCGGTATATTTGATGGCGTTGTCGATGATATTGATAAAGACCTGCTTTAAGCGGTCGGCATCCCCCATGACCGGCGGCAGGTTCTCGGGGGATACAAAGGACAAATCCAGCCCCTGCTGCTTGGCCAGCTCCTCGTACATGTAGACGGCCTCCCCCAGCTCGGCCAGGATGTCGGTCTTTTTCATCTGCACCGACAGGCGGCCGGACTGCATACGGGAAAAGTCCAGCAGCTCCTCCACCAGTCCCGACAGGCGGTCGGCCTCGCTGAGCATGACGTCCACGCCCTTTTCCACCAGCTTATCGTCGGTGCCGATGGAGCTGCGGACGGTCTCCCCCCAGCCCCGGATGGCGGTCAGGGGGGTGCGCAGTTCGTGGGAGACCGAGGAGATAAAGTCGTTTTTCATATTCTCGGCCTGGCTGAGTTCGGCGGCCATATAGTTGATGGAATCGCAGAGTTCGCCCACCTCGTCGTTTTTCTTGACCTCGATGCGGGCCTTAAAGTCCCCCAGGGCAATCCGCCGGGCGATATTGCTGACCTCCCGGATGGGCTTGACGATGGACTTGATGAAATACAGTCCCGAAACCGAGGTAAACAGGATAATCCCCAGCCCTACCGCAATGGCCACACAGACGATTACAATAATATGCCGGTTGCAGGGTTCCATGGAGATGACCCAGCGCACGGCGCCGTTGGATCCGTTGCCGTAGTCGATGAGCATGGTGGTGCCGGCCATGATTTTCTCCCCCGAGGCGCTCTCTCCCCGCCAGATGCCGGTGGAGGACTGCTTGGCAATTTCATAGTCCGGCATGGTTTCGGCGGCGGTGGCAAAGCCGGTGGTGGTCACAACGACGCTGCCCGACCGGTCCAGGACCTGGATTTCCACCTTGTCCTTATCCTCGAATTCCTCGCAGAGCTCCCGGGCCTGGGTGTAGAAGCCGTCCCCCCGGGAGGCCGTATTCAAAGCGCTGATAAAGGGCTGGGCATAGCTGGCTGCCGCGTCCTGGGCGCCGCTCTGGATATAGTTGGTATAGAAAAAGGCAAAGGCGACTTCCACCGCCGCCACAACGCCGATGATGACCACCAGCACATTGATGAGCCAGCGGCGGGTCAGCCCCCTGACCTTGATGACCATTTCCACGGCGGCAAAGCCTCCCTTCCCTGCTTTTTCCTAAATCCTTATGCCTCTGTGGACCACTTGTATCCCATGCCCCAGACCGTCACCAGGTGCTTGGGGGAAGAGGGTTCGTCCTCGATTTTCATGCGCAGACGCCGGATATTCACGTCCACGATTTTTTCCTCGCCGAAATAGGCGTCCCCCCACACCCGGTTGAGGATATCCGTCCGGCTCAAAGCCGTGTCGGGGTGGGTAAAGAAATATTCGATAATCTGGAATTCCACCTGGGTCAGTTCGATATTGTGCCCCCGCTTGACTAAGGAGCGGCGGCGCAGGTTGAGGGTAAACTCCCCCAGGGTGATTTCGTCCTCGCTCTTCTTGGACGCCCCCTGGCTCTGCATATCCACCCGGCGGTAGAGGGAATCCACCCGGGCCATCAGCTCGGAGGGGCTGAAGGGCTTGGTCACATAGTCGTCCGCCCCCATCATCAGGCCGCTGATTTTATCCATCTCCTGGGTCTTGGCCGTCAGCATGATAATCCCCAGGTTGGCCGACCGGCGGCGCAGCTCCTTGCAGAGGGTAAACCCGTCCATGCCGGGCATGGATATATCCAGCAGGGCAATGCCGAAATTCCCCTGCTCCTCTTCAAATATACGCAGGGCCTCCTCGCCGTTGGCGGCTTCCACCGTTTCGTAGCCCCCCCGGTTGAGGTTGATGACCTCAAATTCCCGGATAGCCGTCTCGTCTTCTACCACTAATACCCGTTTCATGTATATCCTGTCCCCTTTCCGAAAGGCCGGCTTTCTATTTTTTCTCCTACTGAATGAGGCCGAAGCAGGAGCGCAGCGTCTCCTCGGTCAGCGCGTAGACGCCGGATGTGGCTGTGATTTTCGCTACATAATACTGCCCGTTCTTCTGGGCCAGCTCTATATAACCCTGCCACTGGTCCTGGTCCCTTTCCTCCCACTCCCGGCCCGATACGACCTGGATGGAAAGCAGCTCCTCCCCCCGAATGCGGTTGACCGGGTCCCAAACATAGAACACGCTCTCCCGCCGGCCGGAGGTCCGGCTCATGGTGACGTTCACCGTATTGTCCCCCGCCCATTTCTGGGGGAAGCGCAGATAGTATTCCTCTTCATAGTTCATAACCGAGGCAAAAACATTTTCAAACCGCCGGCCGTCGTAATTCCGCCAGGTGGTCAGATAAAGTTTTTCCGCATCAACCACACTCTCGTATCCCGGCAGAGGGGTCATCAGGGGCATATCCAGCACATTATCGTGGTCCATATCCCGGGAAACGGCCGATACCGGCCGCAGGGTGATGTCGTTGGACAGGGTGGCGCTGTCGTGGAAGGGGGAGACAAGTCCGGTGACAACTATCCCGGCCATGCCGGAGGTATTGGAGGCCGTACCCGCCGAGGGCCGGGCCTCGGCATAATAGACGATTTCGGTTATCATGGCGGCCGTGCCCTTATAGGCGTCCAGATAGACCGCCGGCGTCCCGTCCTTCAAATACCCCACCTGGGGCGCCGTATAGGATGTGGCGCCTCCATCCAGGCTTACGGTGCCCTCCTGCTGTATCCCGCCGGACTGCAGGGAAAGCAGTTGGGCCGAGGCCACCTTATCCGCCGTGTTGAGCAGGAAGAGCAGCAGCTGGGGCGTCCGGCGTCCCGAAATGAGATTGCAGACGGCGTACTGGGTATAGTTCTCCTGCATGCGCTGGATGAGGGTGTTTTCCCGGAAGGTATAGACAGCCAGTTTATTCTCCAGAGTGGAGGCCTGTACCCAGCCTAAGAGGATTTCCTCCCGGCCGTCCCCGTCCAAATCGGCAAAGTCCACCTGGTTGATGGTACCGGGCAGGGAAATCTCGGTCTGGGGCCGCCACTCCTCCTCCACCCGGTCTATGAGGCTCACATGCAGGGGAGGCACGGTCTCCTGCGCCTCGGATTCCAGGGCGTAAAAAGCCAGGGCCTCCTCCTCCCCGTCCCCGTCGCAGTCGTGGAGCACAAAGGCCGAACGATAGCTTCCCGTCTGAGGGTATTTCAGCTGGATGCCCCCCGAAGCATTCTGCTCCAGGGCCTGCTGGATTTCGTACAGCTCGCCGGTGGGCCGGGGAGGCTCCAGCAGGCCGTCCGTATTGGTGCCTACGGTATTGCAGCCGGAAAAGACAAGGCAGCAGGCCGCCGCCAGAAAAATGCCTATCCAGCTTTTTATGAGAGAACCCTTCACAGACCGCCGCCTCCTTTCCAAAAATGCCGTCCCCTGTAAAGAAGGGTAAATCAAATTTATTATAGCACACTTTATTTCGGAATTGAATGGATTTGTGGATATATTCGCAACATTTTTTTGCGGAGGGATTTCGCGTCCTGCGGGACGCGAGCCGGGGCCTTCCCCCGGCGCCCCGCCCGCTTTTTAGAAAAAAGCGGCCAAAAACTTTTTATATATGCCAAGCGGCGGCCTTCCGCTCCCGGGAAGGCCGCCGCTGGACAGCTTTTTTTACTTTATCAGGCTGACGCCGGTCATTTCCGCCGGCTGGGGCAGCCCCAGCATGTGCAGCATGGTGGGGGAGATGTCGCAGAGCCGGCCGCCCTCCTTGAGTTCGCAGGGGTAGCCCACGACGCAGAAGGGAACGGGATTGGTGGTGTGGGCGGTAAAGGGGGAACCGTCGGCCGCCGCCATCTGGTCGGCGTTGCCGTGGTCGGCCGTGATGATAACCGCGCCGTCCATGGAAAGGGCGGCTTCCACCACCCGGCCCACGCAGGTGTCCACCGTCTCCACAGCTTTGACGGCCGCGTCGAAGATGCCGGTGTGGCCCACCATGTCGCAGTTGGCGAAGTTCAGGATGATGACGTCATACTTGCCGCTCTCCACGGCCTCCACCACCTTGTCGCAGACAGGGTAAGCGCTCATTTCGGGCTGCAAGTCGAAGGTGGCCACGTCGGGGGTGGGAACCAGGATGCGGTCCTCACCGGGGAACTTGACCTCCTCGCCGCCGTTGAAGAAGAAGGTCACATGGGCGTACTTGGTGGTCTCGGCGATGCGCAGCTGGGTCTTGCCCGCCTTGGACAGGGTCTCGCCCATGGTCATGGTCAGGGCCTCGGGGGCGAAGGCCACATGCACGTTCGGCATGGTGGCGTCGTACTCGGTCATGCAGACGAAGTAAAGGGGCATGACCCCGTTCTTCCTCTCAAAGCCGTCGAAGGCGGGGTCCACAAAGGCCCGGGTGATTTCGCGGGCCCGGTCGGGGCGGAAGTTGAAGAAGATAACACTGTCACCTGCCGCCACCGCCTGGCCGCCGCCCACAACCGTGGGGATTAAGAACTCGTCGGTGATGTGCTTGCCGTCCGAGTCGATGGTGTCGTAGGACTTCCTGACGGCCGCCACCGGGTCGTCGGTCATGATGCCGTCCCCGTAGACCATGGCGGCATAGGCCTTCTCCACCCGGCCCCACTGGGTATCCCGGTCCATACCGTAGTACCGGCCGGCCAGGGTGGCGATTTTGCCCACGCCGATTTCCTCTATCTTTTTAAGCAGGTTCTCCACATAGCCTGCGCCCGAGGTGGGAGGCACGTCCCGGCCGTCCAGCAGGGCGTGGACGTAGACCCGGGTCAGCCCCTGCTCCTTGGCCATCTTCAGCAGGGCGAAGAGGTGCTCCTGATGGCTGTGGACGCCTCCGTCGGACAGAAGGCCCAGCAGGTGCAGGGCCGAATCGTTCTTCCGGCAGTTCTGCATGGCCTCCAGCAGCACGGGGTTGTGGAAGAAATCCCCGTCCTGGATGGACTTGGTGATGCGGGTCAGCTCCTGATAGACCACCCGGCCGGCGCCGATGTTGGTGTGGCCCACCTCGGAGTTGCCCATCTGGCCGTCGGGAAGGCCCACGTCCATGCCCGACGCGCCGATTTGGGTGGTGGGATATTCTTTGAAGAATTTATCCAGATTGGGGGTTTTGGCCGCCTTGATGGCGTTCCCCTTGACGGCGGGGTTGATGCCGAAGCCGTCCATAATGGTCAAAACCAAAGGCTTTTTCTTTTCGCTCATTTTATACACTCCTATTGACCGGCCGGGCCGGCCAGCACACTTTACTTTTTGCAGGAAGGCCCGCCGGGACATGGGGCCTTTCAGAGGGACGCCGCCTGCAGCCGCTTTGCCGGCGAGGCATGGGCCGAATCATAGATACCGGCATGCTCCCGCACCGACCGGCCGTAAACCGCCCGGCCAAGGCTCTCTGTCCATCCCGACTCCCTGCCGGCGGAGGGGCCGCCTACCGTCCCGGCCCACCTGCTGCCCAAGGCCTGCCGGCCATAAACGCGGGCGGGATGCAGGGCCGGCAGAGGCGGCAAGCCGTCCTGCCGGCGGAAAATCGGCCTTAACTATCCGGGGCAGCAGGAGCCGCCCCGTAAACTTCTTACTTGCTGGCAGCTTTTACGATGGCCGCGAAATCGGGGGCCTTCAGGGAGGCGCCGCCGATGAGGCCGCCGTCCACGTCGGGCTGGGCCAGCAGTTCCTCTGCGTTGCCGGCGTTCATGGAGCCGCCGTACTGGATGGTCAGGCCGTCGGCCGCCTCTTTACCGTACAGGGAGGCCACAGTGGCCCGGATAAGGGCGCAGACCTCACCTGCCTGCTCGGCGGTGGCGGTGCGGCCGGTGCCGATGGCCCACACCGGCTCATAGGCGATGATGACCTTCTTCAGCTGCTCGGCCGTCACGTTCAGCAGGGCAATTTTCGTCTGCATGGCCACCAGCTCGGCAGTGACGCCCTGCTCCCGCTGGGTCAGGGTCTCGCCCACGCAGACGATGGCGGTCAGGCCGTTCTCCAGGGCGGCCAGGGTCCGCTTGTTGACCGTCTCGTCGGTCTCGCCGAAATACTGCCGGCGCTCGGAGTGGCCGATGATGACGTACTGCACGCCCATCTCGGTCAGCATAGGGGCGGCCACCTCGCCGGTGAAAGCGCCCGACTTTTCAAAATGGCAGTTTTCGGCCCCTACGCCGATGTTGGAACCGGCCGTGGCCTCCAGGGCGGCCTGCAGATCCACAAAGGGGGTGCAGAGGACCACGTCGCAGCCGGCGTCGGCCACCAGGGGCTTCATTTCGTTAATCAGGGCGGTGGTTTCGGCGGGGGTCTTGTTCATCTTCCAGTTGCCGGCGATAACGGCTTTGCGCAGGGCTTTATTCATGATGGTTTCCTCCCATATATTGTAATCTTTCCCGCCCGGCTTATGCGCCGGGGGGCCATATTTTCCACGCCGGATGCGGCGTAGGCGGTTTCAAAAGGAAACGGCGCGGCATCCGCCGCGCCGCCGCAGGGCGGACAGCGGAATCCGCTGCCCCTTCCGTATGCAAAACTTATTTATCCAGCAGCGCGGCGATGCCGGGCAGGGTCTTGCCCTCCAGGAACTCCAGGGAAGCGCCGCCGCCGGTGGAGATGTGGGTCATCTTTTCGGCGAAGCCCAGCTTTTCCACAGCCGCGGCCGAGTCGCCGCCGCCGATGATGGAGATGGCGCCGGATTCGGCCACCGCCTTGGCCACCGCGATGGTGCCGGCGGCGAAGTTATCCCACTCGGAAACGCCCATGGGGCCGTTCCAGACAACCGTGCCTGCGCCCTTGATGGCCTCGGCAAACATCTCCTGGGTCTTGGGGCCGATATCCAGGCCCATCCAGCCTTCGGGGATGTTGTCGGAATCCACGATCCGGCTGTTGCAGTCGGGATCGTACTTGTCGCCCGCCTTGTTGTCCACGGGGATTAAGAACTTGACGCCCTTTGCCTTGGCGCTGTCCATAATTTCCTTGGCCAGGTCCACCTTATCGGCCTCCAGCAGGGAGTCGCCGATGGAGTGGCCCAGGGCCTTCATGAAGGTGTAGGCCATGCCGCCGCCGATGATCAGGGTGTCCACCTTGTCCAGCAGGTTGGTGATGACGCCGATCTTGTCGGACACCTTGGCGCCGCCCAGGATGGCCACGAAGGGCCGCTTGGGATTGGCCAGGGCGTCGCCCATGATCTTGATTTCCTTCTGGATGAGGTAGCCGCAGACGGCGGGCAGATAGTCGGCCACGCCGGTGGTGGAGGCGTGGGCCCGGTGGGCCGTGCCGAAGGCGTCATTTACATAAATCTCGGCCAGGGAAGCCAGGGCCTTGCAGAAATCGGGGTCGTTCTTTTCCTCTTCCTTGTGGAAGCGGACGTTCTCCAGCAGCATGGCCTCGCCGTCCTGCAGGTCGGCGGCCAGGGCCTTGGCGGAATCGCCCACCACGTCGGCGGCCAGCTTGACCTCCTTGCCCAGCAGCTCGCTGAGGCGCTTGGCCACGGGGGCCATGGAGTACTTCATGTTGAACTCGCCCTTGGGACGGCCCATATGGGAGCAGAGGATAACCTTGGCGTTATGATCCAGCAGGTACTTGATGGTGGGCAGGGACTCCCGGATGCGCTTGTCATCGGTGATCTCCCCGTCCTTCAGGGGGACGTTGAAGTCGCAGCGGACCAATACCCGCTTGCCGGCAACGTCGATGTCCTCAATGGTCTTCTTGTTCAGAGCGGTCATTTCGGTAACTTCCTTTCCCTCAATGAAATCTTGAAACTTAATAAAAACAATTTGCTACTTGGTATTTTAACCCAGTCCGCCGGGTTTTTCAATACCCTTTCGGACGGCGGCGGGGCGGCCGCCGCAAAAATCGCAAAACGCCTAAACCCGCCCCCGGACAGGCTCCGCCTTTTGTGGATTTGTCAAAAAGGCTATAGCTTGTCCCAGTCGTACTCCCGCAGGCGGCCGCTGTTCTGCAGCTCGGGGAACCCCCACTGGCGCAGGGCCTCGTAGACGCCGATGGCCACGGCGTTGGAAAGGTTTAAGCTCCGGGCCTCCCCCCGCATGGGCAGGCGGACGCAGCCCTCCTTGTGGGCGGCCAGCAGGCTTTCGGGCAGGCCGGCGGTCTCCTTGCCGAAGAAAAGGTAGCAGCCGGCGGGATAGGAAACCTGGGTGTAGTCCTTGGGGGCCTTGGTGGTGAAAAAGAAAAAGTCCCCCTGATTTTTGGCGAAAAAATCCCCCAGGTTTTCGTAATAGGTGATGTCCAGCAGATGCCAGTAGTCCAGCCCGGCCCGCTTGAGCTTTTTGTCGTCGATGCGAAAGCCCATGGGGCCCACCAGATGCAGCCGGGCGCCGGTGGCGGCGCAGGTGCGGGCCACGTTGCCGGTGTTCTGGGGGATTTCCGGCTCCACCAGGACGATGTTGAGCACCGGCTTCTCTCCCGGGTGTTCCGGGGCGAGGCCCAGCACGCCGGGGCGCCCCTCGGTCTTCTCCTCCATGGATTTACACCCGGCTGGCGATGACCGTGCCCTTGCCCTTTACCCTGACCTCGCCCATGCCGGCGGGCAGGAAGAAGCTGTCGCTGGGCCGCATCTCCAGGGTCTGGCCGGCGGCCTCCAGGGTAAGATCCCCCTCTAAGCAGAGCAGGGAGAGGAAGGATTCCCCGTCCGCCGCAAGGCAGGATTCCCCGTCCACGTCCAGCTTATCCACCGTAAAGTACTTGCAGGAGGCCAGGCGGGCCTTGCCGTCCACGGCCTGCACCTGGCCGTAGGCCGCCTTGGGGGGGCAGAGCTGGGTCACTTCCTTGGCCTTCTCCACATGCAGCTGCCGGGGCTTGCCGTCGGCCCCTACCCGGCCGTAGTCGTAGACCCGGTAGGTGGTGTTGGAATTCTGCTGGATTTCGGCGATGAGCAGCCCCGCGCCGATGGCGTGAATGGTGCCCGATTCGATGAAGAAGCAGTCCCCCTTCTTTACCTCCACCTTGTTGAGAACCTCCAGCAGGGTGTTGTCGGCGATGCGGGCGGCGAATTCATCCGGCGTCACCTCCCGGTTGAAGCCGTAGTAAAGGAAGGAACCGGGGTCACAGTCCACCACATACCACATCTCGGTCTTGCCGTACTCCCCTTCCACCTGCAGGGCGTACTCGTCGCTGGGGTGCACCTGGATGGACAGGTTGTCCTTGGCGTCAATGAGTTTGATGAGGATGGGGAAAAAGGCGAACTGGCTGCCCTTGGCGCCAAGGGCCTCCCTGCCCATCTTTTCGATGGCCTCCTCCAGGGTAAGCCCGGCGTATTCCCCGTTTTCCACCACCGAGGGGCCGTCCTTGTGGCAGGAGAGGACCCAGGCCTCGGCCAGCTTCGCAAGGTCGCTCTGCATATGGTACTCGGTGCGCAGGCGGGTGCCGCCCCACAGGTAATCCTTAAAGGCGGCCTTCAGTTTCATGGGATACATGGATATCATCCTCCTAAATATAATGCTTTATCCATTGCCGGAAACCGGCGGATTTCCTATTCCAGCGGCCGGGCCTCCCGGGGCTCCAGGGCCGGCAGCTCGGGCAGGGCGTATTCCAAAAACACCCCGTCCCGCGCCGGCTCCCCCGAGCCGGCAGTCAGGGCGATGCACCGCTCCACAAAGGCGGTGGCCCTCCCCACGGCGGCGGCCATCTCCTCCCCCCTGGCCAGGGCGGCCGTCACAAGGGAGGTGAAAATATCCCCCGTGCCGGGGTAGGAGGGGTAGCGGTAGTCGCAGGCAAAGCGCATATACAGGTCGTCGTATAAGCCGGCGGCCCGGCCTAAACGGCTGTCAGCCGGCAGGCAGCAGAGGTTGTACACCCCGCCGGCCATCTCCTGCCCGGTGATGAGCACGGCGGCGGCCTTCTCCCCCATGCGGGACAGGGCGGCCAGCCGGCTTCTCGCCTCGGCCGCCGACAGGGGGCCGCCGGCGTAGGGCGTATGCAGAAGCAGGGAGACCTCCGTGGGGTTGGGGGTCAGCAGGTCGGCCGCCGCCGCAAGGCGAGACATGGCCTCTATCATCTCGGGGGATATGCCCCCGTAGGGCCGGCCCTCGTCTCCCAGCACCGGGTCCACCACCAGCAGCGCCCCCGGGAACAGCCGGCGGCAGCTTTCCACCTGCCCGGCCTGGGAGGGGCTGCCCAGATAGCCGGAATAGACGCAGTCGGGGGATACGCCGCTGGCCGCCCAGTGGATAAGGGCCCGACCGGGGAAGTCGTCGCAGGGGGCCTTCTCAATATCGGTAAAGCCGCCGGTGTGGGTAGAGAGCAGGGCGGTGGGCAGAGGGCAGCCCTGGCAGCCCATGGCCGCCAGCACCGGCAGCACCACCGCCAAAGCGCAGCGGCCGAAGCCGGACAAATCATGGATGGCCGCCACCCGGGGCGGCCGGGACAGGGCGGGCGGGGATACTGGGGCCACGGGCGGCGCCTCCTTAAAATTCAGAATTTGTACACAGTGCGTCCATACGCTTCCATGCGGGATCCATTATACTAGTTCTGTACGCGTTTGGCAAGATTTTACGCCTTTCTTGCAGTTGCGGCGCGGCTTTGGTATAATGGGAGTAATTCCCGGACAATTCTGGAAAGGAGGGTGGTACCTTGGAGCTTCGGCTTGACGGCATCACCAAAACCTTCGGCGAAAAAAGAGTGCTGGAGGAAATCACATTTTCCGCCGCCGGCGGCGCGGCCATGGGGCTTTTGGGCCGCAACGGCGCGGGCAAAACCACCACCATCCGCATTATTATGGGGGTATTCCCCCCCGACAGCGGCCGGGTGCTGCTGGAAGCGCAGCCCATCGACCGGACAGAGGTCCGCTTCGGCTACCTGCCGGAGGAGCGGGGCCTGTATCCCAAACAGAAGATTATCGACCAGATGGTATACATCGGCCGCCTGCGGGGCCTCTCCCGGCAGGAGGCCAAGAAAAGCGCCGACTACTGGCTGGAGCGGCTGGAAATGGGCCAGTACCGGGACGCCCTGCTGCGCACCCTGTCCAAGGGCAACCAGCAGAAGATTCAGCTGGGGGTCTGCCTGCTGCACAACCCCGACATCGTGATTCTGGACGAACCCTTCTCCGGACTGGACCCGGTCAACGCCCAGCTGCTTAAGGAGATTGTGTCCGAGCAGGCGGCGGCGGGGAAAATTGTTCTCTTCTCCTCCCACCAGATGGGGTACGTGGAAGAATTCTGTGACTCCATCGCCATTCTGGATAAAGGTCGCATCGCCCTGGAGGGCAACCTGCGGGACATCAAGCGCAGCTACGACCGCACCCGCATCCTGGTGGCCCTGGACGGGGGGGATTCGGCCGGCCGGCTGGAAGCCCTGCGGGCCGCCGGCGGGCTGGACGGCTTTGTCGCCGACATCTCCCCGGAGATACCCGGTAAGGCGGCCGAAAACGGCGCAGCCGCCGTGGTGCGGGTGGCGGCCCCGGCTGACAAGGACCGGCTGCTGGCGGCCATCCTGGCCGCAGGCCAAAGGGTGGAGACCTTCCAGGTTATGGAGCCTACCCTGGAGCAGATTTTTGTGGAAAGGGTGGGTGAAGAGGCATGAAGCATCCCGCCGCGCAACTGAAAACGGTGGTGGGGTACGAGTTCACCACCTTCCGGAAAAACAAGGTATTTATGGGTATCACCATTGTGGTGGCCCTGCTTTTGCTGGCCCTGACCATCCTGCCCCCCCTGTTCGTCGGAAAGGGCGACAGCTCTTCCGCCGCCGGCGGGGATGCAGGTGCACAGGCCGTCATCCAGGTCTTTGACCCCGACGGCGTCATCGCCGACCGGGAGGCACTGGAGGCCCTTCTGCCCGGCTGCCAGCTGGATTTTGCCACCGGCGCCTACGATGACACGGCGGCCGCGGCCATCCAGAACGACCAGCTGGACGGGGCCCTGACCGTGGAGGACGACCTGCACTTTACCTACTACGCCAAGAACGCCGTCATGTCGTCTGAATACCAGCAAATCAGCGGGGCTCTTAAGTCCTACCGGCAGCAGTATATGCTGGGGCAGGCCGGCCTTACCGAGGCCCAGATTCTGGACGCCATGTCCGCGCCTCAGGTGTCGGCCATGGAGACCTCGGGCAAGGATATTATGAGTACCTACGCCCTAACCTACATCCTCATCCTGCTGCTGTATATCAGCATCATGCTCTACGGGCAGCTGGTGGCCACCTCCATCGCCACCGAAAAAAGCTCCCGGGCCATGGAACTGCTCATCACCTCGGCCAACCCCAACAACCTTATCTTCGGCAAAATCATCGGCGTGGGGCTGGCCGGCCTCTGCCAAATGGTGGTCTGGCTGGCCGTGGGAGCCGTCGGCATCGGCTTTGCAAAGGATTTCTGGATGAACGTCCCCTTTGTGTCGGGGGTGCTGGAGGCCCCGCCCTATATCCTTCTTCTGATGGTGGTTTTCTTCCTGCTGGGGTATCTTTTGTACGCCTCCCTCTTCGGCGCCCTGGGCAGCCTGGTCAGCCGGGTGGAGGACATCAACACCACCGCCACCCCCATTATCCTGCTGTGCGTGGCGGGCTTTATCCTATCTTTTATGGGCATGGCCGACCCCTTCTCCCTGCTCATCCGGGTTTGCAGCTACGTCCCCTTCTTCGCCCCCATGTGCATGTTTGTGCGGGTGTCCATGAGCCAGGTGCCCATTTATGAAATTGTCCTGTCGGTGGCCGTAACCGGCGTGGCGGCCGGCTTCTTCGCCTGGCTGTCGGCCAAAATCTACCGGGTGGGCACCCTGATGTACGGCAAACCCCCGTCCTTAAAGCAGCTGGCCGCCGTGCTGCGGGAAAGCAAGGGGTAACCCCATAAGAGAAAGGTGATACAAAATGGCGCATGCCAAAAAGAATCAAGCCCTCCTGCTCTTCGTCCGGCGGCAGGAATACCGCCGGCGGCTGGAGGACAAGGAGCGCTGGGGCCATGTGGGCGGCCGGATATACACCATCGCCAAGATCTTCTATATCATCGGCTTCCTCTATTCCCTCGTCATCAACCTGGCCTACATGCTGGGCCGGTGGCTGCTTTTGCAGGATTCCGCCCAGGGCCTGGCCGAAATCAACGACGCCGACTACCGCAGCGCCCTCTATCTGGTGCTGGGCATGACCATCCTGCAAATCGCCGGCCTGGTGCTGGTTTTTGCCCGCAAGTCCCTGCCCGCCCTCATCTGCACCGCCCTGTCCTCGGTGCTGCTGCTGGTACATTACTACCAGGCCCTGGCCGGGCAGGACGAATTTGCCAACAACGGCATATCCAATTACCTTTTCCGGCATGTGCTGCCCCTTATCATCCTGCTGGTTGCCGCCGTCATCCTCTTTGTCATCCACGTCCGGGAGCGCCGGGCGGAAAACGCGGCCTATGACAAGCTGACCAAAGAAATCTACAAGAAACACGCCAAGGAAGAAGGGGTCATGGGCCAAGAGGAATGGGAGGAGCTGCTCAACAAGTACGCCGAGGGCTCCGGCCTCAAGGGCGCCCGGAAGGAGGACGCATAAATGGAAAAACAGCCGGCTTCCCGCATCGCCAATATTTTCGTGGCCCTGCTGGTGGTCTTTTCCCTGGCGGCGGCGGGCTTCATCCTCTTCTCCCCTGACGACGTACCCATGGCCAATCCCTACAACCGGGGGGGCAACCTGCTCAACGGCGGCCGCATCGCCCCGGGGGACGACATTCTCTTCTTCTGCCGGCCGGACGACAAGGGTATCTACCACCTCTTCGGCGACACCTGCAACCGCATCGGGGAGGGGGGCGACGGCCCCTCCTTCGCCACGGCCGAGGGATATGTATACACCGAGAACGGCGGGCTGACCCAGGTGCTCTACGACGGCTCCATTAAAATCACCCTCATGGAAACCGCCGAAAATCCCCTGATTGTGGGCCGCTGGATTTACTACACCGTGGACGGCCAGCTCCACAAGCAGCGGATGGACGACGGCAAGACCTCCGCTTTGGGCATCTACCCCACCGGGAACTACTACATCTCCGCCCGGCGGATTTTTTACATCGGGGAAGAGGGCAAGCTCTGGACGGCCCTGACCGACGGCACCGAAAACCAGCTGCTGGTGGATACCGAGATGACCGACTTCCTCATCCGGGGCCAGTATATCTATTTCCGTAACCCCGACGGCCTCCTCTGCTGGTGCAATACGGCCAATACGCAAGCCGTCACCGAACTGGCCCCCGTCGACCAGTACAACGTGACCACCGATTACCTGGTGTACACCCAGGGGGAGAACCTGTACGCCATGTCCTTTTCCGACCAGAACATCGAGCAAATCGGGGAAGGGGTCTTCCAGAACCTGTCCTGCGACGACGAAAGAATCTACTACTTCGACGAAAACAGCGACTTTGTCCGCATGAATACCGACGGCTCGGAAAAGCAGGTCTTCGGCAAGTAAAAAGCGGGCGGCTTCCAATGGCCGCCCGCTTTTTGGCCCTCCCCCCTTTGGGATGGGAAAATTTTACGGCATCGCTATAGACAAATCCTGCCGGCCGCCGTATAATAGGAGCCGGTGCCACCGTTGCAAGTGCAACGTTTTTCAAGCGGTATTCCGAGAGGAGGCTTCAGCGCTTCATGTACAGCCCTGCAAAGCTACCCAAAGAATTGTCAAAAACCCTGTCCGGCTACAGAATAACCGAATCGGACATTTTATTTGCTGCCTTTTCCGATATGACCTTAGACTGCGAATACGCCGACTGCTGGGTGATCCTCACGAAGGACCGGCTGGCCCTGGCCGCCGCCGGGACGGAGGGCACTCCCCGGGTATTTGCCGGATACGGGGAACCGGCCAGCCCGGCAAAGGAACGGACGTGGGCCGTGCGCATCCTGCCCACAGCCGACATGGACCGGCTGGAAGTGCAGAACCTGGTGGCCGGGGGCGTCCTCTACGCTACGGGGACGGAGGACCGGCGGCTGGCTGCCTTCACCAATACCCGTATGGGGGAATTCCGGCGGCTCTGCCGCATTTACAATAAGATGAAAAAGGGCGAATCCCTCACCGACGCCGACTACCGGGAGGAGCATCCCCGGGAATTCTGCCCCAAGTGCGGGGCCCCCTATCCCGAACGGGGGCGGAAGGTCTGCCCCAAATGCATGGACAGGCGCTCCATCTTCATGCGGGTGCTCTCCTATTTCAAGCCCCACCGGCTGAAAATCGCCATCATGTTCCTCTGCATCCTGGCCACGGCCGGCCTTAACCTGGTCTGGCCCTACCTTAACGGCACGGTGCTCTACGACCAGGTGCTGGGCAAAAATGAGGCCTTTTTAGAATTTATCGGCCTGCCCGCCGGCCGGTTTGCCGCCGCTCTGCTGGGGCTGGTCATCACCATGGCGGGCGCCAAAATCCTATTGCAGCTGCTGGGGATTGTCAGCGGCGTTTTCACGGCCCAGATTGTCCCCGACGTGGTCAAGAATTTAAAATCCCAGGTCTTCGACTCCATGGGACGGCTGTCCATCAGCTTCTACAGCAACCGCCAGACCGGCGGCCTCATGGTGCGGGTGCTCAATGACGCCGACCAGGTCACCAGCTTTTTTATCGACCAGCTGCCTTACTTCTTTATCAACATCTTGACCATCGTCGCCACGGTGGTGGTCATAGTGCGTATGAACTGGAAAATGGCCATCGTCTCTTTACTTCTGCTGCCCCTGCTCATGCTCATCAGCTACAAGCTGCTGCCCCGGGTCTGGAACGCCTACGGCCGGCGGCACCGGGCCAACCGCAACCTCAACGCCCAGATTAACGACAACATCACCGGCGCCAGGGTGGTCAAGGCCTTCGGCCAGGAGGAAGGGGAAATAAAGCGCTTTACCAAGTACAACGCCCGGGTACGGAACGCCGAAATGGGCATTGTCCGCAACGACAACTGGTACAACGGGCTGTATGTGGCGGTGGAGAACATCACCCAGGTGGCGGTGTGGGGCCTGGGGGCCCTGCTGGTTCTGAACGGCGGCGGCATGGAACTGGGGCTGCTCATCACCTTTGTGGGCTACGTGACCCAGCTCAACGGGCCGCTGGACTTCATGTCCAACTTTTTCCGCTCCTTTGCCGAAAGCATCAACGCCGCCCAGCGGATTTTTGAAATCATCGACGCCGCTCCCGAGGTGGTGGAGAGCCCCCGCCCTGTCGCCATGAAGACTATCCGGGGGCATATCAAGCTGGATCATGTGACCTTTGGCTACGAGCCCCACAAGCCGGTGCTCAAGGACGTGTCCTTGGAGGTGGAGGCCGGGAAGATGCTGGGCATCGTGGGCCGGTCGGGGGCGGGGAAATCCACCCTGGTCAACCTCATCTCCCGGCTGTACGACCCGAATGAAGGGAACATCACCCTGGATGGGGTCAATCTGCGGGATATGGCCTTTGCCGATCTGCGGCGGAATGTGGCCATGGTGTCCCAGGAGACCTACATCTTCATGGGTACGGTGGCTCAGAACATCGCCTACGCCAACCCGGCCGCCTCCCGGCGGGATATTGTGGCGGCGGCGGTGGCGGCCAGCGCTCACGACTTCATCTGCCGCATGCCCGACGGGTACGATACGGTCATCGGCTCCTCCGGCCGGCAGCTTTCGGGGGGCGAGCGGCAGCGCATCTCCATCGCCCGGGCCATCCTGGCCAACCCCCGCATCCTGATTCTCGACGAGGCCACCGCCTCGGTGGACACCGAGACCGAACAGGCCATCCAGGCGTCCTTAGACAAGCTGGTAAAGGGCCGGACGACCCTCTCCATCGCCCACCGGCTGTCCACCCTGAAAAACGCCGATTCCCTGGTGGTGCTGGACGACGGCCGCATCACCGAAGCGGGCACCCACGCCGAACTGATTGAAAAGAAGGGCACCTATTACAAGCTGATGCAGCTGCAGAGCAAGGCCCTGGCCATGCGGGGCCTGGAATAAAACCTCTGCATAAGAGGAGGCAGGAAAAGATGGATAAAGAAAAGCACATGCCGGATACCGAGTTGGAGGATATTGCGAAGGAAACCGAGGAGTTGCTGGAAATCCGGTATTTAAACAAGGACAACGCCGTGTTCCGGCGCACGCCGGGGGGCTTTGTCAGCCTGGACTATGCCGGCAGGCATTATGACCGCATAGCCGTCTTCCGCACCTTCCCCTTCACCGACCCGGACAGGTTTATTTCCATCCGGGAGCCGGACGAAAAGGCAAAGGAAATCGGCATCATTGAAAACCTGTCCGATTTGGATAAAGAGGCGGCCGACATGCTCTTGGAGCAGATGAACCTGCGGTATTTTACCCCGGTCATCACCCGTATCCTGGACATCAAGGACGAATATGGCTATGCCTATTTCGACGTGCTCACCGACCGGGGGGCCTGCCGGTTCACCATCCACATGAACGGCGGCTCGGTGGTGCGCCTGACCGATACCCGGCTGCTGATTTCGGATCTGGACGGCAACCGCTTTGAAATCCCCGACACAGGGAAGCTTTCCAGCTCGGAGCTGAAAAAGCTGGATTTGTTTATCTAAAACCGGGCGGCATCCGCTTGCCGCAAGGGAGGTTATTCCGTTTGAATTTACACTATACCCTGCCGGAAGCGCTGATAGGGGCGGCGCATCTGGAGGCGGAGGAATCCATCGCCTACTGCGTCCCCTACGACCTGGACGAGGCCGGCGGCTTCGGCCCTCCGGAATACAAGGCGGGATACCTGGCCGTGACCCGGCGCCGGCTGCTCCTGTTTGATAAGGAGCGCCTTTTGCGGGAAATCCCCCTTTCGGCCTGCGAAGACATCAAGTGCGAACCCCAGGTGGGCTGCGGCCTGCTGACCGTTCAGATGGACGGCAAGTGGCAGTTTGTCTGCCGGTTCTCCATGCGGCATGTCTCCAGGGTGGCCTATGTGGCCCGGGGAGCCAAGGTCTTCATGAAGGGCGGCCGCCATCTGGTGGAGAGCCTGGAGCACGAAAAGGTATGTCCCAAGTGCGGCCGAGCCCTGCCGGGCACCAGGGAATGCCCCCACTGCGACGGGAAGGGCACCACCTTCCGCAAGTTTCTGCGCCTGTGTAAGCCCTACTGGGTGCAACTGCTGCTGATTTCTATTTTCATGGTGGCCACAGCCTTCCTGAGCCTGCTGGGCCCAGAGGTGCAGAAGCGGTTTATCGACGGCGTCCTGACCCCCAAAACCGGCACGGCCGGGGACGTGCTGGGCTTTATTGGGGCCATGCTGCTCATCACCGCCCTGACCATCGCCACCACCGTCATCCGCAACTGGTGGTGCACCTCCCTGGGCGCCCGCATCAGCATGGATTTGCGCGCCAAACTCTACGAAAAGGTGCAGGCCCTGTCTCTAACCTTCCTCCATGGCCGCAAGCCCGGCGACCTGATGAACCGCATCACCTGGGATACCAGCGAAATCCGTCAGTTCATGCAGGACACCTTCGGCAATATGCTCTCCACCCTCATCACCATGCTGGGGGCTCTTATCTATATGTTCGCGGCCAACTGGAAGCTGGCCCTGCTCTCCCTTGTCTTCCTGCCCATTGTCATGCTGCTTTCCTTTTTATGGCGCAAGAAGATCCACCGCATGTTCCGCAACCAGCGGCACAAGAGCGATAAGCTCAACAGCTCTTTGCAGGACGTGCTTTCGGGCATGCGGGTGGTGAAATCCTTCGGCAAGGAGAAGGACGAGGCCGCCCGCTTCAACGACCTGGCCGTGGACTTCGCCCGGGTCCAGCGGCGCAACGAGGTATTCTGGGCCACCTTTTACCCCATGCTGACCTTCGTCATGGGCATGGGCATCTACTTTGTCACCTACTTCGGCGGCCTGGACGTCCTGTCCGGCACAGGCCTTACAGTGGGCGGATTAAACCAGTTCATCTCCTACGCCGGCATCCTCTACGGGCCTTTGAGCTGGATGACCATGCTGCCCCGCCGGCTCATGCGCATGATTACCGGCCTGGAGCGGGTCTACGACGTGCTGGACGAACAGCCCGATATTGTAAACCGGGACGGAGCCAGGGATATCAAAATCCAGGGAAATGTGGAGTTTAAAAACGTCACCTTCGGCTACAAGTCCTATGAGCCGGTGCTGGAGAATATGAGCTTTTCGGTGAAGAAGGGGGAAATGATCGGGCTGGTAGGCCCCTCCGGGGCGGGCAAATCCACCCTCATCAACCTGCTCATGCGGCTGTACGACGTGGACGACGGCTCCATCACCATCGACGGGGTGGACATTCGGGATATCTCCTTACATGCCCTCCACTCCCAGATAGGGGTGGTGCTTCAGGAGACCTTCCTCTTCTCGGGCACCATCCTCAACAACATCCGCTTCGCCCGGCCGGAGGCCACCTATGAAGAGGTCATCCGGGCGGCCAAAATGGCCAACGCCCACGACTTCATCTGCAAGATGCCCGACGGGTACAATACCTACGTAGGGGAAAAGGGGCACAACCTGTCGGGCGGCGAGCGGCAGCGGGTGGCCATCGCCCGGGCCATCCTGGGGGACCCCAAGCTGCTGATTCTGGACGAGGCCACCTCCAGCCTGGACACCGAAAGCGAATACCAAATCCAGCAGGCCCTGGACCGGCTCACCGAGGGGCGGACCACCTTCGCCATCGCCCACCGGCTGTCCACCCTGCGCAACGCCGACCGGCTGCTGGTCATCGACCGGCACGGCCTGGCCGAGGCGGGCACCCACAACGAACTGCTGGAGAAAAAGGGCATTTACTACGGCTTAGTCACCGCCCAGCTGGAAATGCATAAGGTGCCGGGCGTGCAGGCCGAAGCCCCCGCTTTGTCCCGGCCGTAAGGAGGCAGAAAGGTATGGATAAGAAGGAAAAATCCTGCGGGGCGGTAGTCGTCCGGCAGACAGAAAAGGGGCCGGAGGTGCTGCTCATCCGGCACAACGCCGGCCACTGGGCCTTCCCCAAGGGCCACGTGGAGGCGGGGGAAACCGAAATCCAGACGGCCGCCCGGGAAATCCGGGAGGAAACCGGCCTGCGGGTGGATATCGATACGGCCTTCCGGACGGTAACGACCTATTCCCCCTTTCCCGGCGTGGTCAAGGATGTGGTATACTTTATCGGCCGGCGCCCCAAGGGGGAAATCCATCCCCAGCTCAGCGAGGTAAACGCCGTGGAATGGGTGCCCCTGGACGATGCCCCGGCCCGCATCACCTATGAAAGCGATCGGCAGGTGCTGGCGGCCGCCGCACCCCATCTGTAAGCTGCGATACAAGTGAAAAAGACCCGCCGCGGTGCTGTTAAAAGCAGGCCGCAGCGGGTCTTATTTTTTATTATCTGTGAAAGCCTTGTCAGTCCTCCCGCCCGCTTTCCTGTTCCATGCGGGTATCCTGCCTTTGGCGCAGGCGGCGGAAGTACAGGCGGTGCAGCCGGTAGAAATCCCGCTTCTCCCCCTGGCGCATGTAGAGAACTACCCGGTCAAAGGGCAGGCTGATGACCTGGGACAGCAGGATGGCCGCCGGCAGGCCGCCGCTGTCCATCCCCAGATAGCGGAAAATCATGGCGAGGCAGCCGCACAGCACCCCGTAAAGCAGACGGGCCTCCGGCAGGCGGGGGATGGAGGCCGTGTCGGCCGCCACATATACGGCGGCAAAGAGGAAGCCGGCCGCCGACAGCTCGTAGAGCACCGACCAGCCCGCCCCCGCGTGGCTCCGGTCCACCAGCAGCCCCAGCAGGACGCATACGCCGGTCATGCCGGCGGCGGCCTGCCAGGCGATGGCCCGCCGGTAAATCAGGTAGACGGCACAGGCCGCTATGACAAAGAGGCTGGTGACGCCCATGGGGCCGGGCAGATTGCCCACCAGCAGTTCGGACAGGCTGTAATGCGGCCGGGACTGAATCCCCAGCATGTAGGAAATGGAAGCCCCCTCTTCAAAAGTGCCGGGGGAGCCGAAGACCGGCAGGATATTGTCCGACCCGATGGCCGGGAAGACGTTCATCCAGGCCGGGAACAGCAGGCAGAGCAGCAGCCACATAAAGGCCATGGGCTGGAAGGGCGGCCGGGCCATACCCTCAAAGGGCAGGCGCACAAGCAGGACGCCCGCCCCGCTGGCCGCCGCCGGCAGCCACCAGGGCACCGACACGGGGCAGATTAAGGCGATGAGCAGGCCCATGGTTATGGGGGCTATCCCGGCCAGCTTGCGGCGGAATACAAACAGCCACACCGATTCCACCAGCCAGGCCGCAAAGGCCGAAACCGCCGACAAAAACAAAGCCCGCAGGCCGGTCTGCATCACCGCGATAATCACGGCCGGCAGGAGAGCCACCAACATATCCCCCCGCCGCATGCGGGCGGTCTCCCCGCACCGCAGGAAGGGGGCGGCTTTATTGATTTTTGCCACGGCGCGTCCCCTCCTTCCGGCCGGCGGCCGCCGGTATCTTTTTTTCTGCTGTGGCAGCGGAGCTATCCGTTGCCGTCCGTCCTTGGCCGGCCGTATCTACATCCAGCGAGGATTCTTCCGGCCGGGGTTCATCTGCCGGCCGGCGTCCCCGCCGCTTTTTTCCCGATGCCGGGGCCGGACCTTCCACAAACTCCAAATCGGCCGTCAAATAAACGGTGGCCTGTTCCTCTGCAGTCCCGGATGCCCGGCCCCATCCCCGCCGCTTTTTCGCAGGGGATGTCTCGGCCTCCGCCGCGTCTTCAGGGCTGGCGGGCATATCTATCTTCCAGCGGCCTTCTTCGGATGCCATCCTATCCACGGAATCCTCCCCAGGCCAAGATGTCCGGCTGTGCTTCTTTCGCTTTTTGGTCTCGAATGTCTCCATCCCTTCTTCGGCGGGGATTTCCAACCGCCGCCGGCTCTCTTCCGGGACTGTTCCCTCCGCAGTATCCTCCGGAGAGAAATCCACTCGGTTCCGTTTCTTTCGCTTTTTTCCCTTCTCCGGGACCGTATCTCCGGAAGCCGCAGGCAGCATCGATTCCATCAGGCTGCCGTCAGGACCTTTTTCAAGGGTTCCTTCCGGAGGCATCCCCTCTATGGAGCCTTCCCCGGATGCAGCCGCACTTTTCCGGCTTTTCCTCTTTTTTGCGGGAGGAACGCTATCCGCGGCCTCTGTATTTTCAGAAGCAGACGGCAACCGTCCCGTATCCGCCGCCAGGGGTTCCACCGTCTCGGGAACCTTTCTACCAAAGCCTTTCCACCATTTTCGCCCGGGCGTCCCGGCGTCGTCTGTGACCGATGCCGGCCCGCTCTCCCCTTCTCCGGCGGCCGGCGCCTTTTCTATAGACCGGCCGGTCGGGTACGCCGCGTTTCCTTTTTTATCCAGAATCTCCGGCCGATTCTGTGCCGGGGCCTTGCTGGCCGGCCGTTCCGCCGAAGGCTCTGCCGGGACAGCTCCCTCTGTCCGCTCACTTTCCGGTGCCCTTTCCTGGGGGATGTGCCGGCGCGCTCCCTTCTTTTCGGCCGCCTCTAAGGTACGGCGGATCCAGCGGGTACAGGCCGCCAGGGGCAGGCCGGAGGGGCAGACGTAGGAGCAGCAGCCGCATTCTATGCACTGCCAGCCTCCCAGTTCCTCCAGCCGGGCAGGGCGGCTCTTTTTGGCCACCCGGTAGAGATAAAAGGGCGCCAGGCCCGCCGGGCAGACCTGAGCGCACCGGCCGCAGCCGGTACAGGTGGTGTGGGGCGGCTCGGTCACCACGGCCTGGGCGGTGAGGGCGGTAATCCCCGGGTGGAGGGGGGACTGGGGCCCGGCGATGCGGCCGGTCATAACCCCGCCTGCCACCACCCGCTGGATGACGCCGAAGGCGCCGCACTGCTCCAGCAGGCCTCCCACCGTGACGCCCAGGGGGGCTTCGATATGCAGGGGGGCCTGCACGCCGTCCCCCGCCACCGTCACCACCGCCGTGGTCTGGGGGGTGCCATCCTCCACCGCCCGGCAAAGGGCCAGCAGGGCCCCCACGCCAAACCGAATGCCGTGAAGGCTCTCCAAAAAGGCATCCACCGCCGGGGCGCTGGGGTACTTTCCCCTTATATACTGCACGGGAAAGCCGAAATATTCTTCGGACAAAAGGGCATCGGCCTCCTCCCCGGCCCGGGCCAGGATGCCCCCCTGGGCCAAAAGAGCCTGGCAGAGCATACGGAGTCCCGCCGCCACCTGGGCTCCAAAGCTGGACAATACGGCCAGGCCGGCCGCCATAAAGGGCTGGTCGTCGATGCCGTCGGCGTAGACCCAGGCGGGCTTTTCCCCCTCCTCCAGTTCCTCCAGCTTCTTCCAAAGCCGCCGGCCGTCCTTCTCGTCCACAATGGCGGCCCGCTTGGCGATGCCCACCAGCCGCCGCAGGGTCAAATCCTTCCGCTGTCCCCGCTCCTCGCTAACCTGCAGGCCGCCGGCGGCCGTATACCGTCCTGTCCGCCGCTTGGGACGGGATTTATCCTCTTTTTCCGGTTCCACCTCTATGCGGGCGCAGGGGGTTTTCCCCAGCCCCGGCACCCGCCGCTCCACCACTTCGGCAAAGCGGCCGGACACGGGGGCGTACACCGGGCAGCCCTCCCCCTCGGGCCTGGCCAGCGCCTGGTACTTCTCCACCCGGCTGCCGGGCTGGACGGCCAGCATCAGCGCCTCCCCCCTCACGACGCTGAGGGGCACCACCAGTTCGGCCTGGGGACGGGCCGGCTCCACCTCCAGGCTAATCGCTTCCTTTTGGTAAAATTTCACGCCTTTTCTGGCAGAAATTTGCATCCTTTTTTCACCTCTTGCATACTGCTTGTCCGCATAATATTATAGGAATAAGCGATGCGGGTTTCCCGCCCCAAAAGAAGGGCGGCTGCCGATAGATAGGCCCGTCCGCGGCGAATACGTCTTGGAGGAGGCGCCGACATGCACATATCCCTGGAGGAGCCGGGCAGGCTGAAAATCACCCTGACGGGCGCCGAACTGCGCCGGTTTTCCCTCGATTATGAACAGCTGGACTACGAAAACCCCCTGACCCGCCGGGCTTTGAGCGCCCTGATGGCCCAAGCCAGCGCCGAAACCGGCTTCCGGTTCCAGCCGGGGCGGCTGCTCATCGAAGCCTTTCCCGCGCCGGGCGGGGGGTGCGAACTCTATTTCACCATGCTGGCCGACCCCGACGGGCCGGCGGCCGACATCCAGCCGGCCCGGGCCTTTCCGGTATCCGGGGATCGGCGGCTGCGCCTGCGCCGGACGGGCGGGGCGGTCTATACCTTCGAATTTGCCGGGGCCGACGACATGCTGGCCGCCATGGAGCAGCTGTATTCCCGGCCGGAGACGGCGGCGGCCGAAAGCGATTTGTACATCTGGGGCGACGGCTACCGCTTAATCTACCGCCCCCGTCCGGAGGACCGCTTTGCCCCCCGGCAGATGGAGGAATATGCTGTGGCCGTCTACCGCACGGCGGCGGCCGCAGCCTACACGGCCGAACACGGCCGGCTGCTGGCCGGCGGCCGGGCGGTGGCACGGGTGGGGCAGGCCCTGGGGCGGGCCCAGTAGCCTTACAGCTGCTGCAGCTGCCGGACGGTGGCCCCCATATCTGCGGCCGAGAAGAGGAAGCTGCCCGCCACCAGCACGGTGGCGCCGGCGGCCGCGGCCTGGGGGGCGGTCTCGGCGTTGATGCCGCCGTCCACCTCCAGTTCCAGGGAAAGGCCCTGCCTTTCGGCCTCGGCCCGCAAGGCCCGGAGTTTGTCTAAAGCCGAGGGCATGAACTTCTGTCCGCCGAAGCCCGGCTCCACCGACATAACCAGCACCATATCGCAAAGGGGCAGATAGGGGAATATTTCCTCGGCCGGGGTGGCCGGCTTAATGGTCAGGGTGGCCTTGCAGCCCAGTTCCCGGATTTGTTTCAGGGTCTCGGCCACGGGAGAGCCGGCCTCGTAGTGGAAGCCCAGCCAGTCGGCCGCCTTGGCAAAGTCGGCGATATACCGGTGAGGCCGGTCAATCATCAAATGCACATCCAGCGGCAGCCGGGTGTGCTTTTTTATGGATTCTATCACCGGCATGCCGAAGGACAGGTTGGGTACAAACAGGCCGTCCATGACGTCCAGATGCAGCATATCGGTGCCGGCGGCCTCCAGCTGCCGCAGGGCGCCCTCCAATTCCAGAAAGTCCGCCGTGAGGACGGACGGGGATACTTTCACCAAAGCAGTTGACCTCCCTTGCGCCAAAGGGCGCATTTTTTGTCTATTCCGACATAAATCCAAAGGATATTGTACCGTAGAGCCCCCAAAAGGTCAACAGAAGAAACCCGCCAAATTTATCTTCTGCGCCGCCCCGGCCCGATTGCTTTTCAGTCCCCGGCGTGGTATCATGATACTAAATCATTCGGAATGGGAAAGGACGGCGGATTACTATGGAAACAGCCATAACCAAGCGGGCCTTTTGCGAAAATACCGTGTCCCTTCTGGGATACGGCTGCATGCGCTTCCCCGAGAAGGACGGGCAAATCGATAAGGAAAAGGCCATGGCCCTCATCGACCGGGCCATCGCCGGAGGCGTAAATTATTTTGATACGGCCTACCCCTACCACGGCGGGAAATCCGAGGAATTCTTAAAAGAGGCCCTCATTGGCCGGTACGACCGCTCCCGCTTTTTTATCGCCGACAAAATGCCCCTGTGGGATTTGAAGGAGCCGGCGGATTTGGAGAAAACCTTTGGGATTCAGCTGGAGCGTCTGGGCGCCGAATACATAGACTACTATCTGCTCCACGCCCTGTCCAAGAACCTGTGGCAGAAGGCCCTTGATTTGGGGGCGCCCGCCTTTTTGGACCGGCTGAAGGCCGAGGGGCGCATCCGCCACGCCGGTTTCTCCTTCCACGACTCCCCCGAGGTGCTGCGCCAGATTCTCGACGGCTACAACTGGGATTTTGTCCAGCTGCAAATCAATTATTACGACTGGCGGCACGGCCGGGCCGACGAGATGTATAAGATGTGCGAGGAACGGGGCCTGCCGGTCATTATCATGGAGCCGGTGCGGGGCGGCAGCCTGGCCCGGATGCACAAGGATATGGTGAAAATCTTTACCGACAGGGAGCCCGACAAATCGGTTGCCTCCTGGGCTATCCGGTTCGCCGCCTCCCTGCCGGGGGTGGCCACCGTGCTCAGCGGCATGACCACCATGGAACAGCTGGAGGATAACCTCGGCACCCTCTCCCCCCTGTGCCCCCTGGGCAAGGAGGAGTACGACGCCATCGACCGGGCCATGGACGTTATGGACGCCCTGCCGGTGACCGGCTGCACCGGCTGCTGGTACTGTAAGGACTGCCCCAAAGGCCTGGACATCCCCCATCTGCTGGCCTGCTATGACAACTACCTGAAATTCGACAACGACTACCACATCCGCCAGCGGTATTTAAAGGACACCCCGCCGGAAAAGCAGGGTTCCGCCTGCGTGGCCTGCGGCGCCTGCATGAAGGTATGTCCCCAGCACCTGCCCATCCCCGACCTGCTCAAGAAGGTCCACGCCCTGGCCATGTCCATGGCCGACTAGCCTAACATAGACAAGCGGCGCCGGAGCCATTCGCTCCGACGCCGCTTCAGACTGTAGAAAAACCAATGAAAGCCATTTACATCGCAGAAACCGGCGACATGTGCGTCGGGTCACGCACACGACAAATCCCGCTCCTGCGGGATTTGTAGGGGGGAATGTTAGAAGGGGGGGCTTGCCCCCTCTTCTACAGCTTGTCGACTTTGTC